>JANSYR010000001.1:0-600000 GCA_024742285.1 bacterium | reverse complement strand
AGGCATGCAGCGATCTATGCGACCCGCGATGGCTCGAAACGTCAGCGCGCCGTGCCGATTGGACCAATGGTCTCTGCCGTTTTGGATCCAATCGAGGGATGAAGCAACGCGACGCAGGCAGTCAAAAGCGGACGCACGAAGCCAATGGGCGGCGGCGCCATCACTCGCTTAGACCCTAGGATGGTCGGGCAGTAATCGCGATGTGCGCAGGCTGACTGCGTACCCGCTCGATCCAGTGCGATACCGCCTCGAATCGGCTGAGGTCGAAGCCGCCTTCGTTCGCACAATGGACGTAACCGAATAGGCAGATGTCCGCTGCAGTGTAGCTGTCGCCCACTAGAAAATCGCGGGTCGCGAGATGCTGGTCGAGCACGCCGAGCGCCCGGCTACCAAAGCCCAGCCACAACCCGAAATCGCGCTCCGTCGCGAAGCCCTTCACCGCATCCGGAAACGTGCGGCAGAACCGGGCTCGGCCGATCACGCGGTCGATGTTGCTCTGCTCGAAGAACATCCACCGAAGCACATGGGCTCGCTCCAATCGATCTTCGGGCATCAGAAAAGTGGACTCGGTCAGCCAGCAGAGGATCGAGTTGGACTCGACCAACGTCGTGCCGTCGCTGAGTTCGAGGACGGGGATCTCACCGCTCGGATTCTTGGCGAGGAACTCCTCCGTGCGCGTGTCACCCGCGAGGATATCCAGAAACTCGTATTCGGAGGGGATCCCGAGCTGAGCGAGCGCGAGACGGATCTTGTATCCATTGCCCGAGAACAGGTAGTCGTAGAGTCGCTTCGGTTCACAGTGCATCGATGCCCCTCCGTCGGAGTCAACAAAGCGGCGGACCATCGGGCATCGTGCAGCTCTCGTCAACGATTGCCTTGTCGGGTGGCGTCGGCCGTATTGGCGCCACCACCGGCGTAAGCGCCGTCTGTCGCGCCCCGCGGGCAGAAAACCTCTGCAGCTATGATCTGACCGTGATCTGGACCTTCGGCGAATACGCGATCGACACAGACGTCTTCGAGCTTCGTAGAGATGGGGAGCGGTGTCCCGTCGAACCCAAGGTCTTCGATGTCCTGCGCGTGCTCGTCGAGCATCGGGACCGCGTCGTGTCGAAGGTCGAGCTACTCGATTCCGTCTGGTCGGGCGAGGTCGTCAACGAGTCAGTCGTGCCCCGATGTGTGACTCTCGCTCGCCAGGCATTGGGCGATGACCGCTCGGCACAGCGAATCATCAAGACGGTCCACGGTCGCGGCTACCGATTCGTCGCGGACGTTGTCGAGGTCGACCGCGAAGACACGGTGGCCCCGCAGCCTGCTGATTCCGCGCCCGAGCCGCTCGTGGGCCGCGACGACGCACTTGCTCAGCTCGACAAGTCCTTGTCGGAGGCGATCGCAAATCGTGGGCGAGTCGTCTTGCTTCTCGGCGAGCCGGGTATCGGAAAGACGGCGACGGTCGAATATCAGATCGCACGCTCCTCCAATCGCGCCGACGTCCATATCGGCCGCTGCTTCGAGTGGGAAGGCTCGCCTCCGTATTGGCCCTTCGTGCAGATCCTCCGTTCGGTGTCCGGCGACCGCGCGAATGAGGACGGCGCGACGTTGTCGCCCAGCGAGGTTGAGGATCTCGCGTCGCTCATGCCCGAAATGGCAGCGCGATCGGGACCTGCCGATCGTACGGAACGTGCTCCAGGAGAGCAGTCGAGATTTCGGCTCTTCGATGCGCTGTCGCGACTTCTCGCACGAATCTCACGCCGGACGCCGCTTCTTGTCGTCGTTGATGATCTTCACTGGGCGGACCGAGATTCAGTGGAGCTCTTCGGGTTCCTCGCTCGACAGATCCGAGACCATGCAATCTGTCTGGTCGGGACGTACAGGGACACGGACGTGCGGCGCGGCCATCCCCTTCGGTCGGTACTGGGAGATCTGGCCCGTCTCGCGCATTGCGATCGTGTCTCCTTGCGCGGCCTCGCGGAGTCTGAGGTTAGACAGATCGTCGAGCGAGTCGTGGATCGACCCATCTCTGATGGCGTCGCCCTGACCGTGGCGGATGTGACGCGAGGCAACCCGTTCTTCGTGCAGGAGATCGCGCGCATCCTCGCGCACGACACGGAGGCGCTGCAGGACGCGGAGCAGGCCGGTCTGATCCTGCCGCAAGGCGTACGGGACGCCGTCGGTCGGCGACTCGAGACGATGTCCGAGCAAAGTGTCGCGATTCTCCGGGATGCCTCCGTTCTGGGCCGTGAGTTCGACGCCCGCCTCCTTGCTGAGATCCGGTCCGAGAGCCACGGGTCGTACCTCGAGTGGCTCCAGGAGGGGCTCGAGTTCGGCGTCATCGAGGGGCTCGACGAGCGGGAGCGATTCCGGTTCTCTCACGCGCTCGTGCAGCAGACACTCTATGAAGAGCTCACGGCCGCCGAGAAGGTTCGGGCGCACCGATCGGCCGCCGAAGCTATTGAGCGGCTATATGGCGAAAACGCATCCCGCCAGCTGGGCGAACTGTCCTACCACCTCTTCGAGTGTGCCGTTGAGGCGGGCGCCGAGCGATCCGTTGAAGTGAGCCTGCGTGCAGCCCATCAGGCGCTCGACCAATGCGCGTATGCTGAAGCGGTTGACCATCACGCTCGCGCTGTTCGCGCCTTCGAGCTGTTCGGTCGTGATGACGAAGCCCGGCATTGTGAGTTGCTCCTTGGGGAGGCGGAGGCGCGCTGGGTCTCGGGTCAGCACGAGTCGGCGCGAGCGCGGTTTCGGACCGCATGCGAGATCGCGCGGCGGTGCGAGCGAAATGATCTCTTCGCTCGCGCAGCGATCGGAATTCGCGGGTACCGCTATCTGGGGCTCGCAATCGAGTCCGACCTAGGAGACCTGCTCGAGGAGTCGCTCGATCGCCTTGGCGACCGATTCCCGTCGTGGAAAGCCCGTGTGTGCTCGCGACTGGTCTTCACTGAACCTCACTGCTTCTCGCTGCGCGAACGGCGTCGATTGGTCGACGCCGCAACCTCGGAGCCGTTTGACCAGGATGACGCGACCGTGCTCTTCGACGTGCTCACGGCGCGGTACTGGGCGCTACTCGGACCCGATCAGCCAAGGGAGCGAATCGATCTCGGGCAGGAAGCGATTCGGAGCGGTAGACGGTTGGGAAGCTCAGAGCTCGTTCTGCTCGGGCACGAAGTCCTGATCGGGGCCAATCTCATGATCGGTCAGCTCGGAGAGATGGCATCTCATGTATCGGCGTTCGAGCGTCTGGCCGATGAGCTGCGACAGCCGGTCTTTCAGTTCCTCGCTTTCCTCCAGCAAAGCACGTTCGCGATGAACTGCGGCCGCTTCAAGCTCGCGCGAGAGTATCTCGACAAGAGCGCAGAGCGCTGCCGTCTTGGCAATCAACGAGCCGAATCGCTGATTGACGGTGCGCGCTACTGGCTACGTGCCGCCGTGGGTGAGCCGAGCGAGCCGGGTGAATACGAGCGATCGTTTCGCGAGCTAATCGAGCAGACGCCGCTTCACGGGAGTGCCCAGATCATCAAGGCCGGATCACTATCGATCCTGGCTCGGTCGGGACGCGTCGACGAGGCGCGAGCGGGACTGAGCGCGATCACCTCGAGGATCGAGGAACTCGAGCACGACGAGCACTGGCTGATCACACTCTCGCTTCTCGCTGAAGTTGCAGTCGAGCTACGCGACGTGGATGTCGCGCAGCTCCTGATCGATCAGCTGCGGCCGTACGAGGCACTCGTCTTCACCCACGACCTCATTCCGGCCACCAACGGCACGGTCGGCTCCGCGATCGGCGCACTCGTGGGTGTGCTCGGACGGTCCCGAGAAGCCGCGGATCGACTCGAAGCGGCCGTCGCTTGGGAGGACGCGATCGGAGCGCGGCCCGCAGCGCTCAGGTCGAGGATCAGACTGGCAAACGTGTGGCACGCCACGTCAGACGAGGGCAGAGCCGTAGACGCCGCGAACTCTGCCTGGAGGCTGGCTGAGACGCTCGAGTGCCTGCCGGTCGTTTCGGCGGCACTCCCGTGGGCACGCGAAACCTCTCGATAAATCAATGGGTTTCGGCGATTCCAAATCTCCATAAAAGCGTAAGGAAACCATAGAGACTTTCGACGCCAGCTGGCGAATCCTGCTGTCACCTATCGGTAGACAGGAGCAGCCATGAGCGCGACGACACCCCAGGCATCATCACTCTCTAGCACCGAAATCGCCGAAATCGTCGGGACCGTGCCTCCGCCCCAAGCCACCCGCGACTGGCGTCACGCCTTCGATCTGCTCAAGCAGATGCGAGAGGATCCCACGAAGACCGAGCTCGGGATGGAGATGGTCGAGGCCCTCGGCGGCTACTTCGATGGGGACCGACCCTTCCAGGAATTCTCTGCCAGCGCCGAAGGGATGCGCCTGCTGCGGGAGCGTCCCGACCTACCACGGCTGCTCGACGATCGCGATCTCCTCGAATCGCTCCCCGCCGGCAGCCTCGGCCGCGAGTTCCAGGCGTACGCCGACCGGAACGGAATCACGGCGAAGTCTTTGATGGAGATGGCGGAGAGGCGGCAGGAGATTCAGGGCTCTCTCGATCCGCTGCGTAGTTGGTTCGCCAAACGCCAATCGGTCTCTCACGACCTCTGGCACGTCATCACCGGGTACGGGACCGATCCGATCGGTGAGAACGCGGTCCTGCTGTTCACGCGGGGGCAGGGGGTCGCGGGACCTGGACTTCGACTTCTCACGGTCCTGATGTTGTTCCACCGGAACTGGCCCGTCCGCCGGTTCCTCTGGACGGCGTATCGTCGAGGTCGTCGGGCGGCGAGCCTCATCCTCGCCCCCTACGAAGAGCTGCTCCCCGTTCCGCTTAATGTGGTGCGTGAGAGATTTCGCGTTGGCGATCCGCTGGCCGTCCATCCCAACGGGGTTCTAGAGGAGACAAGCGACGGCCAGGTCACGGCCCGCGCCTCCGCCAGCTAGGAGTGGCACCGAGATGCTGTCTCTGATGAGCGAGATTCTTCTCCCGGTTTCCATCTTCGTGATGATGTTCGCGATCGGATTGACGCTGTCCATCGATGACTTTCGACGGATTGCCTCGGAGCGGCGCTCCATTGTACTTGGCACCGCAATGCAGCTCTTGGTCACCCCGTTGGTGGGAATCGGACTCGCGCTCGCCTTCGGGCTGACTTCAGACGTCGGCGCGGGGCTGGTCGTTCTGGCGGCTTGTCCAGGGGGGCTCATCTCGAACCTGCTGGTCTTCTTCGCGGGTGGATCGACCGCGCTGTCGGTCTCGCTGACCGGCATTGCGACCCTGTTCACGCTGGGCACTGTTCCCGTCTGGGTTTCGGCCTACTCGTGGCTACACGGTGGCGAAGGGGCCGCAGTCAATCTGCCCATCGTATCGACCGCGCTCGAGCTCGGACTCCTCACCATCTTACCGATGTGCTGCGGAATCGCATGGAGAGAACGAGCAGGCGATCCCGAAGCAGTCTCGCGGAGACTCTCGAAATGGAGTCTCGTCGCCATCATCGTCGCGATGATGATGGACTTTCAGGGTCGACCACTCCCGATCGGTAGCTTCTCTGCCAGCGTGGTCCCGGCGTTCTGGCTGGCCACGGTGGCTGGTCTTCTGGGAGTCGTGGTCTGTCGAGCCAGCGGCGTCTCCGGGATCGACACGGCGACGATCGCAGTCGAGCTGGTAGCCAAGAATGGACTCTTGGCAATCGCGATCGCTCGATCCTCGATCGGATTCGAAGCGATGATGCCGAGCATCGCGTTCCAGATGTTTCAGGCCCCGATTGCAGTCTTCATCCTCGCCGCCTGGCGTTTCGGCGCACGCCCGCAACGGATCTAGCGGTCCGAGAGTGACCAAGCCTTGGCTGGTGGTTGGGCGAGGCGGGTTGCATTGCGAGTCCTTGACGTCATGATTGACGCGCCGCGGTGGTCAGAGGCCGCGGTGACCGCTGACTGCCACGAGCTCGCAACGTCTGTCGACAATCGGGCGAATCTTCGCCCCGTTGAGAGTCGGTCCGAGCTTCCGCGAAGACTCGGCCAACCAGGTTACGATGAGTGACGAAACGAATTCACACCAGCTGGACTTGATCGAGCGCGCGCTCGACTACATCGAAGATCACCTCCTTGATTCACCGCGCGTCGTCGACATCGCCAATGCGTGCGACGTGTCAAGAACCCACCTTCAGCGACTCTTCTCCAACCTGGTGGGCCAATCGGTTGGTAGCTACTGCCAGCGACGGCGGCTCTGCCTGTCGATGGACAGGCTGCTGTCGACCGATCAGAAGATGCTCGAGATCGCGATCGACGTCGGATTCAAGTCGCAGGCGGCCTACACGCGCGCCTTTCGCGCACACTTTGGAGTAGCCCCTGCGACCTTCCGGGAAGAAGCAGATCGATTCTCGGATCTGATGGAGCCTCGGCTGACGCGAGCGCGCCTCGAGATGCGCCTCAATCCGGAATCGCGAGTGCCGCGCCTCGATCACCGCGGCGAAGAGATGTTCATTGGCGTCGTTGCCCCCTTCATCTGGGCGATGTCCGACGGCACGAACGTGAAGGAAGTGATTCCGTCGGCGTGGGAGCGATTCGACTCTGTCGCTGGTGAGCTCGCCCGAGGACCGAGGTTTAGCCTGACCTATCCGGCCGCAAGCGAGGACCAGCGCCGGGGTGACGAGATGCTCACTCTGGCCGGCGTGCGCGTCGAATCCCTGCCACGAGAAGTCCCCGATGGGCTGACCGTCAAACGGACTCCTCCGGCGCGGTTCGCTGTGTTTCGGCATTCGGGACCGCGAACGCTGTATACCCAGACGGTCGTCTTTGCGTTCCAGGATTGGCTGCCGTATTCGGAGTTCGAGTACGACGCGCAGGGTGTTCAGCTCAGGTCAATGGGCGCGGCTCGCGGAGAGCCGGACGAGTTTTGGATGCCAGTCGTCTCGAAGGGTGAGAAGGCTTCATGGCGCAAGCGAAAGCGACGACCCGTTCGCTGGGCTCCCTGACGGTCATTCAGAGCCCAGACGCCTACAGTAGTGAGGATCGATCTCCGGTCCACCTGACTCTCGATCGGTGAACCTCTGCGGACGAGAGTTGCGTCGCGATTGCGGCCCCGTTTCAGATTCGTCGGAGTTCGCGCTTCGCTGAGATCATCGATGGGATGATCGGTAAAACATTCAGCCGCCGCGGACGGTAGCCTGCTCTGGTCGTGAGTCCGGAACGTCGGGGCCGAGCCTCGCTCGGAACTCGAAGCACGGATTCTCGATTTCGCTCATCGCCCACGATGGAGCGGAGCGATATAGCCCACGACTATTGCTGTAAGGATGCTGTCCAATGCTGCTCTCGATCATTCGTGTTCATTCTCTCATGCCCTTCGCGTTCGCGCTCGTTTTCGTCGGAGCTGCACAGGGCGCAACAATCGCCCAGTTCGATGTCGTGCTCACAGGCGATATCTCGGGCATCGCGCCTGGAACAGTGAATGCCGACGCCGGCAACGATCCGGGTGGCTTCGGGCTCGGCGGAACCGCCACGCTAGACGACGCCGGTATCCTCACGATTCAATACCGCGCCAATGCCGTGACGTCTTTCACGAACACCGTACAGAACGCCGAAGCGATCTTCACCGGAGGCTTCGGCGCCGGCACGTTGAGCGCACCCGCCGGTCAGTTTCGGGCGATCGACTGCGTGGAGAATGGTGGCGCCGTCGAAGGCTGTCCGTTCGTTAGCTCCAACGGCACATTCCCATCGCCCTTCACGACACTGACCGATCTTCCCTCTTCGATCGTATTCGATCTCACGCTGGGCGGGGAGACGACCTTTCAGGCATCGGCCGTCATTCCCAACACGACGACCGTATTCACTTACAACCTGACGACAGTTCCAGAGCCGACCACGGCCCTGCTCCTCGGAGCGGGATTGTGTGGGCTGGCCGCGAGTAGACGTGGGGCGTTCGAATGAGCCGATGTCTAGGTGAGCCGTCTCGGAGGCGGGGAAGCGCTGAATGCGTCTGTGGGGCTGAGATGGAGTGTGTCGGGCTTGCCAGCAGAGGAGGGGTATCTAGTACGATCGCTAGAGCGGTAGCACTCGTCGCGGGACTGTCGCTGTTATCAGGATGCGTGAGCACACGGACGGTTCCCCTCGAACCGGACAGCGCTGCCCGAGTGAATGGCAGCACGGTGACGACGACACTTCGCGATCGTCCTGACTTCGCGGCGCAAACTGCAGGCAAGGCAACCTTCGCGATGGTCGGTGCGTTCGCGATGATCGCAGCCGGAAACCAACTCGTCGAGGAGAACGATATTCAAGATCCAGCGCATGAGATCGCGGACGCGCTTGCGGTTCGATTGTCACGCGAGTACGGAGCGGTCGTCTCGCCGAACGGTGGTCGCAGGGTCGACGGAGCAAGTGTCGAGGAGATTGCGGATACCTACTCTTCCGCCGATATCGTCGTCGATGTTCAAACGACGAACTGGAACTACATCTACTTTCCCGCCAACTGGGCACGCTATCGCGTGATATACGCGGCGAAACTTCGTCTTGTCGATACCCGATCCCAGCAGCTACTGGCCGAGGGGTTCTGTTCGCGAGTTCCGGAGTACACGGATGATGCGCCGACTCACGAGGAACTCGTAGAGAACGGTGCTGCAGGACTCAAGCAAGAGCTCGCAGTCGCGGCAGAGTACTGCATCGACCACTTCCGCTCGACGGTTCTCGACCCGAAGGGATGAACGGGCAGAACGTCAGTCGTGCCTAGCAAGCAGCGGCTCCCGATAGCGCAGTATCTCGATGCGTGGATCGATCGTTCGCTTTGCTGCGCCACATACGGGTGAGAAGAGCCACTTGTCTTGCAGAAGCCCATCCCGATGGAAGCCTACAGAGCACCTGCCTGATTGGGAGCTGAGCCCAAGTGCCCCGACTGACCTTCCTGCTTATCCCGCTCCTCGTCTCCGCACTCGCCCCCGCGACATCGACTGCACAAGTCGTGCGGCATTCGTTCCTGGGCACAGTCGCCGATGCGGGGCCGGACTCGCCTCTGGCCGCGGCCGTTGGCTCACAGTTCGAGATTGTCGTCGAGCATTCGACGGACCTCGATCCGAGGGCAAGTACGTTGCCTCCCCCTGGCGGTATCCTCGGACCGGATGCCATTCGAACTCAGTACTTGGAGACCTTCACCCGAGACCCCGCAACACTCGGGTTCGAGTTCGTGACGCCCCCCGTCGACTTCAGCATTCTGATCGACGGAACCCTGTTCGATGGCTACGAACGACCGGCGACGCCGACTATTCCGGGTCCAGCCGGTCGGCGGATTCTGCTCAATGGGACACCCGACTTTCTGACGGGTGATGGGCTCTACGAGTTCGATCCGGAGACGGGCGGGTACTCGCGCCAGGATCTAGTTCAGTTTGTTTGGGACGGGTTGACGGTTTCCCTCGCCGACACCTCAGCTTCGTTCCTCCAGCTTGGTGCGATGCCCACCGACCTCGACGAAATTGCGTTCGATCGGTCGAGGCTCGAGTATCGAATGGTGGATTCCGGCATCCTGACCCTCTTGAACCTCGGTGAGATCACTGAGATTCACTCGACGATCGTTCCCGAGCCCGGAACGGGTCTGCTCGTCCTGCTGGGCCTCGCCGGCCTCGCGCGGACGAGAAGACGATGATTGCCATGTTGGAGAATCTCCGCGTTCCTGGGCGCAACGAGACTCGCGGGCGAGGGCATGCCTCGGGAGTACCGACGCTCCGCGTCTGGTCCCGCGTGGCGCTCCTTGCGACTACGATTGCCGCGCTCAGAATCTAGGCGAGCGGCTCGTGCGGTTGTTCCAACGGTGCGGCCATTCCTGAACCTTCACGCGACGGCGATCTCGACGGAGTTCGCGCGCAAAGTCAGGTACAGGGAGCCTCGGTTCCCTGTTCTCGACCTGCTCAACGCGTCGATGGTCTGCTCAAACCAGTCGCGGAAGCGACTACTAGCGCGAGCCACAAAATCTTGGAAGCAGATGGATGCCGTTTCGCCCTGCCACGGGGGAAGCAGCATGCGCGCAGCACGCTCGGCGGCAGCCCTCTAATGTCAGAGGGATCCAGCACCGTCAGCGACGTACGCCCCGACTTCGTGAATGGCTGCTCGGAGCGCGTCGGGTGTCACAGCGAACGCGTGGGGTTGCGCGCTCGACGCTTCGAGAGCGGCGAGGGGCTCGACGTCGCCGACCGCAAGCAGAACGTGCATTCTGGGCGCGATTTGCCTGATCAGCGACTGGGCCGAATCGTCAACGAAGAACGACTGGAGAACGATGCGGAGGCCGCTCGACGTCTGCAGCGGCGTATCGATATCGAAGAAGAACACTCTGCCGCCACCTGCCTCGTCAAATTCGACCGGCGTGGCGTGCGATGCCGTAAGCGAGCGCTGCAGACGAAGAGCTGCGCCGCGTGCATCAGTTTCCGACGACATCAACACGAGGACGTTCGTTCGAAACTCACGTTGGCCCAGAATCGCAACGCCAATCGTATCCCGGCGCGCCTGTGGCACCTCGCCGATCGGGGAAAGCGTCGACGATGCGGGTCCGATTGTTGCTCCAGCACATCCGAATGCGCAGAAAGCTGCGGCCACAATGACAAGCGGATTCGGTTGTACGAGGGCACGGAAACGCCGCACATTTTACTCCTGCACTCCGGACGGCCAGAGCTCCGCCCAAAAGCCCTTGCGTTACATCGGCTCCAGCACTGCATCGTTCGCAGTCGCCGCCAAGGGGACGAACAATGGAATTCCAACGAGTGCTTCTGCTGTAATATGTCGCTCCGGATCGCTCGTATCGTCGTAGGCTTTCGTCTCCGAGGGCCCAGCCAAAATGCCTCGGTCCCAGTTGCGACGAATCGAGTACGTCCGCCCTGGCCTCGCGTCGAAAAAGACCGTGTGCTTTAGGTGGCCCTGACCGAGACTCTCTTCGACCCTTACCCCGTAAACGGCGGGAGGAAGAACGACGTAGCCGACATCGGCGGGAATCTCGACGCTTTCGATTCGCTTCACTCCTCCCTCAATTCGCAGTACTGCGACCTCAGAACGGGGCTGCCCGGCGGCACCGTGCCATTCGAAACGTCTGGTTCGAGTCAGGGAATCGGGAGTGCCAGCACAGCCCACCGCCATCCCCGCCGCTAGGACGACAGCGAAGAGCACGCGAACGCTGTCCATCATCGGCCCCCACTTGCCGCGGGCAACGGAATCGACGGGGCATGATCTCGTGTCAGCGGCTCGAGGAAACGATGATCCGACATTAGCGCTCTCGCGACTGAAGCAGACACGAGTGCGCACCCTGCCCCGTTTCCGAGCACCTCGAATTCGAGGTACACGACCCGCGACTCCAGCGACAGCCGCTGTTCGCATTTGAAGCCCACACGACCGCCCAGATCTCCAGGAACTCGAATCTCATAAACTCCCGGGTCAAGCGCGAGCCATGTAAACGATCGCCTCTTGAATCGGAGAATCTTCTTGTCTCCAATCTCGAGGTCCACGTTGAACAGGAAGGGGCCTGTCCGGAATACATAAAGAAGTACTTTGTTCTCCCCAACGTTCGGCTGAACCTCGGCGAAAGCCGGCCCGCGGGCCGCTGGGCAGCCAGACAAGACAACGAATCCAACTACGAGCAGAGCAGCTCTACCGACGCCCGACCGAGCGAGCTGCCAGCGTTGGCTCATTACGTTCTCCTCGAATGCTTTGGTCGGCACCATGGTCACTGAGAATCGAGCGACACGAGATCATGCGCCGAGCAACTAACCCCTCGAAGATAGGCGACATGTCGCGCGTCAATCTAGTCTTGGAGGGAGACTTGCGAAGGCTCCATAAAGTCCGCACCTCCGTGGGTCGGCCGTATGCAGAGCGAACGCGTCGGCACTTCAACCCAGGCGGATCCAAGACTTGGATGGGGCGGTCGATGGGACGATTCGTCAAACAGCTCCTCGGGATGGGTACTATTCTGGTCGCGGCAAGGCCCGCCTGCCGCAAGTCCGCGAACTATCTTTCCTATGGATGAAGCGTGACGCGGGGCTCGCTTCGCGGGAAGAGTCACGTTGCGCGTCGGAGTTTTCTCGTGATCTTCGGGAGCGGATTCGACAGGTCGCATGTGTCTTCGGAGCTCGCAGCTCGGCGAACTTCGCAGCGCCTGGAACGCGCCGCTTGCGCATTCGCCTGTCTGCTAGTCGTTGGCGCGGTCGGTATTGCCTGCGGTCCGCGCGTGATCCCGTATGAACGGCATCCGGACACGCTCCATTATCCGACGGGCGTGAGGGCGAAGGTGCGCATCGTGCGCGCGGAATCTGTCGCTCTATCGAAGCGCGAGCGGCTCTTCGTCTTCAATGCATCACGAGGCGTACTAGCGTGGGTCGACGCGTACATGGACGAAGTGCTGGCAGACCTGGGTTGCTTCGATCAAATTCTACGCGGCCATCGCGCTCCTCGTGGCGCCCATGACGCCCTCGAGCTTCGGATATTCCTGGCACACTCGTCCGGCTTCGGGTGGGGATACGAACTGCAAATGGTTGACCCTGTGGGATTCGAGATCGTATTCCACTCGGCCAGCCATGGAGCCATTCTGACGAATCTCCACAGGGAGCTGCTCAATCCGGGACTCAACGCAATGATGGACTGGTACGGGTAGAACGGTTGTGATTCGTGAAGGGTGCGTTCCGCGCGGAAGCGTCCGGCGAGGCTCTCGATGGCTCGTGATCGTGTCGTCTTTCGTCGTGGCGGTTGATCTTCTGGGGTGCGTCAACGTCGCGTACGAAATGAACTATCCCATCGATGACACGACGCCGGGAGCATCGCTTACGGATTCCCGCAATTCGGAGGGTGTTCTCGCTGAGACGGAGGTGCTCTCCGTTGGTGGAATGAACTGCGGCTACGCCGTCTATCGAATCGGAGAAGGCAACCTGGTTCCAAGCCGCTTGCGCTACCTCGAATCCCGACTCGATCACGCGACCATCGGAGTCGATCGGGTCGAGCTGGTTCGTTTCGATGTCTTCCTCAATTTGCAGACAGTGATGCGTCATGGTGTCACCAGCGCGAATTCGACGCACGGTCCGAACTGGATCGCGGGGATGCTCTCCGGCAGTTCCTGCGTCGCGGACGAGACGATGCCCGGCGGGTTCAGCTTGTCCGACAACGCGAACTACGATCCGGCTGCGGTGGTGACACTCGAGATGAACATCGACGGAGAGCGCTTGGTGAGCCGGGCAGTCTACGCACAGCCGCTCGAACGCTTCGAGGGCATTCGCGACAAGCGCGTGGCAGGAATCATCGAGCGTGCGATCACGCGGGCGGTCGATCAGGTGGTCGCGGAGACGGCCCGATGAGCGAAGACGCAACGACGTTTCGAATCCCTTTCGAGGGCGACGCTTCGCGCGTGGGGGTTCGTTGAATTGATGAAGCCCCTTCGGACGCTCGACTCGATTCACGCGTCCGAAGTGTCTGGAACTTTTCTGTTGTCTACTCAGCTCAGCAATGATCGGCTGGGTCCCGCCGTATCTCGGGGCTGTGATACGATCGGATAGGCTGACACCTCGACGCGCCACCGCGCGCGAGGAATGGTCGGAGCATGACGAAGAGACGCGAGACGAGGTTGACGCGACGAGGCATTGCCGCATGGGTCGCTTTGGTTCTGGGCCTCCCGTGTGCCGCCCACGCCAACGACTGCGACCGGATCCTGGCGCCCGGAAGTCACTCGAAGGTGCTGGCCCTTTGCGCCGAGGCGGGGCCCACCACGCCCGCCGGACACGCCCAGTACGGTCACGCGATCATCTACGGGGTCGTCGGCTTCGACGCCCTGCAGAAGTCTATTCTGTTCCCCGAGCGCTCCGCGCTCTCGGGGGAGAAGCTGCGTCAGATGAAGCTGGCGATGAACCACCTATTTCGGTCCGCCGACGCCGGGTTCGCGACCGGCCAGTACCTCTACGGCCTCATGCTGCCTATGAGCAGCCACGGAACGCGACCGAAGTACGAGCTCGAGGCCGAGAGCCAACGGTGGATCCGCGCCGCCGCCGAACAGGGTCAGATCGACGCGATGTACGCCTTTGGTATCAGGGGCCTGGCCGTCGATTCCTTCGATCTGCGGCGCCGAAGCGTTGTCGACCCCGGTCGAGTCGCTTTCCTGGCGATCGCCGCCAACGAGGGGCTCGCGCGGGCGAGAGAGGCGCTCGAGCAGGCCAGCGTCGAGAGTCTCGAGGAACTCGCGGCGATGGAGCGGCCATCCGCGAAGCCCGAGCGCGCGCGCACGCGCCCCGAGGATCCCCAGCCGATCCGCGCCGAGACATTCTCCCTCGAGCGCAACGCCCTCGAACGGAGTGGGGCGCCCGCCGGCCGCGTCCTCCTTCGCTTCGCGCTCACGCGGGAGGGAATGCCGAGCGCTATCTGGGTCAAGAAATCGGAGCCGCAGGGCGTGTGGGACGAGATCGCCATCACGGAGCTCACGAAGGGTTTCGTCTACCCCGCAAGCTTCCATGAAGGCGCGCCGGACCTCGAGTTGCTCGAGGTGGAGTTCTTCTTCGGACGCGATCCGACTGGCGACTAGCCGAAGCGATCGGAGCCATGGGTGTGCTGAACAGGGAGGCGATTTTCCCTGTTGCGCTGTGGAGATTCCCTGTTCGCACGAAAGGCTTCCCTGTTCGAGCCCATAGGGAATTCGTTTCCAACCGGCTGGATCCGCGGTGGAATCTCTGCTGGTTCGGTCTCTGCGACCGCCGGAATCGGCGACAATCCCTGTATTTTCCCTGTCGATCAGGGAATCACTCTTGGAGACGAGTTCGCTCCCGACTCCCCCCACCGCCACTGAGGTGGCTCGAGCAGAGACTGCTCGCCACGGTGCGAGGCCACTCGCGGAAAATCGCGCGGTTTCGTCCGTTCGATCCGGCCACTCCGCCTGAGCGAAGTCGGAATAAATCACCGTGTATGGAGAGGTCTCAATCGAGCTGCGCCAGCGGAAACCTCCCTAGCCTTTGACTCGGAGTAGCGGAGCAAAGGGGTCTCGGTAATGCGTTTGCCGGGTGCCCGCTACGACAAGCGCCTAATAGACTGCATCGATGCGAAGGTCGCTTGTGTCGAATTCGTCCTACTCAATCTTAACCGTCAGAGGGCGGAGCCTCGCGCTGACTTCGTGCCTGAGAATGCGCGGCAGGCAGCCGACGCACTACTTCGCATCTACGACGATCGAGTCGGCTTGACTGCTGTCAACGACTCGGAAGCCAATCGGTGGGCCGGGGATCGAGTTCTTCGGAGGCAGGAATGCCAAACCCATAGAGACGTGAACCGCCCCGGGTTTGCCGGAGGCTCGGTTAGTTGAGTCCGGCCGAGAAGGCCGGACTCAACTAACCGAGTCTCCGGGATTCCCGGGGCGGTTCAGGCTGTTCTCAGGGACCTCTCGAGGCAGACCGGACACGCGGATATCCTGGCCGACTTCGATTTCGAAGGTCGTAAATCAGTCCATCTCGTGATCGAGGACAAGACAAACACTTCGCACCACTCGAATCAGCTGGACCGGGCGCTCGACGCAGGCAGGAAGTTCGCGACCGACGAGGAGACCGATCTAGTCTGCATCTACTTCAAGACTGGATGGGTCCACGAGGGTGATCACACAGGTCGGCCGGAGGAGTTCGTCTTAGTCGAACGTGACGCCGTCCTCAGCGCGATGCGCGCGCACAGGGGTTCTCATCCATACCTGACGGACTGGTTGGCGTGGCTGGAAGAAATCGATGTGGCCGAGGAGGAGGCGCGCGAAGAAGCGCTCGACTCTGAAGGAGTCGGAAGTGCGTTCTCTTCACCCGTGGGCCTGCAGGCGTTCGCCAGGGCCTCGTTCCCGGCGATCGGTGCTCAGCCGTCTCGTCACATGGTCGAGTACTTCGGGACGAGCCGTGGCCGTCCTTGGCGAACGATCGAGTTCTTCGAGACGCGTCTGGGCATCGATACGAAAACCGATCGACCAGAGGTGCTGTTCTGGCGCTTCGATACGAGGAACGATGTTCCGATCGTTTCACTCCGACGATATTGGGGACACGACGGACAGGCCGACGAGAAGGACATCGCGCGTCGTCGATTTCATGCCTACCTCGAACGAATCGAAAGCGTCCTGCAAGGAGATCAGCGGCTCTTGGGCGGCCTCGTCCAGGGTCGGCGGTCGGCTCGGTCTTCGACGTACCGAGAGCAAGAACTCGTCGTTCTGATGATGGGTGTCGGCGAGGGCCTCAACGCGCCTGCCGCGGTCGCTCGTCAGCTGGCTTCGATCACGCGCGCGATCGACGCGAGCCTGGCTTCTGAGCCGATTCCCTGATCGGGGCTCGGAAACTCCCTGTTCCGTGCCTTAGGGAATTGATCCCCAACCAACCGAAATGACGCCGGAAAGTCCCGCGCCAGCGTATTCGTAGGGCCCGAATCGACAGGAATTCCCTGTACTTTCCGTGCATTTCAAGGAATCGCAAGGAATCGTCGGCTGAGACCAGTACGCCCGCGACTCCCCCCACCGCCAGCTTTTCAGACCCATGTCTCCGAGAGAGCAGTTCTGCCACGTTCGGACGAATGGCCGACGTGCCAAGCGTCAGGGGCGGGATCGTCGGATTCTCCTCCGCGCTGCCCCTGCCAGCAACGTTCCGCCGAGAGCGACCGGGATGACCAGACCCGGCTCGGGAAGCGTGATGCGCAGATCGTCGATGTGGAGGAAGTCGTTCGCGACCTGGCTTCCGCGGAAGAAGGCGTCGCGGAGTTCGACGTTGCCGACGTTCAGTCCTTCGCCCGCATGGATACGCTCGCCGTTGACGCGGACTTCGATCCACGCGGCGGACGGGCCGATCGGGGAGATGATCTGCTCGAAGCGGTTCCACTGCTCGCGATCGACGAAGTAGCCCGGGTCGTGGACGACGCCGTCGTAGACGACCTGGACCCTGCCGGACGGCGAGACGCGGACTACGATCCGGCCCCGATCGAATCCCGAGTCCAGGACGGTCCATTCCGAGAACGTCGACGCGAAGCCGAGAAAGGCGCTGACGCCGATCTCGACGCGTCGTCCGAGCGTCGGCTCGCGGAAGACCCGCGCGATGGCGTCCGGGCCCTCGCCGCTTCCGCGGGTGATCGTGATCCCCTGGCCGCCCGCCGCCGCGGCGGTGCCGACGTCCGCGTTTCCGCCGTCTAGAAAGGAGGCCCAACCATTCTGGCCAGCGATCGCGAGGAGCTGGTACTCGGGACCTTCCATCGAGGTGTCGAAGAGCGTGGTCTCGTCGATTCGTACGTCGACGTCGTCGAAGACTGCGGGCATGTCGCCCTTGACCTTCAGGAGTTCGAACGACGCCAGGATCCGCGTGGGGTCGAGCTCGTAGGGGCCCGCCTCGACAAGGCGTCCGTTCAGGAAGACTTCGAGGGTCTGCGAGGGCACGTCGAGCACCTGCTCGAAGCGGTTCCATCGGTCGAGTGAGACGAAGCCGGCGCTCCGCGTCGCAAGTCCGGCGAACACCGAGAGCTCTCCGACGGCGCTCGTCGGCTCTTCGATCACGTTGAGCTCGATGTTTCGATCCTCCGAACCGCCCACACCGAAGGCGAGCCGCCCGACCGTCCAGGTGCCCAGATTGCCGCTGGGAGGCGTGCTGGGAATGAACACGGTGGTCTGTGCTGAGATGCGCTGGCGATTGCGGGTGGCGAGCCCGATCGGGAATCGCACGCCGTCCTCGCCGGCATCGCCCTGCGCGATCTCGACGGATTGCACACCCGTCGCCGCGAAGCCGTCCCCGACCTCCGCCGAACCGAGTCCGAAGGCGCTCCATCCCTGCTGGCCGTCGAGGGGGAGGTCGGGCAGATAGCGATCCGCTTCGAAACGTTCGACGCGAGCGAAGGCGGGCAGCGGCCGAAGCGGAGGTCGATCCGTGTAGGCGATGACGGTCCGCAGGAACCCGAGGCGAGCGCCGAGATCGCCGTCACTCTGTGCGCTGAGCGTCTCTCCCACGCTCCATCGAAGTCGCACGCCGGTGCCCGACGCGTCGCCAGCGGCCCCGGTGACCGTGAGGTTCGGAATCCGATAGTTCGGACTCTCGACGTCCGCTGCCTGTGCCGTACCCGTCGCGAGCATGATCGACGCCAGCAGCCCTCGTGCCCACCGAGAGATGTTACGTCCGCTCATCGCGGCGATCCCGGATCGTTCGGTCGTGCGACGTGAGGCGTTCCGTGCTTCATGGCGCGGGCACCCCGATCACGACGTCGCCGCCCGGTCCTTCGACGGCCAGAACCGCGTTCTTGCCTGTGAGCAGAAGCGTTTCGCTCGACGTGCCCGGCCTGATCCGAACGACTCCGTTCTCCTCGACGAGCGTCCAACCCAGGATGAGCGTACTGGCCGGGGCGAACTCGGAGCCCTGCTCGACGCCCTCGTAGCTGAAGTCGACGTAGGCTTCGTCGCGCGAGCCGAAGCCCGGGAGGTAGGTGATCCGTTGGGTCGTGCACTGGTATGTGCCGATATCGACAGGGAGGACGCCGATCTCGAGGAGTGCACAACCCACCGACCCGACCTGTGTGCCGTTGTCAAGGACGACCCCGACGGAGGCCCCCAATCCGACGGACCCGCTGCCGACGACGAGGAACGAACTCCCCGTTTCCGGCGGCGTGGTCGAGGCGACGGCTTCCCAGCTCTCGAATCGCCCCTCGCACCCGAAGACGCCGACCGAGACGTTCGTCTGGCCGCCGAAGCATTCGCTTCGGTAGCAGCCGTATTCGCCCCCCGTGCCGTAGACGACGCCGACCTCGACGAAGCCGGCGACTCCGGCGGCAAGGGCGACCCCGGTTCCGAAGCTCTGCGCTCCGAGATTGGGCTGCGCGAGCACCGCGTTCTGGCGAGACGGGTCGAAGAGCGACAGGCAGACCGCATCGTTCCACGGCTCGCTGCCGATCGCCTCGTTCGGCAGACAGGTCTGGGATCCGAGGCCCTGCGCGGGTGTCGGGTAGCAGGCGGCCGTATCGCCATCGCACGGGCGGAAAGCGCTGCAGGACTCGCCGATCTTGCGCGGGATCGCGCAGTTCACGCCGAGGTCCGAGATCTCCGCAGGCGCGACGCACGCGGTCTGACAATCCGAGAAGATGCTGAGCGAGCACAGCCGCTGGCCGTCGCCGCCGCAGCAACCGAGTACGGGCGTATTGCCGTCGCCGCAGGCGCACTCCTGACTGGACGCGGGCGCAGCCGCGAGACAGAAAATCAGGGCCATCGCGGCGATCGCGATCGCGTGTCCCGGGCAGTTGCTCGAGCGCGCGTGTCCGATCACTGGAGGTTGACCAGCGTGAGGACGAGGCCCTGGCCCTCGTCGAGTCGACCCATCGCCTTGCCGATCACGGCGCCGAAGCTCTTCGTCGGCTCGCTCGCGCGCATCGCGTGGCCCGGGCGGGACGACGTGGTGAGCATGTCGCCTGGGCGGACCGGTCCGTTCTCGTCGGCGTCGACCCAGGTGTAGACACGCCCCGTGAGCGCGACCGGGTGGTCTCCGTCCGCGATCGAACCCTCCTGACTCAGCGTGAGGCCCGGCTGCACGCCGCCGGCGCCGCTGATGATCCCCGCGACCTTCGAGTCGTAGGGCTCGGTGGAGAGGCGGAGCCGACCGGGCGAATCCGGGTCGATGGCGACGACCATGCCGGGCACGATCGCCTGCGCGTCGTCGAAGTCGAACGGCTCGGCGATGTCGGCGCCGCCCCGAATGCGGACCGACGCGGCGCTCATCTGATTGGCGACCGTCATCGAGCCGGCTTCCATGCTGTTCGAGAAGATGTAGTTGACGTTCGTGATGTTGCCGAAGGCGATGCCGATCCTCGAAGTCGACGGGCCCGTCGTGATCGTGATCGACCTGGCCTGGATGTTGTCGAAGCCGTTGGTAATTCCAGTCCAATTGTTCTCCGCCGAGAGCTGCGGCAGGCCGGCGACGGTGGACTGCAACCCGGCGATGTCCGATTGAGCGGTGCCGAGATCCGTCTGGACGCCGAAGAGCTGGGCTTCCGCGCCTGCCAACCGGTTCGTAAGGTTGAAAGGGATCTGGGATCCGAGAAAGGAGATGGAGGAGGAGTTGGCGTCGACTCCACTCTGCAGCGACTGATCGACGCCCTGCAGCGTCGCGATGTCGGTGTCGACGCGGTCGCTCAGCGTGCTGACGTCGCTCGAGGCCAGGTCGATCTGGGACTGGATGTCGGTGCTGCTCAGACCGCCCAGGTTCTCCGCGTTCTCCGCAGAGAGACTGTTGAAGGCGAAGGGCACCGAGCCGAGCGGCTGGCGCGGTTCCAGGAGCTCGCCTTCGATCTGGAGCTGGATGTGGGCCGTGTCGCCGGCCAGCTCGACGGCGGTCCCGATCCCGTCCGGCGTCTGCAGGACACCGGTCCCGAGCACCAGGTTGAACACGCCGCTCGCGTCGGTCACCAGTCCGGAGAAGGACTCCTGGTAGTAGAGTGTGCCGCCCGTCGGCTGGTCCCAGATCAAGACCTGGAGATCGACGGCCCCTTCGATGGGTTCTCCCAGGTCGTCGAGCAGTTGGCCCTGGACGGCGACGCGGTCCGGAGCGGCGGCCACGGGGGTGCCCTCGAGCAGGACCAGAGCGAGGACGGCGGGAAGCACGAGGCGAAGCAGAGTGCGAGACACGGCGAACCTTTCAGCGAGGGAGAACCCATGCTAGTTGGCGCTCGATACGGGTGTCAAACGGCAAGTTCGGGTGGGCGATCGATGGCCCACGGCTCTGTCTCCACGAGTCGCGGCAATCAGCTCGGTCACCTGGGCTCTGCGGCCCGAGAGCCGGTCCGGCTCGACTCGGCCAATTCGTTGCACTCGCCCGACGGACCTGCGAACGAACGGCGGAGACGAGTTCTCTCTCCGCTCCCCCACCGCGACCCGCCTTCCCGCGGAGCGTCCGCCCCTTCGATCAACGCCGCCTGTGCCCACGCCCCCGGCGACACCCCGCGCTCTGAGTTTCGAGCGCCTGGTAGACCGACTTCTGGAAGTCGCGGCTGAGGGGTGAGTTCGCGCCCTGATTCATGACCTGGATCATCATGACCGCGGAGAGGTCCTCCGCTGGATCCGACCAGTACCAGGTCCCGGCCGCGCCGCCCCAGCCGTGCATGCCGACCGATCCGTACTGCGCGGCTTGCCCCGGATCCTCGAGGACCGAGACGCCCAGGCCGAAGCCCGATCCCGCGAAGAAGAAGCGGCTTCCGAAGGGCGGTGACGCGGGTCGTTCCTCAGGCCAAAGCGCGTTCGCGGTCATCAAGGCCACGCTCTTCGGCGCGAGGATCCGGACGCCGTCGAGCGCGCCGCCCTCGGTCATCATCCGCGCGAAGCGCAGGTAGTCGCCCGCCGTCGAGACCAATCCGCCTCCGCCGGAGGGCATGCTCGGCGGCTTCCGATAGCGACTGTCCCGCGGATGATCCGCGACGACGAGGACCTCGCCCTCGGGCGCGAGGGCGTAGTTCACGGCGAAGCGCTCGAGCTTCTCGTCGGGCACGAAGAAGCCCGTGTCGACCATCTCGAGCGGGCCGAAGATCCGCTCCTCGAGGAAGTCGGGCAGGCTCTGTCCGGACACGCGGGCGACCAGCACGCCGAGCACGTCGCTCGAGAGCCCGTAGTGCCACTGGGTGCCAGGATCCATCAACAATGGCAGCTCGCCGAGTCGTTTCATGAATTCGTCGGGTTCGAGCGTCGAGCCACTGCCGCGCAGAGCCCGTGCGCGAAGCGCCTCGGAGATCGGGCCCCGACTCGTGAAGTCGTAGGCGAGGCCCGACGTATGGGTCAGCAGATCGCGGACGGTGATCGGCCCCGTCGCCGCTCGGGTCCGGTCGATGGGGCCCTCGGGATCGAGCAGCACCCGGGGATTGGCGAGCTCGGGGAGCCAGCGATCGACGGGCTCGGCCAGCCGGAGCCGTCCTTCCTCGACGAGGATCATCGCGGCCACGCTCGTCACAGGCTTCGACATGGAGTAGATGCGAAAGATCGTGTCCTCCCGCATCGGGATCCCCGCCTCGAGGTCCTGCTCCCCGACGACGCTCCGCGACACGATCTCGCCGTGGCGGGACACGAGCGCCACGGCGCCGGCGACGCGACCGGACTCGACGGCTCCCTCGAGCCCCGAGGTGATGCGCGGAAGCCGCTCCGCCGAGAAGGCGAGCAGCGCGTCCGAATCGCGCGACGAAGCTCCGTGAGCGTGATGGTGGCAGGCGGTCTGGGGGACCTCGCTCCCCGGGCGCCCGTGCTGTGCGCAGGCGAGCAGGGCGGACGAGCCGCAGACGAGCAGGACGAGCGAGACGAGCCGCATGGGAGAGCCCTCCTCGGGAGAGCATACGCGCTCATGCGTGGCTGAGCGCCCTGCGAGCCGCGACGGTACTCGTGCGGGCCAGACGAAACCTACGCGTGAGCGAAGCCTGCGATCGCCTGTCCCCGAAGCGTCCTGATCGCGAGGGCCGTCCGCGCGCGATCCGCGTGCTCAATCCCGGAGCGTGGACTTGCTAGCCTGAAAGCCCACAGCGATCACGCTGTCCGAACTTCGGGGCTGGGATGAATCGACTGCAAGGCAAGGTGGCCCTCGTGACGGGAGGTGCCCGGGGTCTCGGAGCGGCGACCGTTCGGCTGATGGTCGCGGAGGGGGCGAAGGTCGTGTTCGGCGACGTGCTCGACGGCGAAGGCCAGGCTCTGGCCGACGAGCTCGGGGACGACGCCGTGTTCCTTCGCATGGACGTGACGGAGCAAGCCGACTGGGACGCGGCCATCGAACGCGCGCAGTCGCTCGGTCCCTTGCACGTGCTCGTCAACAACGCGGCGGTCGTCCACATGGCGGCGATCACGGAGACGACCGACGAGGACTACCTCCGTGTGTTCAAGATCAACCAGTTCGGGACCTTCCTGGGCATCCGATCCGTCGTGGAGCCGATGAAGGCGGCCGGATCCGGGTCGATCATCAACGTCTCGTCGATCGACGGTCTGCACTCGGCCGCCGGGCTCTCCGCATACTCGTCGACGAAGTGGGCCGTGCGGGGACTCACGAAGAACGCGGCGATCGAGCTCGGCCAGTACGGCATTCGCGTGAACAGCGTCCATCCCGGCGGGATGTACACGGCCATGGGAGGCTCGGAGGACCGGTCCGTCGAAGAGCTGAACGAGTCGGTCTACGCCCACTTCCCGATCCCTCGCGTCGGCCAGCCCGAGGAGGTGGCCCAGGTCATCGTCTTCCTCGCGACCGACGAAGCGAGCTACTCGACCGGCTCGGAGTTCGTCGCCGACGGCGGCTGGTTCACCGGCATGCGAAATCCCAACATGCCCTGCTCCTGAGGGAGTTCGGCGGCGGGCCTTGCGTGGGGAACGCGCCGACGGAGCGTGTCCTCTGTGCCTCGTCGCGATCAGCCTGGGCCGGGCCTTCGATCGGGCGTCCGAGGGATCTGGCAGTAGAGACGCTCAGGTCCCTGTCGCCACCGTCTCCTCGTCGTTCTCGTCGAACTGGATGATCCGGACGTCGGCGTCCGGATAGCGGGCGACGAGGTCGAGATCGCCGCCCAGGGCGTGTACGTACTTCGCCAGTCGACTGAGAAGAATGTCGTGGCGACCCTCGAGCTGGGAGATGGCGCCCTGGGTCACATCCAGGAGCTCGGCCTGCGTCTTTCCCGAGACTTTCTGTCGAAGCTCCTGAAGCGTCATTTCGAGAAGCGTCCCACGCACGCGTCGTTCGACGCGCTCGCGGGCCGCGGGGCTCATCTTGTCGCGTAGCTTCTTGAAGGACTTTGCCATGTCGGAGTTGCCTCGTTCTGAGCCGCGGCAGTTCAGTCGTCTACTTCGCCTGCGCTCTCTTCCTGATGCTCGTTGTTGCTCGACTTCGGAGAGTGCTTGCCGCCAGGCGCCGAACTCGTGCGTGTGCTCGGCTTCGGCCAGATCGGAGCTTCCCGCCTGGTCAAAGACACTACGTCGAAGAAAAGCAGTCAGTCGAAACTGATGCTGAATCTCGGGCCTGCGGCTTCCGCTCGAGGGGACGGACTCGGCTGCCTGCGCGCTTTCTCAGAGAGGCTCACACATGGCCAATCGGACGTTCTCAGATGGCCGCAGTCAAACGTTTCGAATGGCCGGGTCGTTGATTTCGACCAGCCGAGATGAGCGCTCGCGCCCTCTGCCCGCGTTTCGCTGAGCCCGCTCTCTTGAGCGTGCCTCTCGACCCCCGTGATCGGCACCAGGGTGTCCTTTGGATCGCGAATCTATCGCCCGTCGGAGCACCTCATTCGCCAAGCCCCAACTCGCGCCGCAGCCGCCCGAAGTCGAACCGCTCGTTGGCAGGGAGCGACATCTCGGCCCGTTCGACGTCGGCGAGCAGGGCCTCGACCCGCGCGCGGCCGTCTTCCGTCGAGACCGCGCCTCGCGGCGTCTCGCCCCGAAGCGCTGGAACCGGCACGTCGAGCCATTCCGCGTAGTGTTGCTCCTTGATGGCGCGCGCGAGCGCGTGCCTTTCGGGGCTGGGCTCGTCGTCCCGCTGATCCTCCGCCGAGCCCCCTCCTACCGCCGCCGCCGAGAGTGGATCGCCGTGCTCGCGGACGAGGTGGCGGAGCAGCGATCCACAAGAACGCTCGATCCGCCCGCGCAGAGTGTCAGCTCGCTCCACGGAGTTCGTGTCGACGCGCAGACGGCGGTCGCCGACGCGCGCCTGTCCGACGAGTACTTCGCCGCGTCCGACGAAGTCGAACACTTCGCTGGCGTCGGCGCCATCTTCATCGTCGCCGGGTTCGTGGTCGCGCGCGCCACCGAGCGCCGCCAGCCGGCGTGCGATCTCGCCGTCTGCCCCCGTCTCGAACTCGAAGTGGTCCGTAGTGAAGAGGATCGGGTCGCCATCGTTGTTGACGAGCGTTGGCCCCGCGAGCCGCGCCTCGCACGCTTCGTCGACGCGGCGGATCAGGTAGCGCATCGTCTTGGGCTCGCGCAGGCGCTCGACCCGGACGTCGCGCTTGCGCCGCAGGTGCGCGCGGGTGCGGCGCTCGATCTCCGCGGCCTCAGTCTCGGGCAGGGCGACGGGGTAGAGTCCGTTGATCGAGACGAAGTCGCCGAGCTCGACCAGCCGCGCGAGCACGCTCTCGCCCTCCTTCAGGGTCCGCGACGCCGTGCGTTCGATGACATCGCGAACCTGTCCGGTCAGTCGATCGCGCAACGTGAGTCCGTCGCCCGGCCGCCCGTCGATGACTTGCCAGAGCGAGAGCCACGACGCAGCCTCGGCGTCGAGACAGGCGCGCTCGTCGGCCGAGAGCTCGGGCTCGAACGCTTCGCGGAACCACTCGGCAGCCGTGCGCCCCTCGATCGGAACGTGATGCGCGGAGTACGGCACCAGGAGCTGGAAAGCATCTTCAGGTTCGAAGAAGATCTCGAACGCGGGGTCGTCCCAGCGCTCGCCGAATCGCTCGTGCGCGTACGCGCAGATCGCGTTGGTGAGGTCGGCTCCGAGCGTGCCCAACCGCTCGGCCCGGGTGCGCGCGCCTCGTCCGGCCTCGTCCTCGGCGAGGTGACACCGCTTGTACTTGCGTCCGCTGCCGCAGGGGCAGGGATCGTTGCGCCGCGGCCCGCCGCTCATTCCCGCCAATCGTCGCCCGGCATGATGCGCCGCATGAACTCGTCGAAGAGGGGGACGGTGAAGGCCGTATCTCCGTGGCTCGGGCTCCAGATCATGCCCTTCGAGATCAGCTTGCCCCGAGTAGGGCCGAGCGACGTGACCTGTCGTCCGAGCTCGTTTGCGATGTCGCCCGAGCGGTGCGGGCCGGGGCCGAGCTCCGCCATGGCACGGAGGTACCTCTTCTCGCTCGGCGTGAGGCGATCGAAGCGCACGCGAAAGAAGCTCTCGTCGAGTGCCGCGATCGTGGTCGTCGATGCCTGCTCCACGTCCGTTGCGGTGATGGGGGACTCGTCCGCGGCATCCCAGGAATGCTTCCCCCACTCCTGGAGGAAGTACGGGTAGCCCCGCGTCTTCCCCAGAACCGCGTCGAGCGCTTCCGGCTCGAACGCGGCGCCCTCGGCTTCGGCCGGCCTAGAGAGTGCTGCGCTCGCGGCTTCTTCGTCGAGCGGTCCGATCTCGGGGAAGTCGAAGAGTCGTTCCGCGTAGGACTTCGCCCGACCCATGCGACCCCGAAGCTGTGGGAGGCCCGCGCCGACGAGCACGATGGGGAGTCGTCGCTGGGCGGCGCGATGGAGTGCCGTGATCAGGGCGGCGAGCTGCTCCTCCTCGACGTACTGGAGCTCGTCGATGAAGATGGCCAGCGCCGTGTCGCCGGATTTCGCGGCCTCGCCGGCGGCCTCGATCAGGACCTGAAGGTCGCGTTCGAGGTCGCCGTTGTCGGCGAGGCCCGGCTCGGGCTCGAAGTCGAGGCCCACCTCGATGTCGTCGTACTTGACCTTGAGCGCCTTGGCGAAGCCGGCGAGCGCGCGAAGCGCCCGCTCTGCGAGAGTCTTGGCACGTTCCAGCCTGGAGAGTCGCAGGAGGGCTTGCCGGAGCTCCGGGGCGAGGAGGGCGGGGAGCGAGCGGGATTCCGGCGCTTCGAGCCGGACCGTGTGGATGCCGTCCGCCTCGGCGTCGTCGCGCATCCGGTCGAGCAGGACGGTCTTCCCGACTCCTCGGAGTCCAACCATCAAGACGCTCTTCGTCGAGCGTCCGCGACGGACCCGCTCCAGCGCGATTCGAACCGCCTCGCGAACGTCGTCCCGACCCGCGAGTTCGGGCGGCGGCGTGCCTGCGCCAGGGGCGAACGGATTCGAGACAGGGTCCATGACAGGGATGTTTATAGCGAAATTAGGGAGTTTATCGAATTCGGATAAACTCGATAAATTCAGTCAAAATGACCTGCCGACTCGTATCGGGAGCCCTTCGGGGAATCCGGGTTGTCCGCGACGCCAGGACTTGCCCCGAAACTGGGAACACCTGAAGGGCTAGCTTGGGCGACGCGGAAGCGTCCCATGAGCCAGAGGCAGGTCTGGCCTGAGCTCGAAGACGAAGTCATCCGTCAGGCGGCCGAGAGAGGTCTGGGTATTGCCGCGGCAGTGCTCGGACTCGGCGTCGCGAGTCACAGCCGCTCGACGTCAGTCGAGCGATTCCACGGTTGCTTCATGGAGCGCTACCCGCACATCGTGCCGCTCGTCGGCGAGTACGCGCTCTCGGAGCGCGAGGAGACGATTCAGGAAACCCGGAAGTCATGGCTCGCACATTGCGCCGGAGAGCCATGGCTGGAGGCCGACCTTCGCGCACTCGGAACGAGTCACGCCGAGCACGGCGTCGAGCCGCGGACGCAGCCGGCGTAGTTCTCCTCGTTCCTGGCGACGTTCCGCGGCCTTCTCGGAGATCGTCTCGCGATGTCGGCGGGGAAGCACGTCGGGGAATCCCTGGAAGGGGTCTGCGCGGTGACGGGTGAAGCGGTTGAGGGGGCCGCGCAGCCCCCGGAATCGAATCGGCAGGGGCCGCGTTTGCATGAACATGGATATTTGATGCATCTTTTCGTCGATGCGACTCACTCGATACAGCGACTACAGCTTGCGCGTGTTGATGTACCTGGGTGTCCACACGGACCATCTGGCGACGATCGACGAGATCGCGAAGGCCTACGACATCTCGAAGGCCCACCTCACGAAGGTCGTGCACGAGCTGGGACGTGCGGGCTACCTCGAGACGGTGCGTGGGCGCGGCGGGGGGCTTCGGCTCGCGAGGCGCCCCGACGAGATTGGCGTCGGGGAGGTCGTTCGGCACGCGGAAGGGAGCCTGGACCTCGTCGAGTGCTTCGATCCAGACACGAATACCTGCCGGCTCGAGTCGGCGTGCACGCTGAAGGGCGTCCTCGCGGAGGCGCTCGATGCCTTCCTCGAGACCCTCGATCGATACACCCTCGCCGATCTCGTGGCCCGGCGGAAGCGGACGCTCGTTCGTCTGCTGACGCCCTCGTGACGGGAGGCGCGCGGTGCGCCTGCGAAACGGAGAATCGCCGACATGAGTGACCCTGCACCGAACGAGGCTCCCCTCCTCGTTCTCGCCGAGTTCGTCTTTACGCCCGAGGGCGAGGCCGAGTTCCTTCGCCATCGGGACCGAACGCTCGACGAAACCCGAGGCGTCGAAGGCTGCCTCCAGGCGGTCCTCTGGGCTCGACCCGGGCGCCGGTACCAGTTCTCGACGCTCTGGACCCACGCCGACGCGGTCACGCGCTGGGTCGAGAACGAGTTCCACAAGAAAGTCCTGATGCCGGGCTTTCGAAAGTGGTGCACCGAAGGCTGCTTCGGTGAATACGTGCTCGACAAAGACCACGCGCGTGCGCGGAAGTGCTCGAGCTGCGGGCGATGGACGCAGGGCCGACCAGGCTGGGACGAGTCTCAGCCGAGTGCTTGCGCAAAATGCGAGGCTCGGATCGAAGGGCCATCGGACGCGTCGGCGATCTGACACTGGCGGAATCCCAGTTCGTCCGGTGTCTTGTCGGAGAGATCGCTACTCCCAGTCCGAGGAGCGGATGCCGACGGCGGCTCGACGGAGCAGGAGACGAACTCTCCACGCTCGTCGTTTCGCGCTCAGGAGCCATTCGGATCCTTCCTCGTCGCCTGGACGATTCGTTTCGAACAAGTCGAGTGCGCTCTGACTCGCGCTGCAGGCCAGCCGTAGCGCCACCTCCAGATCGGGACGGAACGTCCGTTGGGCATGAGGGGTGAGCTCGGCGACGAGCGTCGCTACCTGGGAGCAGCCTGTTGCGACCTCGAGCACGGACTCGGTCGCGTCGAGGAGCACCGATCGAGGATCGGCGCGGTCGCGCGATTCGACGAGGCTCCCGACCACGGAGGCATCCTCCTGTGCGGCCGACGCAAGGGAAGCTGCGAGTGCCGCAGCACGGCCCCTGATTCTCCCCGCCCGGGAGCGGAACGCCTCCTGTCCACGGCCTTCCGTAGCGCCCGCCGCCCATTCCAGCAGGCCCGCTGCGATCGCGCCGGTGACCGCAGCCGCACTGCCCGCTGCCGGTGGCCCGGCGCGCGTGAACCTCCGAGCCAGGTCGATGCAGTGCTCGGCCAGCTCCCGATTGCTCGACGCATCGTCTGTCGGCGTACCGGCCGCGCTCGCGTCGTCGCTGACGCGTTCGAGATCGAGTCGCTGGATCGCGCTCACGGCCGCCTCCCACGCGCCCTCTCGGCAGAGTCCGCTCATCAGCGCGTCTTCGTAGCCGCTCCGTGCGGCGTCGATGCAGCGCCGTCGGATCTCCTCGGCAGCGTCTCGAGGCGGGGTCTCCATGATGTACAGCTCGATCCCTTGCGACACAGGGGGTGTATGGTAAAGATCTATCCGGGATATAGCTTATGTGAGACGCCCGTCTCTGCAAGCCGCCGTTCTGGTCGCCGAGCGCGAGGGAGAGTCAGTCTTGGCCGACGATGATCGTCCCGGATCGCGGGGAGCGCCTCGTTCGTACGGCGGCTCCCTTCCGGCTCCACTCGCGCGGAAAGGCGCACCGTCCGGCGTCGAGCGCACGAAGGGCGCGAGTCGCCACCTCCGGGGCAGCCTTCGCGAGTCCCTCGCGGACGCCGAGCCCGGGCTCTCCGAGCTCGATCAGCGCGTCGCGAAGTTTCATGGAATCTACCAGCAGGAAGATCGCGACACGCGTTCCGTGGCGCGGCTGACCGGAGCGGACCGCCAGCCCACTTTCATGGTCCGCACGAAGATCCCCGGCGGCCAGCTGACCGCCGAGCAGTACCTGGCACTGGACGAGCTGGCGGAAGACCTCGTCTACAACCGCTCGCTTCGCATCACGACACGGCAGAACTTCCAGCTCCACGGGTTGCTGAAGGGGGATCTAAAGACGGCGATCCAGCGAGTCAACCAAGCGTTGATCTCGACCCTCTGCGGATGCGGCGACGTGGAGCGCAACATCGTGGCGCCTCCCGCCCCGCTGGCTCGCGGCGGCTATCGAGCGCTCCACGGTCTGGCCGCGGAGCTGACGGAGGCGATGACCCCCGCGACCAACGCCTATCACGAGATCTGGCTCGATGGCGAGTGCATCGACTCGAGTCGCGAGACCGAACCCCTCTACGGCGTCACGTACCTGCCTCGGAAGTTCAAGACCGGACTCGCCCTTCCGGAAGACAACTCGACGGATGTCCACGGCCAGGACGTCGGGCTGATCGGCATCATGGCGTCGGGCGAGCTGCGCGGCGCGAACGTCCTGGTCGGCGGCGGATCGGGTCTGACCCATCGCAAGCCCGAGACGTACGCCCGGCTGGCGACGCCACTCGGCTTCGTCGAGCGCCGCCACCTGGTCGAAGCGGTTCGGACGATCGCGTCCATCTATCGCGACTTCGGCGATCGCACCGATCGCCGCCACGCTCGCTTGAAGTACGTCGTGGAGGAGTGGGGGATCGACGTGTTCCGCGACGAGTTCGAGCGCCGCGCGGCGTTCCCACTCCAGCCCTGGGTCGACACGGCACCGCTACAGCATAGAGATTGGCTCGGGCCTCACGAGCAGGGCGACGGACGCTGGCTCTACGAGATCTGGCTTCCGAACGGCCGGATCATCGATGACGCGCGACATCGCTGGAAGACCGTGGTGAGAACGCTCGTCGAAGCGCTGCGTCCTTCGGTCGTCCTCACGCCCCAGCAGAACATTCTCCTCGCGAATCTGACGGAAGAGCAGGTTTCGCAAGTCGAGCGGGTTCTGCGCGCCTTCTCGCTCCCCCTGCCCGAGAGCCTGAGCTTCGTTCGCCGCCACTCGCTCGCTTGTCCGGCGATGCCGACCTGCGGTCTCGCCCTGGCCGAATCCGAGCGCGTTTCCGAGGATGTAGGTCTCGCGTTCGAGCGCGTCGTCGCGGATCTCGGCCTCGACGACACGCCGATCACTCTGCGGATGACCGGTTGTCCGAACGGCTGCGTGCGACCCTACAACGCCGACATCGGATTGGTCGGTCGCAAGCCGGGCCACTACGACGTGTTCATCGGCGGAACGCTCGAAGGGACGAGGCTGGGTGCGCTCCATGCAGCGAGCGTTCCGCAGGATGCGCTCGTCGATCGGGTGCGACCGCTGCTCGAGGACTGGGCCAAGCGTCGGCAGTCCAAGGAGGCACTCGGGGACTTCTACGAACGATGTTGGCGTGGAGCGGGTAGACGGGACCTCCTGACTGGGGAGAAGGCGGAGCCCGGGAGGACGCTCGCTTCGAAGCGGGAGAGTCCGGCGTGAGTCTTCCTCCCGCGCCGGCCCTCGCCGTCGAGGAGCTCGCCCCGTCCTCGTCCGAGCCCTTCGGCCTCTGGGGTCGGGCCTTTCGGCCGTTCTTCCTCGTGCTGGGGCTCCACGCATCGATCGCCATTCTCTGGTGGGTGGTCGCGTGGACCGGTGGCGCCCCGACGCCAGCGTGGCTGGCCCCGATGTGGTGGCATGGTCACGAGATGGTCTTCGGACTCGCGGCGGCGGCGATCGCCGGGTTCCTGTTGACGGCCTCACCGGTTTGGACGGGCGGTCCCGCGTTGACGGGGCGACCGCTCGCGGCGTTGCTGGCCCTCTGGGTGGCTGGGCGGGTCGTGTTCGCGGTTGCGACCGTGCTCCCTGCCTGGCTGGTCGCGCTCGTCGACTTCGCCTTCCTGCCCGCAGTGGCTGTCGCGGCCCTGCGTACGATCTGGGGCTCGGGGCAGGTTCGCAACTACGGCGTCGTCGGAATCGTCGTGGTGCTGGCAGGAGCGAACGGTGCCGTACACGCCGACGCTCTCGGGGTCGCCCCGGGGTTGGCCCGAACCGCTCTGCGATTCGCCGTCGACCTGCTCGTGATCCTGATCCTCGAGATTGGCGGACGAATCACGCCCGCCTTCACGCAGAACGCCCTTCGACAGCGCGGGCGCACGGTCGTCGTCCGGAGCTGGCTGTGGCTGAACCGGTTGGCGATCGCATCCGCGGTCGCAACCGCCGTGTCGGCTTCGATCCTGGGCCGGTCCTCGCCCACGGGAATCCTCGGCGTGATCGCCGGACTCTCGGCGCTGGCCAGGATGGCGGGCTGGCAGAGCTGGCAGACTCGTTCGGATCCGTTGCTGTGGTCCCTCCATGCGGGATCCCTATGGGTCGTCGTCGGGCTTCTTCTCGCGGGTGCATCCGACCTGGGCGTATCCATACCTTCGACGGTCGGCCTCCACGCGCTCACGGTCGGTGCGATCGGGGGCACGATCATTGCGGTGATGACCCGCGTCGGCATCGGTCATACCGGGCGACCTCTCGTTCTGCCGGAAGGCGTAGTGTGGTGCTATGTGCTCGTCCACCTGGCCGCGCTGACGCGCGTCGCCGCTCCGTTCGTCTCCGGCGTGGAGCACCGCGCGGTGCTCCTGGCGAGCGCCCTGGCCTGGACCTGCGCGTTCGGACTGTTCACGGTCCGCTATTGGTCGATCCTCACTATGCCCCGACCCGACGGGCGCCCCGGATAGGACATGAAGCGTCATCCTGCATTGCTGCCCCTGTCCGACGACCACCATCGTGCGCTCGTTCTGGCTCGTCGGCTTCGCAACGCCCCGAGATCGGGAGAACCCCCGTGAGCTGCGCCCGCTGGATCTTCTTCGTCGCACCCGGACACGCAACCGCGTCTTCCGCATCCTCGGATTCAACGAACGCCCCGCTGTCTCCGGAGGGTGTAGGCGAAGCGAAGGCGGCACGTCGATGGACGGAGCACATCCAGCTTGATCGCGCGTCAACCATTCGCGTGGAGACTCGGACGCCATTCGAATCGTGCCCCAGCAACGCGGAGTCATATCGATCGATACAGATTCAGCCTCGCGCGGGAGCAATGCGCGGTCGGCCACGACGAGCCCAGTGCTTCGGAGGAAGTCGAGTGATCCCGGTTCGCGATCGCGCGGTGCCTGCGTAACCTTCGTTCGGGAGTCGGATCGCGGGCTTCAGTCGGCAATACCGGGGATTCGAAACGACGCTGCAGGCCTCGTCCAGAGGGTCGTCGATCCATGCGCTCCGCTGGCTCGATCGCGAGCCGACGGCGGAGAGCCGAGAGTATGAGAATCCGTCGTAGCGCCTGAGGACTGGGGCTCTCCCTTCCCTGGTGTTCCCGAGATCGTCCCTGTTCGCTGGAGATAGTTCCCTGTTCCGATACCTAGGGAACTCGTCCGCAACTATCCGGATCATCAACGAAATCCTGAAAGCAACAGTCCGGACGATGCGCGAGTTTGGCAATGTTCCCTGTATTCTCCCGACGAAACAGGGAATCGACGGCAGAGACGAGTTCGCCCCAGACTTCCCCCACCGCCACTGCGCCGCAGGCGCCTCGCCACCCAGGCTGGCGGAATGCGAACTCTCAGTAGGAGTTCGCGAGCGCGCCGAAATAGCCCGCGAACTCGCGGGGTCTTGGCGGATCGGGCCGTCGGGCTCCGAACCGGAGACGGCTCAGCGAGGGGCGATTCGGGCGAATTCCCTCGTTTGTCTCTGGGGCCGAATCGGCGGTTCGGATTGGCTTGGAGATCGCCGGCCGAATCTTCGGGATGAAAGTTCGCGTCCTGAACCCGCAAGTCTTGGCCGAACCGAATCGGAAGTTCGGTTCTCTCCAAGTCCTGCTGGGAGTCGGCTCGGTTCGGAGTGGCCAGCTGCGTCCAGCTGAGACCGGTATCCCTGCGACTCCGTCCACCCCCTGAGAGGCCGATCGGTTCGGCTTAGGGGACTACCACCGTCAGAGGCCACACCATCACCCGCGGACAGTCGAGTCAATAGGTCTGGTCTTCGACGTGCCCGCGCCGGCCCCCGCGTAGCCCCACAGGGTCCCCCGATCTTCTCCGGCGCTGAGAGCCCGTAGCTTGCTCGAGTAGACCCGCCGCCGGACGTCTCGCGCAGCGGTCGACCATTCGGGCGCGGCACAGCGAGTCGGCCGGGGTCTAGGAAATCCGATTCACCGACCCGAAGGACTTCCTCATTTCTGTATCCAGATATACACAATCGACCGTTAGGTAGGGCGCGTGGACCAGGCGTATGTGGATCCACGCTGGCGAGTGTAGGCCGCTCGAGCCGGAACCGACGCGTCTCCGTCTCATGGCGCGGGACCTCATGATAAGCCGATAGACTCGCTCTCTTGAGTTTCCCTGAGGGACGCCTTGATTTCTGCTTGGTGAATCGGATGCGACCAACCGGGGAATCAAATATGTTAGGTATCGAAGTGGGTGGGTACGCTGATCTCTCCTTGATACGGGGAAGCTAGATCAACGGGAAGGTCAAGATGGGAAAACCGGAAACACGGGTATTGATCTTCATTCTCATGGCTGCCGCGGCGGTCTCCCTAGGAGTGGCAACGAGCAATCGCGCCCTCGCGCAGTCTGGATGTGTTCGATCCGGGGAGACAACGGTGCCCTCCGCGGACTCCAGTTGCCCGAGCCGGCAGCGCTACAAGGTATATGAGCGTTTGATCTGCGATGGCGGCAGGCAGCGGCGAGGAGCGTTCGTCCGCAACGAAATGTGTGTTCCGCAGAATGCGAATCAAAGAAGAGTATCGGGGGGAAAGAAGTAGATGCGATCTCGGCCCCTCTTGTCAGTGGTGCTCGTGTTGGCATCGCTCGCGGTCGGAGTCGCCGTTGAAGCGCGCGGAGTCTCGGCGAAGGCTGCCATCGAAGCGTCGAGTGACCACTGGCCTTCGAGTCCAGCGAGTCATGGGATGTGTCGCCCGGTTCAGACGCCGCGACCGTCGACCGACGCTCCCATGCAGTATCGACCCGCCTACTACTGCTGTACGAGCATCGGTTCGTGTGCGCTAATGAATCCCCTCCCGTACGGGGCGAGTTGTGCATGTCCGACGCCGTACGGACCTGCTTGGGGGAGGGCCTGTTAACCATGGCTCTTGAATGTGAGATTTCTCTCCTGCCTTTGCACGAAGATGACTGGACCGAGGAAAAGGTGCGGGGCCAGCGGAATCGCATCCATGATTGGCTTTCGGACTCCACGGAAGCGGTGGCGGTGGAGAGTCGGTCCAGCGCAGATTCTTCCAGCGCGATGGATCCCCGGTTCAAGGATATAGGCACTTTCGCGACCGAGATTGCGGCGCTCGGGACGATGGCCTTTTCCCTGGCTTCGAGCGGTGTCCTGCAGGAGGTACTCAACTCGCTTAGCGGCCTGCTTTCCACATGGGGCGAGCGCGAGCGCACCCGAGTCAACATCAGGGTAGGGGCGCACTCGATCGAGCTGGATTCCGAACGAATCGACGATGAAGCCGTCAAGGATCTAATTGCATCCTTTGTCGAGGCTGCGAAGGCATCCCAGAACGGCGACGAGTCCGGATCCGCGCCGTGAGCAGCGATGGTGACCTCACCGGCTGCCACGCGCTTCTTCTCGGCGTCGGCGAGTACTCGGATGCTTCTATCGCCGATCTGAGAACGCCGGCTCGGGACGTTGCCGCGCTCAAGTCTGTTCTCGAGAGTGAAGCTTGCGGCTTCACTGTCGACGACGTTGTCGATCCGGATCTCAGAGAGATGCGGATCGCCGTCACCAATGCACTGAAGCGTCCGGAGGCCCGGCTCCTCGTCATCTTCATCTCGGGTCACGGGATGATCAGCGACGGGGATCAGCTCTTTCTTGCGTCGAGTGATACGTCCTCGGACCATGTCGCTGACACTTCGTTCGCGGCATCCGACCTCAAGGCGAAAATTGACAACACCTCGATCAGCCAGATCGTCTTGATGCTCGACTGCTGCTTCGCTGGCGCCTTCGCCCGAGAGTTCAAAGGCGCCGCAGATGCGGAATCGGGTTGGCGTTCAGCGCTGGGTTCGGGTCGCGGGAAGTATGTGATCTGGTCATCAAAGGCGTACCAGAGATCGATCGCGGAGACCGATGTCGGGCTCAGTCCGTTCGCGAAGTGGCTTGTGCGGGGATTGGAGTCCGGTGAGGCTGATCAGAACAGGGACGGCTATGTCGATGTAGACGAACTGCGCGACTACCTGGAGAGGAACGTCCGGGAAGACACCGGCGAACAGGTTCCGGGCGGCGCGGGCTACGCGAAGTCGGGGCCCATCTTCATCGCCAAGGCCTCGCTTCCGAAGGGTGCCGGCAGTCCTGCTCCGCGGCCGGAGCTCGCTCGGCTACGCGCCCTTCGGAATCTATTCAGCGTCAATGAGGTGATCCCGTTCATCGGACCGGGCTTGTTCGGTACGGGGAAGTTGGGCTCGTTCGAGCTCGCGAGATCGATTCTCGAACTCGCGGGAATCAGCGACGAGCCCGGGGATTCGCTCGCAACGAACTGTGAGCAGGTGTTTCAGGTATCCGAGAGTCGTGCAGTTTTCCTTGGATATCTTGAATCTGCGCTCGGCGCGGTCTCCGCAGAGAGCGCCGCGACCGCGATGCATCGCGCGATAGCGAGAGAGATGACGGCAGGACTCGTCGTCTCTGCGAGCTCGGACTGGGTGCTCGAGCAGGAGTTCGAGAGGGCCGAGCGCCCGTACACCATCGTCGCCCACGTGATCAATGCGATCGATGCCTCGAACGAGGGGCAGTTGATCAGAGTCGATCGCAGTCCCGGTTCCGAGGGATGGAAGACGAGTGCGAGTTTTACGCTCGCTGACGATCTGCTCCTGAACCTCGAGGACGAAACGGTCATCTACAAGGTGCTCGGCGCACCAAAGATTGCTCGGCTCCTTCCGAGACGGTCGAAGGAAACGATTGCGGCGAACGTGCCTGCCAGCGACGTTGACACGGTAGTTGCGACAGAAACCGACTACATCTCACTGCTTTCGAAGATGGAGAACCAGCACTCGAAAGTTCCGTCTCAGTTCCTTCGAAGAATTTCGGAAAACACTGTCGTCTTCGTCGGGTACGCACTCGATATCTGGCAGTACAGATTGATCCTGAACGCGTTTCGCGATTCGTTCAAGCGGCTCTACGCTGTTCGGGAGCCTACCAGTTCACTCGAGGAGCTGTGGTGGGAGCGTCTGCCGGCGACGCTTGTGCGGCTGGACCCTGAGAAGTTCGCGCGCGAGGTTCTCGAAGAGTCGGATGGCGCGGCGTGAGAACCGGTCGCGCAGAAGCGATCATGACTCCCGATGAGCACCCGTTCGTAGGCATCCGTCCGTACCATGAAGGTCAGCGAGCGATCTTCACAGGCCGAGACGATGACGCGACCAGGATCTCGAACAAAATCTACTCCGCGCGAATCAGCGTGCTCTACGCGCCTTCGGGTGTAGGAAAGACATCCGTCCTCCGGGCCTTGGTTGTTCCAGAACTGAGAGAGTCGGGTGCCTACGTCGTCTATCACGACTCGTGGGCCACGGACGACTGGATGGCGCCACTCAGGCGGAGCCTGAGGAAGTCTCTCGAAGGCGCACCTGGTGTCGTAGCTGAGGACGCAGATCTCGCTTCGACGATAGATGGTGCGCGTCCCGGTCGAAGCGTCGTGCTCATCCTCGATCAGCTCGAGTTCCTGCTTCTACGCGAGCCGGCTGAAGTCGATACTTTTCGAGCGGAGCTGGCGGCCATTCTTGCTTGTGAAAGCGACGTGCGAATTCTCTTGTCCCTGCGAGAGGAGTACCTGGCGGCGCTGGATCCGTTCAAGACGACGATTCTCTCGATCCTTCAATCCACGATGCGACTTCAGGCGCTGGATGGTGACGCCGCTGAGCGTGCACTGATCGAGCCCATCGAGCACTTCGGGAGAAGCATCGATCCAGACCTCGTGAAGCGGATCAGATCTGATCTGGAGAAAATCGATCGTTCACGCTCGAATAGGGCGAGTATCGAGCTTACTACGCTGCAGGTGATCGGTAAGGTCCTATGGGATGACGCCCTTGAGTCGAAGGCTATGCGGCTAACGCTCGATGCCTACGAACGGCTGGGCGGACGAGATGGGATCTGCAACAAGTTCATCAGGAGCGCAACAGGCAGCCTCTCTATAATCGACCGTCTCCAAGCCGCAATGGTGCTGGAATGCCTTGCACCACCTGACGGTTTGAAGATGACGTTCGAGAAGGAGCGACTGCGGAAACACGCGAAAGTATCACGTCGACGACTTGAGAGAATTCTGAGTTCTCTTGAATCGAACTTCGTAGTTCGCCGCAGGCGTACTCGGCACCACACGTACTACGAGCTTCAACACGACGCACTCGGAAAGATGCTCGAAGCCTGGATCAGCCGAAGGGCGAGAGCGGTGAGGATCCTCAGGCCTACGTTGTCTGTTCTCGCGGCTTCTGGTCTGGTCTTGCTGAGCGTCGCAATAGCATATTGGGCCTCCCAGCGTGCAGACTATGCCCAGAATGTTGCCCGTCGTCTCGAGGTTCTAGAAGACATCAATGCGGATCAGATCGATACGAGATCGAAGGTGGACGAAGCGATCAGCTGGGTCCTCGCTTCCAAAGGCGGCGATCACGCCGAAAGGCTGCTGCGTGATCTCGAAAAGCGTGCGGGTCGGGTTCCGGCCGATCTCTGGCTGACTCATGGCGTACAAGCCAATGAGCCGTTGGCGCGGCGTCCATCTCAGCTGACGCTTTCTCTGAATCCCTATCGCAGACTCTCTGAAGATCGGTTGGTACGGGAATGGCGGAAGCAGTCTGGCGATCTGGAGCGTTCCCTGGGCGTGCCTCTCCCGGAGGACCTTCAGGTTCAATGGCACACTCTGTCCAGCGACGTTGCCATCGTCTCTTTCGGGCCGGGTGAAGGCCCGTCCTTCTCGAATTCAGGGGAGACGCGCTTTCAGCTTCCGGCTGGGATTCGGTGGGGGGCCGCAAGACTCCGCGCTTCCAACGACGCAGCCGCGCTAGCGCTATCGGAGCGACTGGCGGAGCTCGGTCATGCCCAGGTGTTCGACAAGACGACGCTCCCTCCGTGGGCTGTTCCCGTTGCCGCCGCGACAGGCAGCCTTGACTCTCAAGAGGCGCTGGTCGTGGAGGCTCTGCTGGATCAGATCTGTCGAGCGCCCGAGATGGCGCTCACGCCGCTCGCGGTCGACCGGCTTCTTGACGAGGCGGGCGTTATCGACCCACACCTCGAACGCGCAGTTCGTCGGTGGATCCAGGACCCCCTGACTCTTCAGCAGGCTCTGGTGAAGCGCCATGCGTCGCGAGCGTCCGGACTCGTTTCGCCGGCCTGTATTCCCCAGAGTCTCTTCCCCCGATTGGACGTTGACCTACATGCGATTCTTGCAGAAGCGGTTGGCGACCGAGTAGCCCATCCGCCGTCGCTTGGCTCGAAGCCTCCGAGTCGATCCGAGACCGAAGCCGAGGATCTTCTTCGCGTCTTTGGGGTGACGCCGGCCATCGAACAGAGTTCATTCGAACCGGTCAGGATCAACATCGAGGCGCCTCGAGCTGGGCTGGTCTCACACCTTGACGAGTCGTCCGCGGGTCACGTCGGCGAAGCGCTCGAGGCGGCGTTCTTTCGCCTCACCGGCCAGGTCGGTTTTTCGTACTCGGTCAATCCTCAGCAGGATATCGCCGGTGGAGGCACCGTTTCGTTCAGGATGCGTCCCGGCCGATTACTCCAGTTTCCGGACGCGCCTCCGGCGCGACTTCGCTCTTTGTTGGAGAAGTCGCTTGCGGAATTCCTCGTAGAAGGTCCGATTCTTCCGATCGATTCGTTCGCGGACGGGTTCCTCGCGCAGTCAACGGAGGAGACGCGAAGTTGGATGGAAGAACGGTTTTCTCTCGCGTTCCTGTATCACCTACACTCTGAGCTTCAAAAGCGATGGCTGCAGACAGAAGGCCGCGAAGCGCATGATCTCGTTGAAGTGATCCCCGCGCTCACATTCTGCGACGCATACATTCGGCAGGATATGACGGGGACACAGACCTTTCTTCGTCGAGCCGTTGATTGCGTCGAGGGTGTGATCTCAGCGAGTCTCTCTGAAGACGAGCGCGCGGAGGACGATTCCTCGATCGCCCGCAAGAAGGTCGCCAAGGGTATAGATCATCTTGGATGGTGGAGATTCGAGGAGGCGAGCGAAGTCTTTTCCGAAGCTGTCGCGGCCGATTCGGCGACCGCGTACTCGGAATTCGCGAGGAGCTTCTCTGGTCAGCGACCACTCTTCGTGAGAGCGCAGCTCGGCATCCAGTGTCAGGCCTACCTTCGGCCTGCGACGGCCATATTCCGGGACGAGCGGCGGAGCTGGCGGGATCGAGCAAACCTCCGGGAGTCGTACATTCGCTGGAGCCTTCTCCACAGTCCGCCAGCTCGTCGAGAGGAGACTGAGTCGAAGGGCGTTCAGCCTTACGAGCCCGAAGAGATTTGCCTGTTGGCGATTCTACGTAGACAGAATCCGACTGCTTTGGACATGGGGCAAGAGACGTTTAGGGAAGTGGCCAAGTCATTCTTGAGAGTCTCGGATCCCGATCATGTCTTCCATCTCGCGGTCTGGTCGCTGGTCGCCGATTCCTCGAACCCCGACGAAGGAAGCGGGCGTATTACGCGAGACCTCTTCCTCAGGCTCTTCGCTCTCGAGAGTCAGGAGGCAGACCGCGGAGTCCGGCGAATCACTGACGCAATCGAAGAGTGTCCAGCCGATCGGCGTTCATACTGCCTGCGAGAGATGTCGAAGATCGTCAGGGGTACGGGCGAAGACATCGAGTCTCGCGTGGCAGACTTGCTGATCCGCACTCGCGAAACGCAGATGGCCAAAGCTGCGCTGGGTCTCTTGGGTTCAACGACGGCGAGAGAGAATGGCGGCGTGCCTCGCCTTCGGGATCAGCGCCCTCTTCGCGCTGAAGCGCACAAGGTGTTGGCCGAAGCTGGCTACACTGACGAGGCGGCGAAGGCTGCAGATCTCTACCGAACCCTGATCGACGAGTGGGACGGCGTCGCGCCGGCGTGGCTCATCCGTTCGCATGTGGAGTCGCTCCTGCTGGCGAGCGCCCCCTCGGATGCTCTCGCGGAGCTGGATCGATATGCTCGAGACGCTGCGCCGGAAAGGCTGGATCCAGGACTCCACATCCTCCGCGATGCCATCCGATTCTCTGAAGGTGCTCAGATTTCGCGATCGAGCTCCACTGATCGGCTGCCTACCGATCAATCGTCGGAATTCATGGCATTGTTCCTCTCGGCAGCATCCCCTCTCTCGGCGAATCGCGATGGAGAGTTGCTGGTCAACTACGACGAGGTAATGCCGCTTCGCCGAGACCAGGAGGCGAGGCTGATTCTCGCGTCGTCGCGAGCAGGCGGGGGGACTCGCAGCTCCGCGGACTATCTCCCCGGTCGTCGACGCTGGGGCGTCGGGAATCGGCACTCGGACTCTGGCGAAGGCCTGCCAGCGACGATTTGGGCAAGGGCCCTCGAGCAGGCGGCGGCGGCCGATCCCGGCGACTCCGAAGCGGTCGGCCGCGAGCTCGAGAGTGCTGCTGCCGCTGCAATCGCTGCCGCCGAAGAGTCATTTTCGCTTGGGCAGGTGGAGAACCTCTCGACATCGGATATCCGATGCCAGATGTGGTTCTACCAGGGGCTTCTCTCCCCCGATGGTCGGGATAGGATGATCTACTTCAGGAAAGCGGTTTCGACCAACGCTCTTTCCTCGCCCGAATACTTTGCCGCGCGCCGCTTTCTTGGTGATCTCGAACGCGAGAGGACTAGAACGGCCGAACTGGGTCGACTCTAGGTCGTCACCGAAGTGCCGTGGGACGACCGTCGATCACGTGTTTCGTCTCTAGGTTTCCTCATACGCGAAGACGATTCGTCGCTTTCCATTCGGCGCTGGCTCGTCGTAGACGAAGTAGTACCAGGCGGCAGCCTTCCGGCAAAGGTACTCGGTCCGCCACTGCTTCTTCGACCATTTCGATGCTTCGACGTTGGTGACTCGCAGCTTGTACCCTTCGCCAAGCCAGTCGAGAATCTGGTCTTTGGTGTTGGTGGCCATATCAGTTTCTCTCGGCTAAAGAGCTGCGGCGGCCGCGTCAAGACGATCCACACCCTCTGGTGTGCAGCGCTCTAGAGCGATCGCATTCCTTGCGCTGCCGCTGTCCTGCACTGCGTCGGCGCCGAGAAGATTATCCTTGATGGCAGCCATCGCGGCTTCGCGCGTTGACTCGCCGCGAAGCGCCGCGACCAGTTTCCGGGTCGGGTTTCGGCTCTCCGCGAGTGGTTCGCAGTCATCCACAATCTCGTATCCAGCCGCATTGAAGACCGCGCCGGATTGTGCTGCGAGGTTCGCAGCCTTTCCTACCGCGAAGACAGAATGAACCCTCGTGGTGCCGAGTCCAGCAAGCAATACGGAGCCTGAGTCCATCTGGAAGACCGAGAGTGTGGGATACGCCTCGTCCATGACAGGGCCGCTGTTCCCCTCGTCGTCCGTTCGTCGGGTAGGCATAGTTATGCCTTCCGCCCGCTCATAGCCGATGGCAACCGACTGTTGGCCTCCCTCGGCCGGGCTGATTTCAATGCCAGTTCGTGTCCACGTTGCGAAGACGATTCCATCTGCCGAACAGCCGACAAGCGCCGTCAGGGCAGAAATGATCAGTACGCTGAATGAGCGACTGGGGCCGCGGCGGGTCTCGCTGGATTCTAGTCTCCGGAGTTCCGAATTTGACATCAGCCTACTCCGTGCACTCGAGAACGGTGGAGAGTGCAGTCTGGTCCCGGTTCGCAGCCGTCTCAGCAGCGGCTCCAGTGGCGAACACTTGATGGATATCCAGCCCTCCCAGCCAGCTGTTCTCGATACAGAGTCCTGCGAACACAGAATGCGTGGCAGGTTCGTCACTCGTCTCGTCTACGGGGACGATTGCTCCTTCGAATCGCTTGTAGCCAAAGACAGCCTCGGTCGGTGTGCCATCCGTTGCGGACACGTCCAAGCCCACCTTGGTATAGGTTGTAAAGATCAGCGAATCTGAGCTGACGCTACAGCCGCTGGCTGAGAACAGCGCAGTCGCACAGGCTGTGGTGAGAACATGTCTTCCATTCATGATCGTTCCTCTGTTTGATCGGTCTTCCGGTTGGCCCGCATAGCGTTCCTGGGGCCGGTTTGAAGAGAGGTCTACGAAGCTCGTTTGATTCGGAGCAAGCACGGAGTCGCTACAGAGCCCCGGCTCGAGAACGTCAGTTCGTAGAGACCGTCGGTCATGCTCGGGACGGCCAGGATCGTGGTCCGTGATACTCCGAGAGTCGCTGCACGGGTAGATGTCTCGATGGTTGCGCCAACTCCAAGACTCAGGCGGTAGCGAAACGCGGGATTCTCGGCACTTGCCTGGCGGATCCGGCTGACGAATGCGCCCAATCGGTGCAGTGTCCCGCCCGAATCGCGCCACGCGATGCCGAAGGGGACCTCGAACCCGGTTGCCTCTTTTCTAGTAGATCCGAAATCGAGCAGACAGGCTACCTCGTCTGTGAAGCCGAACAGTGCGGTTCTCGATTCCGCGTTCCACTGGAGATCGAACCCAAACAGGGCTCGACGATGTTTCGCCGCGTCCTCGTTCGAAGCCGTATATCCGCCGAGAAGCAACTCGCGTTGATGTCCTTCGGGAGAGGTGCCAAGAGGGAACGCACACCCCATTCCCAGCGCTGGGAGCAGGATTAGCGCGAGTAAGTCCGTACGTAGTCTTCTCGGCTGGTCGCCGATCGCCACCGCGATTCGATGACCCCTGGGGATCGGTGTTTGGTCTGGAGTGGCTCTTTCGGCGCAGGCTTCTTGGAGCACAACTTGCCTTCGCCCATCGACTAGCAGTCCCGTCACGCTAGTCGTGAAATGCTAGGCCATCCGAATGCGAATGACCTGGTTCTCGACGAGATGATTCAACGTATCGGATTGGAAATCGAGACGATCTCTCGTGCGGCGTCTGCTATCGGGATCGGCGATCCGTGAGCACGCTTCGACCCATGCCGTGAGCCATCAGACTCGCGTTAGACGCGCCGCATACCTTGCCGATGAAGTCGACCTGCTGGATGCGACGTGGTCCGTCAGCCCGCCTTCGGGACACTCCCCAGCGAGAGCAGACGCTCCAGCTCCCTTATTGGAGCCTTCGAGGCCTGGAATATGAAGCATCGATTGGTCGATGCGCAGTTCGGGATTTAGATCGACGGCCAGCACGCCCCCCCCCCCCCTTCGGAATGCGCTTCGCGATCGGCAGGCTGAGATCGCCGGTGCCGGCACGGAGATCGAAGTCCACGTCGTCGGGATCGAGGGGAAGCCGTTCGATCAGAAGATCGGTCCGCTCCTTGCGCACGCGCGCCGGGTGCTCGAGCGAGTCGGCACCGAGATGGCCCAGGCCCATCACGTGCAAGATCTCCCAGTCCATGCCCGCCCTCGCGCCGCGCCCCCCGCCGTCGCTACGCGTCCGTCACCGCAACGGCGCAACGTGCGCCACGCGAAGCCCCGGCAGGTCGAGGGCTTCGTGCATGAAGTTGTGGAGCACGGCGGCCGAGAAGGGCTTCGCGATCAGCGGAATCGAGCCGTGACGACGCGTGATCTCGAGCAGGCCGTCGACGCCGATCGAGGACATCATGGCGACCGTGGCCTGCGGTTGCGCGCGCTTCGCCGGCTTGACGAGGTCCACACCGAGCTCGCCGCCGTCGAGATACTGGTCGATCAGGACGACGTCGTATCGATGTCGTCGAACGAGCTCTCGTCCCTCCTGCGCACTGTGTGCGCGGTCGGTCTGCAGATCCGGCGCAGCGAGGCGTACCGCTCGGATGATGATCTCCGTCAGCTCGTCGTCGTCGTCGACGACGAGCAGGCGTCGCGGACCATCGGGGTGCTTCGAAGCGTGCGCGCGGAATCGAACCATAGAGGGGCTCTCCTTCTCGGGCCGGGCGCCGATCGTCTGGCCCGTCCCTGCGAAGTATCGGCCGCTCACGTCAAAGCTGCGTGGAGAGAGCGTCAAGATTCCTGGTGAATCGACGCGCGCGATGCACCCGTCCGAGCATCGCCAGGGCCACGGCCCCCACGACGACCGTCATTCCCACCCTCGGCTCCGGCACCGGCTCGAACCGCATCGACCGATATCGGGCGCGGCCCGGCGCGAACGACGAGCCCTGGCCGAAGGTGATCTGTCGCTGACTGGTCGCCGCGCCCGCCCAGATCTCGATCGGCGTTCCGTCGAACACGTAGACGGCCCGCTGACTCGCGGGATTGAAGACGACTTCGTGCCTGTGATAGTCCGTGGCCGCGGAGCCCGTCGCGAGCACGTGATACCCGCCGCCCTCGAGCTGGACGGCGAGATCGCCGTTCGTGTCGAGCTGGAGGATCGGGAGAAATCGGCGGCTTCCGTCGGCGTAGTAGTCGGTCACGAAGCCGCCCTCGAGGACCCGGACGACGCTCTCGATTCGCCAGTAGTTCGTGGCCGCGAGTGCCTCGGTGGCGATGCTCGGCAGCCAGTCCCAGGTCGCGCGGCCGTCGTTTCCGTTCGCTTCCCAGGCCGGTTGTCCGCCGTCGTCGACGAGCTGCCCGAAGCCGTCGAGGGAGGGACTGTCGGTCCAGCCCATTCGTCGCGGGGTGCTCTCTTCGCAGAAATCCGCGTCGTAGAAATGCGGCTCGGCGGGATCGACGGGATCCGCCATCTCATCGAGCACGTTCCGGGTCATCTCCTGAATCCGATCGTCCGGCTCGATCGGTGCCGTCGGCGCGTGGGCGACGTTCCGGAAGCGCGCGGCTCCCTCGGCCGCCGTCGACCCCTGGCCGAAGTAGAGACCCTCGTTGCTCGTGCTCTCGCCCGTCCAGGGAAGGCCGACCGGCGAGCCATCGAAGAAGTAGGTCGCCTGATCGAGGACGGGGTCGTAGCGGATCTCGTGCGTGTGCCACGCCGTCGCCGCCGTGCCCATCGCCAGCTGGAGGTCGATCTGCTGCGTAGAGTCGTTCGCACGTAGATCGACGAACAGCGTGTTCGAGCCGCCGCTCGGGTCGATCCGGAACTTCACGAGGAAACGGCGGCCGTCCGTCGCGTGGTAGAAGGTCGTCCAGTTCCCGGACAGGACGCGGACCTCGGCGCGAGTCGTCGTTCCGGCGACGTTGCCCTGGGCCTGGCTTCCCTCGGCCACCGGCGTGACACGCCAAAGGGAAGTCTGCGTGTCGTCTACGTCGACCTGCCAGGCGGGCTCGCCGCCGTCGATCACGCGGACACCGTCCACCCCCGTCGCGCCCGTCAGCGCGAATCCCTGACTCGTCGGCTCGCCGTCGCCGCGGCTCGCATCGTACTCGGGGCGACCCGCCGCGAAGGGTGTCTCGAGCGCCCAGGGCCAGTCCGTGGTCCCGGCGGAGAAGACCCAGGCGGAACGAGGGGCGCGATAGATCGTGCTGTGCGCGGCATCGAGCGGCCACGAGTTGAGATAGGCGGTGTCGCTTCCGCCGCCCGCGGCCGCCGGCGTGAAGGGCGAGCTCGACAGCAGCGTGAAGTCCTGGCTGCAGGCGCCGACGAAGTTCGGATCGTAGGCATCCGGCTCGTAGCCGAGCAGCGCGGGGACGTCGTCCCCGTTCTGGAAGCCCGTTCCTTCGAACACCCAATGGGTGTCGGCGTCGACGATCCACGGGAGGTTGTAGTAGGTGATCGGCATGCGGACGCAGCAGCCGGTATTCGCCTGGCCGAGGAGGGCCTGTCGCTTGGTCTTGTCGGGATCGGACGTCGTGTAGCCCGAGCTTCCTGGTGAGCCGCCCGCTTTCGTGAGCCCCGTCATCGTGCGGCTCGCTTCGTCGTAGGCGACCGTGCCGAAGACGTGGTTCCCTGCGAAGAACGCCAGGTCGACGCCGGCGTCGCGAGCCGCCGACGCCGCGTCGGCCATCGCCTGCGTCCAGTACTCGTCGTGTCCGACGGAGATCATCGCCCGGAAGTCGAGGACCCGCGTCGGGTCGAGATGGAGGTCGACGTTGGTCGCGTAGGACACGTCGTACCCCTCCTTCTCGAGGAACTGGATCATCGGAAAGTCCCAGGTGAAGAAGCCGCCGCTTCCGTCGCCCACCTGGCCGAACGGGCTCTGGTTGTTGCGCGGGAAGAGACGGCTGCTGTAGGGACGCGCGAAGGAGAGGGTCTTCTCCCAGGGGTTCGTAGCGTCGCCCCCGGAGTAGAACGACACGTCGTTCACCGGATAGCGGTTGTACGACTGATAGGTCATGACCGCCTGCTCGTAGTAGTAGACGGCGTCGCGGTCGTCTTCGCGCACGGCGAAGGGGACGTAGGCCTGATGGCCGGTGGCGCTGTTCTCCAGCTTGGCCAGATAGAGGCCCGTCGTCCAGGTCGTCGGAATCGTGAGCGAGTATCCACCAGGGGCGATCGGCCAGGTGCAGAAATAGGAGTCGTTGACGTCGGCGCCGTCGGTGCAGCCGCCCTGGTCGACGCCGGTGAGACCCGCGGCGGTATGCATCAGCCGCCCGCCCGCGCCTCCGTACCAGCCCATTCGGTAGATCTCGATTCGCCAGCTCGCGCCGCCGTCGACGGTGACGTGGAAATCGATCACGTCGCCGGTGTCGACGCTGGTGGCCGATGCGTAGCCCTGGATCTCTTCGTTCGCGTCGCTCGAGATCGGACCGTCGATCTGCCAGCTCGTCGATCCCGAGAGCGCGTTCTCGCAGACGATCGGATTCGGCGCGGTCGCGCACTGGGCGATCGCGGGCAGCGCGCGGAGACCGCATCCGGCGACGCCCAGGAGAACGAGGGCGATGCGGATCCACCGGCGACCGAGCGGAGGCGCGCCGAGGCGGGGGCGAGGATCGAGGGCGAGGGGGTTGGGCATGCGGGCGTCCGATTCTCTGCGCCGGCCGCGGTGCACCGAAACGACGGTCGCCGATCCGTCCGCGTGGCCCTTCGATTATGGACCCTGCGAGCGTTCCCTACCCGCTGATTCTGCCGTCTCGCACGCCTCGTGGATCCCGGCGCGAAAGCCCCCGCCGGGATCCCTCGAGTCGAGACTCGCTCGTGGTCGTCTCCGCTCGGCCCTTCGCCGTTCCCGAGCTTCCGCTCAGGACGCTTCGCTCAGGAAGACCCGGCCTCTTGGCCGCCTGTCCCGAAAGCGCACGCGCGACGTCGCCGACGGGCCACGGCTGCGCGTCCTTGTAGTCGGCGATCTTCGTGTGTCCTTCGGCGAGCTGTCCGGTGGCCGCATCGAAGACGCGCCAGTGCATGGTATCTCCGAAAAGCGGCTGGCCCTCGACCGAGACGACGCGGACCTCGCCCTCTTCGAACTCACAGATGGGCTGAATGGCGTCCAGCAGCTGGTCTCCGTTGAGATGGCCGTCGCCGAAGTTCCAGCCGAGGATCGTTCCGCCGAGGAGCTCTCCCTCGTACCACTCGTAGTCGTCGATGTTGTCGACGGCGACGGGGAGCGCCTCGAAGAGCGGCTTTCCCTGGAGGTGCATGAAGCGCATGACGGGCATCGCGGCCTTCGCCACCTCGAGCTGGACCGGATCCTCGATCATCTTCTCGAGCTGTTCGTAGACGGTTCCGCAGGGCTTCTTGAGCTTCGAGAGCTTGTCGACCGCGCCGTTCTTCTTGATCAGCCAGATGTTGTAGGCCCAGTTCCCGGCGTAGTACCGCATCGACGGAAGGAACGAGACCTTCGCGGGGAAGAGGTTGCCGATGATCGGGACGAGGAGCAGCGACACGAGCATCACCGCCAGCAGAACGGGCAGGGCGGTCATGTCGAGCACGGTCGAATCAGGGTTGAACCAGAAGAGCGACCATCCGCCGTAGATCATCAGGATGTTCCACTCGACGGGCATTCCGTTCGGGTTGTTGAGCCCGATGAAGGTGTGGAAGCCCGTGAAGAGGATGCATCCGGCGAGCAGGAACCACGGGTTCCCCGACAGGGTGGCGGCCAGCAGCACGAATGGGATGCCGACCTCGGTGATGTGACCGAACCAGGCCATGCGTTCGGCGAACGGCGAGGGGCGGAGATCGTCCGGGAAGTTCCGGAAGAGGTTCCTCTTGAGCGCCTTCGGGAAGAAGGGGCCGTTGTTCATCATGAACATGATCACGTACTGGAAGTGGCCGTTCCATTTGGAGACGCCCGCCCAGATCCAGATGAACGACCAGACCAGCTTCGCGCCGGGGATCCACATGTCATCGGGCGCCGCGAAGATGAGTGCCCCCATCACGACCCAGTAGTGCTCGTAGCGCGCGACCAGGAAGAGCGTCTTGTCGAGGACGCCATTCACGGCGACGAGCACGAAGCACGGCAGCAGGAGCTCGGGCGTGACCTCGGGCGCGATCAGCACGCGCAGCAGCAGGACCTGCGTGAGCACGTAGACGCCGACGTCGAGAAGCGTGCGCGTGTCGCCCCCGATCAGCGGCGCGCCCTTGAAGAGCGGCAGCTTGATCGTCCCCGGTCGCGCGAAGTGCCGGTACCCCCCGAACCACTTCTCGTACCGCGCGTTCATCGGCCCCCAACCGCAGCCGAACCCGAAGAGCTCCCAGGCCATCGACCAGACCATCGCCTTCTTGAACGCTTCGTGCGTGAAGGTCCAGTCCGCGAACTGGAAGAAGCCCGGGTACCCCGCGTTGAAGCTGCACCAGAACGCCCAGATGCCGATCAGGACGAAGAAGTACTTCGCCCAGTAGAGCGCCATCAAGCTCGGAAGGTTCGGGCTCGAATGGGCCGCCGACGTGGCCATCAGCCGAATCCGCTCCGGAAAGGAGGCGGCGGCGATCCGCTCGGGCTCGTAGGGCGGGAGGTCGTCGACGAGGCTGGTCGTCAGGGGGTCGGTTGACATGAAGGGTCTCCGCTAGATCTCGACGTTGTAGAGACGCGCCGGCGTGTCCTGCAGGATGTCGCGGACGATGGCTTCGTCGATTCCCGCGAGGGCTTCCTGGGCGTAGTCCGCCGGGTGGACCGCGCTGCTGTTCGGGCTCGGGTACTGACTCGTCGGATGCGGATAGTCGGTTTCCCACATCAGGTTCTTCGGGAACTTGTTGACCGCCGACTCGACCTCCTGCTTCTCGAACCAGAACGAGCCGTAGACCTGGCGCTGGAAGTACTCCGACGGAAGCAGGTCGTACTCCGGGTGCTCCTTCGCGACGTCACCGTTCGTCCACTGCCAGTCGAACATCTCGAGGACACAGGACAGCCATCCGACGCCGCTCTCGACCGACACGAAGTCGAGGTCCGGGAAGCGGGCGCAGACGCCGCCGAAGATCAGGTTCGCCAGGCAGCTCTGATTGTCGAGGAGCGCCAGGGAACCACCGCGGGCGAAGTTCGCCTTGGCGCCCATCTCGGCCTTGTCGTCGACGATCTCGCTGAGATCGCCGCTGCCGATGTGGAAGCTGATCGGGAGACCGGCGTCGCGGGTCGCGGCCCAGATCGGATCCCAGTGCTTGTGGGCGAGGACCGGCTGGCCGAAGGTCTCGGGCCGGCTGCCGAAGAGCACGGCGCGATGACCCTTCGAGGCGGATCGTTCGATCTCCTTCACGGAGGCCTCGACGTCCCAGAAGGGGAGGGCCATCACCGGCAGGAGTCGGTTCAGGTCGGCGCTCGACCAGTCGACCAGGAAGTCGTTGTAGGCCTTCACGCATTCGAGCATCAGCTCGGGCTCGCCGAGCTTGAGGAAGCTACCCGAACCGAATCCGCCGACATTCGGGTAGAGGACCATCCCGTGGATGTTCTCCTCGTCCATGAGCTCGAGCCGGGCCTTCGCGTCGTAGGAGGCGGCGGGGATGTCGTCGTAGCCCATCGGCACGTCCGGGAAGGTGCCCGTGTGGCCGGACATCGTGACGGGGCCCGGTGCGCCCGCGGGCTCGCCGTTGATGAACCAGACGTCGCGGCCTTCGACCTTCTTGACGTGCGGAATCCTTTCGCCCCACTTGCTGGCGACGCGGTCGGTCCAGACGCCGGCGGGCTCCGTGATGTGCGTATCGACGTCGATCACCTTGTACTTCTCGAAGTACTTCTGGCTCATTGTTCTACTCCTTCATGGGTGTCGTGAACGCGCATGTCGATGCGCGTCGGTTCGAACTGGTTTCTGATTCAGTGGATTGCGTGGAAGTCGCGTGGTGCGAGTCCCGATCGAAGCATGTCGAGGTAGGCGTCGACGATCTCCGCATCGTGAAGATCGGACTCGGTCAGCGCGATTTCCTCGAGCGTGTGACGCACGCCGAGCATGAACCGCGACTTGAGCCACAGGTCCCGTTCGTCCATCGGACGCACCGAACCTTCGTCGATCCCCGAGCGGACCCTCGTGACGAACCGTTCGACCGACTCGAGCTCCCTCTCTCGCGCCATCTCGGGCTCGAGCATCCGGATCTCGTCGGACAGACGAACGAACACGGGGTGCTTCCGGACGTACGCCACGTAGGCGAGGAGAACCGCGCGCTCGCGCGCGAAGAAGTCGCCCCCCTCCGCCGCTTGCGCCGACTCGACCGATTGCGCGTGGGGGAGGTAGTCACTGACGAGCTGCAGCATCAGCTCGCGGATGAGCTCCGCACGGGACCCGAAGTGGTAGTTCAGGCTTCCCTGGGCCACGCCCGCGCGCATCGCGACGCGCGACATGGAGGTCTTCTGCAGGCCCGACTCCCCGGCTTCTTCCAACGCGGCCGCGAGGATCCGCGCACGCGTCTCCCGCGACTTCGCGTAGCCCTGCTCCGGAGCGGATTCGTTTTGGGTCCTGTCCGACACGAATCAGATATTGAATCAATTTTCAAAATTGAGCAAGACGTCTCGACCAGAGCGCACGGGATCTCGAATTCCCTTTTAAAACAGGTACTTGGCGGTGGTCCTGAGCCGATCCGAGTCGGCACGCGATCAACCGGACGCCGATCGAACACCCCGGACGAACACCTCGACGAGCTCGCGGACCTTGGGTCGCATGTCGCGTGCGACGTCCTCGGTCAGGACGAGGCCTTTCACGGCGCTGATCAGGATCGGTGCGAGGCGCGTCGCCGAGGATTCATCGACGATTCCGTCGGCCAGAAGGGCGGTCACGAGCGATTCGAATCGTGCGTTCGCGTCGGCACTCGTGTCGGCGCAGAGGCGATTCTTCTCGTCGATGAGCTCTCGGCCGTGCGGCGAACGCTGCAGCAGCTCGAAGGCCCAACCGACCCAGGCGTCCATCACGGCCGGCAGCCGTTCTTCGGCAGGCCCGGGCTCGCACGCAGCCGCGCGCACGGCCGCGAGCACCTCGCCGTTGATCCGCTCGCTCAGTGCGCTGAATACGTCTTCCTTGGTCCTGAAGTGTTTGTAGAGCGAGGTGCGTGAGACCGTCGAGGCATGCGCGATCCGGGACATCGACGTGCGCGCGAAGCCGTAGGTCGAGAACTGTGCGAGTGCTGCGTCGAGGATCTGCGCGCGGGTCGCCTCGGCGCGCCCCTGCGGAGGACTCATCGTTTGATCTCCAGAGTTGACATTGTGAGTTCGTATTGTACACATTGCTTCCCGTGTGCACCCCCCCAATCCAGGAGAGGCCATGAATCCCCCGTTCCCCGACTTCGAGACGCTCACCCTGGAGGTCGAGTGCGGCGTGGCGCGCGTGCGCTTCGATCACGGTCCGATGAACCTGCTGGACGCCCAGCTGGTGCCCGAGCTGATGCGTCTGGCGGATCGGCTCGAGGGTGACGACGCGGTTCGCGTCGTCGTCTTCGAGAGCGCGAATCCCGACTACTTCCTCTCGCATGCCGACGTGCGCCTCCTGCAGACGATGCGTGACGCCGGCCAGTACGACGGCGACGAGATGCCGCTCTACGCCGGGCTGCTGGAACGATTCCGGACGATGCCCAAGGCGTGTATCGCGAAGGTCGCGGGTCGCGCGAACGGCGGCGGCGCGGAGTTCGTGCTCGCGATGGACATGGCGTTCATCGCGAGCGAGAGCGGTCGCCTGTCCCAGATGGAGATCGTGCTCGGCATCCTCCCGGGCGGCGGAGGCGCGCAGTATCTCGCGCGCAAGGTCGGGCGCTCGCGGGCGATGGAGATCTGCCTCGGCGGGGCGGAGCTGACGGCGCGAGAGGCCGAACGCTACGGCTACGTCAATCGCGCCGTCCCCGACGCCGAGCTCGACGAATTCGTCGACGCGCTCGCACGCAGAATCGCGTCGTACCCGGCCCGCAGCATCGCGTTGAACAAGGCCAGCGTGAACCTCCACGAGGAGGGTCGTCGCGAAGAGTTCGTGTCGGCGAACCGCTGGTTCGTCGAGCTCGCGCGGGAGGAAGACTTCGACGCGCGTGTCGAGCGCTTCCTTGCGGCAGGGGGGCAGACGGCGGAGGGCGAGCTCGGGTCCTGGCGGGAGTGGGCGCGGCTCCTCGCCGATCCCGGAGCACCTGCGTCCGGCTGAGCGGGTCGAGCCTCGGGGCCGTCGATCGTCGAAGCGTCCGCGACTCGTCGCAAGGAGCGTCCGCGACTTGTCCCCAGGAGCGTCCGCGACTCGCCCGAAGGAGGGTGCGCTACTCGCCGAGGCCGAGCTGCGGCAGCACGCCCTCGGCGATCAGCGTCAGGCTGCCCGTCCCTTCGCCATCGAGCCCCGCGCCGCGAAGCGAGACGTGGACTGGCTGGATGCGGTGGATCGGTCGGACGAGCTCATCGCCGCGTCCGACCTCCGCCGGCCGACTCACGTCCCAGACGTCGTGCTCGAGATGGTCCTCACCGCGCCAGACGCCGAGCCCGCGACCGTCGTGGTATCCGCCGTACCCGAGCCCCTGCATGTCGACCGCCGCGCCGAGCGCCTTCGCTTCGACCTGCAGTTCGTCGCCGTTCGCGAGCCGAAGCGAGAAGCGCGCCGTGTGGAAGCGGCGGGGACGGGCCGCGTCGACGAAGTCGACGTCGAGCTTCGCGGACTCGAGCGCAGGTCCATGGCGATCGGGCGAGTCGATCTCCGCGAGCTCGAAGCTCGCGAAGTCCGGGCGCCCCGTGAACTCGGCGATCTGGAGATGGCCGCCGTGGGTCGCGGTCGAGAAGAAGAGGAAGGCGAAGAGCGAGCCCTCGGCCTGCGGAGCTGGGGCGCCGGTCTCGGGCTCCTCGATCCCCATCCGCTCGCGGACGCCCCAGGAATGGTCGCGCGTTGCCCACCAGTCCTCGATCGTCATGCGCTCGCCCGCGATCTCGAGCTCGCCGTCGCATCGGCCGATCTGGTCGAATCGTCGCGACTCCTCGACGACACGCCCGCGTACCCGCGTGAAGCGGGCGCGCTCCTCCTGGGCGGGGAGGACCGCGCGCCAGTCGAGGGTTCCGCGGACGTCGTGATCTCCGGGCGCGACGTGGAGTCGAATGTGACGCAGCGGCTCCACGACCTCGACGCGCAGCGGTCCGCACTCCGTCACGTAGCGTGGACGAAGCGACCGCGAGACGCGGACGTTGTGCTGGCGGCCGTCGCGGATCACCACGAAGCCGCCGTCCATGACGTTCATGTTCTGGTAGGCGCCGAGCGTGAACTGCAGCGTGCCGTTCCCCATCGGATCCGTCGCCGAGAACCAGTAGCGGTCGAAGAAGCGCGGATCGCTCGTGCCGACGTGATCGAAGGTCGTCGGGAGCTGGTGCCAGAGCGTGTCGTCCATGTCGGTCAGCATGTCAGAGCGTTAACCTAGTTCGTCGACCCTGGCTACCGAGGAAGAGACCATGGGCGACCCGGGCTCCGAAACATCCCGACGCACCCTCGCACTCGAGCGGTGGTTGGAGGCACGAATCGGTACGGGACCGGTCGCCGTCACCGGCCTGGCGCCGCCGGCGACGGGTAAATCGAGCGATACGAACCTCTTCGAGGCGCGTTGGCGCGAGGCGGGCGAGGATCGCCGTCTCGCCGGCGTCGTGCGCGCTGCGCCGACCGAAGAGGGGCCGTTCCCCAGCTACGACATTCCGCTGCAGTTCCACGTGATGGATCGCGTCGCCCGCGAGACGCGGGTCCCCGTGCCCGAGGTGTTCTGGCTCGAAGAGGATGAGACCGTGCTGGGAGCGCCCTTCCTCGTGATGCGCCGCTGCGAGGGGGAGGCGCCGATCGACTTCCGCCCGTCCTACCACGCCGCGGGCTTCTACCGCGAGACTTCCGCCGAGGGGCGCCGTGCGCTCTGGAAGGCGGTCGTCGGGATGCTGGCCGATCTCCATGAGCCGGAGGTGACGTCGTTGGGCATCGCGGGGCTGCCGGGTGGCGCTCCGGGCGAAGCGGACCCGGGCGGCGCGCCGCTGGCCTATTGGCGCGACTACTACCTGGGGTGGTTGAAGACGACGCCGGACGAGCCGATCCACGCCTACGACGAGGCGCTCGCGTATCTCGAGGCGGAGCGACCCACGGATGCACGGACGGCACTCGTTTGGGGCGACGCCAAGCTGGGCAACGTGATGTTCAGTCCGGCGAGCGCGGACCCGAACGCACGGCAGCGCATCGCGGCGGTCGTCGACTGGGAGATGGCGACGGTCGGCGATCCCGAGATGGACCTGGCTTCGTTGCTCGTGTCCGACGCGCGCGCGCAGGAAGACGCGGGAGAGCGACTCGAGGGGACGCCGGACGAGTCCGAGCTGGTCGAGACCTACGAGGAGGCGAGCGGGGAGGCCGTTCGCAACTTCCACTACGCGAAGGTCTTCGCGACGTTCTGGCGCGGTTGCGTCCAGCTGAAAGTGATGCGGAGCATGCGCGCGCAGGGCTTCGAGATCCCGGATGCGCTCCTGACCGAGAGCCTGCCGGTACGGACCCTACGACGGCTGCTCGATCTGTAGAGGGCGGGGCGCGGCGACGAATCGAAGCCGGACGAATCTTCAGCCGTCTCCTGCGATCTGCACGACCACGCGTCCCGCGGTCTTGCGATTCGCCAGGTCGGTGACGCCCGCGATGACCTCCTCGAAGTCGATCACCCGATCGACGAGAGGGCGATAGCGTCCCTCCGAGACGAGGCGGTCGAGATGGGCCTTGGTCTCCTGGTGCCATCCCAGCATGACCTCGGGCGGGAAGCCGCCGAGGTCGACCCCGATGAGGGACTGGTTCCAGACGTAGAACTGGGGATCGTGGGGAATGAGTCCGCCGGCGTGACCGCAGAGGACGTGCCGACCCCCGACCGCGAGCGCCGCCCGGGCGTGGGCGCCGGCCTCGCCCTGGACGGGATCGAGGAGGGCATCGACGCCGACCCCTCCGGTGGCCTCGCGGAGCGCGGTGGGGGTGTCGTTCTCCGTGTGGACGATCGTTTCGGCGCCGAGCTCCGCGCACACCTTCGCCTTGGCCTCGTCGCCGACGACCGCGATCACTCTCGCCCCCTCGGCCACCGCGAGTTGGACCATCGCAGACCCGACCCCGCCCGCTGCGCCCAGTACGGCCACGGTCTCCCCGCGCGTCACGCCGCCCCGGCGAATGGCGGCGTGATATCCCGTATGCGAAGCGATCAGGAACGCGGCGGCTTCGGTGTCGCTCATCGCTTCGGGTACTTCGAAGATCATCGACACCCCGACCGCGACGTCGGCGAGGCTGCCCCAGGGCTGGATACAGCAGGCGACGACGCGCTTCCCGACCAGATGCGCGCGGCTCTGGCTGGCCTCCCGCACGATCCCCACGCCTTCCTGTCCCGACACGTAGGGTCGGCCGACGGGTACCGGGTATCGGCCGAGGCTCATCGTGACGTCGGGCAGGGCGAGTGCGGCCGCCCGCATCTCGAGGATCACCCAGTCGTCGAAGGGTTCGTGCCCCGGCTGGAGTGGTTCCCAGCCTCCGAGTCCCATGCCGACGCCTTCGAGGTCCGAAGGCGTCGGTGCCGCGATCTCTTCCCGCGTGAAGGTGTCCTGCGGTTGCCCGAACTCGTGTACTCGCCATGCGCGCATGGAATCTCCTCGTGGGTGTCTACGAACGTCAGCTGCCCTTGAGATCGACCAGGATCTCGCGAAAAGTTCGGGTGCCGACGTTTTAAGCCCATTCCGTGAGGCCTTTGGGAAGGCCGATCGGTTCGCCACCGTCGCACTCCCGGAAACGGATCCGGACATCAGATCCTACCGGTCGAACGCGATCGAACACCACCGCGAGCACATGATTTCGTGGAAGGAGTCCCTGCCGCGAGCCGCATGGCGCGCGAGGGTCTGCCCGGCCGGACTCGTGAGCATCGGAGTCGAGGCACCCTTCGACGAGCGCGCGCTTCCGGTCTGGATCACGAACGTCCTCAAGCAGGAGAGCGCGCAGGGTCACGCATCGTCTTGCGATTCCCATCACGAACCGCCAGCATCCACGACGAGCACCGCGTTCCAGCGCACCCGAGTGGGAGAAGTTCGATGGTCGAAGTAGACGGCGAGCTCGATCTCAGTCCGTACAAGTGGCAGGAGTTCCACTTCGAGGACGAGAACGGATACCTCGTCCATCACGACCAGACCATTCTCGACTACGACGCCGTCATGTACGAGGCCTACGACAAGGAAATGAACGTCGTCGCCGAAGTCACGATCGACAGGATCGTCCAGGATTTCGAAGCGAACGCGAAGTAGGTCGGGTCGAGCCGGTCTTCTCGGGTAGCCAGTCGTTATGTCCGACACGCACTTCGAATCTGCCAGGCGATACCTCGTCAGCTCGCCACGCGGGGCGACCGTTTCAGCGGGTCCCGATCGGACTTCCGCAGAGCGGTGCCATCTCGACGACGGCACACTCGTCGTCTGTGCCGAGACGGCGCTCGACGACGGCCGCACACGCGTACGGATCGCCAGTCCCGCCGGTTGGGTGGACGCCGACCGGCTCGCGGAGGCCGACCCGCCTCGGTCGCTTCGCTACGGCAACGACGAGTTCGCGCGGCACCACCGCGATGTCGACGCGGGCGTGCACTACGGCCTCGAGTTTCCCTTCACGATCGAGATGATCGGCGAATGGGGTCCCGAGTTCCTGACGAAGGCTTTTCGCGCGGCCGGGACGATCGACGAAGGCGACCGGGTGACCGCGATCGAATCCATCGAGCGCTGTGAAGGCGGGCAGGCCTCGGAGAAGGCCTTCGTCCACGTGACCTACGCGAAAGGCGGTTCCCGACTCGGCTCCCGACTCTTCGTCAAGGTGCCGGCAAGCGACCCCGAACGAAAACGCTTCCTTGCGGACACCGTTCCCTTCGAGGTGGAGTTCGCGCGGCGATCCGCCGAACACACCCTGCCTTTCGCCGTCCCCCGGTACTGCTTCGGCGACTACTCCGCGCGGACCTCGAACTACATCCTGATCACCGAGACCGTTCCCTACGGCGAGGCCGGGATCGCTCCGCCCTGCGAGAAGGGCTACGACCACCTTCTACCGGATGCGCGGGAGCGCTACCTCGTGTTGACGCGCGCGTTGGCAGGACTCGCGGCGGCGCACAAGGACGGGCGCTTCGGACTCGACGTGGAGGCGGTCTTCCCCTTTCCGCGCAATGCCCCTCGCGCGCGGCCCGCGCCCGACCTGGACGTCAAGGTCGACGATCTCGTCCACTTCGTCGGTGAGACGGCGCCGAACCTCTTCCCCGACTGGGCGACCAAGCCCGAGTTCCTCGAGACCTTCCGCGACGACGTGCTCTTCGGCCTCGAGCACGCGGACGCGCTGGCGTCCTGGCTCCATTCGGACGTCGACTACGTGGGCCTCTGTCATCCCAACCTCAACCTGGACAACGCGTGGTTCTGGCACGACGCGGACGGTGAACTCCAGGCCGGGCTCCTCGATTGGGGGATGACCCGACAGATGGCCTACGCCCAGGCGATCACGGGCATGCTGATGTTCCCGGAGCCCGAGGGCTATCGGGGTCTGGTCCGTGATGTCCTCCAGACCTTCATCGCGGAGCTCGCGCGCGAGGGCGGCCCTCGCCTCGACGAAGCGACGATGCGCCAGCAGCTGCAGGTGTCGCTCTTCATGTCGACGATCCAGATGGTGCTCGGGATCCTGGTCGATCAGCTCACGGCGGTCCCCGAAACGGAGTACCGCACGATGGCGGATCGCTTCGATCCGCGGCTCCTCGAGAGCGGGCTGTGCGCCGGTATCATCTGGGTCCGCAACGTGCTCGAGGAGTGGGCACACGAGACGACGCCCGGCGACGCGTGCCGCGCCGCCGTCGGACTTCGCCCGGGCTCGGAGCGTCAGCCGAGGATCGGGTCCAGCTTGTAGAAGAGCGGGTTCTCGTCGTTGGGATCCGTTCCGGCGATGATCATCGAGAGCCGCAAGATCCGTCGGTGGAAGATCTGGACGAGCGGCTCGTCGCGGGCGGGATCGTTCTCGGCGATCACGGCACGCAACGCTTCGTCCGCTTCGGCGAGGGAGTTGTGGGTCTGGCCGGTCACGCGAGCGATGTCGGCGACGCCTTCGTCTTCGAACCATCGCTGGTACCGCGCGCGGTTCAGCAGGAACTTCGGGATTGCGCCCAGCAGCTCGCGCTCCCAGGGCAGGAACGCCTCGGAGGTCGGGAGGTGCTCGATGTCGACGGAGAGCTTGCCGAGCGCCGACTCGTCGATGAAGTCCGTCCGTGGCTCGGGTAGATGAAGGTCGTAGTCGAGCTCGATTCCCTGGAGCTCGGCGATCGCCTCGAGGGCGCGGCGTGAGATGCTCGAGTATTCGAGGATGCCCTCGATCCAGTTGGCGCCTCTCGCGTCCGGTTCCATGAAGAAGACCGCGGCGATCGCCGCGAACTGGAGGAAGCTCACGGTGTGATAGGCGACGACGGGCAGGTCGACTTCCGTTCCGCTGGCCTCCGCGTAGCGTCGATAGAGGGCGGGGATGTCCCCCATGTTCTCGTAGGGGTGGCGTCCGCGGAAGCAGGCGAGATCCCAGTGGGTATCCCCGGCGAACGCGATCTCGAAGTCGAGGAGGGCGATCACGTCGGTTCCGGCCGACATGAACTGTCCCGCGTCGCCCGTGACGAAGCTCGCCTCGGTCCGATGCTCGGGAACGTTGCGCACGAGCCAGGATTGGAGGAACTCGAGGGGCGCGTCGATCAATCCGGCCTCGACGCCGGCTTCGTAGATCAGGTCCGTCGAGCTGAGCGCGATCTCCCGCGGCGTCTTCGGATCGGGGAAGCCCTCGATGTGGGTGAACCCGCTGACGGGCAGGGTGTGCATCTCCGCCAGGTGGTCCATGTAGCTGAGCATCGCCTGCCAGCGCTCGTCGTCCATCGTGGTCGGATTCTCGATCGCCGTATGGAGCATGCCGGGCGCGCGGTCCTCGGTCTCGATCCAGTCCATCACGAAGGCCTTCGGGAAATCCATCCAGCCGTGGATCGGCGGCACCTTGATGCCGTTCTTCTCGAGCGCCTGCATCACGTGCATCTCGTACTCGAGGCTTCGCACGGCGGCGATCGGGCGGTCGCCGCGAACGAGGACCGCCTTGTCTTCACCGTCCTTCGTGTACTCGGCCTTCCACAGCGGTCGCCAGCGATCGAGGCGCTGGACCGCGCCGGGCTCACCGCCGAGGTGCTCGGCGATCCAGGCGCGGATGCGCTCGGTCCGGCGCGCTTCGAAGGATTCGAGATCCTCGTCGCCGGGGGCGTCGGGGTTCTTGGACATGGAGGGTGTCTCCTCTACGTGGGGTGCGGGTGGTGGGGATCCGTGTGGTTTCGGTTCGTGAGGGCGGCGGCTCGTCCCGCGCCTCGCGGGAAGAACGACGCATCCGAGCAGGCAATGCCGCAGGTGCCGGCGGCGGGGCTTCTACCGCAGCCCCCGGAACAGCTCCCGCAGATCTTCGAGGATCGCGTCCGGCCGCTCCGCCGCGGCGAAGTGCCCGCCGTCGTCCCGCTTCCGCTCCAGGCGCACGTCGTAGTACGCCCGCGCCCAATCCGTCGGCCCGGGTGCCGTATCGAACTCGAAGGTCGAGAGCCCCGTCGGCGCCGGCACCTGCGGCATACCCTCTTGCGACGGAGTCCACTTGGCCTTCGCTGCCTCGGCGTAGTAGCGGACGGAGGTCACGAAGGATCCCGTCAGCCAGTACAGGCTCATCGTCGTCAGCAGGAACTCGCGCGAAAAGCGCGACTCGACATCTCCGCGACAGTCTCCCCAGCGGAACCGCTTCTCGAGCATCCAGGCCAGCAACCCGACCGGCGAGTCGTGCATGGCGTAGGCGAGGGTCTGCGGATGGAGCATGTGCGTCGCCAGGTGCGACGCGAACTTCTCCTGGTGCCGGATCAGGCGCGCCGCATCTTCGGGCCCCGCGTCCTGTCCGCCCACGGCCTCGACGATCGACCACGGTCGATCACCCCCGAATGCGGGAACCGGGAACGCGTTCGTCACGTGGATCCCGATCAGGGACTCGGCGTACTTGTGGCCGATCTGCGTGGTGACCATCGCGCCCCAGTCGCCGCCGTGCGCGGCGAAGCGCTCGTAGCCGAGCACGTCCTGCATGAGCGTGGCCCAGAGGTCGGCGGTCTCCAGCCAGCTCACACCTTCGCGCTCGAGCGGAGTCGAGAAGATGAAGCCAGGCAGCGACGGAACGACGACGTCGAAGGCGTCCTCGGGATCGCCTCCGTAGGCCGCCGGATCGCTCAGGGGGCCGATCACTGCGTGGAAGTCCCAGAAGGTCCAGGGCCAGCCGTGGGTCAGTACGAGGGGGATGGGGTTCGGACCCTTGCCCTTCGCGTGCAGGAAGTGGATCGGGAGGCCGTCGATCTCGACCCGATAGTGGGGCCAGGCGTTCATCGCCGCTTCCTGCGCGCGCCAGTCGAAGTCGTCGCGCCACTCGTCGACGAGGCCGCGCAGGTAGCTCGCCGGGACGCCGTAGGTCCAGTCCTCGTTCGCGAAGTCGTGAGGCCAGTCGACGTTCGCAAGGCGGCGACGGAGGTCCTCGAGCCGGGCGTCGGGAATCGCGATCTCGAAGGGGACGGGTTCGAAGTGTTGCGACATGGAATTCTCCTCGAGCTCCTCAGAATAGGGCGCACGCACCGCTCGCGCCGAGAATCGAACCAAACGGCACGAGTTCGCCGCTCTGCGCTGAAGCGCGCAGAAACGCGCGGACCTCGGCCCGCGCGAGAGACCCTCGCGTAGTTGCCTCGTGCCCTCACGCGAGGCTGCGTCGCGGTCGAAGCGTTCTCTGGCTCGCCGGTCAGTCCGTCGGAGTTCGCGTCGTTGCGCAATAAAACATCAGCACTCCTCGGAATGAGTTCACGAATGCGTTCTCCATCCGACACAAGCGAGCGCCACATCGCCTGCCTGTGCCAGAGGAAGTCGCTCCAAATCCGGGCACACGCCTTGCACCTACGAAGCGCGCGCCACAACGAGTCTTCGAGTGACAAGGAGCGATCCGATGAAGCACGACGAGAAAGACGGCCACGTCCACACTGCATCCTGCTGGGGAGGACACGAGACCGACGGCAATGCTCCGAGCACCGAAGACCAGATGGATCGCTTCGTCGAGAAGAGCGTGGTCAACGCCGTCGTCGGCGGCGACATGAATCGCCGGAAGTTCACTCAGCTCCTGGGCAGCAGCGCCCTTCTCGCGATGGTCAGCCAGCTCTTTCCGCTCGAAGACGCCAAGGCGATGGCCAAGGAAGGCGGCCCGGTCGAGAAGCCCGATCTATCGATCGGCTTCATTCCCATCACGTGTGCCACGCCGATCATCATGGCCGAGCCCATGGGCTTCTACGAGCGACACGGCCTCAACGCGAAGGTCCGCAAGGCCGCGGGTTGGGCGATGGTGCGCGACTGGTCGATCAACAAGGACGTCGACGCGGCGCACATGCTGAGTCCGATGCCCCTCTCGATCTCGCTCGGCGCCGGATCGAAGCAGGTTCCCTACTACATGCCCGCCGTCGAGAACATCAACGGCCAGGCAATCACGCTCGCCAACAAGCACAAGGGCGTGAAGGGCCCGCAGGACATGAAGGGCTTCCGCTTCTGTGTGCCCTTCGAGTACTCCATGCACAACTACCTGCTCCGCTACTACCTGGCGGAGGGCGGGATTCATCCGGACAAGGACGTGCAGATCCGCGTGGTTCCGCCGCCGGAGATGGTGGCGAACCTCAAGGCGGGCAACGTCGACGGCTACCTGGCGCCGGATCCCTTCAACCAGCGTGCGGTCTACGAGAACGCCGGGTTCATCTTCAAGCTCTCGAAGGAGATCTGGGACGGTCACCCGTGCTGTGCCTTCGCGATTTCGAAGGAGTTCGCGAACGAGAACCCCAATACGTTCCTCGCGCTCTTCCGGTCGATCGTCGACGCGACGGGCTTTGCGTCCGACAAGAGCAACCGGAAGGACATCGCCAAGGCGATCTCGCCCAAGAACTACTTGAACCAGCCGGTGACGGTCCTCGAGCAGGTCCTGACCGGGCGGTTCGCGGACGGGCTCGGCGGGATCCGGAACGTGCCGGATCGGATCGACTTCGATCCATTCCCGTGGCATTCGATGGCGATCTGGATCCTCACCCAGATGAAGCGCTGGAAGCACGTCGACAAGGACTTCGACTACCAGGCCGTCGCCGAGGAGGTCTATCTCGCGACTCAGTGCAAGGAGATCTCCGAAGAGCTCGGCTACGCGACCTACGGGACGACGTACGAGACGCACGAGATCATGGGTAAGACCTTCGACCCGCAGAAGCCCGAGGAATACGTCGCGAGCTTCCCGATCAACAACCTCAGCTAGACCCGGGGCTCGGCCATCCCATGCTCTCCGAACGACTCCGCGCGGCGATTCTCACCGGCGTCATCGTCTCATGCTTCCTCTTCTTCTGGCACCTGGCGACGATGGTCCCCGACTTCGATCCGACGGGTCTCTCCGAGGACGACCTGATGTTGATGGAGTTCAACGGGGACATCGTGCGCGATGACGCAGGGAGGTACATCTACAACCCCGACAAGATGCAGGGTATCCCCGGGCCGGGTCCCGTGGCGAAGAAGGCAGTCGGAGAGCTCTCCGAGGCGTTCCACAAGAAGGGCACGAACGATCACGGCGTGGCCCACCTGGTGTCGTACACCGTGATGCGATTCGGGGCGGGCTTCTTCGCCGCGTCGATCGTCGCGATCCTGCTGGGCGTGGCGATCGGACTCTCGCCACTGCTCTTCGGGGCGCTGAATCCGCTGATCCAGCTGCTGAAGCCGATCTCGCCGCTCGCCTGGATGCCGCTCCTGCTCTACAGCGTCCAGGATCCGCAATGGACGGCGATCCTCGTGGTCTTCATGGCCGCGCTCTGGCCGATCGTCGCGAACACGTCCTTCGGCGTGAACAACATCCGCCCCGACTACCTGCGCGTGTCGGCGCTCCTCGAGCTCGGACGCTTCGAGCGTCTCTATCGCGTGGTTCTCCCGGGCGCTGCGCCCGCGATCGTCGCGGGCCTGCGGATCGCCTTCGGTAGTGCGCTGGTCGCGGTCGTGCCGGCAGAAATGCTGCTCGGAGAGCTCGGGATCGGATACCTGACCTGGATCGAGTGGAACAACCTGGACATCTCGGGCGTGGTCTTCGCGATCCTCGTCGTCGGCGTCGTCGGGATCACCCTCGATGCGCTCTTCAACCAGGTCTCCCGCGCGGTGACGTACCCGGAATGATCCCCTCGAATGGAGCGACCCCCACTTGGCCTATCTGAGCGTCGAAGGACTCGAGAAGACCTTTCCCCAGAGCCAGAGCGGAGAGGCGAGCGGCGGCCTCTGCGTGTTCCGCGCTGTCGATCTGAAGATCGAGCAGGGCGAATTCGTGACGATGATCGGGCACTCGGGCTGCGGCAAGAGCACGCTGCTCAACATCATCGCGGGATTCGAGGAGCCGACCTCCGGCGTCGTCATCCTCGACGACAAGGAGGTCACGAAGCCGGGTCTCGACCGGATGGTCGTGTTCCAGAGCTTCGCGCTCATGCCCTGGTTGACGGCGGGTGACAACGTTCGACTCGCTGTCCGTGCCGCGAACCGCGACTGGACGCCGGCGCAGGTCGAGGAGCACACGAGCAAGTACCTCTCCATGATGGGTCTCGAAGGGGCCGAAGAGAAACGCCCCGCGTACCTCAGTGGCGGCATGCGACAGCGGGTCGGCCTCGCGCGGGCGTTCTCGGTCCAGCCGAAAGTAATGCTCCTCGACGAGCCCTTCGCGCAGATCGATGCGCTGACCCGTGGTGTGATCCAGGACGAGCTGATCCGGATGTGGAACGCCTCGGGCAGCACGATCTTCATGGTCACCCACGACGTCGACGAAGCCATCCTGCTCTCGGATCGCATCGCCCTGATGAGCAACGGCCCGGAGGCAGAGGTCGCCGAGCTGCTCGAGGTGGACATCCCGCGGCCGCGATCTCGAGAGAAGATGATCGACACGCCGGAGTACATGCAGCTCCGCAGTCGGATCCTGCACTTCCTGCTCGCCCGCGCCAAGGGCGGGTCGGCAACCAGCCCGTACGACGAAATGGAGGAAACGGCATGATCAGCAAGGACGAAGCGAGCGAGGCGATTCTCGAGGCGAAGAAGGCCAAGGGGCTGAGCTTCGAGCAGCTGGCCGAGGAGATCGGCCACGACAAGGTCTGGACGACCGCCGCCATCATGGGGCAGGCGAGTGTCCCCTCGGAGGCGGCGGAGAAGCTGACGAGCGTGCTCGGGCTCGGCCCGGAGGTCGCCGAGGCGCTGACCGACTTTCCGATGAAGGGATGTCTCGACACCCAGGTGCCCACGGACCCGCTGATCTACCGCTTCCACGAGATCACGCAGGTCTACGGGACCGCCATGAAGGCGGTCATCCACGAGATGTTCGGTGACGGCATCATGAGCGCGATCGACTTCGAGATCGACATCAAGAAGCTGAAGGACCCGAAGGGCGACCGCGTGGTCGTGACCTACAACGGGAAGTTCCTGCCGTACCGGACGTGGTAGAGGCCAGCGTCGTCGAAGCCGCGAGGGGGGAGGCGGTGGCCGAAACCCGGCCGCCGCTGCCCCCGTTCACCCTCGAGACGGCGAGCATCAAAGTGAAGGCCGCCGAGGACGGATGGAACGGGCGCGATCCGAACAAGGTCGCACTCGCCTACAGCCCCGACACGTTCTGGCGAAACCGGGCCGAGTTCGTCCTCGGCCGGGACGAGGTCGTGGCCTTCCTCGAGCGCAAGTGGTCCCGCGAGCTCGACTATCGCTTGATCAAAGAGCTCTGGGCGTTCCGAGAGGATCGGATCGCGGTCCGCTTCGCCTACGAGTACCACGACGACTCGGGCAACTGGTTCCGCGCGTACGGAAACGAGAACTGGATCTTCGACGCGCAGGGGTTGATGCGACAACGCTTCGCCAGCATCAACGACCTGCCGATCACGGAGAGCGATCGGCTGTTCCGCTGGCCGCTTGGACCGCGTCCGAAGGGGCACCCGGGGCTGTCGGAGCTGGGGCTCTAGCGCGACTGCACTGCGCCCGCGCCCCGACGCGCGCTGCAGGAGGGTCGGGCGGGCCCGACCCTCCCGTGCCGGTGGGCTTCCGTGCCTCAGCGATCCCAGATGATCTCGATCCCGGTGATCGAGTTGCCCGGGAAGAGGAGGCAGCGGGCGGTCAGCGCGACGAGGCCGTCTTCCGCGTTGGCGCTCGGCGGATCGAACACGACCTTGCCCTGGTTGGTGCCCGCAGAGACCGGGTACTGGAACGCGACCGCGTTCTCGGAGTTCGGTGCTTCGTAGAGCTGGCACCAGCCGTTGGTCGCGCGGTCGCCTTCGGTGAAGAGGCGGATCTCTCGGACCTCGTCGCCCGGGTTGAAGCGGTTGATCGGGCACATCACGAAGTCGTAGTCCCAGATCGAGGAGCTCGACCGGACGCCGATCTTCGTCCCTTCGTACTCGGTCCGGTCGCCGCTTCCGGCGACGCGCGCGGACTTGCACAGGGTGGGCGGAATCTGGTCGGCGAAGAGCCGCGCTTCGGCGGCGCCGGCGGCGGCGATGCAGGGGAGGGCGATGGCGAGGGCGGTCAGGCCGCGCAGGCCCTTGGCGAGGAACGAGCAGATGGTCATGACGGATCTCCGGTGGTTGCGCGGCGACCTTTCTGATCGCCGTGCCCCCAAGTCTGAGCGTCTCGTCTCGGCCGCCCCGTGAAGTGCTTCACTCTGGCTGCTTTTTTCAGGGGGAGCGAAACGTCCGGAGGAACGCGCGGAGATCGTCGACCAGCGCGTCCGGCTGCTCGAGCGCCGGGAAGTGCCCTCCGCGCTCCATCTCCGTCCAGCGGCGGAGGTCGTATTTCCGCTCGACCGCGGAGCGCGGCGGGCGCATGACTTCCTTCGGGAAGAGCGCGATTCCGGTCGGGACGTCGATTCGTTCGGGTCGGACGGCCGCCGGGGGCTTCTGGCGATGGGCCCAGTAGAAGCGGATCGACGGGTGGATCGTATCGGTCAGCCAGTAGATCATCACGTTGGTGAGCAGCTCTTCCCGCGTGAAGACGGAGAGAGGGTCTCCATCGCAGTCGCTCCATGCGTGGAACTTCTCGAGGATCCAGGCCGCGAGACCGAGCGGCGAATCCGACAGGCCATAGGCCAGGGTCATCGGGCGTGTGCCCTGGATCGCCGAGTAGCCGCCTTCCTCGGCCGACCAGCGCGCGGTCGTCTCGAGCCAGTCCCGCTCTTCCTCGGACGGCGGCGAGTCGGGGATCCCCATCGGCAGACTCTGGTGGATCGCGATCGTGTTCCCGGGAAAGCGGTGTGCGAGGCCCGTCGCAATGAAGGCGCCGCGATCGCCGCCGTGGACGGCGAATCTTTCGTGGCCGAGCACGTCGACCATGAGATCGCGGAGGCAGTCCGCTGCGTCGTCCGCCCCGAAGAGCGGATCCTCCGGCGCGCTCGAGAAGCCGTGGCCGGGCAGAGAGGCGACGACGACGTCGAAGCTGTCTTTGGCGGCGCCGCCGTGGCCGGCGGGGTCGGTCAGCGGGCCGATCAAGCGGTGCATCTCGACGAGCGAGCTCGGCCAACCGTGGAGCAGGAGGAGGGGAAGCGGATTCGGGCCCCGTCCCCGGATGTGGGCGAAGTGGAGATCGATCCCGCGGACGCGAACGCGCTGGCCGGGGAGCGTCGCGTTCAGCCAGTCCTCCTGGGCGCGCCAGTCGAACTCGTTTCGCCAGAACGCGACGAGGTCGCGGAGCCATCCGGAATCCGTTCCGCGCCGCCAGTCCGATTCGAGGACCGAGGGCCAACGGGCGGTCGACAGTCGACGGTCGAGGTCCTCGAGGACGTCGACCGTCGCGCGGATCGCGAAGGGTTCGGGGGCGTCGGTCGTCATCCGTGGGACGGGCCCGAGGAGCGGCCCGGTTTCAGAACCCGGCCAGGGCGAAGCGCGGCGTCCGTGATCTCGCCGTCCTCGACGATCGGCACACCGTTCACGATCGTCGCCCGCACGCCCCGTGGACGACTCCGCCAGCGCGTCTGCCCCGGGATCCGGTCTTCTCCGAGCTCTTTCAGGTCCGGACCGATCGTGTCCGCATCGAAGAGGAAGAGATCCGCGGCGTAGCCCGGAAGGAGGAGCCCGCGGTCGGGCAAGCCGAGGATCGCCGCGGGGATCGCAGTCAGCTCGCGGATCGCGGCCTCGAGGGTCCAGAAGCGCCACTCGCGAACCCACTTCGCGAGGAAGTAGGAGCTGAACTCGGCCCCGTCGTCGCGACCGAGGTGGGCGCCGGCATCGGAGGTTCCGATCATCATCTGGGGATGGCGCGACGCGGCATGGGTTCCCGTTCGCCACTCCTCCGAGTCGGTGCTCCAGAGGAACTCGGTCTCGAGCGCCTCGGAGAGTGCGAGGTCGACCAGCGCGTCCATCGGTTCGATCTCGCGTTCGGCCGCGATCTCGAGGAGCGGGCGTCCTTCCAGGGCGCGGTTCGCTTCGTCGCGAACGCGATGGACCGAGAGGCTCGAGAACTGAGGCGGGGGCGTGGTCGGACCGGCGTTCGGGTCGCGATTCGGCTGCTCGACCGATTTTCGGATCGCGTCTCGGAAGGCCGGGTCGCGGAGAAGGGCCATGCGCGCTTCGGCCGTCTCGGCCTCCGTGAAGAGCCGATGGAACGCGAGTGCGCCCTCGAACATCGTCGTGCCTCGCGCGAGCGAGAAGGGCCGCTCGAAGGGACGGGCGATCAGCAGGGAATAGACCGCGGCACCCAGGGAGCGCGCGCGTTCGAGGTAGGCCTCGGATTTCGGCCACGTCGCCGTCGGCGCGTCGACCTTGCTGCGCGCGCCGAGTCCCTGGATCACGACGGGACGGCGCCCGCGAAGCGCCATGCGGATCAGCAGCTCGCCGTCCTCTTCGGAGAGGCCGCCGACGGCACTGAAGGGCAGGTAGGCGATCGATCCGCGATTCGCCGCGCCCACTTCTTCGGCGAGGACTTCGAGCTCGCCCAGGGAGGCGAGCCGGCTGGGAACCGGACGATCCTGGGCGTCGAAGTCGGTCGGCGAGTGGGACGAGGAGAGCCCGGCCGCCCCGGCCTCCATCGCCGTCCGAAGGAGCGCGCGCATCTCCGCGATCTCGCTCTCGGTCGATTCCCGTTCGTAGGCGGCTTCTCCCGCTGCCCAGACGCGGAGGTTCGAGTGTCCGACGTAGAACGCCGCGTTCACGCCCAGGTTCCGATCGCGTGCTGCCAGGAACTCGGGGAACGATTCGAAGTCCCAGGGAATCCGGTCGAGCACGGCGAGGTCGATTTCCTCGACGCGGGAGAAGATCTGCTTGATGGCTTCGCGATCGGCAGCGCGGGTCGGCGCGAGCGCGAAGCCGCAGTTTCCGGCGACGACCGACGTCACGCCGTGGAAGCAGGAGGACGAGGCGAAGGGGTCGAGAGTCAGCTGCGGGTCGTAGTGGGTATGGGCGTCGATCAGTCCGGGGGCGACGACGAAGCCTTCGGCGTCGATCACGCGGCGCCCCTCCGTCGCGTCGATCCGTCCGAGGGCCGCGATTCGTCCCGCCTCGACGCCGACGTCGGCGATCCGGCGTGAGGCCCCGGTCCCGTCGACGACCATGCCGTTCTTGATCACGAGGTCGAACATGGTGTTTCCTTCAAGCCGACGCGCCGTCGGTCACGATCCCGTCGGCGACCAGCGCGCCGAGGGCGCGCGCGCGGTCGACGATCGGGTAGTCGTCGAGGTTGCCGAAGCTGATCATCAGCACGTAGTAGCTGCCCCGAATCAACTCGGCGAGCGTCTCGACCGGTCTGTCGGTGCGAACATCTCCCTGGTCGAGACCGATCTGGACGAGTCGTTCCATCTCGGCGACCACGCGCCGGATCTGCGCGGACTCGTCACCCCGAACGTGGGCGCTGTGGATCATCTCGGCGAGCAGCTCGCGGTTCATCGGCCCCGCGGCATCGGCGTCGTTCGCCGCCTCTCCGAAGAAGCGGAGAATCCGGTCGCGGGTCGTCGCCGGTTCGTCGCACACGCGCGCGAGCAGCTCGACCAGCGTCTCGAGTCCCCGCGCTTCGATCTCGTTCAGGACGTCGTGCTTCGACGGGAAGTGATTGAAGAAGGTCTTGTACGCGACGTCGGCGTCTTCGCAGATCTCGGCGACGGTCGTCGAGTGGTAGCCGCTCGCCTGGAAGCGCTGCTCCGCTGCCTCGAGGATCCGGGTCCGGATCTCGAGCCGGCGGCGTTCGCGGCGGGTGGAGGGCTTCGTCACGAGCGGCACGGTATCAAAAATATATCGAGAGTGTAAATATATTTCGGCGATATAGATCGGGAGCCTCCTGTGGCGATTTCACGCCTTCGACGCTTCCCTCTGGCCGGACCTGAACGTCCGAGCCCTCTCATGATCCACGACCTCATCACCATCGGTGGCGGCGCCGCCGGCTTCTTCGGCGCGATCACCCACGCCGAGCACGGCGGCGGCTCGACCCTGATCGTCGAGCGCGCGGCGCGGACCCTCGGCAAGGTCAAGATCTCCGGGGGTGGGCGCTGCAACGTCACCCACGCCTGCTTCGAGCCGCGGGAGTTCACGAAGTCCTACCCGCGCGGCGCGAAGGCGCTCCTCGGGCCGCTCCATCGCTTCGGGGCCGAGGACACGATCGAGTGGTTCCGCACGCGCGGGGTCGAGCTGTGGACCCAGGAAGACGGGCGCATGTTCCCGACGACCGACGACTCGCAGACGGTCATCGACTGCCTCGAAGAAGCAGCGGGTCGCGCCGGCGTCGAGGTTCGGACGCGAAGCGGGATCAAGTCGATCGCGCGCCGACCCGAGGGCTTCGTCCTCGAGACCGAGCGCGGCGAGACCCTCGAAGCGCGCCGGGTCCTGATCGCGACCGGCGGGACGCGTGTCGCGGCGGGAGCTCGGCTCGCGGGGCAGCTCGGTCACTCGCTCGAGCCCGCCGTCCCGTCGCTCTTTGCCTTCAAGATCGACGACCCCCGCCTCGCGGACCTGCCCGGGATCGCCGTCGTCGAGACCGAGTGTCGCGTCCAGGGGATGAAGCTCGTCACGCAGGGGCCGCTCCAGATCACGCACGTCGGTGTGAGCGGTCCGGCCATCCTCCGGTTGTCGGCGTGGGGCGCGCGGGAGCTCGCCGCGACCGGCTATCGCTTCACGCTCGAGGTGAACTGGCTGCCGGGGGTCGACGTCGCGGCGATACTGCAGGGCCAGCGCGAGCGTGCCGGTAGACAGAAGATGGAGACGCGCTCGCCCTTTCCGGAGATCCCGAAGCGCCTCTGGGTTCGTTTCCTCGACGCGTCGGGGGTCACCGACGGACAGAACTGGGCGGAGCTCACGAAGGCCCAGCGCAAGGCGCTCGTGGCGCAGCTCACGCGCGGCGCGTTCGAGGTCGCAGGGAAGAACCTGAACAAGGACGAGTTCGTGACCTGCGGCGGCGTCCGGCTCGACGAGATCGACCCGAAGACCATGGAGAGCCGCCGCTGCCCGGGTCTCTACTTCGCCGGCGAAGTCACCGACGTCGACGGGATCACCGGTGGCTTCAATTTCCAGAACGCGTGGACCGGCGGCTATCTCGCGGGCGTCGCGGCCGCGGAGGCGGGCCAGGGCGGATAGAGTCCGCGTCCATGCACACCGTCATCGGCATCGACGCCGCCACCCAGGCCAGGAACGTCGGTCTCGCCCTCGGCCGTTGGGAGCGGGGCGCCCTCGCGATCGACGAAGCGCTCACGCCCTCGAGCAACGCGCACGCGATCGACGTGGTCGCCGACTGGTGCGCGGGTCCGACGCTCGTTGCCGTCGACGCGCCGCTCGGCTGGCCGATGGCCATGGGGCGCGCGCTCGCGAATCATCGCGCGGGGGACGCGATCGAAGTCGCCGCCCACGACGTGTTCCGTCGCCTGACCGACGATCGGGTCCACGCGATCTTCGGGAAGCGCCCGCTCGACGTCGGCTCGAACCTGATCGCACGGACGGCGCACTCCGCGCTCGCGCTGCTCGCCGGGGTGCGCGAGCGGACCGGTGCGTCGATTCCGCTCGCGTGGAAGCCCAGGGAGCGTGCGCGGGTCCGGACGATCGAGGTCTATCCCGCGGTGACGCTTCGCGCGCGGGGCCTGTCCGACGTCGGGTACAAGGGAAAGGGTCACGCGGAGCAGGAACATCGCGCGGCGCTCCTCGACGCGCTGTCGGAAGAGATCGATCCCGGTCCGTCGCTCCGTGCCGCCGCGCGCGCGAGCGACCACGTGCTGGACGCGGTCCTGTGCGTGCTGGCCGGGGCCGACTTCCTGGCGGGCGAGGGCGTCCCGCCGGAGAAAGCCGATCGCGAGCGCGTCGAGCACGAAGGCTGGATCTGGGTGCGCGCGCCCGAGGACGGCTGACGAAGCCCATCAGGCCGCCTCGGTCAGCAGCTCTCGCGCGCGTCCCGGCCAGTCGACCGTCGCGCCGATCGCGCCGAGCTCGACGGCGCGGTGCAGCTCCGCCTCGGTCCGGATCCCCCAACATCGGATCCGAAGCCCGAGCGACTCGGCGAGCTCGACGATCTCCCGGGAGAGGTCCGCGGCCCGGATGCCGACCCATCGGAAGCCCGAACGTCGGGCCTCTTCGAGCCAGTAGGCGTGGACTTCGGGCAGGGTTCGGCCTTCGAGCTCGGGCCGGAACTCGCTGCTCCGCAACGCGTCGTGTGCGTCGCGGAGGAGAAACGTGATCGGCAGGTCCGGATCGAGCTTGCGGACCTCGACGAGCGGACGCTGCGAGAAGGAGGTCAGCGTGACGCGATCTCGAAGGCCGTGGCGATCGATCAGGCGCAGGACACCGAGCGGCAGCAGATCGTCCCAGCCCTTGATCTCGACGTGATAGCGGACGCGTTCTCCGAGTCGTTCGAAGATCGCGTCGAGCCGCGGGATGCCGGTCCCGGTCTCGCGCGGATCCCGCGGTGCTTCGGGGACGAGCGGCTCGAGCGTCTGCTCGACGGCCGAACGCTCGCGCCGAAGGAACCATGGAAGCAGGTCGGTCTTCTCGAGCACGCGGGCATGGTAGTGACGCACGCGGCCTTCGAGCGCCGTCTTCGCATCGAGGCGATCGTCGTGGAAGACGACGATCTCGCCGTCGCCCGAGAGACGCACGTCGAGTTCGACTTCTTCCGCGCCGAGCTCGAGGGCCGCCTCGAAGGACGCGAGCGTATTCTCCGGCGCGTGAGCGGAGGCGCCGCGGTGAGCGATGATCCGGAAATCGGGCGGCATGACGCCGCGACGCTATCACACGCGTACGGGACTCCGGTCCGGGTCGACCTCCATCAGATCCGCCGGGCGGATCGGCAGGACCTCGGTGTCGAGTCGCGGGTCGAGAGCCTCGAGCTTCGGGCCGAACTGGTCGATCGCGCTCTGCCATCGCTCTTCGTCGAGCGCGTCGATCGCCTTCGCGAAGGCCTCGCTCGAAGGTTTCGTCGACTCGGCCTCGCGGGAGAGAGAGACGACCCGACGCAGCATCGAGAGATGGACCGAGGTCGAGGCCGTATTCGACGAGGCCTCGCTGTCGATCCAGGCGATCGGGACGGGCCGGACCGATCGTCGGCACAGGAGCTCCGACCGGAGCAGGAGCTCGAGGTCGAACGCGAAGCCCCGTTCGGCGGCGGCGGCCACGATCGGGCCGACGTGCTCGGCGCGGAGGGCCTTGAAGCCACATTGGGTGTCGTCGAGATAGGCGAGCTCCGGAAGGAGCTTCTTCCACAGGTAGATGAAGAGTCGCCCCCGAGCGCTCCGTCCCGCCGGCTTGACGACCGCGGAGGTCGTCGCGCGCCGGGTACCGGCCGCGACGATCGTGCCGCGGCGGTCGAGCGCCTCGACGAGGAGGCCGAGCTGTCCCAGGTGGGTCGAGAGATCCGCGTCGGTGAAGGCGATGATCTGTTCGCCCTGTTTCGCGCTCGATCCGTGTGCGGCCTCCCAGAGGCCGAGATGGACGGCGCCGCCCTTCTGGCTCTGGCCGCTGGTCTCGAGGCCGGCCAGGAGCGCGTGCCCCGATCGGATCGCGTCGTCGAGATAGAGGACCCGGACGGGCTTGCCGGAATGGCGATCGGCCAGAATCGACTCGGCCACGCGGCCGCTGCCGAACGGACAACCGTCGTCGACCAGGAGGAGATCCCAGGTCTGATCGTTCCGTCCGGCGCACAGCCAGTCGAGCTGTCGGATCTTCCGGTCGAGAAAACCCTCGCCGAGAGTGTGCTCGCGAGGGCGCAGGATGCGTTGGTGCTCTCCGTAGAGGGGGACGACGATCGAGAGGTGCAGAGCGCCCCGGCGACGGGCGAGTCCCCACTTCGAGCGCGCCAGCTTGACGACCACACGGGCCGCGATCGGCCATCGCTCCGGCTCGCTCTCGACGACCGCCTCGAGGAGGTCCAGGTCGTGTCGGCCGTCGACCCGGGCGAGCAGTTCGTCGGAGAGCTGGAGGATCCGGTCGAGCTCCCCCTCGTTCCGGAGGTCGAGCTCGAAGGGGAGCTTGCGGAAGAGTCGAGCCGCAGTGCGTCGATCGATCCGGTTCTCGGTTCTCCAGGCGTCGAATCTCATGGCGTCCCCCTTGTGCAAGGGAGTCCATTCCAAGATCCGTGCCACGTCGTAGGAGCGTTCGGGCGTGGCGTGGGGACACCGGAACGCGTCGCCGTGTGACGGAGACCGCACGATCGTGGTCTCCGCGTGCCCAAGGATCATGCACGGCTGCCACGATCCGAACCAGAGAATCGAATGACACGCTGCGTCGAAGAAAAGGCCAGGGAAGGGCTCGAGGGTCAGTCGAGCACGATGTTGCGACGTCCGGGCGTCCGTTGGCCGGGCGCACAATCTCCCGAGGCGTCCGGATTTTCCTCGCGACGTACGTGTTCGACCCGGATCAGCTCGTCGACGGGGAATCCGAGCCCTCGGGCCTCGGACTCGAGGCGCGCGACGATCGTCGGGTCGAGATCGGGGGTTCGCCCCAGGATCCAGAGGTAGGAACGGTTCGGGCCCGCGACCATCGACCAGCAGTAGTTCCGGGTGTCGAGGGCGATCACGTTGTACCCGCCGTAGAAGGGCCCGAAGAACGAGACCTTCAGCATGCCGACGGAGGGGTCCCCGACGAAGAACGCCTTGCCGACGGCCGACCGGCGTTCGCCTTCTTCCGGATCGAAGCCCGAATTCACGACCTCGATCCCGCCGTCCTCGCGCGGGCGGTACTCGGCGGTGACCTCGGTCAGTCCGCGCTCGAAAGGATGATCGAGGCGCGCGATCTCGAACCACGTGCCCAGATACCGATCGAGCTCGAAGTCCTCGACGGCTCGGACGCCGTCGGGCGTGCCGGTGCAGCCGGCGAGCGCGAAGAGCACGCTGAGGCTCGCGACGAACGAGCGGCTCGCCAGGCGATGCGGCGGCGAGGGCGGCGTGGGTCGGCGGTCCATGGCTCGAGTCTAACGGCCTGGAAGTCGCCGAGGAGCCGACCCACCACTCGGAGCGACCGGTCGACTTCTCGGGGACTATCCTCCGCCGCGAGGAAGAATTCCCCGTGCCCGTCGAAGGACGCTCCGCGCTTGTCTCAACCGGATCTCCCCAGCCGATCGACCACGATCTCCGAAGCGAGCCGCCCTTCGCGTCGGCATGCATCGCTCGCGCTCCTCTGCGTCGTGGTGGCCGGCCTGGGTCTCGTCGGGACGCTCGGCCTCGACGAGACCCTCGCGCTGGCCGGGCGCGTCTGGGCCTGGCTCCAGCGGGCGCCGGCGCCGGTCTTCTTCGGGGTGATGGCCGTCGCCCTGATGGCCCCCGTCCCTGCCACCGTCTTCTACTTCACGGCGGGTCCGATCTACGGCGTGACCGCATCGCTCCTCTGGATCGTGCCGGTCCTGGTCGTGAACTCCCTCCTGGTCCACGCGATCGGCGACTCGTTCCTGCGGCCGCGTCTCGAGGCGATGGTCGAGGGGCGGGGCGTCCGAATCCCGCGCCTCGAGCGAGTCTCGGATCAGATGCTCTTCCTGTCGGTCATGCGGGTCACGCCCGGAATCCCCTACTTCGTGCAGAGCTGGGCCGTCGTCCTCGCCGGGATCGACCGGACGCGTTTCGTCCTCGTCTCCGTCGGCGTGCAGATGGTCTACGCGACGGGCTTCGTCGTGCTCGGGCGCTCCGCCTTCGAGGGGCAGGCCGGAGGGGTCGTCTTCGCGGTCGCCTTCCTCGCGGTCGGCGGGATGGCCGCGCGCTGGGTCCAGCTGCAGCTGCGCCTCCGTCGGGAGCGCGAGGGGCCCGAAGCGCCCTCCGCGTAGCCGGTCGACGCGCGCTCCCTACCGTTCGAACAACGGGGAACGGAAGCCGAGCAGGTGGAGATACCACCGGGCGAACGTCGCGAGCGTGAGCACGGCGTACTCGAACGAACGCTTGAGGTCGATGCTCGAGGCTTCGTCGAAGTAGCGAACGGGGACCGGCAGGTCGCCGAGCTTGAAGCCGAAGTGCACGCTCTGGACCAGGAACTGCGAGTCGAAGACGAAGTCGTCGCTGTTGCGCTCGAAGGGAACGGTCTCGAGAACCTCCCGGGTGTACGCCCGGAAGCCCGAATGCCACTCGCCCAGGTTCTGACCGGAAAGCAGGTTCTCGACGATCGTCAGGCTTCGGTTGGCGAAGTACTTGATCTTGGGCATGCCGCCGGCGAGCGCTTCGCCTCGTGTGCGGATGCGGTTGCCCAGGATCACGTCGCAGTTCCCGCTGGCGAGGATGTCGACCGCAGATCCGATCATGCGCGCATCGTATTGATAGTCGGGGTGGAGCATGACGACGAAGTCCGCCCCGCGCGCGAGTGCGTGCGCGTAGCACGTCTTCTGGTTGCCCCCGTAGCCGCGATTGCGCTCGTGCTCGATCACCTCGATTCCGAGCTCGCGAGCGATCCGGACCGTCTCGTCCTGGCTGACGTCGTCGACCAGGAGGATCTCGTCGGCGTATTCACGCGGAATGTCGGCGAGAACACGCTGGACCGTGTTCTGGGCGTTGTAGGCCGGCATGACCACGATGGTCTTTCCGTGGCGCCGGGTGTCTTTCGCCGAACTCTGTTCTTCGGAGTCGCTCATGACGTGTCGAGCTCCGAGTATACGCCGGGGTCGGTGTCCTCGGTTCCGCGGGGCGGCCGTTCGACCGGGTCGGCGCGCTAGGCCGCTTCTCGCGGTCGAACGGGCAGGGCCGTGTAGCCGCCGACGTGCAGGTTCTTCATGCGGACCAGATCGCCGGCGATCTCGATCTTCGGCAGGAGCGGCAGCAGCTCCCGGAACACCGAGCGGAGCTGGGTTCGCGCGAAGTGGGCCCCGATGCAGAAGTGGGGGCCGTAGCCACCGAAGGCCAGGTGGGGATTCGGGTTGCGGCCGATGTCGAACTCGTAGGGACGCTCGAAGACGTCCTCGTCGCGGTTCGCGGAGGGATACCAGAGGCTGACGGACTCGCCCTTGCGGATCGTCTCGCCGCCGATCTCGAAGTCGTCCACCGCGGTTCGCATGAAGTGGATCACCGGCGAGGTGAAGCGGAGGATCTCCTCGACGGCAGAGTCGATCAGCGACGGGTCGTCGACGAGGCGGGCCAGCTGGTCGGGATGCTCGAGCAGCAGATGGACGCCGCCGGTCGTCGCATGGCGGGTCGTGTCGAGCCCGGCGGCGATCAACAACATCACGTAGGCGATCAGTGCCTGCTGGGGCAGCGGCTCACCGTCCACCCGCGCCGCGAGGATGGCCGCCAGGAGATCGTCGGCGGTCGCCCCGCGCTCGCGCGCCTCGTCGATCATCTTCGCCAGGTAGCGCTGACCGGGTCCGTTCGGGTTGAAGAACACGCTCGCGGCGTCCTCGTTCTCGTCCTGAGCGCGCTCCTCGCCCGAGCTCCGAAGCGTGACTTCCCAGAGCTCGAAGAGCTCGTCCTGTTGGTCCGGCGGCACGCCGAGCATCTGGAAGATCGCCGCGGTCGGGACCTTCACCGAGAGGTCCTGGACGAGGTCGAGGGGCCTTCCTGCCTGGCCCTCGTCTTCGAGCCGGCGCGCGAAGCGGCCGACATAGTCGCTCGCGAGCGATGCGATCTCGCCGGCGAACGCGCGCATCGCCCGCGGCGTGAAGCGCTTGCTCGTGATGTTCCGGTACTTCAGATGGTGGGGCGAGTCCATGTCGTTGAACGACAGAGGCGCACCGTTCGCCAGTCCGAACTCGGCCTCGAGGGTCTCGCGGGTCGAGCGCATGTAGTTCTCGATCGGTCGCTGGAAGAGGCGCAGGCGCTGGCGATTGACGAAGATGTCGGCGCGCTTCGAGATCGTCTGGATGTCGGCGTGCTTCGTGATCGACCAGAAGGGCTCGTAGTCCTCCGGCGGCTCGTACCACATGACCGGCGCCTCCCGGCGCAGCCGATCCCATTCTTCCCAGGGATACCCTTCGGCTCCCATCCGTTCTTCGTCCGTGAGGCGCAGAGGCCCGATCGCATGATTCACCATGGGCCCGACCATATCACCGCCGCGGCGGCGCCGCGCGACGGTCGAAATCGGCCCGGTCCGGCCGATCTCGCGATCCCCGGCCGCCCCGGGCGAGGTCGCCTCGGCGCTGAAGACCAGCTGGACACCTCGGTCCAGGACGAACCGTCGACGATTCGCTCTTCATCGACGTCTTCACGCGCGAGAACCGTCGATCCGGCCCCGAGCGCGGCGAGCTCAGCGCTCCCCGCCCAGACGCTCGAAGACCGATTCCGGAGAGTCGACCTCGGCCTCGTCGTGTACGGCGTCGAGGGCTCGCTTCAGGTCCTCGACCACCGCCTCCGTGTCCTCGATTCCGCGTGCGACGAGCTCTTGCGGAACGACGCATTCGACGACCGCCCGGAGCTGATCGATGCGAATCGATCGCGGATCGAAGCCGGCGCTCTTGAGCGCGATGCGAAGGGTGCCGCGCGCTTCGAGTCGATCGAGGGACGTCGCCCGTTCGAGGCGCTCGGCGACCAGGTCGAAGCCGGTCGAGTCAGCCACGGCGGTCGGTTCCGATCTGGGAGGCGCCCGCCGATGCGTCGGCGGCTTCCCTTCGTCCCGGGAAGAACGCGAGGGAGAGCGAGCCCGCGACGACGAAGCCGAGCAGCGCCGAGGTGAGCTCGATGGCGCCGCGGCTCGTCGCCACCGCGGGGACGACCTGCTCGACGACGAGCGACGCCCAGATGCAGACGACCGCGGCGGTGCAGACGCCCCAGTAGAAGAAGCGGTTCGCCGTTTCGGGGTCGCCGAGCCCGATCTTCAGCCGCCGCTTCAACATGGCGTAGTAGCGGAAGGACTCGATCGCGGCCCAGAGGTACCCGGCGACACGGGCGAAGAGGCTGACCATGAGCCAGGTGCGCGCGGTACCCTCCGGTCGCGAGATCGATTCGCCGGGCAGGAGCGTCAGTCCGAGTCCGACGCCACCGACCGAGAGCACCGCGAGGCAGAACACGAAGAAGACGGCGGCCCATCGCTGCCCGGGGCGGAAGACGCGCCAGACGAAGTAGAAGAGCAGCGCGTACCCGACGTGATTCGCGATCGACCCGATCTGGAACACGACGTAGGCCGCGTCGGCCTCGAGAGCGGGCCAGAGCGACGGGAGGACCGACAAGCCGGTGCCGAGTGCCCCGGCGAGGACCAGCGAGCTCCCGACCAGCGATTCCGGCAGGCCCTGCGTGCGCCACGCGAGCGCGAGAATTCGGATGCCGACGATCAGGCTGACGCCGACGAACGCCACGAGACCGAATAGACCGATGACTTCCAGCATGGACGATTCCCCCGACCGCTCGATCGGCGATACGGCTGCGCAGGTGAAGGAGGAATCGGGCCGGGTTCGCGTTCCGGCGCGGGCTGGACCCTACGGCAGCTCCTCGGCGTGGGGTCGAGGGCCGTGCGCGCGAACGTTCAGCGATCCGAGGTCGCTGGAACCGCTTCCAGCCGGACCAGCTTCCAGTCCGCGAACATCCAGAGCGCCTGCATCAGGTAGTACCGCGTCCCACCCATGCGCTGCTTCATCCTCTGCGCGATGCGCTCGAGCTGCGCATCGTCGTCCACGGGCATCGCCCGCAGGCGGAGCTCCTCGCCCTCCCGGTTCAGGACCACCGCCGGGTTCGCGGCCAGGCGGTCGTACCACTGGCGGAAATGCTGGACCGACACGACCCAGAGGCCGCCCTCGTCCTCGAAGATTTCGAGTCGGCGGTCGTAGGGATCGCCGCCGTCCGCGGCGAAGGTCGTCAGGATGCCTTCGCCCGGGCCCGCTCCCATGGGCGGCTGCATGACGCCCGCCACGCCGTTCAGGGCGAGGGCGATCACGACGTAGGCGACGATGGGCAGGGCGATGCCGCTGATGGCTCTGATCAACGAAAGAGTCCTCGGACCGCTCCCGGAGAACGCCCTGGAAGCGTGGCGGGAGTGTACCGGGAGAGTACGACGTCGCGGCCGTGGAGGCCTGGGTCGACGCGATTCGCCCTGAGCCTCGACCCCGCGCAAGCGTGGGCAGCGAAGCTGCGCTGAACGCGCCGGCGGCGGATGACCGAGGCCGACTACTTGCGGCGAACCTGGACCGGCAGCGTCGCGTAGCCGTGGACGAACGAGGAAAAGATCCGCTCGGGCTCTTCCTGGACCTCGACCCGCTCGAAGCGCGGGAGTGCCTCTTCCCAGAGGACGCGCAGCTGCATCTCGGCCAGGCGGCTGCCCATGCAGAAGTGCGGCCCCCACCCGAAGGAGAGATGGCGCGCGGCGTTCGGTCGGTCCAGGTCGAGGACCTCGCCCTTCTCGAAGACGTTCTCGTCGCGGTTGCCCGAGATGTACCAGAGCAGGATCTGGTCGTCCTTCTCGATCTGCTTGCCGCCGAACTCGACGTCCTCGAGCGCCGTGCGGCGCATGTAGGAGAGCGGCGTCTGCCAGCGCACGATCTCGGGGACCATCTTCTTGACCATCCCGGGATCGGCCTGGAGCTTCGCGAATTCGTCCGGGTACTTGTCGAAGGCGTAGACGCTTCCGCTCATCGTGTTCCGGGTCGTGTCGTTCCCGCCCACGATCAGCAGCAGGAGGTTTCCGAGCTGCTCGGCCGGCGAGAGGTGCTTCGTCGACTCGCCGTTCGCGAGCATCGTCACGAGGTCGTTGCCCTCGCGACCACGTCGCTCGTCCCAGAGGCCGGTGAAGTACTGGACGCACTCCATCAGCTCGGCCCGCTTCTGTTCCTGGGTCTCGACGACGCCGCCGGGGCCCGGGATCGCGAAGACGATGTCGCTCCAGCGGGTGAGCTTGCGGCGGTCCTCGAGGGGGAAGTCGAAGAGGGTCGCGAGCATGAGCGTCGTCAGCTCGATCGAGACGGTGTCGACCCAGTCGAAGGTGGCGCCTTCCGGCAGCTCGTCGAGCAGCTGCTGGGTCCGCTCGCGGATCATCGGCTCGAGCTTCGCGAGGTTCCGGGGCGCGACCGAGGGCTGGACCGTCGCGCGCTGCTCGTCGTGCTGCTTGCCGTCCTGTGAGATGAAGGGAGACTGGCTCTGGGGGAAGCCGCCCTGCTGCTCGGTTCCGGCCTTGAAGCCGAGGCTGATGCCCGAGGCGGAGGAGAAGATCTCGGGCTGCGAGCTGATCGCCTTGATGTCGTCGTACTTCGTGATCGACCAGTAGCGGCCGGCGACTTCGAGCTCGTTGAAGTGGACCGGGTCCTCGGCGCGCAGGCGCGCGAAGTGCGACGCATAACGATCTTCACGGAAGAGGTGCGCGTTGAACGGGTTGATGTCCTCGAGGGCGAGTTCGCTGGCGTCGGGAACGTTCGCGCCCTTCTCGGCCTGCTCCATCTCGGGCGTGCGGAAGTCGGCGGCGATCGGGGGGAGGTCGTCCGTCTCGGGGGCTTCGGGCGTGGCGCTCATGGTGGATCTCCGTGGGGCAGGGCGGGGCGTTCTCGCGTCGCCGGGCGCACGAGAAGGGGTAGCGATTCTCGGTAGGCGAAACGAGAACTCGTGGTCGAGGGCGGCCCTGCGCCGTGATACCGTGCCCGGGATGCCCGAAGACGCCCGCTCTGCCGGCTCGCCCCGCCCTTCGGACGCTCCCGACGCGCCCGAGGAGTTCGATTCCCGGTATTCGAACTACGTGCTCGGCATCCTCTTCCTGGTCTACGTGATGAACTTCGTGGACCGGCAGATCCTGTCGATCCTGGTCGAGCCTATCAAGAAGTCCCTCGGCGCCACGGACACCCAGATGGGATTCCTGACGGGCTTCGCGTTCGCGATCTTCTACACCACGTTCGGGATTCCGCTCGCGCGCTGGGCGGACCACGGCGTCCGCCGTTCGATCATCGCGATCGGGCTCACGGTCTGGAGCGTGATGACCGGCCTCTGCGGTCTCGCCCAGAACTTCGTCCAGCTCGCGCTCGCGCGGATCGGCGTGGGCATCGGCGAGGCCGCCGGGAGCCCGCCGGCCCATTCGCTGATCTCGGACTTCTTCCCGCCGGAGCGTCGCGCGACGGCGTTCTCGATCTACAACTTCGGAATTCCGGTCGGGGTGATGATCGGGTACCTGACCGGCGGCTGGCTCGACGCGTTCTTCGGCTGGCGGGTCGCGTTCATGGCTGCGGCGGTGCCGGGCCTGGTTCTCGCCCTTCTGCTTCGCTTCACCGTCCGTGAGCCGCCGAGAGGGATGAGCGAGGTCGCTCCGGTCGAGGCCGAGACGCTGCCGTTCCGCGAAGTCGTTCGCACGTTGATGGAGATGAAGACGTTCGTCCTGCTCTCCGTGGGTGGAGGCTTCGCCGCCTTCGCGAGCTACGGATTCGGCTCGTGGGTGCCCGCCTTCCTCGAACGCTCCCACGGAATGCCCCGGAGCGAGATCGGGACCTGGATCGGACTCGAGAGCGGGATCGGCGGCGTGCTCGGCATGCTCGCGACGGGCATCCTCGCGGACCGCCTCGGCCGCAAGGATCCGCGCTGGTACCCGTGGATCGCGGCGATCAGCATCGTTTTCTACGTCCCGTTCAGCGCCGCGTTCCTGCTGATGGAGGACGTCGTCCCCGCGCTCCTCGTCTACTTCGTCCCGACGGCTCTCAGCTCCGTCTATCTCGCGCCGAGCCTGGCGCTGATGCATCAGCTGGTGGGGCTCCGGATGCGCGCCGTCGCGAGCGCGATCGCGATGTTCATGCTGAACCTGATCGGGATGGGGCTCGGGCCGCAGACCGTCGGGATCCTGAGCGACTGGCTGAAGCCCGAGTACGGGACTGACAGCCTCCGCTGGGGCCTCTTGATCGCGCTCGGGACGAAGTTGATCGCGATCGCGCTCTTCCTGATGGCAGCGAAGACGGCGCCGAAGGATCTGGCGGCGCGGCGAAGCGTCGAGGCGGCCGCGACCTAACGTCCCGCCTCACGCGGGGAGAAGCGAAGTGAGAGCCCTTCGAGCTTGTTCTCCATCACGAAGGGGATCCAGCGCGGCTCGGAGGCGAGCTCGATCTCGTCGCAGCGCTCCACGAAGGCGGCGAGGGCCTCCTCGACCGTCGCCCGGGCCATCGCGTGGCCCAGACAGACGTGGGCGCCGATTCCGAAAGTGAGGCTTGTCCTCTTCGAATCGCGGGTGATGTCGAACTTCTCCGGGTCCTCGAAATAGCGCGGGTCGCGGTTGGCGGAGCCGAGCGAGACCATGAGCGGGGTGCCCTTCTCGAGCTCGAGGCCGAAGTCTTCGAGGTCCGTCGACGCCTTCTGTCCGACGCCGGTGATCGCCGGCCGGTAGCGGAGGGTCTCCTCGCTCGCGCCCTTCATCCAGCGCTCGGGGGCCTCACGCAGGAGCTCGGCCTGCTCGGGGTGGCGGGCGAGCTCCATGAGCCCGCTCGCGATGATGCTCGACGTGCTTGCGCCGGAGCCGAAGATCGTCGAGAAGAGGGTGACGAGCTCTCCCTCGCTCAGCTTCTCGTTCGCCTCGCCCGCCTGGACGAGCGCCGTCAGGAAATCGTCCTTCGGATCCTTGCGCCGCCGCTCGAAGAGCATGGACGTGTGGTCCATCGAGAGCTGGATCGCGTGGTTCGCCTCTTCGCGAAGCTTCGGCGTGACGTTCGGACCGAAGCAGTCGACGATGTTCACCCGGGCCATCGGCCCCATCGAGCTCATCATCTCGTCGGGGGCGACGCCGAGGAACTCCATCATGACCCGGCGCGGGAGCGGGACCGCGTAGTCGACCCGGCCTTCCAGGGCTCCGTCGGCCAGCTTTTCGTCGAGGAGCGCGTGGGCGTGGCGGCGGATCATCGGACGCAGGTGGTCCATCTTGCGCTTGGAGAGCGCGGCGCCCGCGAGACCGCGTACGCGGCGATGGTCGTCGCCTTCCATCGTGCCGATCGCGTTCTTGCGCCACGTATGCATCGGGTCCCCGGGCTCGAAGCCCTTCCGCTCGAGCACCTCGATCCCCTCGGCGATGAAACGCGTCCCCTTCATCGTCTCGACCGCGTCGTCCCAGCGAAGCACATGGAGGAGCCCCTCGGCGTTCCGCGCGACCGGGGATCGCTCGCGCGCCTCGCCCAGATGGGGATAGGGGTTCTGCCAGTAGTCGGCGTCGTCGGTCGGGAGGATCGGGATGTCGTCGAAAGCGGAAGTGGCGGTCATGGCGGGCCTCAGAAGCTCGGTTTGGCAGCCGCCGGGGTCAGTTGGAGCTCGTGGCTCCAGCAGGACGGCGGCTGGGAGTGAAGGAACCAATAGGCGTCGGCGATCGCCGCGGGATCGATCACGTACTCGGGATGCTTCTGCGCGAAGTCGAGCGCGCGGGTCCCGGGCGAATCGATCAGGCCGTCGATGATCACGTTGGCGACGTGGACGCCGTGCTCGCCGTACTCCTCGGTGAGCACCTGGGCGAGATGGCGCATCATCACGCGCGGGTAGTAGAGGGACTGGCCGGTCTGGCGCTTGCGGCCACGGAAGGCGGCGGGGTTGTTCGTGATCAGGAAGGAGCCGCGCCCGCGCTCACGCATCGCCGGCAGCGCGGCCTGGGCGACGAGGAAGGGGCCGCGACTCGCGAGGTGCTGGGCGGTCTCGAAGATGTCGAGGGGGACGTGCTCGAGGAGCTCCTTGTCCGGCGGGAGGTCGCGACCTTCGAGGTAGCCGACGTTGTAGATGACGACGTCGGGGGCACCGATCGAACTCGTGACGTCGGCGAATCCCGCGGTGATCGAGTCCGCTTCGACGACGTCCATCTCGGTCGTCGAGGCGGAGCCGCCTTCGCTTCGGATGGCCGCTTCGAGGGCGGCCGCGTTCGAAGCCATCCGGGTCGTCAGCACGACGTGGTGTCCTTCGCTCGCGAATCGGAGGGCGAGGGCGCCGCCGACGCCCCAGCGCACCGTCGGCGGGAGGTCCGAGTCGTCGACGTCGCCGCCGTGGGCGAGGTGCGTATTGCGCCCGTCGGACTGCCACTTCGACGTCGCGCCGATGATCATCGCGACGGGTTTCGGATTCTCGGCCATCGGACTTCCTCGTCTGCGTCCGCTCCGAACGGTATCAGCTGAGCGGGGCGCGCTCGACGCCATCGCCCGGCTCCGCCGCGCCCCCTATTCTGGTGGACCGCCGAGGGAGGCTCCCATGTCCGACGCCCGCTTTCCGCGACTCCATCCCGTCCAGGTCTGCTTCGTCGTCGACGACGTCGAGACGGCCGTTGCGGAGTGCGTCGATCGTTTCGGCTGGGGTCCCTTCCATCAGTTCAGCGCGCCGGTTCCCGAGGCCCGCTACCACGACTGGGTCGGGGCGAAGGAGACGGACGTCGCGCTCGGGATGGCGGGTGGCGTCCAGGTCGAGCTGATCCACGTCCGGAAGGGCCACGACACGGTCGGCGCCTACCAGGCGCGCTACGGCACGGGCTTCCAGCATCTCGGGATCAGCTGCAAGGATCGCGAGGCCGCCGTCGAGGCGCTCGAGGGGGTCGGAGCGCGGCTCGACGACGCCGCGGAGTACCCCGGCATCCGCTTCGCCTTCATCGACACGCCGACGGGTCCCGGCATGTTCGAGCTGCTTCAGGAGACCGGGGACACGCCGCCCCCGGGCGAGGACGCGAAGGAAGGCGCGGGCACGGCCGCCCCGCCTGGCGTCCTGCTCGATCGCGCCACGATCGTGACGGACGATCTCGACCGCGCCCGTGCGTTCCACGCCGCGGCGTTCCGATGGGACGGCGTCGGGATCGAGACGGTGACGCTTCGGATCGACGGAATCGAGGAGCGCGTCCGTCGCGTCCGCGGGCCGGCGGGACAGCTCGAGCTCGAGCTGATCGAAGCGATGCCGGAAGGAGCGGGGCCCTACGCCCGACACCTCGCGCGTGGCGATCACGGGCTCGCGCACGCGGGCGGCGTCGCCGCGGACGGAGGCCTGCCGGACGGCGCAGCGCATTCGGGCGAATGGCTCGAGGACGGCGAACGCTTCGCGCTCTACGCCTGGTCGGGCGGCTCCGCGAGTCTGCAGATTCGCGCCTGAGGCGAGGGCGCTACTTGCCCTTCTGGAAGCGCGAACGCAGCCGCGCGTTCTCTCCCCGCGGCTGGAGATCCTCGAAGATCCGCTCGTAGCCGGTCTCCTTGATGAGCCACTCGCCGTCGATCTTCACGTACTCGTCGAGGTAGATCCCGGTTCCGTGCATCACGGTTCCGTTCGGCGCCCAGTCGGAGGCGAGCGCCGTGATCACGAAGTCCTCGAGATACCACTTGCCCGTGGCCGTCGTATCGCCCGTGATCTCGATCTCGGGCGTGTGGGCGTGGTGCATCGACACGATCTCCGGATTCCCGAGTCCGCGCGGATCCGACAGGAACTCGACGATCGCGTCGCGCCCTTCGTAGGCGTGCTTTCCGTCGCTGTAGACGCTTCGCGCGTCCGGCGCGAGGACGCTCCGCATGAGCGCCCAGTCCTTCGTGTCGACGGCGCGCTGGTAGCGGGCCTTCAGCTGCTTGATCGCTTCGATCTCGACGAGCCGTTGGGTCGCGTCCACGTCGGACCTCCTAGAGTCGCTTCAGCTGGCCGGCGTCGACGCGCAGGAACTCGCCGGTGACCATTCGCATGCGATCGCTCAGGAAGAGGACGACGACCTCGGCGACGTCGTCGTCCGCCGGAATCTCGCCGAGGGAGAAGAGCGACTCGATCTCGTCCTTCACGACGTCTTCGGCGACGCCCCGCTCGTTCGCCTGCCAGGTGATGTAGCCCTCGACCGGTGGGCCCCACATCCAGGTCGGGACGACGGTGTTCACGCGGATCTTCTTCGGGCCGAGCTCGGTCGAGAGCGCGATCGAAACCGCACGGAGCGCGCCCTTCGATGCGGAGTAGGCGAGCTGCGGCGAGGGCGGCGGGAGCTCCGTCGACTGCGAGCCGATCAGGACGACGGACCCGCCCCCAGCGCGTTCGAAGGCCGGCACGGCCGCCTTCACGAGCTGGACCGATCCGATGACGTTCACCTCCGTCGAGAATCGAAAGTCCTCGATCGGCGTCGTGTTCAGGTCGCCCATCGGCTCGGCGGCGGCGACCTGGGCTATTCCGTCGAGCGAGCCGAAGCGTTCCTCGGCGGCGGCGACGATGGCGGCGCAGCTCTCCGCATCCGTGATGTCGAAGGAGTGGGCGAGCACGCGCTCCCCGGTCGGGTCGAGCTCCTTGGCCGCGGCTTCCAGGCTCTCCGCCTTGCGCGCGCCGATCACGGCATTGCCGCCGTCGCGCAGGACGCGGCTGGCGATCTCGCGGCCGAGCCCCGGGCCCACCCCCGAGATCAGGATCGTCTTGCCTTCCAGGATCATGTCGTCTCTCCTTCGTCGAAGCCGATCAGCGACTCTAGGTCAGGCCGTGGTAGGGTCAACGTCGTCGATCAGGCTCGACGAACCGTCAGAGGAGGGACGATCCATGGCCGATTCCGAACACCCTGCCCGCCGCGCCGGGCTCCTCTCCCAGAAGCACGTCGCCGAAGGCAACCGCGACGCCTGGCTCGATCTGTGGGCCGACGAAGGGATGCTCGCGGACCCCGTCGGCGTCTCGCCCTTCGACCCGAAAGGCGAAGGTCACCAGGGCAAGGACGCGGTCACCGCTTTCTACGACAACGCGATCTCGAAGGTGAAGGTGAGCTTCGACTATCCGCGTTCGTACGCCTGCGCGAACGAGTGCGCGTTCATCGGGACCGTCTACACGACGCTGCCCGACGGAACCGAGAACGGCTCCGAGGGCGTCTTCGTCTACAAGGTGAACGACGAGGGGAAGATCCTCTCGCTGCGCGCGTTCTGGGAGCACGAACGACCTCGGCTCGACGGACCGATCCATCCGCCGGTCGGACGCGAGCGCTGACGTGCCGGCTTCGCGCGCGGAGATCGAGGAGGCCCTCGACGAGATGGATCGCCTCCGCGCGGCGTCGTCGAAGGCGGGCGACTGGACGATCTGGGCGGCCTGTCTCTCCGAGGACGTCGAATTCCACGACACGCTCTATGGGACCTATCGTGGACGCGAGGCGGTCTCGGACTTCGTCGTCCGCGTCCATGCTCCGTTTCCCCACCTCCGCTACGAACGCGACTGGTCGTTGATCGACGTCGATCGCCAGGAGGTGATCTTCCAGCAGTACATGATCCTGCCGGAGCCCGAAGGCTACGAGGGGCCGCGTTTCGCGACCGACGTCTGGTCGCGCCATCGATATGCGGGCGACGGACTGTGGAACCTGAAGCAGGACGTCACGCTCTCGAGCGCGCAGGCCGACGCGAACTTTCGGGCCTGGATGGAGGCGGGCGGGCGATTCGCTGCGCCGCCTCTCGCGCCCCCGGACGATCGAGGAGGCCGGTGATGTCCGCGCCGGGGAACGACTACACCACGCTGTCTGCGGCGATCGTGCCCGTCGAGGCCGAGCGCGCGGACGTGCTCGTGATCGGCGGGGGGTCGGCCGGGCTCTCGGCTGCGATCGCGGCGCGCGAAGCCGGGGCCGAGGTACTCGTTCTGGAGCGCGGGAGCGGCCTCTCCGGAACGACGACGCTCGCCGGCGGGATGCTCTACCTCGGTGGCGGAACGCCCGTCCAGAAGGCGAACGGCTTCGACGACACGCCCCAGGCGATGTTCGACTACCTGATGGCGAACACGCCGGAGCCCGACGAAGAGAAGCTTCGACTCTACTGCGACGAGAGTGTCGACCACTTCGCCTGGCTCCAGGCGCAGGACGTCCCCTTCACCGAGGGCTACTACGCGCCCAAGCATCACACTCCGCCCGGCACGAATTGTCTCTCCTGGTCGGGCAACGAGAAGGCCTGGCCGATCTCGGAGAACGCAGCCCCCGCCCCGCGCGGCCACAAGGTCGCACACGACACCGAGGGCGGCGCGCTCCTGATCCAGCGCCTGGGCGCGACGGCCGAACGCCTGGGCGTGCGCTTTCTCTACGACGCGAACGTGACGAACCTTGTCACGGACGAGGAGGGCGCGGTCGTCGGCGCGCGCTTCACCGTGTTCGGCGAAGAGCGCTTCGCTCGGGCGGCCCGCGGCGTCGCGCTCGCGGCGGGGGCGTTCTCGATGAACAAGGAGATGGTGAACGAGCTCTGCCCGACGCTCGCGCGGTACGGCATCCACCGCCAGGGCAATCCCAACGACGACGGCGCCGGGATCCGAATGGGCGTCGAAGCAGGCGGTCGCGCCGTCCACATGGAGAAGGCGTTCGTCACCGCGCCCTTCTATCCGCCCGAGAGCCTGATCAAGGCGATCTTCGTGAACAAGCACGGCGAGCGGTTCATCAACGAGGACTGCTACCACGCGCGGACGATGGACGCGGCGGTCGGCCAGCCCGACGGCGTCGTCTATCTGGTCTGCGACGAGACGACCTTCGGCCGCCCCGAGCTCGAGATGCAGCCGCTGATCGACGCGTGGGAGACGATCGAGGAGATGGAGCGGGACCTCGGGCTGCCCGAGGGCAAGCTCCAGGCGACGATCGAGCGCTACAACGGGTTCGCCGAGACCGGCGAGGATCTCGACTTCCACAAGCACGCGGACTGGCTCGCGCCGATCGCCACGCCGCCCTTCGCGGCGCTGCAGTGCTCGGTCGGCGAGTCGTACTACGTGGGCTTCACCCTCGGCGGACTCGACGTGTCGATCGACGCCGAGGTGCTGGGCGAGGACGGAGCACCGATCCCGGGGCTCTACGCGGCGGGCGCCTGTGCGTCGAACATCGCGCAGGACGGGGCCGGCTACTCGAGCGGGACCTGCATCGGCGAGGCCACGTTCTTCGGTCGGCGCGGCGGGCGGCACGCTGCTGGACGCGGGTAGGTCGATCGTCGCCGACCTCGTTGATCCAGCCTCAGGTCCCGCCTTCTCATCCCTGGCTGGTCGGGTCGCCCGCGACGCAGCTATCGTCGGCGATCCACCCGGAGGTCCCCCCGTGCCCCTGAATCTCGCGTCCAGCTGGGAGATCGTCGCCGACCGGAAGGGCGATCGCCTCGCGGTCCATTGCGGCGGCATCTCGCGGACCTGGTCCGAGCTCGAGGACCGCGCGGCCAGGCTCGCCCGCGCCCTCGCCGACGTCGGTGTCGGGGCCGGCGACAACGTGGCGATCGCGCTCTACAACGGCAACGAGTACATCGAAGCCGAGTTTGCTGCGATGAAATGTCGCGCCGCCCATTGCAACGTGAACTACCGCTATGTCGAAGACGAGCTCGCCTATCTCGTCGACAACAGCGACGCGAAGGCGGTCTTCTTCGACGACTCCCTGGCCGAACGCTTCGACAAGGTCCGGGGGCGGCTCGACAAGGTGAAGCTCTGGGTCCACGTCGGCGACGGGAGCTGTCCGGACTGGGCGGTCGCGCACGAGGCCACGATCGCCGCGAACGATCCGGCGCCGCGGATCGAGCGCAGCCCGGACGACCTCTGGCTCCTCTATACGGGCGGCACGACCGGCAATCCGAAGGGCGTGATGTGGCCCCACGGCAATCTGGCGACCCTCGCGCGTCGGACCCTGGCGCCGGCGGGGATCGAGCTGCCCGATTCACTCGACGGCGTTCCGGGCATGTTGGACCAGATCGAGGCGGTCGGCGGCGTGCCGCGACAGCTCGCCGCCTCGCCGCTCATGCACGGGACGGCGGGACTCACGGCGCTGATGACGCTCCTGCAGGGTGGGGCGGTCGTTTCCCTCGTCGGTCGGAAATTCGATGCCGACGAGCTCTGGCGGGTCGCGGTCGAGCAGAAGTGCACGACGATCAGCATCGTCGGCGACGTCTTCTGTCGACCGATGGTCGAGGCGCTCGAAGACGCAGAGAAGCGCGGTGAGCCCTACGACCTGTCGGCGCTCCGCGCGGTCGGCTCGTCCGGCGTGATGTGGACGCAGCCGGTCAAGGATCGGCTGCTCGTCTTCGCGAAGGCGTCGGGGGCGAACCTCGTCCTCAACGACTCGCTCGGCGCGAGCGAGGGCGTGGGCTTTGCCGCCAAGCAGTCGAGCGGCGGGGGCGACACCGAGACGGCGACCTTCACGCTCGGCCCCAACGCTGCCGTCTTCACCGAGGACGGTCGCCGCGTCGTGCCCGGGTCGGACGAGACGGGGCTCCTCGCGGTCACGGGGCCGATCCCGCTCGGCTACTACGGGGATCCCGTGAAGACCGCGGAGACTTTTCGCGAGTTCGAAGGGAAGCGCTGGTCGGTTCCGGGCGACTGGGCCCGGATCGCGGCGGACGGGACGGTGACGCTCCTCGGGCGCGGCTCGGTCTCGATCAACACGGGCGGCGAGAAGGTCTATCCCGAAGAGGTCGAAGAGGCGCTGAAGCTCCTGCCGGAGGTCGTCGACGTGAACGTCGTCGGGGTGCCGGATCCGAAGTGGGGCGCGGCGGTCACGGCGGTGCTCGAGGTCGCGGCGGGCTTCGAGGTCGAGGACAAGGAGCTCGTCGACAAGCTCCGCGGCAAGCTCTCGCCCTACAAGCTCCCAAAGAACATCGTCCGCGTGGAGAAGTTCTTCCGAAGCCCCAACGGAAAGTCCGACTTCAAGTGGGCGACGCGAACGGCCCGCGAAGCCCTCGGTCTTCCCGACGACGCCTAGCACGTAGTTCGATACGACACTCTTCATTCATGGGGGAGCGCAGTCGCTCCTCGAAAGGAAGCTCACGATGCGAATCGGAGTGATGGCCGGTGCGACGCCCGGCCCGGACGGAACCCTCGAAGGCCTCATCGCCCGCGCGCAGGACCTCGAAGCGCGGGGCTTCGCCTCGATGTGGATGGCGAACATCTTCGGCCTCGACGCGATCGGCGCCCAGGCGATCGTCGGCTGCAACACGGAGCGGATCGAGCTCGGGACCGCCGTCGTCCCGACCCCACCGCGCCACCCCGTCGCGATCGCGCAGCAGACGCTCACGACCCAGGTGGCCTGCGGTGGACGCTTCACCCTCGGAATCGGCCTCTCCCACAAGCTCGTGATCGAGGACATGCTCGGGCTCTCCTACGCGAAGCCCGCCCAGCAGACCCGCGAGTACATGGAGGTGCTCGGCCCGCTGCTCCGCGGCGAGCCCGCGAGCTTCCAGGGGGAGCACTACCAGGTGAACGCGGCGCTCGACGTCCCGGGCTCGACCGAGACCCCCGTCCTGATCGCGGCGCTCGGTGACCTCATGCTCAAGATCGCTGGCAGTCTCGCCCAGGGCACGATCCTCTGGATGACCGGCCCCGCCACGATCGAGGACCACATCGGCCCGAAGCTGCGCGCCGCGGCGACCGACGCGGGCAGGCCCGATCCGCGGATCGTCGCGGGCTTCCCGATCGTCGTGACCGACGACGAGGCAGCGGCGCGGGAGGAGATCGCGAAGGGGCTCGTCATGTACGGCCAGCTCCCGTCGTATCGCGCGATGCTCGACAAGGAAGGCGCGTCCGGCCCGGCGGACATCGCGATCGTCGGGAACGAGAAGCAGGTCGGCGAGGGGCTCGATCGCCTGCGCGACATCGGCGTGACCGACTTCGACGCGGCGATCTTCCCGGTCGAAGAGGGCTCGGAAGCGCGCACCCTCGACCTGCTCACGAGTCGTCTCTAGAACGCGCGCCTCGGAAGGAGTCCTGATGGAAACGCGAAAGATGGGCCGGCACGGCCTCGAAGTCCCGGTCTTGTGTCTGGGGACGATGACCTTCGGTCTGCAGGTCGACGAGGCCGGGTCCCGATCGATCCTCGACAAGGCGTACGACGCCGGGATGGTCTACCTCGACACGTCCGACGCGTATCCCCTCGGTGGGAGTACGGAGACGGCGGGCGAGACCGAAGCGATCCTCGGTCGTTGGATGAAGGACAAGGGCAATCGCGACGACCTGATCCTCACGACCAAGTGCTTCGCGCCGACGGGCCGCGGGCCGAACAGCTACGGGCTCTCGCGACAGCGGATCATGGACGCCGTGGACGGGAGCCTGAAGCGGCTGGGCGTCGACCACATCGACGTCTATCTCGCCCACATGGACGACGAGAACACACCCCTCGACGAGTCGCTCCGAGCCTTCGACGACATCACCCGCGCCGGCAAGGTCCGCTACGTGGGCTGCTCGAACTACTCGGCCTGGCGCCTCGGCAAGGCGACCCGGACCGCGGATCAACTCGGCGTTCCGGGATACATGATGATCCAGTCCCGGTACAACCTCCTCTATCGCGATCTCGAGATCGAGCTGCTCCCGATGCTCCGCGACGAGGGAATCGGTCTGATGGTCTACAACCCGCTCGCTGGCGGCATGCTGTCGGGTAAGTACAAGGCCGGGCAGGACGTCGAGGAGGGAACGCGTTTCGATCTCGGGGGCGCCGGCGCGATGTACCAGCATCGCTACTGGCAGGCCGCGCAGATCGAGGCGGTCGCGCGCCTGAAGGGCGAGGTCGAGAAGCGGGGTCTGAATCTGGTCTCGGTCGCGGTCGCCTGGGTCCTCGCCCAGCCCGGCGTGACGACGGCGATCATCGGCGCCTCGCGCGCCGACCAGCTCGACGCCAACCTGGCCGCCCTCGAGGTCGAGTTCGACGACGATCTCCGCGAGGTCTGCGAGCAGGTCTGGTGGACCCTGCCGCGGCGACCGGTCTCGCCGGGCTATCGCTAGGGAGCCGCAGATGATTCGGAAGCTGCTGATCGGACTCGTCGTCTTCGCGGCGCTCGTCGCCCTCGTTCCGCTCTGGTTCGCGACGCTCGGAAGGGCACCGGAGGACTCGACCCTCCAGCCGCCCTACGACGCGGCCTCCGCGCTTCCCCCGCCGCCTAAGGTCGCGACGCCTTCGAGCGAAGAGCGGAACGTCTTCTTCGGCGACCTCCACATCCACACGCGCCTGTCCCTCGACGCCTATCGCTTCGGCGTGACGGCCGGACCCGAAGACGCGTACGTCTACGCGAAGGGCGGGACGATCGAGCACGGGGTCGGCTACGCGATCCGCTTGAAGGAGCCGCTCGACTTCGCCGCCGTGACGGACCACGCCGAGTATCTCGGGGTGCAGGACGGACAGGGACTGGTTCTTCCGCTCCACGGAGGAAAGTTGCGGGAGACCCTGCTCGGGCGGAATCGACTCTCGGCGACGCTTCTCTTTCTCGAGACGATGGCGGAGTTCGAGCCGCCGTCGGTCAGCGGACAGAGCATGGGGCGCGACCCGGCGATCATGCGCGCGGCCTGGCAGCGGACCATCGATGCCGCGGAGCAGGCGAACGACCCCGGCGTCTTCACGAGCTTCGTCGCCTACGAGTGGTCGGCCGTCAGCGAGCCGGGTCTCGACAATCTCCATCGCAACGTGATCTATCGGAGCAGTCGCGCACCGGAGCTGCCCTTCAGCGCCATCGATTCGAAGGACGCCGAGGATCTCTGGGCGACCCTCGAGGCTCAGCTCGAGGAGGGGATCGAGGCGATCGCGATTCCGCACAACGGCAACGTCAGCAACGGCGAGATGTGGAAGGACGTGACGGTCGCGGGCGATCCCGTCGACGCGGACTACGCGGCGCGGCGAGCGCGCTGGGAGCCGATCGCCGAGATCTTCCAGGTGAAGGGGCAATCGGAGGCCCATCCCGTCCTGTCGAGCGAGGACGAGTTCGCGCGCTTCGAGCTCAACGAGAAGACCCTCAACTTCGAACAGCGCTACAGCGAGCCGCGCGGGAGCTACGCGCGCGACGCGCTGAAGCGCGGGCTCGCCTATCGCGCGACGCAGGGCTTCGACCCCTTCGACTTCGGCGTGATCGGGAGCAGCGACGGCCACGGCGCGAGCGCGCCGATCGACGAGGACGCCTTCCACGGGAAGCTGCCGCTGCTCGACGGCACGGCGGGCATCCGCATGGGCACGGCGACCCTGTTCCCGGAACAAGTGCGTGCCGCGTCGGCGTGGGGCTCCGGGGGACTCGCCGCGATCTGGGCGGAGGAGAACACCCGGGACTCGCTCTTCGAGGCGATGCGCCGGCGCGAGACCTTCGCGACCTCCGGCACCCGCATCCGGGTTCGCTTCTTCGCCGGCTGGGATTATCCGGCGGACCTCTTCGATCGCCCGGACGGAATCCGCGAGGCCTACGCCACCGGCGTCGCGATGGGCGATCAGCTCGAGGGGACGGGCGAGACGGGGCCGACCCTCGCGGTCTGGGCGGTCAAGGACCCCTTCGCGGCGAACCTCGACCGGATCCAGATCGTGAAGCTCTGGGTGGACGAGGCCGGCGAGCCGCAGGAGAAGATCTTCGACGTCGCCGCCTCGGATGGACGCGTCGCGGACCCGACGCGCCATCGGGTCGAAGCGCTCGAGAGCACGGTCGACGTCCCGAACGCCTCCTACACGAACAGCGTCGGGGCGACCGAGCTCGCCGCCGTCTGGCGGGACCCGGAATGGGATCGGTCTCGCCCCACCCGCTACTACGCGCGCGTGCTCGAGATCGAGACGCCCCGCTGGACGACCTACGACGCGAAAGCGCTCGGCATCGAAGCGCCGGATCCGACGACGGTGCAGGAGCGCGCCGTCACCTCGGCGATCACGTACCTGCCCGGTGAGTAGCGCCCGACGAACCGTCTAGGGAAACGAGACGCCCGTCAGCGCTTCGGACTTCGCCCAGAGCGTCTTCGCGTTCGCCTCGTCGTACGCCCACTTCTCGTATCCCTGTCGCGGAACCTCCTCGGAGATCGGCGGCGCGACGTGGCAATCGAGGAGGTACGCCCCGCCGTGCTCCGTGAGCTCGGCCGCGGTCGCCGCCCAGACGGACGTGGCGGCGCCCTGGGGCACGTTCTTCACCGCGATGCCGGCCTTCTCGAAGCCCTCGCGCATTCCCTCGACGACCGTGTCCGGAAGATGGCGAGAGAGGTCCGTCTGGATCACGCCCGGGTGGACGGAGAGCGAGAGCAGCCGATCGCCGAAGCGGCGCTGGAGCTCGGAAGCGAACCAGATGTTCGCCGTCTTCGAATGGGCGTAGGCGAGGTTCGGGTCGTAGTCCCGGCTCTCCCAGTTGAGATCGTCGACGTCGCAGGTCCCGCGGAGATGGGCCCCGGAGCTGAGCGTGACGACGCGCGCGCCCGGCGCGAGCGCCGGCATGAGGCCGGCCGTGAAGGCGAAGTGGCCGAGGTGGTTCGTCCCGAACTGGGTCTCGAACCCGTCCGCGGTCTTGCCCTCCGGGCACATCATCACGCCGGCGTTGTTGATCAACAGGTCGATCGTCCGACCGCCGTCGACGAAGGCCTTCGTGGCGGAGGCGATGCTCGAGAGCGACGCGAGGTCGACCTCGATCGAGTCGAAGGACCCGCCCGGGACCTGCTCGCGGAGCGCGGCGAGGGCGTTCTCGATCTTCGCGGGGCTGCGGCCGCCGATGGTGACGGAGGCGCCGACGGAGGCGAGGGCGCGGGCCGTCTCGATCCCGAGTCCGCCGGTCGCGCCGGTCACGAGCGCGTGCTTGCCGTCGAGTCGGATGCCTTCGAGGACCTGGTCCGTCGTCGATTCCGCGTTGAAGGCCATGTGCATCCTCCTTCGGGCCGTGTCTCAGGGAGTTCGCTTCAGGTCGGCCACGACGTCCGCCCACTGATGCGGGTCGGGATACCGATTGTGCGTCAGGCTCACGCCGTCGGCGATTCCCTCGAAGCGGACGCGCAGTTTTTCCGCGATCTCGTGGCGTTCGCCGACCACGGCGAGGGTGTGCAGGATCTCCTCGTCGATCAGGTCCGTCATGTCGTCCCACTTGCCCTGCTTGGACATGCGGTTGAGCTCTTCGTGGAGCTCGCCCCATCCGTGATGGACGAGCGTGGGCGCGTAGGCGGGCGTCGATCCGTAGAAGGCGAGCTGCTTGCGGGCGGCGAGCTTCGAGGCGGCGAACTCCTCCTCGGTATCCGCGGTCACGACGTTGATGGCGGAGAGGACGGTCAGGCTCTTGCGCGTTCGTCCGGCCTTCGCGAGCCCGCGCTCGAGCGCCGGCAGCGTGTTGGCGAGCAGGCTCTCGCGGGAGTTGAAGGGATGCGAGATGAATCCGTCCGCCACCTCGCCGGCCATCTCGGTCATGAGCGGGCCGAAGCCGCCGGTGAAGATCGGCGGCGGTCCGAACGGGTTCGGGCCGGGATCGAAGGCGGGGATCATGATCGTGTGCTGGTAGAACTCGCCGCGGAAGTCGAGCTCCGCCTGGCCCTCCCAACGCGCGAAGATCGCGCGGATCGCCAGCACCATCTCGCGCAGCCGCGCCGCCGGCTTCGACCAGGGCATGCTGAAGCGCTTCTCGATGTGCGGTCTGACCTGGGTGCCGAGGCCCAGCCAGAAGCGGCCGCCGGTGATCGACTGAAGGCCGTAGCCCAGGTTCGCGAGGTTCATCGGATTGCGCGCGAAGGCGATCGCGATCGCCGTCCCGAGCTGGAGCGTATTCGTGTGCTCCGCCGCGAGGGCGAGGGGCAGGAACGGGTCGTGCTTCGCTTCGAAGCTGAATGCGCCGTCGTATCCGATCTCTTCGAGTCGGGTGAACTGGGTGCGCGCGTCGCGCGGATCTTCGAGGGGTGCCGTCGTGTAGACCTTCATGCCGACACGCTAGCGAGACCGAGCGCGGCTCGGATGGTCCACGTAGATCGGGGAGGACCAGGCGCGCGGGCGGTCCGGGGCGAGGCAGTCGTCGGATCCGTCGCACGTGTTCACGGCGAGGCATCTTCCGGCCTCGTCGCGCTCGCAGTTGAGCGGGTCGCCGTTCGCGGTCGGCTTCTCGGGCTCGTAGACCCGCGCGTAGTAGACCGCGTCACGGCCGCCGGACTGGAACGCTTCGTCGGTGAAGGTCGCGACGCAGCCCGCCGGGTCGCCGTCGCACTCGAAGCTTCGCCACGGATCGTCCACGAGCGAGCCCACGTCCTCTCCTTCGAAGATCTGCGGCCGCACGCGGATCACGTCGATCCGCTCGATCGCTCGGCGCGCGTCGCCCGGGTGATGGCACTCGCCGAGACACAGCCGTTCGAGCTCCTCAGGCCCGAGCGAGTCGAGGGAGCCCTGCGGACAGCCGGCCTGCTGCTCGCGCGAGCCGACGGCGCGAACGCGGAAGGTCGGGTTCCCGGCGAGCTCGATCTCGGTGCCCATCGGTCGCTCGCCTTCTTCGGTCAGGAGGTCGAACCAGAGGAGGATGCGCGGGCCGCTCGTGCCGTAGGTCTCGCGACGTTCGAGGGCGCCCCAGATCGAATCGCGATCCCGGGCCGGCGCGTGGACGGCGACGAGACCCCCGGTGTACTGGAAGGAGCCGGCGCGCTCGGAGTCGGCGAGGGCGGTCAGCGGCGACGTGGCGCCCGGATCGATCGGACGTGAGCGGCCCGGCCGTTCCGCGTCCTCGCCGGGACCGGAGCGGAGGTCGTCGACGAGGGCGGAGGCGCTCTCGGGGTGGTCGAACCCGCCGTCGGTCATCGCGAGCAACTCCTTGTAGCCCGTGCCGGGCCGCGCGGAGTGGTTGTCGCTCGAGGCCATGAAGCCCATCCGGAATCGCCGCGGCGCGTTCGGGTCCTCGTCGAAGTTGCCGAGGGCCGCGATGTACTGGGCGGAGCCGGTCGGGACATAGCTGAAGCTCGGCTGGTCGCAGTCGCGACACATGCCGGCGTCGAGCCACTCGCGGGCGTCGCCGTTCTCGATCGTCGCAACATAGTCCTTGCCCGCCTTCATGGCGTGCTGCCGGGCGAGCTCCGCACGCCCTTCGCACTCGAGCTCCGGGGTGCCTTCGCCGAGGCAGCGCTGCATCACGATCCGGCCCGCCTGGCGGCAAGGCGGCAGATAACCCGGCGTCTCTTCCGGACAGACGAGGTGGCCCGCCGCGGAGATCTCGAAGCCGCGGAACGAGCGGTAGACCTCGGAGTCGCCGTGGCCCGAGTAGACCTCGAGGAGGGTCTGCCGATCCGGGTCGTGCATGTCGCCTTCGAGCTGTTTGTCCCAGCTCGAGTTCGGCGGCGTGTAGATCCCCCAGGCCGTGCCGTGCGGGATCACGATCGCGTCGTGTCCCCACTCGTCGAGCTTCCGGTAGAGGTCCGCCGGGGTCGGTGCGACTTCCTGGCAGTCTGTTCCGAGCTCCGTCACGTGACCGTCGCCGCAGACGGGCGTCTCGGAGCGGGAGGCGATCCGCAGATTGAGGTCGTCGAATCGGTCGTCGACGAAGGAGAGCGCGCCCCGGGTCATCGCCCCCAGGCTCGAGAGCAGGATCGAGCCGGGCTTCGCACCGATCGGGCGCGTCGGGATCCGTTCGTCGTCGGTGTGCGCGAGGACCACGTTCTTGTGTCCGTAGTGGCCGTCCGGGGTGAGTCCCGCCTGCGTCCACTCCCAGCCGAGGAACGCCACCGTATCCGGATTCGAAGGGTCGCCCGACTTCGCGTTGCACTCGCGGATCGCGGCGACGGTGTTTGTCCAGTCCTCGGGGTAGATGCTGTTCGCGTGGTCGTTGATCGACCAGAAGTCGAGGGCGGCGCAGTGTCGCGCGAAGTCGCAGGCGTCCGCCGGGCTGAGCGCGCCGGCTCCGCCCATCAACGGAAGGTTCATCACGAACGCGTCGCCGGAGAGCGTCGTGTGGACATGGAAGTCGCCGAAGAGGATCTGTTCGCCGGAGGGGGCGGCAACCGCGCGTGCCGCGGCCTGCTGGTCCGCGACGGCCTGCGCCACGACGGTGGCGTCCCGGGAAACGCCCTTCGGCGACGTGCCCTCGCCGTCGACCTCGCCGAAGAAGCCGGTCCCCGCGATCCAGACCGCGACGACCGCGATCAGCAGCAGGATTCCGAGTCCGATCAGCGCGCTCCGCATGGCGTCTCCTCCCCGCACGACTCGCTTCCGAAGCCGGCGGCCCGATGAACCTCGAGGACGCTATCGCCTCATCGCCGCCGGGCCCACCCGTTCGAGCAGCGCCTTTTGCCTCGCGACGTTGGCCGGATCGTCGAGGGCGCCGACGCCCAGGCCATCGAGGGCGCGTTGGGACAGGAAGTAGCCCGTCGTGACGTTGAACATCGCGACGACGCCGATCGCGAGCTGCGCGCGATCGACCGGTTCGCGCGTCGCGCTCCGTGCGGTCTCCACGCCCTGGGCGAGCAGACGGTCCAGCCAGTCCCGCATCAGCTCCTGGCCCGGCGTATCTCCGTCGTGGAGCGCCTGCTGGAAGAGCGCGGCCATCTGGGGATGCTCGAGCAGGACGTCGGTGATGGCCGTCAGGAGTCGTTCGAGCGTGCGGCTTCCGTGGGCGTCCTCGATCGCGTCGGCCATGGCCTCGGTCATGGGCGTGAGCGCGCGGTCGAGCACCGCCGCATAGAGATCGCGCTTGCTCGCGAAATGGTTGTAGAGCCCCGGTTGCTGGATCCCGGCCCGCCGCGCGATCTCGCGCAGCGACGCTCCCTGGAAGCCCGACTCGGCGAAGACCGCTTCCGCAGCGTCGAGGATCCGCGCCGCGGTCCGCTCGCCTTTCGTCGTTCCGGACGCTTCGAGGTTCTCGCTTCGCGCTGCGGGCATGAGGGGCTCCTCCGCGGGGGTTCAGCGACCGAGGTAGCTCTTCGCGAACGCGTCGATCGCCTGCTGCTTCGCCGAGAGCGAGTCGAAAGCGGGGTCGCCAGCGGGCCAGGCGAACGCGAGGGTGCTCGTCACGCCGCGCTCGCCGAGCTCCGCGTGCAGATCGGGCGAGGGCTCCGCGTTCGGGATGACGAACACTTCGAAGGGCTCTTCCCGCGGCGGGGCTTCGGCGCGCATCGCCGCGAGGCGCTCGAGCAGGGCATGCACCTCCGGCAGGTCGTAGTTCATGCCGAGCCAGCCATCCTGTCGGACGGCCCGGGCGAGCGCCGCGTCGCTCTTCCCGCCGACCCAGATCGGGACGGGCTTCGCGGGTCGCGGCGCCATCCCGGCCGGGGCGAAGTCGAAGAACTCGCCATGGAACTCGACGGACTCCTGCGTCCAGAACCCGCGCACGATCTCGAGCATCTCGTCCATGCGACGGCCGCGCCGCGCGACCGCCTGGCCCATCAGCTCGATCTCCTCGAAGAGCCAGCCGGCGCCCACGCCCATGCGGAAGCGGCCGTCGGAGAGGACGGCGAGGGTCGCCGCCTGCTTGGCGACCGAGAAGGGCTCGCGCATCGGCAGGATGTAGACGTAGGGCATGACCTCGAGCGTCTCGGTCGAGGCGAGGATCGCCGCGGCGAAGGTCATCGGATCCGGGAAGCTCGATCGGTGATCGAAGGGCGCCGGGGCGCCGGAGGGGTGGATCGAATCGAACCGGACGGGCACGGCGACGTGATCGGCGATCGCGACGCCGCGCAGGCCGGCGGCTTCGGCGTGGCGCGCGAGATCGACGTACTGCCTCTCGTCTTCGCCGGTCAGGTAGAGCCAGTAGTCCATGCGCGAATCCTCCTTACCGGCGCGATCCGCCCGGGTTGCGAGAAAATTATCACACGATAATTTTGGACTCCACTGCAGGAGGCCCATCATGGGAGCGAGTCCCCCGCGCGTCGCCGACGTCGTGAATGCCGATGCCACGCTGATCGGCCGGAAGGCCTGGAGCGATCCCGGGCTCTACGAGCTCGAGAAGAAGGGCATCTTCGGGAAGAGCTGGCTCTTCCTCGCCCACGAGACGCAGATCCCGAACCCGGGCGACTTCGTGCAGGCCTACATGTGCGAGACGCCGATCATCGTCGCTCGCGGTCGCGACGGCGGGATCCACGCCAACGTGAACAGCTGCGTCCATCGCGGGCTGCCCGTCTGCCGAGCGGACCACGGCAACGCGAAGAGCTTCGTCTGCCCCTACCACAGCTGGAGCTACTCGGTCGAAGGCAAGCTCCAGTCGATTCCGCAGGAACGCCATGTCGAGGGAAGGACCGACAAGTCGAAGCTCTCGCTCAAGGCCGTGCCGCGGGTCGAAACCTGGCACGGGATGATCTTCGGCTCCTTCGACCCCGAGATCGAGCCCCTCGAGCAGTATCTCGGAGACCAGCGCTGGTACCTCGACGCCTTCTTCGAGCGCTTCGAGAACGGGATCGAGTTCGTCGGCTCGCCGCAGCGATGGGTGCTGAACGCGAACTGGAAGCTCCCGATGGAAAACCAGCTCGGCGACGTCAACCACGGCCCCTTTCTGCACGCCGCCGTCATCCCGCCGGAGGCGAACGCCGAAGTCTTCGATCACGGCTATAGCTGCGTGGCGCAGCCGGGGCACGGGGCGACGTTCCGGTTGATGCCCGAGGATGCGCCCCTCGAGAGCGTGGCGTGGGGCTTCGAGGGGATGGCCTCTCTGCTCTCGCCCGAGATCCACGAGTATCTGCGCGAGCTGCAGATGAAAGCGGAGGAGCGCGTCGGCCCGATTCGCGCGCGGATGAAGGGGCTGACCTACGGCGTCTACCCGAACCTGTCCTTTCTCTGGTCGAACACCGCGTTCAAGGTCTCGCATCCTCGCGGCCCGGGGAAGGTCGAGTACTGGTCGTGGTCCGTCGTGCCGTCGGACGCGCCGGAGGAGTACAAGCGGATCCTGCGTGGCAACCACACCGCGTTCTTCGGTCCGGGCGGACTCCTCGAGCAGGAAGACTCCGAAGCGTGGACCCAGCAGTACCTGGGGAGCGCGATCGACTTCGCGGACGACCGGCCCTACTTCTACGGGCTCGGCGTCGGGGAGGAGAAGCCCCACCCGGACCTGCCGGGGCTGGTGAGCGTGACCGCGAACGAGTTCTACGCGCGGAACTTCTACCTGCGTTGGCGGGATGCGCTGATGGCGGTGGAGGAGGGCTGATGTCGGACGATTTCCGAGCGAGCCTGGAGCTCCAGCACGAAATCGAACAGTGGTACTACCGCGAGGCGCGGCTCCTCGACGGGCGCGAGTACCAGAAATGGCTCGCGCTCTGCGCGCCCGAGATCCGATACGTCGTTCCCGGACGCGGAAACCCCCTCGTCGACAACGCCCTCCGCGGAACCGAGGAAATGATCAGCGTCGAACGGGAGCTCGAAGAGCGCGACGGGGACCGACTGCCGATCCGCGACGAGACGCTCCCCTATCTGATGCTCCGGGTCGAGCGCGCCTTCAAGCCCAACTCCTGGTCCGAGAATCCACCGGCGCGCACGCGCCGACTCGTCGGGAACGTCGAGATCACCGGGACCGAGGGCGAGACGTTCTCGGTCGTGAGCGCCTTCCATCTGCACTGGACGCGCCCGGGAAGCGCGACCTTCCTCTATGCGGGTCAGCGGCGAGACGTGCTGGCCCGAGCGGAGGGCGGCTCCGCCGGCGATCTACGGATCGTCCGCCGCGAGGTGATCCTCGACATGGCGGACATCGAGTACCCGACGCTCGGCCTCTTCTTCTAGCGCCCGGCTAGAAGCGGTAGGCGCCTGCGGCTAGAAACGGTAGGCGCCCGCGGCTAGAAACGGTAAAAGAGCCCGCCGCCGACCGAGGCGTGCTCGAGGGCGTGGATGTTGCCCTTCGGGCGCATGTAGTCCGTCGAGAAGCGCACGCCGACCTGCTCGGTCAGGTGGAAATCGAAGCCGCCGCCGACCTTCCAGAGGAAGTCGGTGCCGTCCTCGAACATCACGCCGAGGCGCTGCGCGTCCTCGAGGTTCGCGTACATCGCGCCGATCCCGACGACCGCGAAGGGCTCGAAGCGCCCGAGCGGAAGGATCGCGCGGACGGACGCCGCGAAGGTCATCGTGTCACCGTCGACGAAGGTGCCGCCGTTCTCGTCGAACGCGACGTCGGTCAGCCATTCGAACTCGGCTTCGGCGGCGACGTACTTGTGCACGCGGTAGCCGACGAACACGTCGTAGCCGATCGAGAAGTCGTGCTCGATGCTGTTCTGGATGCCGAGCGTCGACCCGGGGCCGGTTCCGGGAACGCGCGGGATCTCGAGGCCGAGCGGCACCAGCTGTTCTTCCAGGTCGTCCGCCAGGACGAGGAAGCGTCCGCCGACGAGGCTCGCGCCGAGGTACGGGCCTGTCCGCGACCAATCGACCTCGCCTTCTTCCGCGAGTGCGCTCGTCGGAGCGAGGACGCAGAGAAGGAGGAGCCCGGCCAGGGGCAGGCAAAGCGAACGGAGGGAGGGGCGCATTCTGAGGCTCCGGAGCAGGGAGGGGCCGCGATTCGGGTTCTCGCGGTCGGGCCAGAATAGTGAGACGCCCGGAGCGCCGCCAACGCGGAAGTTCGACCCTCGAGCCGGTTGGAGGGAGCGGATGTGGGGGGATTCTGCGCTCTCGGGATCGCGCGGGCGGTGCCTTCCGATGGCCAGGCAGGATCTGACGGAGCGTCGGCCTAATGGCGCTTCGTCGACCGCGGACGAAGTCGCGCGCTCCAGCCCGCGCAGTCCGACTACTCGCTCCCGAGCTGTCTCCGGACGAGGAGGTGGTGCGGGCCGAGCACGATCTGGTCGAGCCAGGCACGGGGCGCGCTCCGTTCTCCCAGGTTCGGAAGGTTCGCGCGTGCTTCCGTCGCCTTGCGACGAATGCCGGACCAATCGGGCGGCGCGGAATCGAGCTCGGCGTCGAGGGTGTCGAGGATCTCGACGGCCAGACGAGGCAGGATCGGCGTGAACACGGCGCGGACACCGTGCCAGGCCTCGCGGAAGAGGAGCTTCATCTCGAGCGCCGGGTCTCGATCTTCGGGATAGAGCGCCCGCTGCTCCTCCTCGCCGGCTTCCAGCACGTCGAGGGCCTGTCGCAGCAGGACCATGCGTTCGATCTCGTGGATGTTTGGCGGATGCATTCCGTTCGAGAGTAGAGCATCGGACGTGCGATACTGCGAGCGCGGAGGAATCGCCTTGAGTGGAGTCGGCCGAGAGGCGGGCCCGATGCTCCTGTCCTGGAGCTCGGGCAAGGACAGCGCGTGGGCGCTGCACGTATTGCGGCGGAGCGGGGCCGATCTGCGGGGGCTGATCACGAGCTGCAATGCGGAGCACGATCGCGTGGCGATGCACGGGGTGCGTCGCTCCCTCCTCGAAGCGCAGGCCGAGGCGATCGGGTTGCCGATCGAGTGCGTCGAACTTCCCTTTCCTTGTACGAACGAGGAGTACGAGACGCGCATGGACGCGGCCTTCCTCCGCGCGAAAGGAGAGGGCGTGCGTGCGGTCGCGTTCGGGGACCTCTTCCTCGAGGACATCCGGGACTACCGCATCGAGCAGATGAAGCGCGTCGGCCTCGAGCCGGTCTTTCCGATCTGGGGGAAGGAGACCCGCGCGCTCGCCGGGGAGATGATGGGCGCCGGCATTCGTGCGGCACTGGCCTGTGTCGACCCGAAGCAAATCGATCGCGCGCTCGCGGGGCACGACTGGGACGAGTCGCTCCTCGCGCGCCTGCCCGAAGGCGCCGACCCCTGCGGCGAGAACGGCGAGTTCCACACCTTCGTCTACGACAGTCCGGACTTCGCCGCCCCGATCCCGATCGAGTGCGGAGAGATCGTCGAGCGGGAAGGCTTCGTCTTCGCGGACGTCGTTCCGGCCGAGGGCTAGACGACGACGGCCGGACGATCGCAGCGGTGTCGAAGCCGACGGATCCCGGCGCTTCAGCTCGCCGGATCGTCCGCCCAGAGATAGATCTGGTCCATCGTGACCGGGCGCTCGGCGATCCCGTCGAAGCCGGGATGGCCCCCCGCCGCGTAGCTGTCCTCGCAGGTCACGAGCCCGTTCTCGTCGAAGCCCCACACGATCATCAGGCGCGACAGGTAGAGATAGTGCGCGTCCTCGTCGGGGACCGGAATGCCCATCGCCGCGAGGACCTTGCCCGGGTACGCCATCTTCATGTCGCCCTCGGTCGTGATCACGTCGCGGCCGACCGCCATCCGGTCGACGGCGTGCTCGATGTGATTGCAGCCGGAGCCGACGATCCCGGAGTAGTAGGCGGCGACCCCGTCCTTGCCGGTCGGGCTGTTCGCGTCGGCGTCGCCGTCGGTGTAGCTGGTGTAGCTGGCGTCTTCTGCGACGGTCGCCATCAGCGCGTCGAAGTCCGGCTTCGCCTCGGCCTTGGCGTGGGCGACGATCGTCTCGAGGTTGCGCCGGCGGATCGGGTCCGTCTCTTCGGCGAGCATACGCTCGGTCATCTCCCAGTTCTTGCGGCAGTCGATCACGTAGCTCACGGCAGATTCCTCGCTCGTTGGACTCGTGAGACGGTACCGAAAACGGTGGAGCCGGGATGGGGGAGGGCGCCCAGTCCCGAGTGGGGGTTCCTCCCGAGTCGCCTTCACCCCTTTCGCGCATTCTGGATCGGGGAATCCGAATTCCGGGACTTGCGTCTAAGGTGCCTCTTCGTTGCACCCGAGATACGCACAGGACCGCGCGCCCGACGCGCGCGTGCGCGAGGGGCGACCTTGAAGAACTACGACGCCGAGAAGCTCCACTGGATCAAGAACCACGTCCCCCGGAATCGCGACGACTATCTCGAGATCGCCCGTCACGGGAACGTGATGCCCGTCGACTTCCCCCGGACCGTCTATCTCGAGGTCGGTGCCGACTGCAATCTCGACTGCAGCTTCTGCTCGAAGCCGACCCGGAAGAAGTTCACCCGTGAGATGGACGCCGAGACCCTCGCGCGTGTCGTCGACGAGTGCGCCGAGAACGGGGTCTACGGCCTCTACCTCCATCTGTTCAACGAGCCGCTCCTCCACCTGGACCGGCTCCTGCCCGTCATTTCGCGGGCCAAGCAGGGCGGAATCCCGATCGTCGCCGTCACGACCAACGGTACGCCGCTCACCGAGAAGATCATGAACGATCTGATCGAGGCCGGCCTCGACACGCTCCACTTCTCGTTCGAGGGAGCGAACGCCGACCTCTATCGCCAGGTGCGTGGCGCCAAGGCTTCGGTGATCGAGAGCCGGATCGAGACCGCGCTCCGCGTGCGCGGTGAGCACGGCATCCGAAACGACCGTGACCAGCTCGTTCCCTGGATCGCGATCACCTCGGTCCGGACGGACGAGACCGACGAAGAGATCGACGCGTTCCTCGACCATTGGAAGGGCATCGTCGACGACATCGAAATCCGCCCCGCGCTCGGCTTTCTGGGCCGAACGCGGTTCCAGGACTTCATCCAGCCGGAGAAGCGCGCCGCCTGTCGCTATCTGGGCGACCGGATCATCATCGCGGCCGACGGCAACGTCCAGGGCTGCTCGGTCGACGTCGACGGAGAGCTCTCCTTCGGCAACGTGATCGACGGGCAGACGATCCGCGAGATCTGGCACAGCGACGCCTACCGAGAGATCTGGTCCCTGCACCAGTGGCAGGCCTGGGAGAAGCTCCCCGAGCCCTGCCGAAGCTGCGATTCCTGGGACTTCACCGCGACGAAGCGCAGCCGTTTCTCGCAGGAGACGGCACGATGAGATTCGACTTCGAAGGACGGAAGACGGCGGTCACGGGCGCGAGCGGCGGCGTCGGCAAGGCGCTGGTCGAGACCCTGCGCGCCCGCGGCGCGGACGTCACGCCGCTCTCCCGCGGCGACGAATGGGATCCGGCGGAGTTCGACACGGTCTTCCTCAACGCGAGCTTCGGCCTCCTCCAGTCGAGCGCGAGCCCGGTCCACGCCGACGCCCGCGAGATGTGGGAAGTCAACGTCCTCCGCACGATCGAGCAGGCGCAGACGGCCCTCGCCGGCGGCGCCTCCCACGTCCATGTCGTCGGCTCGAATCAGTCGGTCGTCGCCGCACCGACCTTCGCCCTCTACTCTGCGACCAAGCACGCGATCCGTGGCTGGGCCTACGCCTCGGTCCGCGAGCTCCCGGGTCGCGTGAGCGTCAGCTATCCGTGCGGGATCGCGACCAACTTCTTCAAGAACCTGCGCGGCGACCCGAAGATCCTCGCCGACTACCGCTCCCGAGTGGCGGACGCCCAGGCCGACCACGACTCCGCCGAAGACGTGGCGAAGGGAATCACCGACGGCGTCAGCTGCTGCGCCCGCGAGATCATCCCGACGACCTACGCCCTCGACTGGTTCGTCCGCAACGGTGAGAACATCTCGCGCATGTGGCACCCGGGTCTCGAGCAGCCGAGTCGCGACGAGTACGACTGGTGGACCCTGGTCCGCTCACATGCGCTGACGTCTTCGCCGAAGGCGCGAAAGGCGGCCGCGAAGTGCGTCTCGGCGACACCGGCGCCCTAGGTTTCCGCCGGAAGGCCAGCGATCAGGGGGGCGGAAGCCCATCCACCCGACGCGAGAACCAGGCTGAGACCCCCGGAATCCGCCGCTTGGGGCCATGCGGAGGCGCTGTGCTAGCCTCCGCGCCGCTCGGAGGGCGACGAAAACAGTCGCCCCGAGCTCCCGGAGAGATGGCCGAGCGGTCGAAGGCGCACGCTTGGAAAGCGTGTGTAGGGCAACCTACCGTGGGTTCGAATCCCACTCTCTCCGCCATTGAGTCCTTCTTTTCAGAGGCTCTGTGCGCGCTGGTCGTGGAGTCGGCGACTTTGGGGGTGTGTGGGGCGATGTTGCGGGGTGCGCGACTATGCAGCCAACCGGAGACCGCCGGAGAGCGAGGGTTTCGGGCGAACCTGGCCAGGAAATCTCTGTGGCGAAGTCCGGTGGTTGGGAGCTTGCCACCGCCGGCAGGTCCCGCCGGGGATTAGTGTGCCGCGCTTCCCCCTTTTGGCGCACCCATGCGAAGACGCAACTTCGCGGCTGCCGAGATCGTGCCCGCTCCCATTTTCATCGCGGCATAACGACGACGATCACGCTGCTTCCCGCTTGAGACAGCGATTGGAGCGGTTGCAGGCGCGCTCGTGATAGGATCAGGACCAATGCAACTGCGGGGTTCAACGACGGCCAATAGCACTGTTGCGGGTTACTAACCTGTTATGCGGCATTCCGCCGACGCCGTGCTGTAAGGAGACGCGACATGCCGAACGACAAGGACGACCTCGAGGCAGTTCGAGTCTTGGTCGACACGCTAGAGCCGTTCGACGACGACGAACGAGCCCGGATCATTCGATGGGCGTCCGAAAAGCTCGGCACGTCACTTCCTTCTGTTCCCGCTCCGCCGGCAGCAGGTGCCGCTCCCCAAGTCACCCCTGCCGCCACTCCGCAGCTTGCCGCTCCTCAGGGTTCAGACATCAAGACCTTCGTTGAAAGCAAATCCCCCCGAGCCGATACGCAGTTCGCTGCGACGGTGGCGTACTACTACCAGTTCGAGGCGCCTTCCGCTGAGCGCGCCGAGTCGATCGGTACCGATCTACTGCAAGACGCGTGTCGCAAGGCGGGGCGGGCGCGTCTCAACTCTCCGAAAGACACGTTGAACAACACACTTAAGGCCGGCTACCTCGATAAGGCTGGCGAGCGCGGTCAATTCAAGATCAACTCAGTCGGCGAGAATCTCGTCGCGATGGTTTTGCCGGACGGAAGTGCAAGCGCGGCTCCTCGCAAGCCCAAGAAGAAGGGCGCCCGTAAGAAGGCGGCGAAGAAGAAAGCCGCCAAGAAGAAGAAGGGAGCAAAAAAGGCGGCCGCACGCGGGCGCAGATAGATGAGTTCGCCCAACAAGCTCGATCCTAGTGCCGTGGTGGACGAAGCCATCAAGGACCTTGAGAGGCTTAGGCGATCGATAAACAGAGGCACTTCGTTGCAAGTCTCGTCGAGCGCCGAGAAGAACCTCATCCAAGCGACCGCCTACGCGTGGTTTAAGTCGCACAGACCTAATCTGACCACGCGCTCAGACGAGCCCGAGCTCAATTATGTAGACGCTGGATTCCGAGAGCTCCTAGACGCAACTGGTAGGTCAACTACGCGCAGCCGGTACAAGAAGGTTGCCGGTGACCTACGGAAAGATCTAGTCGCACTCCGCTCAGAGCTGATTCAGGACCCAGCGCTTCTGGATGGAAGTGCCGCGATCGTAGATGAGTGTCCGGACTTCTCGCCGCTGGTTTCTGATTCGGCAATGCGGAATATTCTCACGCGACGGTGGGCCGAAACGTCGCTGTGCCTTCAGTCGGGAGCCAATCTGGCATCCGTCGTGATGATGGGAGCTCTTCTCGAGGCGCTACTCCTGTCACGCGTCAATCACGTCCCTGACCTCGCTCCCATTTTTCGATCCGGAGCCGTCCCCAAGGACAAATCTGGAAAGCCGATCCAGCTCAAAGACTGGACACTTCGCCACTATATTGACGTGGCCCATGACCAGGGGTGGATTCGTCAGTCCGCGCGAGATGTTGGCGTCGTGATCCGCGACTACCGCAACTACATCCATCCCGCGAAGGAGCTCTCGCACGGCGTCACTCTTGACGAGAACGACGCCTCGGTGCTGTGGGTAGTCTTCAAGAGTATTGCCGATCAGGTAATTCGAAGCGTCTAGACTGGAACGCCGCATAACAAGCCCCTGAACCTGACAGGGCGTTGGGCGAGCTGGGAGTGGGCCCCGCGGCCTCATCCCGGCTTCGCCGGGAAGGCCGCTCGTGGTACCCTGGCGGCGAACCCGATCAGCTCGAAGCGGGGTTGATGGCGATCCCTGCAGGTTGTGGGCTGATCCGTCATAAGGAAGGCGGCGGACGCTGTGCAGACTGATGAGAAGCTGCTCGGAGTCTTAGCGACACATTCCGATCAGGCGATGTCGCTCCGGGCGAAGATGCATTCCGTTACGGAGCGGACCGTCGCGACAATGCTGATCCTTGCAGGCTGGCTCGTCTCGTCGACTGAGTCGATGCCGTGGGGTGTTCGCGCATCGCTTTCGATCTTCGCGCTGCTCGCGGCCTACGTCGCGTCGGCGATGGTTCGAGCGAACAATCGCTCCTACCTCCGCGTGACGGGAGTCGTGGTCCGCGTGAACGAGGCGTTAGGGCTCTCCGAACTCGAAACCCCGTCCGGCGAGCGTGTCTATCCCGATTCTTGGCACAACACTCCGAACGAACCCGCTTGGAGGTCGTGGTGGCGACACGTCGCAATGATCTGGGCGACGAGCTTGCTCGTCGTGGCGGTGATTTGGTGGCGTTCGCCCGCCGTATAACAAGTCCCTGGGTCTGACAGACCGATTGCGGAGCTTGGAACGCCCTCCATCGCACAATCCCCGCCTAAGAGCGACCTGAAAGCACGGCTTGTGCCATCTGGCGTAGACTGGCTGTACCTCTGAGGCGCCTCAACTGCGAAGTCTGCGGGTTGTGGGCTACTCCGCTACAGGGCATTCCACGTGGCCCCCAGCAAAATCGTACATCCCGCGCATATCGATCAGCTGAAAAGCAACCTTGCTGAGGTCGACAGGCTTCTCGAGATTCACTCCGAGATCGCTGGAAAGACAGTTGGGCGCAAATACAAGGTTGAGGTGTTGAACCGGAGCGCGCTGGTTCTGTTAGTCGCGTGCTGGGAAGCATTCGTAGAAGACCTGGCGACGAATGCGTTCGAGTTCCTACTTGCGAATGCAAACGACCCAAGCGTCTTTCCCACCAAAGTGCGAGTCGCAGCCACGCGCGAACTCAGAAGCCATCCAGACGAAACGAAGGTATGGGAGCTGGCCGGGGACAACTGGAAGAAGGTCCTCGTCAACCACAAACACACAACACTCAAGCGCCACGTTGGAAGGCTCAACACTCCACGACCAGCGCAGATCGACGAGATGTTCTCGGACCTGATCGGTCTTGACAAGCTGTCGAAGAAATGGAGCTGGGCGAAGAACTCAAACGCCGATGTACTCGACAAGTTCGAGAAAATGGTTACTCGGCGCGGCGCTATCGCCCACAGAGTGAGTGAAGGTGCGGCCGTCCACAAAGCTTACGTCCGAAAATCCTCTGATGCCGTCATTCGGGCGTCGTCGGTATCGTCCAATCGAGTTCGGGACCATCTCGAAGTGCAAACCGGTCTGTATCCGTGGGTCAGGATAGTCGCAGGTAGTGCAAGATAGGACGCCGCTTGATATCAACTTCGACGCGCAACACTCGGCTTTAGAATGAGGGCGAGCTCGCGAGCGAAGGCTTCTCAGGCGCCGCACTGTGATTCCCATCTGGAGACTGGGGCGTGTGGAGTTCGCTAGAGCGGAAACGGTCGGCGATTAGGAAGCAGCAGCCGAATCCCTGATTTCGAGCGCCAATCGCTGCCTCCCCCAGATTGCTGGGATATCGATCTTCGACGTCAGCGCTTCCGTCGTGATCTCGATGAAGTCGGTGCCGTCGACGACGCCCTCGACGATCTCTGGCGACAGCCAGGCAGGCGACATCAGCTTTCCAACGTATTGCTCGCTCACTCCTTCAGCCGCAGCAATCTCCGCGAACGATCGAACCCGCCCAGTCGATATGGCCTCGAACCAACACCGTGTTCGGGCGACAGAATTCAAGAGAGCAAGGTCGAGGCATCGGGATCTAGATCGAGTGTCTCCCTTCCGCACGATTCGTCGAGTACTCCGGCGCTTCTGAATTCGAGTCGCGATGTTGAGTCGCAGCAGGGGAATCTCTCGCTGCGCGATCGTTGATATATCGAGCTCGATCGAAATCTTCTCGGACGTGACGTCGACCCGACGAACCATGTCGACAGGATTGCCGCGCCAGCTCGAGAGCGCTCCGAGGGTGCTGGAGATGACGGCGGCGCCGACGCCCTGGCCTCGAAGGAGGTCGCTCATCTGCCTCCGGTCGGAGAGCAGCTCTGCGACCGTCTCGGACACGAGCTTCTCGATATCGCCGGCAGGAAGGCGAGAGATCGAGGAGCATGCGTCGGAAGTCTCAGTTGGCAATGCGGGTCGGGAGACGTAGTGCCGATAGCGTCGCCCGGACTTGACGGTGTGGCTCGGGGTGAAGGGAGCCCCCGTCGCGTCAAACAACTTGCCTCGCAGAAGGCTCGGGCTGCTGCGACGCTCTCCTGCGGGTGCCCCGGCGTTGAGAACCGATTGAGTCCGCTCCCAAGTGGCCACGTCGATGATCGCGCGGTGCTGGCCCTCATAGATCGCACCCTTGTGGCTGATACAACCCGCGTAGATGGGGTTCGCTAGAAGACGATGGATATGCCCGCGGCTGAACGACTTTCCGCCGCTCGTTCGGCCCCGCTTGTCGACATATACCTTGGTCCTGAGACCCAGGCGCGAGACTTCTTCGGCCACTCGTGTCACCGATTTCTCGGTTTCGTAGAGGTCGTAGATTCGGCGGACGATTCCTGCCTCCGACTCCGAGATCTCCAATGTTCGGCCGTTTGACCGGTATCCGAGCGGCACACGTCCGCCCATCCAGAGCCCCTTCCGTTTGGAGGCCGCGATCTTGTCCCGAATTCGCTCCCCGGTGACCTCGCCCACGGACCTCGCGCCCACGCCGGCGATCGACGTGAGCGGGTAGCCGAGCAGGCCGATGAAGACGAAGCCGAGACCACAGGCCCAGGTCGCTTCCCCGCCCTTGCTCATGGCGGTCCGAAGGAGGCGGAAACCCACCGCGGAGTTGACGACGACGAAGATGCCTAGCGCGATCAGACTGGCGACTCGGCGTTTCTCCTGGGCCCGACGATCGACCCGGCGGCCCGACGAATCGACGTTCGGGCACTCGATCTCCGACGGCGGAGGGGCCTCGCTGACGCCGGACGCGCGTCGCGCATCAGGATCGCGTCAAGCTACCGAAGACCTCGTCGGGCGCTGCCTCCGAACGTTCGTCGGTCAGCATCTGCGTATTGTGCGCGAGGCGTTCACAGAGGACGTCGGCCTCCGCGACCCCGCGAGCTTCGAGCTCCTGCGGCAGCACCTTCTCGACGACCGTCGCCGCCTGTGCCGGCGAAAGGTCGGCGGCGATCAGTCCGGCCTGCTTCAGGCAGATCCGAACGGTCCCACGGGCCTCGAGGCGGTCGAGATCCGTGTCGGCTTCCAGGCGTTCGCAGAGCCACGCGAAGACCTTCGACTCGGCCATCGTCTCACGCCTCGCCGCCGACGCGCTCGCGCCGGTTCGCTTCCCGTCGGGGCATGAACGCAAGGAGATAAGCGCCCGCGCAGACGAGCCCCAGGACCGCTTTCACGGCTAGGGACACCATCTTCACACCGGCGACGGACGAGGGGTCGCGTCGCGCGACGACCTGCATCTCTAGCCAGTTGCCACCCAACAGCATCGCGGCGGCCGCCGCGCCGAGCGCGTAGAGCGCGAAGCGGTTCGCCATCGTCGCGTCCGCCAGACCCAGCGTGACGCGCCGCTGCATCATGCGGAAGTAGAGGAAGGACTCGGTCGCCGCCCATGTGTTGCCGACGACCGGCACCGCCAGGTAGACGCCCGCGAAGGCGGTCGCGAACGACCCGTCGAAGCTCGTCGTCCAGCAATGGCCGATTGCGCCCGCGGTCATGCAGACCAGCAGGCCGCTCGACGCATAGCCGGCGATCGCGCTGTCGCGTCGAAACACACGATGGGTGAAGGTGAGCAGTCCGTAGTTCGCGATGATCGTCGCGGCGAAGTGTCCCGCGATGAAGGTCCGGTCGAGGGTGGTCGCTGGATTGCTGGCGATCTCCGTGCGCGACATCGGAATGATATAGAGGACGCTGGCGAGGCCCATCGCGAAGAACAGGTAGGTTCCGATCCATCTCGCCGGTGGATTCTCCGATCGGACACCCAGGCGGAGCAGCCGGGCCCCGATGTAGAGCGACGATAGATTCCACGCGAGCCAACCGAGCCCCGCGGCGCTTTGCAGCATCTCGACCATGCGCTTCCCCCTTCCGCGGATCGCTTCGGTCGAACGCTGGGTCAGATGAAACAAAACGAAGCCACCGGACCGAGTCGCGTTGGATTCGCGGGAATACGGCGCACCTGATGCCGATTTCCCACGGACGACCGGTGGCGACGGGGCCCCGAATCTCGGACTCTCTTGCCCGACCGTCTGAAGCCGTCCCGCGGAACACCGGAGTATCGATGATCACGATCTACCACCTCGCGGTCTCGCAATCGGATCGAATCGTCTGGCTGATGGAGGAGCTCGAGCTGCCCTATCAGCTCGAGTGGTTCGATCGTGGCCCCGACGGTCTGGCCACGGCCGACTACCTGGCGCTGCATCCCGCAGGCACGGCCCCCGTCGTGAAGGACGGAGAGCGACTGCTGACCGAATCGGCGGTGATCCTCGAGTCGATCTGCCATCGCCACGCGGGCGGTCGGCTGACGATCGGGCCCGACCAGGCAGCCTACGAGGACTACCTCTACTGGCTGCACTTCAACAACAACATTCAGGGGCTCTTCTTCGCGTCGCTCGCCCTGGGCGAGCCGGTCGACGGCAGCGAAAACCGGGCAGCCGGCTTCATCGCGCGACGAGCCGATCGCTACCTCCGATACCTCGATCAGCGTCTCTCCGAGTCCGAGTACCTCGCGGGGTCCGAGTTCACCTGCGCCGACATCATGGTGACCTTCAATCTGACGACACTCCCGCCCTTCGGTGGACTTCGCGTCGCGGAGCTCCCGCACGCGCAGGCCTACGTCGAGCGCATCGCGAAGCGGCCCGCCTACCAGAAGGCGATGTCGATCGCGGGGCCGGGCGCGACGCGACCCGGGGCCTGATTCGCACGGACTCACGGAAGCCTCCGGCGCCCAAGCCCCGACGACGGAGCGTGTTCTTCGCCTTCGGGACCGCCGCGCGGTGCGATTGCGAAGGCGACGCTCGCGGCCATGGCCGTGACGCGCCCCCCCCCCCGAAAACCGAGGCGCTCTCGAGCGATCTCCAGCGCGCAGGAGAGCGTCCCTGCGCGATCCGCGCCCGTGTGAAGCGCTTCACGGAGCCCGCGCCGCCTCTCGCCGACCCTCTGCTCGTCGGCGGCCGCCACGGCCGCAAGCACAAGAGGACCGACGCATGCTCCCGTCTCGAACCCGACTCTCCCTCGCGTTCCTCCTCCTTTGCATCGCGCTCCCGCGGCCCGGTGCGGCGCAGAATCTCCCCATCGCGACCTTCCTGACGGTCGACGTTCCGGCGGTCGCCGTGAGCGGCACGCTCACTCTGGACGGCGCGCCGCCCCCCGATTCGGCGAGCGAGCTCGCGACGCTGCAGCTCGACGGAATCGTCGGGCCGCAGACGACGACGCCGGTCGGCACGAGCGCCGATCCCGACTGGGGGCCGCTCTTCCTCGTCCCCGGCACCTATCAGCCGCGCTACGAGCTGAACTACAGCTTCGGGGGCGTGCTTCCGAGAAACGCGTCGGCGCCGGTCGGGCCGCCGATCGAGGTCGACGGCCTGTCCGACGTCGACGTCGACCTGCCCGCGTTGAACGGCGTGCTCGAGCTCTCGCTCAACGGCAGCGCGCTCCCGACCGAGTACGAAGAGCGGGCGACGATCCGACTGCGGAACGTCGAGAGCGGCGTCGAGTCGTGGATCGGAACGACCCACGATGTGCCGATCGCCGTGAGCGTCCTGCCGGGGCGCTACGACGTCGTCTACGAGTACGACCGGGGGGCGGTGCTCCCGCTGAACACCCACGCCGTGATCGCGACCGACGTGGACTTCGCCCTGACCCCGACCGTCGCGATCGACATCCCGGCGTTCTCGCACGCGGTCTCGGCCACGTTGAACGGCGCGGCGTTCCCGACCTCGGCGTACGAGCGGGGCGACCTCTCCCTCGAGAATCCCGAGACCGGCGACCGCGTGCCCTGGGGCCCGACGCACGTACCGGTCGGCGTGCAGCGCGTCATCCCCGGGACCTACGACGTCGTCTACGAACACCGTGCCGGGAGCTCGATCGTGCCGCGGAACCAGCGCGCGGTCGTGGCGACCGACCTCGAGATTGCGCCGCCTCCGCTGCCCAACATGCTGTCGTTCAGCGAGATCGACCTGGTCGCGTACGAGACGAGCGTCGACGCGACGCTCGACGGCGCGACCTTTCCCGCGTCCGCGTACGAGCACGGAATCCTCGTCTTGCTGGGTGAACGCGGCGACGAAGTCACGCTCGGATACACGTCCTCGGACTTCGATCCGGTCTGGGTCGTCGCGGGTGGCTACGACCTCCACTACCGGGCGGTCACCGGCAGCTCGATCGTGCCCTGGAACGAGGACGCTCTGCTCCGCCGCCGCGTGCGGATCCTCGGCCCCTCGACCCTCGAGGTCGACGTCGAGACCGTGGAAATCACCCTCGACTTCCGTCTCGACGGCGCACCCTTTCCCGCCTCGCCCTACGAACGCGGCGACTTCCGCCTCGTGGGCGAGACGCCAGGCGACGTGATCCCCCTCGGCTGCAGCTGCGACCAGCAGGTGACCCTCAGCGTGATCCCCGGGACCTACGATCTGTTCTACGACTACGTGGCCGGATCGAGCATCGTGCCCCACAACGTCGGTCAGCGCGCGGCCTCGGACCTCGCGTTCCTCGAAAGCGCGACACACGCGATCGATGTCTACACCCGGACCGTCGTCCCGAGCTTCACCGTGAACGGAGGCCCCTTCCCGACGCTCCCGGACACCTACGGCGAGATCGTGCTGCGCGGTCCGGAAGGCGGGCACCTCTCGATCGGCGAAACGAACGATCCGGATCCGGATCCGCTGATCGCGATGGTCGGTCCCTACGCGATCGACTACGAGTGGAGGTCCGGGATCTTCGTTCCGCGAAATCCGCAGGCGCGTCTCGGCTACACGAGCGTGCCCGAACCGGGCACGACCCTCGCACTCGCGATCGGCGCCCTGGCTCTCACGGCGGGGGCTCGCCGCGCACGCACGTGAGCGCCCGTCGCCGTCTCCGCATCGATCGGATTCGCGCGTCCTAGAAGCCGCGCGTGACGAAGCTCGCGAAGTACCAGGCGCCCAACAGGATCAGCGGCAACTCTCCGCCATGACCGCTCGGTACGTTCGGGACGACCAGCGTCCCGCCCAGCAGACGCGAATCCCGCGGTCCCTCTCAGCGTCCGTCGCGGAAATGCGGAATCACCTCGCGACCGAAGAGGCGGATCATCTCCGCCTGCTCCTCGAAACGGCCGAGCGTCGAGTACTCGTCCTCGTGGGCCGGCATGCCCGCGCCGAAGGCCGCGTGCACGTGATGGCAGCCGGTCTGCGATCGATAGCGCTCGATCTGCGCGATCACGTCTTCGGGCGTGCCCCAGAGCAGCCGGTCGCCGGCGATCTCTTCCGGCGTGATCTTCTCGCCGCGGTCGAGTCGCTCGAACAACGCCTTCTCGACGTCGTCTTCGGCGGACTCTCGCCAATGGACGAGCAGCCCCTCGATGTAGCGAGGCAGGATCTCCTCCTCGATCTTGCGCCGATCCGTTCCGATCCACGCGAAGCGCCTGAGGATCCACTCCGGCTCCCTTCCGATCCGCCGACACGAATCGCGGTAGACCGAGAGGCAGGTCTTCGCACGACCGAGGGATTGGACCGGACCGCAGAGCCATGCGTCGCCCAGGCGCGCCGCACGGTCGACGGCGGCATCGACCACGCCTGCGACCCAGAGAGGAGGGCGTGGCGACTGCACGGGGCGGGGGTGGACCGTCAGCTCGGGGAAGCTCCAGAAGCGCCCCTCGAAGGCGACGTCGGTCTCCGTCCAGACGCGCCTCAGGATCTCCAGGGCCTCTTCCATGCGCGCGCCGCGCTCGCGGAAGTTCGAACCGTGCACCTGATACTCGAGAGGCCACCAGCCGGAGCCGACGCCGAGCGAGATCCGCCCGCCGGAGATCTGATCGATCGTCGCGACCTGCTCCGCGACGCGCACGGGGTTGTGGACCGGGAGCTGGAAGATCCCGGTCCCGACGCGCAACGTCGTCGTCCGAGCGGCCACCGCGGCCATGAACGTCAGGGGGTCGCTCTGATTGCCGGGCAGGAAATGATGGTGACCGATCGTGGCGGTGTCGAAGCCTTCCTCTTCGGCCAGACGTGCGAGCGCGAAGGTCTCGTCGTAGGGATCGGCGCGCTCGGGGTGTCGGATCGTCGGGAGCGAGAGTGAGAAGCGCATGGAAAGCTCCGAGCGGGGGCGAGGGTCGCGTCGCGGGCCGGCACTGCCTCGTGAACGCGTTTCAGCCAATCGCTCCGACGGTAGCTCGGCCGCCGGAAGGGGCTCGCTGTCGCGCCCTGGGTCGGGCGCGTTCTCCGCTACCGTGGACGTCCGACACGAGGAGGTGTCCGCATGGGCGAGGAATCGGCCTTCGTCTACGACCCCTACGTCGCGGAGTTCCAGGACCGCGCGCACGCGGTCTACCAACGGCTTCGCGACGAGCATCCCGTCTACCACAACCCGGAGCGGGGGATCTGGGCGATCTCCCGCTTCGAAGACGTCTGGAACGCCACCCTCGACGTCGAGACGCTCACGACCGAGGGCATCGAGGAGGCGCAGAGCCTGCTCCCGATGCTCAACTACCTCGACCCACCCCGCCACGACCGCCTGCGCACGCTCGTCTCGCGCGCGTTCACCTTCCGGCGGGTCGCCGCGATGGAGGATCGCGTGCGCGCGATCGCCCGGGAGCTGCTCGACGGTCTGGCGGGGCGCGATCGCTGCGAGCTCGTCGAGGACTACGCGACGCCGCTGCCGGGGCGCATCATCGCCGAGATGATCGGCGTCCCGCCCGAGCGCCGCGAGACTTTCCTGGGTCATACGCGCCGGATGCTCACGACGAATCCTTCGCTCAGCATCGCGGAGACGATCGAGGAGCCGTCTCAGCGGATCTACGAGGAGTTCGGACGGTTGCTCGAGGAGCGCCGGCGACACCCCGCCGCCGACCTGATGAGCGGACTGCTCGCCGCGGAGCTCGACGGCGAGACGCTCTCCGACGAGGAGATCCTGGGCTTCTGCTACCAGCTGATCGTCGCCGGCAACGACACGACGACGTCGTTGATCGGGAACGGCGCCGTGCTCCTCGCGCGACACCCCGATCAGCAGAAGCTCCTCGCCGAGTCACCGGATCGAATCCCTGCGGCCGTCGAGGAAATGCTCCGCTACGAGACCCCGGCTCAGGCGCTGCCGCGACGTACGCGTCGGCCCCTCGAGCTCCACGGTCGCCGCGTGCCGGAAGGCGAGCGCGTATTGCTGGTCTGGGCCGCGGCGAACCTCGACGAGCGCGAGTTCGAGGAGCCCGAGCGCTTCGACGTGACGCGCAAGATCACGCGCCACCTCTCGTTCGGACACGGACTCCACTTCTGCCTAGGCGCCTCGCTCGCGCGGCTCGAGGCGCGGGTCGCCTTCGAAGAGCTGCTCGCACGACATCCCGACTACCGACTGCTCGAGGAGCCCGGCTGGATCCATTCACGCTGGGCTCGCGCGCACGGGGAGATCCACCTGGCGCTCTAGACGGCGCCCCCGCATCGGGAGAGCGAGCGATGGAACGCAAGGAACCTGTAGCGGCGGGCGGCGTCCACCACGTCGTGTGGTGCGTCGCGCCGGAGCGCTTCGAGTCGGTCAGACGCTTCTGGGAAGAATCCCTCGACGTTTCCCTTCACGAGATCGACCTCCCCGACCTCGGGCTCCGAGTGCTGATCTCCTGGCGCGCCGGCATCGAGATCATGACGCCCGCCTACGCGAGCGGCCTGATGGTCGACGCGGCACGGGCCTTCCTCGCCGAGCATGGAGACGGCGTCTACAGCGTGGTCTACGACGTGAACGACCTCGACGCGCGGGTCGCCGCGCTCGAAGCGGAGGGCCGGCGCCTGCTCTTCCGCGAGACGATCTCGGCAGACGAGGTCGACGCCCGACAGCTCTCGGACGGCGAGCGGTTCTCGATCCGGCAGGCCGGCTTCGACGAGTACTGCGGTCTGCGCCTCTGCCTGCAGGAGATCGTGCCGGAGCCCTGAGGTGCGGTCGGCACCGCTCCATCCAGTCGACCGCCCCCCATGGCCGCGGAGATCCCTGGTCCGGGACCGACATGGCCCGGGTCTGCCCACCGCGCCTCCGGTCGACTCGCCTCTGCCCGCTCGCCGTGCGGCGCGCGCCGGTGACGCGTTGGTGCGTCGAAGCCTCCGGTCCTCTAGGTTCCTCGGTCCCACACGGAGGAGTGCGCATGAACCGATCGACGCCCGACCCGGAATCGAGCGAGGCGAAGAGCGGCCGCTCCGGACGCGACGCACTCGCGTGTCACGCCCCCGAGCAGGCGCCCGTCCTCGACGCGCTCGCATCCGCACCCTGGAGCGATCTGCGTGCCCGAGCGCTCGATCTGCTCTTCGACCGCGCGCGCCTCGCGATCGCCGGTCAGCACCGGCTCGCCGCCTTGCCCCGGCCCGCGTCTCTTGGCGAGAGCCCGTGGACGCTCGAAACCGCCGCCGCCTGGCGCAGCGACGACGGCGTCGACGAGCGCGCACGCGCGGCGCTCGCGATGGCGGAGCAGATCGCCTTCGACGTCGCCTCCGTACAGCCGGAGCACCGCGAGGCCTTCTTCGCCGCACTCGGCGAGAACGCCGTGCCCTTCGCCCAGGCACTCTTCGCGGCCGACCTCCTCCCCCGTGCGCGGGCCGCGCTCGATGCCTGCTTCGGCGCGAGCGATTGGCCGACCGATGCGCCTTCGACGGGCACGCTCCAGACTGCGGTCGACGAGCTGATCCGGGTCGTGCCCGCGCTCCAGTCGATCGACCCCGTGACGACGGAGCTCGTGCGACTGCTCGGTGCGCGCCATCACGCTTGCCGCGTCTGCCAGTCGGTGCGGAGCCACTCGGCGATGGCTGCCGGCGCGGACGACGCGACGTTCGATGCCGTGGATGGCTGGGCGCAGAGCGATCTCGACCCGGCGACGAAGGCGGCGCTCGCCTTCTCGGAAGGGATGCTCGCCAGCCCGGCCCGCTTCGACGCGGAGGGGGTCGCGGCGCTCCGCCGGCACGTCTCGCCCGAGGCCCGCGTGGAGCTCGTCCTCGACCTGCTGCGCAATGCGACCAACAAGGTGGCCGTCGCCCTCGGCGGCGACGCGCCCCGGGTCGAGAACGGCTACGAGGTCTACGACGTGAAGCCGGACGGCGAGATCGTCTACGGCCTCTCGAAGCCCGAGCCAGTGGGGTCCGCGGCGAGCGTCTGAGTCCCGCGTGTCAGCGGTCTCGTACTCGGGCCGCCGCCCGAAGAGCCTGCGCCGGCTCCGGTCTTCTACGCGCCGGTTTCGGTTCCGCAGGGAAGCTTCGAGTTCGAATTCCGCTAGGCGTGCACGCGGCTCGATCGAGCAGGCATTGAGAATCGCCCTTAGCGCCCCGGGCAGATCGCCCGGGGCGCTAAGGGCGATAGTCCTGCTTGTCCAGGCCGTGCTCCTTCATCTTCCGGAACATGGTGCGGCGACTGATCCCGGCGAGCTCCGCGGCCTTCAGTACCTGCCCGGACTGTTCCGTGAGCACCGCCTCCAGGTACTCGCGCTCGATCCGCTCGCGCGCGGTATCCAGGTGGGTCGCGAGCGGAATCTCCGTGTCGAGCTTCGAGTCGACCGGTTGGGGAACCCGGTCACTCGCAGGCCTCGCGGTCGCGGACTCCTCGGTCTTCGGTAGCACCCGGTTCAGATCGCGGGGGGCGAGCGTCTCGCGATCGCCCTCGAGAACGAGCCGCTCGGTGACGTTCTCGAGCTGTCGCACGTTCCCGGGCCAGTCGTATTCCGTGAGGCGGTCGATGAAGCCCTGGTTCAGGTGGGGGCGGTCGACGCCGTAGCGCTTGCAGTGCGTCCGCAGGAGATGCCCGAAGAGATACAGCACGTCTTCGCGTCGGTCTCGAAGCGGTGGGATCTCGATGCGGATCACGTCGAGTCTGTAGAAGAGGTCCTCGCGAAAGGACCCATCGCGCACCTGGTCCGTGAGCGGCGCGTTGGTCGCCGCGACGACGCGGACGTTGACGGGCACCTCCCTCGTCGCGCCCACGGGTCGGATCCGCTCCTCCTGGAGGACACGCAGGAGGCTCAGCTGTGCCTCTCCCGGCATGTCCCCGATCTCGTCCAGCAGCAGCGTCCCGCCGTCCGCGTGCCGGAAGAGGCCTTCCTTCGACTGGTTCGCGCCGGTGAACGCGCCCCGCTCGTGACCGAAGAGCTCCGACTCGACGATCTCGGGCCGGATCGAGCTGCAGTTGACGGCGACGAAGCGACCGTCGCGGCCCGAGCGTCGGTGGATGGCGCGGGCGACCAGATCCTTGCCCGTGCCAGTCTCGCCGGTCACGAGCACCGTCGCTTCGGTCGCGGCGGTTCGGGTGATGGTCATGAAGATGTCCCACATCACGTCGTTTCGGCTCAGCATGCCCTCGAAGCGGCCGCTGCGATGGCGCGCCCGGCTCAGGTTCTCGACCTGCGGCAACAGGCGCTGCCGCTGGAAGGCCTGCTCCGTCGCCTCGACGAGGGCTTGCGCGGTGTCCCCGAGGACCACGTCGTGCGCGCCTGCGCGGAAGCTCGCGCGCACGAAATCGGCCGATGCGCCTGCGCGCCACACGACGACGTCGACCAGTGGAGCCGCCGCGTGCAGCTGCTCGACCACTTCGGCGGTTCGTTCGGGGCCAGAGCGGCCACACCCGACGACGATCACGCGCGCGCTGCGTCCCTCGCGCAGCCCGTTGAACTCGCTCGGGCTGGCGATCTCGCGGGTCTCCCAGCCGGCTCGCGCGAGCCAGTTCGCCGCGCGGCGCGAATTCAAGACGACGACGACGTTCTCGGAGTTGCTCTCGGCGGCATTGGCTTCGGACACGTGCCAACTATGACCCGTTCTGGACGAGAGTGCCATGGGTGGCACTTTTCGAGGTGCCAAGTATGTCCCGTCTCGTGAGAGCATCCGTGCAGAGGCTGCTCGGGCGTTGGCACGGGCCCTGCACATGCAGCCCGCCATGAATCAGATGCAACTTCGGCTCGACTCCCACCGCAACACCCAACCCATTCGCCCGCTGGTCGACCCGCCCGTTCCCGAGCGCCGTGCGAGGCACGGCGCCACCCGCCGGAACGCCCGCGATCCCCTCGTGGTGATCAAGCTGGGGGGAAGCGCGCTCGAACCCCACGGCGCCATCCAGGCGCTTCAGCTCATGCTGGAACGGGAGTCGCTTCGCGGACGCCTCGTCGTCGTCCACGGCGGCAGCCCGGAGATCTCGACCCTGCTCGACATGGCGGGCCTGCCCAGCACCTACGAAGGCGGTCTCCGCGTCACCACCGAATCGGGGGCTGCGCTCGTCGCTGCGGCGCTCTGCGGCCTCGTCGCGCCGCGCGTCCTGGCCGCGATGGCCGAAGTCGGGATCGAGGCATCGTCGCTGAGCGGTCTCGACGACGACCTGCTCCGCGCCGAGCCCCTCGACCTCGCGCGCTATGGGCAGGTCGGTGACGTACCGACCGTCGATCCGCGCGGAGTCTGGCGCCTGCTCGACGACGGCGTGGTTCCGCTCGTCGCGCCGATCGCGCGGGGGCCGTCGCATCAGGTGATGAACGTGAACGGCGACGTCGCGGCCGGCGCGATCGCGCGCGCGCTCGGGGCGGACCGGCTCGATCTCGTGACGACCGGGCCGCTGCGAGACGCGGCGGGCCGAGCGGTCGACGCGATCTCGACCGACGAAATCGACGACCTGATCGAGGAGGGCGTCGCGACCGACGGCATGATCCCGAAGCTCCGGGCGGCCCGTTTCGCGTCGGAAGCGGACGGCTGCGGCGCGGGGGTGCCGACCGTCCGGCTCGGCGGCTTCGACGACTTCGCGGCCGGCCTCGCGACCCGCATCGAGTCGGACGCCGAAGACGAGCGCGATCTGCGAATCAGCGCATGAGTCGGCTCGAATCGATGATCCCAGACACCTCGATCGTCTTGCGAGCGGGGCGTCGCGACGACGCCGCGTCCATCTCGGCGTTGCTGCGCGCAACCGCGGGCAACTGCGTCCCGGAGCCGGAGGCGTGGATTCGTACCCACGCCCACCGATTCCTGGTCGCGACGCCGTCGGACACGAAGACCGTCGTCGCTGCTGCTGCGCTCCTTCCCGCGGAGGACGGCGCGCTGTCGTTGCGATCCGTCGCCGTCGCGCGCGAGTTTCGCGGCCGCGGGTTGGCACGTGCGGTCCTCGAGCCGCTCCTCTGCGACGAACTCGCCCGCTCGATCGACGTGTGGTGCCGCACGACGCAGCCCGCCTTCTTCGAGCGATACGGATTCCGGCCCGTGAGTCGACATCGCGGCTTCGACGGTCGCGAGCGGATTCGCATGAAGCGTGCGGCGTTCGCTCCGACGGCTTCGGACGCTGTCGTCGACGGCGCTCCGTCTCCCCCGATCCCTTCCCCGTCCCCCCGAATACCGAGTCCCGAAACCAAGGAGAACTGAAACATGAGTGCCGAAACGACACCCACCACCGAGCGCTCCGAGCGCGCTCGACCCCGCGGACGAGACCTGGCCTCGGGCCCACGTCCCGGGTCCAGCGGCCCACGTCGACGAGGCGCCGCGCGTCGCGGCGACCGGATGACCGTACGCCGCGCTACGCGGGCGGAGATGCCGATCGCGGCGGACATCCTGCGCTCGACCGCCGACTGGTACCGCCCTTTCCTCGAGCCCGAGGACATGTCCGAGCACGACGTCGGTCCGGAGTGGATCGAAGAGAATTTCGACCGGCGAGATTTTTTTCTCGGCTGGTCCGGCGGCGACCCCGTCGGCGTGCTGTCCACGCAGGAAGCCGGGGACTGGCTCTACCTGGGGTACGTCTACGTCTATGAGCACGAGACCGGACGCAGGTTCGGCCCTCAGCTGCTCGATCACGCGGCCGAGTGCGCCCGACGCCAGGGCAAACGTGGCCTCGTGCTGATCGCGCATCCCGAGGCGACGTGGGCGACCCGCGCCTACACCCGCTTCGGCTTCGAGCGGATCGCCACGAAACGCGACGAGGTGCTCGATTGGCACGACGGTTGGCTCGCTCCCTACTACGAGGAGGGCTTCGAACTCTACGGGCTCGCCGTCGAGCCGGCCGACGACAGGGAGGCCCGTTCCGCCTCGGCTCCGCGCAGCTGGGCGATCGCGGAGCACTCGCGCGCCGCGGACCTGTCCGCACGACGCGCCGCGGGCCTTTCCCAGCGAGAGGAGGTCTCGAATCATGTCTGAGTCATCGACCGATCGGCGTCCGATCGCGCTCCTCGGCTACAGCGTCGAAACGATGGAAGCGGCCACCGAGCTCGACGTTCCCTTCATTGCCGTCGTCCCGGAGCCTTTCGTCGACCAGCTGGAGAAGGACGGGATCCCCGTGGAGTCCTGGGACTTCGGGCTCCGCAACGAAGAGTCGGGCCGACTCGCAGAGCGGCTCTCCGAGCGCGGTGCGAGCGTCGCGGTTCCGCTCTACGAGGAAACCGTCGAATGGGCGGGGGCCGTGAACGGCGTCCTGCGGGAAGATCCGCGCTCGTTCCAGCGGTCGCTCCTCTTCCGCGACAAGGCGATGATGAAGCGGAACGCGCAGCTGAACGGCATTCGCGTCGGTGTCTTCGAGGAGATCGCGTCGCGCGACGACGCGCTGCAATTCTTCCGCCGCGTGAACCGGGCGATGTTGCGGACCCACGAGGACGTCTCGGACCCCGTGCACGTGAAGCCGCTCAACGCGGCGGGCAGCGTCGGTCATGTCGTGATCGGTTCGGAGGACGACGTCGCGGCGCTTCCCGACGACGCCTTTCCGTGCCTCGCGGAGAGCCACATCTCCGGACAGGAGTTCTCGGTCGAGGCCTTCGTCCACCGCGGCCGGATTCGCTTCATGAACATCACGGAGTACGTCCATCTCGGCTACTCGCAGATCGTTCCCGCGTCGCCCGATCTAGATCGATACCGCGATCGGATCGAGGCGGCCGTCGAGAAGCTGATTCGCGCGTTCCAGGTCGAGTACGGCGTGATTCATCCCGAGTACTTCGTCGACGCCGACGGCGATCTGAACTTCGGCGAGGTCGCTGCGCGCGTCCCCGGTGGACACATCTTCGACCTGATCAGCGAAGCACACGGCTTCAACGCCTACGGAGCGTATGTGCTCTGTGCGCGCCCGGAGACGACGGAAGAGGAGCTCGACCGCTTCTTCCCGCCGGCCCCCGAGGCCACGAGGTACTCGGCCAACCTGATGGTCTACCCCCGGCAGGAGCGCGTCCATGAGCTCGACATGCCGTCGGCTCTGCTCGAGCACCCCTGCTTCGAGCGCCACGACATGTTCGAACCCGCGACCAGCAAGGTCGCCGAACGGATCGGATTCGGAAATCACTATGGAACGATCTTCTTTTCAGGAGAGGATCCGAAGGTCCTTCGCGAGCTGGTGGAACACTACGAGGAGTACGACTTCTATGTCTGATCCCACCACTCACCCGGCGGGCTCTCCCGGAACGCCTCCGGCGGATACCCGGACGAAGGCAGCCAAGCCACCAGCGCCGCCCGAGAGCGGCGCAGCGCAGCCGCATCCGGCTACCGGGGCCTGGGCTTCGTCGTTCGTCCGTGCCCTCGACGATCTCGAAGGCGCGAGGGATTTCGCGAAGGCGCGCTACCAGACCGAACTCTTCCGACTCGCGGCGGAGGGACTGGACGACGACGAGAGCATCGGCTTCGTCAGGCACCACGCCCGCCGCTTCGACGCTGCTGGCGTCTTTCGCGGCGGTCCATGGGAACGCGTCGACCGGCTGGTTCCCGAGCTCGTCGCCGCCGGGCTGCGCGGCGAAGGCGTCTACCCGACCGTAGAAGCGCTGAGCGAGATTCGATTGCTGTCGATCGCCGCTGGGGAGTACGCGAACGAGCACCTGTCGGAGGACGACGCGAGGCGGTTCCTCTCGGACGTGATGAAGCTGAATCTCGATCTCCTCTACGGCGAGGGGGAGACGGAAGAGGCGCGTGTCCGGCCGCGGGTGATGGCGAGAGCGCGTCGCCTCTTTCGCCTGATCGAGGAGGAGATCCCGACCGACGGCCTCCTGGACCGCGTCGTCGAAGAGATCGAGCAGCGTGCGGCCCAGCGCCCGATTCGCGTGGACGTGCTGCACCGGCTCGTCCAACAGGCGACGTCGATTCCCGTCGACGGCGAGTCGGACGCAACGCGTGCGCGCCTCGATCGCTTCGTCCGCGCGAGTCGTTTCCCGTCCGCGAGTGCAGAAGTGGCCGGCTCGCTGACTGCCTACCGGGCCCACCTCGTCGAGTCCGGAGACGCGACGGTCGATTCAGAGGTGTCCCTGCTCGGAGAGCTGCTCGCCTCGACGGGGCTCTCCAGCGGGTTCCACGCCGTGCTGCTCCGCCGCGTGCGGCGCGACGTCGACCGGGTCGCGACCGCACTCGGTCTGTCGGACGTGGGCAGGGCGGACCTCGAGCAGAACGCGGAGCTGGTCGCGAATCTGATCGGTGCGGCGATCACGCCCGCGACCTGTGACGCGATTCACGGACTCTCGCAGATGCTCGAGCGATCTCTGCTCTCACGCCCGGAGGTCGCGACTTCTCTCGCCAAGCTGGGGACGATCGACCTGCGGAGCGAGGTCCGTTCGGCACTCCTCGACCCCTTGCCTTCCGGGAGTGGGATGACGGCGAATGGCGCGCTCATCGCGGGCGTCGTCTCCGTTCTCGGGCAGCCGCTCGGCGTGGGGCAGGGCTCGAACCCGACGTGCGTGGCGGCACGGGCGATCAGTATGTGGAGTCTCCAGGCGCCGGGATACCTCCTCGAGCACCTCGTGGGCGCCGCGCGGGACGGGACCGTGGAGATTCCCTTCGAAGGCCGGCCGCTGCGGTCCGACGAACTCGGAGGGGGCGTCGCCGAAGGCGTCTTCGACACGACGTCGCTGGACCCGGTCTCGCGCATCCTCGTGCCGCATCTCGACCGCATCTACGACGAGATGATGCGGCAGGCCTCCCTCCGCGGCGAGGATCCGCACAAATGGGTGAACCCCGCGCTCTACGGACGCTGGGTCCCGAACGGTTTCGCGTCGATCTTCGACGTCGGCGGCGCGAGCGTTCTGGGCTACGCGGAGTTCGTCCGTCTCTTCTTCGCGACGCATCATCCGGGCTACGCAGACCACGCCGATCTGATCTATCCGAACCCGGTCGGAATCTTCGTGACCGACGTCCACGGCCAGCTCCTCGGATACCACGCGATCTCGATCCAGCGCGTGACGTCCGACGGCGGCGGTGACTTGCGGGTGTACTTCTTCAATCCGAACAACGAGGGACGGCAGCGCTGGGGCCGTGACGTCGAACCGACCGTGCGTGGGCATGGCGAGGTGCCGGGCGAGTCTTCGCTTCCCTTCGAGCACTTTGCCGCCCACCTCTATGCCTTCCACTACAACCCCTACGAGGTCGGCGACGGCTTCGCTGTCCCGCAGGAGACGATCGACGAGATCGAGACGCACGCACGCGAGACGTGGGGGCGGGACTTCGAGTGGCGGTGAGCGTGGCGATGATCCCGAGTGGGAGTGAAGCGGGCGGACGCGAGGCGGGTCGCGGCGCGAGAGCACCGCACGGGCGCAGCGGGCAGTCCGGGCGAGGGGGGCGCCGTGTCCACGGCTGAGCCGGAAGCGAGCGCGGGATCGAGATCCCATCGCTTGCTGGCTGCGATGGCGGCCGGTGCTCTGCTCGGCGGCGTCTTCGGATGGGTCGCGCCCGAGCGGGCGGCGCAGGTCGGAATCCTCGGCGAACTGTGGCTGCTGCCGCTCCGGATGACGGTGATCCCGCTGATCGTCTTCTCCGTGGTGCACGGCGTCTCCTCGATCGGAGACTCGGGGCGTCTCGGCCGTCTGGGCTCCGCGACCGCCATCTACTATCTCGGGACGACCGCGTGTGCGATCGGACTCGGCGTGGTCGCCGTGACCGTGATCGCGCCCGGCGAGGGCGTCGACCTGTTGGGTGCGGCGACGCCGGACGTGGCTACCTCCGCGGCGGGTCGCACGGATTGGCAGGACGTCCTGCGCAATCTGCTCTCGCCCAACCTCGTCGCTTCGGCGACGGCGGGCGACCTCGTTCCGCTGATCCTCTTCGCGCTCGCGTTCGGGATCGCGCTCTCGATGATCGGCGATCGTGGTCGACCCGTCTCCGAGCTGGTGGAGGGCGTGTTCGCCGCGATCCTCAAGATGGTCCACGGAATCATCCTGCTCGGACCGATCGGCGTGTTCGGCCTAGTGGCCGCGCGACTCGGCGCAGCCGGCGGGAGCGAGGGAATCGTCGCGCTGCTGACCGGGCTCGGGTGGTTCACCTTGACCGTCGTCGGCGGGCTCGCGATCCATGGCATTCTCACGCTGGGCCTCGTGCTCACACTCGTCGCTCGACGCGATCCGTTCGCCTACGCGCGCGATCTGGGCACGCCGCTCACGACGGCGTTCGCCACGGCGAGCTCCTCGGCGACGCTCCCACTCACGCTCGACGCCGTGGAGGAAGCGGGCGTCGACGCGAACGTCAGCCGGTTCGTGCTTCCGCTCGGCGCGACGGTCAACATGGACGGATCCGCGCTCTACGAGGCGGTCGCCGCGGTCTTCATCGCCCAGGCCGTGGGTGTCGACCTCGACGCGGGCGCGATGGTGGCCCTCTTCGTGACGGCGACGCTCTCGACGATCGGCGCCGCGGGCATTCCCGAGGCCGGTCTCGTCACGATGGTCGTCGTCCTCGAGGCCGTCGGTCTCCCGCTCGAGGGCCTCGGGCTCCTGCTCGCGATCGACTGGCTGATCGATCGCTTCCGCACCGCGGTGAACGTCTGGGGGGATGCCGTCGGCGCGGCCGCGGTCGGCGCCGTGGTGGGCGATGCGGGAGAGCGCTGAACGCTATCCTCGCGACCATGATCGACGCGCTCCCCGACCGACTGCTGCTGGACTCCCTCGCGACCCTTCGACGCACCCTCCACGACGTGCCCGAGCCCGCCGGTCACGAGGCGCTCACCGCGCAGATCATCGCGAACTTCCTTTCGGTCTACGCGCCGGACGAGCTCCTGCTCGGTCTAGGGGGGCATGGTGTCGCCGCGGTGTTCGAGAGCGGAGAAGAGGGCCCGACCCTCGTCGTTCGCTGCGAACTCGACGCCCTTGCGGTCGAGCCGGACGGGAGCGCGGAACCACTCGCGAAGCGATCCGCTGCGCACCGCTGTGGACATGACGGGCACATGTCGATCGTCGCCGGCCTCGCTCCGATCCTTCGGTACTCGCCGCCGGCGAAGGGGCGCGTCGTGCTGCTCTTCCAGCCCGCCGAAGAGACCGGCGAAGGCGCGTTGCGAATCGTCGACGATGCGCGGTTCGAGACCCTGCGGCCCGATGCGGTCCTCGGCTTCCACAACCTGCCGGGGCATCCGCTCGGGTCGGTCGTCGTCAGGGAAGGACTCTTCACGCGCGCCTCCACGGGCGTACGCGTGCGACTCGACGGCATCCCGGGGCACGCGGCGCAGCCGGAGCTCGCGCGCCCGCCGACCCTCGCCGTCGCCGATCTGCTCCTCGGTCTCTCGCAGGTCGCAGCGAGCCTCGACGGAGGTCGCATCGTCACGGTCACTCACGCCTCGCTCGGACGTCCGTCGTTCGGTCTCTCGCCGGGGCATGCCGAGGTGCTCGCGACGCTGCGCGCGGAAGACGACGCCTCGCTTCGGCCGTTGAAGCGCACCGTCGAGGAGCTCGTGGTCTCGGTCGCGAGCGAACACGAACTCAGTCACGCGCTCAGCTGGCACGAGTCGTTCCCGGCTTGCCGCAACGACCCGGGCCTCACGCGCGTGTTGGCCGACTGCGCTCGCGCGCGGGGGGTCGACGTCCGGACCGCGGACGCGCCGTTCGCCTGGTCCGAGGACTTCGGCGTCTATTCCCTGCGATGGCCGTCCGTGTACTTCGGACTCGGAGCCGGCATGGAAGCCGCAGCGTTGCACCACGACGACTACCGCTTTCCGGACGAGTGCCTCTCCATTGGACTCGGTCTTCTGACACGAACGATCGCGCGGCTCTCGTCGGAGACGCGGTTCGCGGACGCGATGCCCCCGGTCACGTCGCCGTCGCGTCCTGCCGCGCTTCGTACGGGGGGCAGCTGACGAACCGGAAACGGGAGTCGCCACGCGGCAGGCGCTCGCGACACGCCGTGCGAACTTCGAAGCGCGGCTGATCGCGTTCGCGCGTGAGCCCGGGAAGACAATCGGCCGTCGAGCTCGCCCGGCCGGCCTTTCGGTCGGCGCCCGCGAGCACGCGCGACTGGCTACCGGCCAGGCCTCAGGTACGAAGGGCTCGGCTTCGCAGTCGCAGTGGGTCTTCCGTCCCGCGTCCTACCGACGGTGTCGATCCCGGAGGCCGAGCGCCGCCTCCGGAACGGGCCGAGAGGCCCGGCGCGAGAGTCCCGCCAGCCCGAGGCCGATCAGCAGCGCCGTGGAGGGCTCGGGGACGGGCGTGACGCTGTGCACGTCGAGCACGATGGTGTCGATTCCGAGGCCCGCGATGGTCTGCGAAAGATAGAAGCTCGAAACGTTGTCGAAGCCCGAGACGTCCAGGGTGAACCAGGGCCTGTAGGGCAACCCGTAGTCGTCGATGGCGAAGGCGGTCCACTGACTCTCGAGGTCCGCGACGGTCGGATCGAATTCGGTGCTCAACAGGATCTGGGCGTCGTCGGGGCCCGTCGCCCAGGGAAGCCGCTTGAGATCGGGCACCGTCGAGATCCTTTCCCGAATCGAGTAGTCGATCGACACGACGTCGAAGCGCGCCCCGCTCTCGAGGGAGATGTTGAGCCCCTGCAGGTCGTCGGTCCAGGAGTGCATCCGCTCGTATCGGCCATCCGGTCGTCCGGACCAGTTCGGCTGCACGTGCGTATGCCCGAGCTGGAACGCGGCGCTCGGCGTACCCACGTCCGTCGCCCAGAATCCGGCCGCCCGGATCCCGTTCGACTCGATCCAGTCGTAGGGGCCGTGCAGCTCTCCGCCCGGGTAGACGATCGTCGGATCGTAGGCGCCATCGTCGAAGGTGAGGGTGATCAAGGCGGCACTTCCGACGCCAGGCGCCATCAGGAGGGCGGCGATCACGAAGATTCCCAGGGCACGTCCACGAATCTCCGGGCGAGCGGCTCGGGGGGGCTGAGTCATCGTCGTTCTCATCTCATCTCGCTTCTTCTGCTCTGGGCCGCTCGTGTTCCGGCACCCGATTGCTCGACCCTTGCCACCTGCCTGCGCGCCTCGGCCGCTCGATTTCACGAGAGGCCTCGGATCCGTTGCGCAAGAAGTGGAACTCAACTTCAACTATTTCCCCTCCGGAGTACGCAGCAGAAGCTGCGAATGCGCCGGAGGGCAGGTTCGAAACGCCCGGGGAGGCCGACTTCCCGTCTTTCCCGGTCGCGGTGGCGTCGCCTGCCTGGACGGGCGACGTGTCCGCACCCGCGTTTGAGCAAGAACCGTGCCGATCGCCTTTCGTGATCGGAGGATCGACGCCATGAATGGGAGTGCCTGCGGCGAGGGAATTGGGGACGGGAAATCCCATCGGGCTCTGCCGGAATCACCGATTCAAGTGAACCACGCCGGGAATCCCGGCCGGGTCCCTCGGACCCAGGTGCGGAGGGCCTCAGCCGAGCATCCGATCTTCTCCGCGATCGATCGGATGGCCTCCCACTCCGAGCCCCATTCGGATCGGTGTCCTGCGACCATCCGAACCGCACGTTCCCGAACTCCTTGTGAAGACCTTTCCTGCCGTGGCGCGACGCCATCCTCTCGAGAGATGGAGCCTCCGGAAAACTCGGGGCGATTCAGTCGGCCGGCTCGGACTTCGGGCTGCAGTCTCCCGCTCCCGGGCAATCTCCGGACCCTCCTCGGGCGTTTCTCCCAGTCTCGGCGATCGGGATGCGTCCCCAGGCCGTCCGGACCACCGTGATGTGTCAGCCGAACGCGAGCCGTCGTCTGGCCAACCCACTTCTCAGGCTTTCGTGTCGAACAAAGAAAAGTGTCGTCATGGAAAGACCGTCGCCAGCCGAATCGGCAGGGGGGAGACTTCGAGCGGCAGCTACCGATTCGTCATACTCTCTTTCAGCGTTCGACGTACGCACCTGATTGGTCAAGCGGCGGAGCCTCGATGACCCGAAAGACCGCGGAACGGCGCGTGAGTGATCAGCTCCAGCAGTTCACGTCTGCGCTGTTGAATCTCTCTCGAAGCACGACGTGGCATTCGGGTGATCGGCGTCGCGCCTTTCGCGAGCTTTGTGAGAAGGCTTCGGATGCGCTCAGGGTCGCGCGAGTCAGCGTCTGGCTACTCGACGATTCCCGTTCGAAGCTCGTCTGCGAGAATCTCCTCGATACTCGGGACCAGACCCACTCGTCGGGTGCGGAGCTGAGACGGAGCGACTACCCGATCTACTTCTCCGCGCTCGATGACCAGCGCACGATTGCGGCGATCGACGCGGCGAATCACCCATTGACGCGCGAGTTCGCTGCCGACTATCTGTCGGAGTTGGGCATCGACTCGATGCTCGATGCGCCGATCATGATGGGCGGGCGCAGCGTCGGCGTGATCTGCCACGAACAGGTCGGGCGACGTCGAAGCTGGACACGCGATGAAGAGAGCTTCGCCGCATCGATCGGGGAGTTCGCGGCACTCACGTTGGAAGCTGAGCTCCGGCGAAGCGCTGAGAAGGTGCTTCAGACTCGTGAGCAGGAGCTGAGGATCGCGTTGAAGGCCGCGGCCATGGGGACCTGGTCCTGGTCGCTCAGTTCGAACCGGGTCGTCTGCAGCGAGGAGGTCGGGGAGATTCTCGGGCGCGAGTACGGGTGGAGCCCGGCGAGCCACGAAGAATTCTTCTCGATCATTCATCCGAGCGACCGGGATCGCGTTGCCGCGGAGTTCGGGAGCGTCATCCGCCATCCGGAGCTCCAGCGATTTCTTACCTATCGAATCATGGCTCCGGATGGCTCGATCCGATGGATCGAAACGCGCGGACAGCTCGAGCAGAGGTCGCCGAGCGGCGGTTCGGATCGCCTGCTTGGGACGATGAGCGACTGCACTGCGTACAAGAAGCTCGAGGACCAGCTGCACCAGGCCCAGAGGATGGAGGGCATCGGTCAGCTGGCAGGGGGAATCGCGCACGACTTCAACAATCTCTTGACCGTGATCACGGGATTCGCCCAGGTTCTGCTCGACGACTCGGAGCTGGGCGAAGACGAGCGAGGCTCGGCGCAGATGATCGCCGACGCATCGGAACGCGGCGCCCAGTTGACCCGACAGCTGCTCGCGTTCGCCCGCCAACAGCCTTTGAAGGTGACGCGCGTAGACCTCGCGACTCTGGTCGATGGCGTATCGCAGTTGCTCGAACGAATGGTGGGGGATGACGTGACGATCGTGATTCGCGCGATCGATCGTCCGACCGCTCGCGTCGACGTCGGTCAGGTCGAGCAGGTGTTGATGAATCTCTGTATCAACGCACGGGATGCGATCTCGGGACGAGGAGAGATCGCCATCACGGTGTCGTCGCACGAGCTGAGCGGATCGACGGTCGAGTGCCCCCTTCCGGCGGGACGCTACGCGTGCATCGACGTGGTCGACCAGGGGCCCGGAATTCCGCCCGAGGATCTCGATCGAATCTTCGAGCCGTTCTTCACGACCAAGCCGGCCGGAAAAGGGACGGGCCTCGGACTCTCGACCTGCTACGGAATCGCCAGACAGCTGGGCGGCGACATCTTCGTGCGCAGCGTCCCTGGCGAGGGCACCCGATTCCGCGTTCTCTTGCCCGAAGACGATGTGGATGACGTTTCCGACGACGATGGGGTGGTCGCCTCGCGGAAGTCGGGTGCGGGCAGACTCGTTCTCCTCGTCGAAGACGATGAGATGGTCCGTCTGCTGAACGCCTCGGTGCTGGAGCAAGCCGGCTACCGGGTTCTGACGGCCGCCGATGGTGACGAAGCCCATGCGGTGATGCGTGCGGCGGGTCGTCCCGTCGATCTCGTGGTCGCCGACGTCGTTCTTCCGGGTCGAACGGGCCCAAGCGTGCTCGAGGAGCTGCGAAAGCTTCAGCCCTCGTTCCGTTCGCTCCTCGTCTCCGGGCATGTGATGGATTCGAGCGAAGAAGCCGAGATCCTGAAGGGTGATTTTCTCGAGAAGCCCTTCAAGCCGAACGACCTCCTCGCGATGGTCGGTGAGATACTCGACCGCTAGGTGCGACGATTCCCGCGCCGTCGGTCGTGAAGGACCCGGTCGCGCGCCTCAGCTCGCCGGTGCCCCCGTTCAGAAGCTCTCGAACGGCACGACGACCGCGCGCCCGTCGATCTCGCCGGCGTGCAAGGCGCGATAGGCGTCGACGCTCTGATCGAGCGGAAACTTCGTGACCCGGGATCCGACGAGCCCGCGCGCCGCGAGATCGAGCAGCTCGACGAGCTCGGGGCGCGATCCCCAATAGGTCGTCTGGATGCTGACTTCGTAGGGCACGGTGAAGAACGACACGGGCAGCGCCCCGCCGCCGAGCCCCACGACCGTCAGGTCGCCGAGTGGGCGCGCGACGGCGGCGGCCAGACCGAGTGTCGCCTCTACGGCGACGAAGTCGAACACGACGTCGGCGCCGAGCCCCCCGGTCGCAGACCGGATCTCTTCGGCCGTGGCGTCGTTCGCGAGCAGGGCGATGTCCGCGCCGTGCTCCTGCGCGAGCTTCAGCGCGGATTCGCGTTGATCGACCGCGATGATCTTCGCCGCCGTCGTCGCCCTGAGGATCTGCACCGCCATGTGCCCGAGACCCCCGACGCCGATCACGACGACGCTCGAGCCCGGCACCAGCTTCGGCAGTGAGCGTCGAATCGCGTGATAGGGCGTGAGTCCGGCGTCGGTCAGCGGCGCCGCGCGGGCAGGATCCAGTCCGTCGGGCAACGGCACGAGCAAGCGCGGGTCGGGCACGAGCATGTACTCCGCCATGCCTCCGTCGACACCGATGCCACCTCCGCCTCCGGGCGTCGGCGCTTCGAGCGGGTTCTCGCAGTACATCTCCATCCCCGGTCTGCAGCGCGCGCAGGTTCCACAGCCCCAGGGCCCGTAGACGGCGACGGGCTGCCCGCGCTCGATGCCGGTCACGCCGTCGCCCACCGCATCGACCCAGCCGGCGTTCTCGTGGCCGAGCGTGAAGGGCAGCTCCCAGGTGGCCGTCTCGGGATCGAAGTCGTGCATGATGTGGAGGTCGGAGTGGCACGCACCGGCTCCGCCGATCTTGACGACGAGTTCGCCGGGGCCGGGCTCGGGCCTGTCGACCTCGACCAGCTTCGGTTCGGACTTCCACTCGACGAGTCTCAATGCCTGCATTCGTGTCTCCCCGCTCGCCCCTCTCGATCTCTCGGCGAGTCGAGAGCGTATCGCCGATCGCGGTTCCCTCGAGGAAACGCGCGTCCGCTCGTCTTCTACGCGTCGGTCGGTTCGCCATCCTCGCGGGCCCGAGATCTCACGCGCGTTCCGTAGAGGCGTTCGTTCGTCGGACCGCGGAGGCGGCTTCGGGCCCGCGAACCCGCTCCTTTCTTGCGCCCCTCCGCGCCCCGCGCTAACTCGGAATCGGTCCCGCTGCTCTTCGGATCGATGCGTCATACCGCGTCTCCGCCCTGATCGGACCGATGGGGTCTCGCGTATGTATCCCCGGCTCGGTGGCTTCGAGAATCTCGACGGGGCGCTGCTCTATACGCCGGTGACCGCGCTGGCGGCGCTCGCGGTCAGCCTCGTCCTTTTCTGGCTCCTGGGGAGGGAAGGATTCCGGATCCGGGATCTCGTCCCGATGGCCGTGCTCGTCGGGATCGGGGGCTTCGGTGGCGCGAAGCTGTACAGCCTCCTCTATCGATGGGCGAGCTTCGGCGGAGCACTCGGGGATTTCTCCCAGGAGGTTCAAGGGGGCTGGCGGTATCCGGGGGCGCTCGTCGGGATGTTGCTCGCCGTCTGGCTCGGTCGGCGACTCCTTCCGCGGGGTCTGTCGGCCCGCGCATACCTCGATGCATGGGCGCCCGCGTTCGCGTTCGGGGGCGGCATCGGTCGTGTGGCGTGCCTCCTGCACGGCTGCTGCTACGGCGCTCCGTCGAGTCTTCCGTGGGCGATCCAGTATCCGTACGGCTCGATCCCGTGGCACGATCACCTCGCGGCCGGGCACATCTCGCAGGTCGAGTCGCTCTCGGCCGCGGTCCACCCGTTTCCCATATACCTGCTGCTCATGGAATGGATCCTGGCGGCCTACCTCCTTCGATTGCGCAAACGCGCCCGCTTCGAGGGAGAAGTCACGCTCCTCTTCCTGGCGATTCACGGACTCGCGAAAGGATGGATCGAGCTCTTCCGTGATCCGGTGAGCGGATTCCATCTGGTCGTCGTTCCGATCGGACTGGTGGCGCTCGCGCTCCTCCTCTGGGAGCGGCGGCGTTCGTACGCTGATGGAAGCCGCGCGTCGGGCGAGCGCGCCGGCGCCGCCGGGGTCGGTGTCTCGTGAGGCGCGGTCGAGCCCTCGTTCGCGCCAGGGCGTCCCGCGTCTTCGGCGTCGCGCTCGCCTTGCTCGGGCTGGCCGTCGTTCGCGCTGAGATGGCGGACCCCCAGACCTTCGCGCTCTCCGAGACCCCGCCTCTCAAGCAGACGATCACCTACGTCGGGAAGACGACGACGACCGATTTCCGCGGCCCGGGAATGGGGCAGCACCTGCAGTACTTCCCGGCATTCGATCTCGACGACTTCCAGTCGGGTCTCCCGACCGATTGCGATGGTTGTATCGAGTGGACTCCGGAGTTCGAGAACTTCAAGCACCACCTGGGACTCGATGCACTGGATCGCACGTTCTCGCCCGATGCCGGTGGTGAGCCGGTCGGCGTCAAGACCGCCGGCGGTGACCCGAGCTGGGACGTGTTCATCCTCCCGGACGGGACGACCGGAACCTCTGGAACGACCTACGACGAACACGCCTGTGGTAACGCCAACAACTTCGTCAACCAGCTCCGAATCAACACGGGCACGCTCCAGGACTTCTGCCTCAATCTGATCACGGACAACAGTGGACCGGAACACGCTCCGAACCTTCGTCTCGAGGCGCGCGCGGACGATTCCGACGCCGACTTCGATCTCGGCGCGGTTCCGCAGTTCGGTGTCGAGGGTCAGCCGGAACCCCATCCCGACTTCAGCTTCGATGGCGAGACCGACGTCTACACGTTCCGATACATGGGAATGAGCGAGGGCGATCGGATCCGTATCCGGATCCAGGGAGAGGGTGGGGCGGGCTGCGCGGGGCCGGGTCTCGGCGGAATCATGGTGTCCCACATCAGCACGTGTACCCCGCCTCCCGGCACGTGCACTCCCGATTGCTCCGGCAGACTCTGCGGAGACGATGGCTGCGGCGGCTCGTGCGGGGAGTGCCCTCGCGTGGACAAGCTCGTGCGCCGGACGGGACACGTCGGGGCGGTCGTCTACGACGAAGACGGTTCCGTGCAGACCGGAACGCAGGACGACGTCGAGATCGTCGCGAGCGTCGGTGACACGCTCCGGGGCGAGGTGAGCGACATCGAAACGGATCTGCAGAACAAGCTTCGGTCCGCGTTGGTCCAGGAGTTCAACGAGTACTCGTTCAACGTGCGCAACGTTCGCTTGACCTTGACGCGAAGCATCGGCGTCGAATCGACCGCCCTCGCCACGGGATCCCATGCGTTCACGGCACGACTCGAACAAGCGTTCCTCAAGTTCAAGCTGAAGCCGGAGGCCGATGACAACACGAAGTTCATCGTCAAGATCACCGTCCCGGACATCGCGGTCAGCGGACTCTTCGATCCGATCTCGGGCGAGATCACGAACCTCGCCGCCACGAACGGTCCCGTCACGGTCGACATCGACGGAGGCGGCGGACTGGGATCCGTCATCAGCCTCTTCGACGATTTCGGCGATTTCCTTCCCGACGTGATCGCCGACGCGCTGGATCTCTCCGTCATCGAAGGCGCCCTCGCGCGGGTCGTCGAGTCCGAGATCGACGAAGAGCTCGCGGAGCTCGCCGGGGATGCCGAGGGCTTCGTGCTCCTGCCCCTCGCTCTCGTCCCCGAGACCATCCAGGTCGCGGGTTTCGACTACGGCCCGCAGATCCGCCAGGCGCTCCTCGCCCCGACGGTCGGCGACACCATCTCTCTCCACTACGACGCGACCGATCCCCAGATCGTCTCTCCGCCGGGCTTCGCGATCGAGACCCTCCAGGAGGCGGTTCTGGTGCTCGACGTCGGAGGCGACTTCGTCCTCACCGCCTCGCAGCGGACGACACGCTTTCCGGAGGTGCGCGCGGACATCGAGCTGGCCTCGTTCGATCACGCCGGCGACTACGTCGTCGAGGGTTGGGTCTGTGCCGTCGATCTCGAGGAGTCGCTCGAGGTCGGCCTCTTCTCGGACGGCCACGCCGTTCGAATCGTCACCGCCGATCTCGTGTCCGAGCCCGAGGTCGGAGAGCAGTGCACGATCGGAGGTATCTACGATCGCTACCGGTATGCGCTCGAGGTGCCACCGGAGGAGCTCGTATCGGTCAACGGCTGGGACAATCAGCTGAGCGTCGTCGCCGGCTACGGCGTCTTCGAGGACACGCTCGGCGACGTCTATCGATCGCACTCCACGCCCTGGCTGCTCGACGCCGACTCGGCGACGAGCGTGAGCCTCCATCCGGATCCGGGGCACCGCTACGTCGCCGACTTCACGGGCGATGGGCGGGACGACTACATGTTCCGAGAGGTCGCGACCGGAAACTGGTACGTCGCGGTCTCGACGGGGGGCGGCTTCGCCCCGCCGATGATCTGGCTGACCAACGGAGATTCTCCGACGGGCAAGTCCTACCACGTCAGCGCGGCCTTCCAGTTCGTCGCGGACTTCAGCGGGGACGGACGGAGCGACTATCTCTTCAAGCAGGAGGGAACGAACGACTGGTACGCGGCGGTCTCGAACGGAGATGGATTCGAGACGCCGGCCCTCTGGCTGGACGCGAGCACCGCTCCCGCCGGTCCGACCCACAATGCCGGGTACATGTACGTCGCGGATTTCGACGGAGACGGACGGTCGGACTACCTCTACAAGCGCTCGGGCATCGACGAGTGGCTCGTCGCCCGATCGACCGGGAACGGGCTCGAGCCGCCGCTCCCCTGGCTCTTCGGCGCGGCGTCTCCGACCGGAAGGACCTACCACGCCGATCCGAGCTTCCAGCTGATCGGCGACTTCGACGGAAACGGTCGAAGCGACTACCTGTTCAAGGAGACGGGAGGCGGAGACTGGTATGTCGCGCTCTCGTCCGGAAACTCGTTCCATACGCCGACGCTGTGGCTCGGCGAGGTCGACGCCCCCGGCTTCCCGACGTTCAACCGTGGGTATCAGTACGTGGCCGACTTCGACGGCGACGGGGCCGACGACTATCTATGGAAGCGCGAGGGCGTGGACGAGTGGTACGTCGCCCGCTCCCGGGCGGACGTGTTCGACCTCCCGACGCGCTGGCTCGCCGGAAGCGATTCGCCGACCGGGCAGGCCTATCACGAGGACCCCCACAACTTCCAGTTCCTCGGCGACTTCGACGGTGATGGACGGACGGACTACCTCTTCAAGCGGCCCTCGAGCAACGATTGGTTCGTCGCGCTCTCGGAGGGCGAACGCTTCGCGAAGCCCCTCCTGTGGCTGTCGCTGACCGCCTATCTGCCCGAGCGCACCTACTCCGAGAACGCGACGCGCCAGTATCTCGGAGACTTCTCGGGTGACGGGACGAGCCAGTTCCTGCACTATGACAACCCGTCTGGCGCGTGGTACGTCACGTCGACGCTGCTGCCGAGACCCGCCGCGCCGCTGCCCCCGCGCCCGCCCGGCGGGTGCTGAGAAGCGCAGCCGAACGAAACGGAGGAGCGATGCAGATCGAGCGAGTGAATCCCGACGGACTGTTCAAGCTGGATGCCTTCACGCAGGTGGTCACTGCGGAGGGGGTCGGGAAGATCGTTCACATCGCGGGCCAGGGTGCCTTCGATGCGAACTTCCAGCTCGTGGGGCCCGGTGATCTGCACGCCCAGACGGTGCAGGCTTTCCGGAATCTGCGAACCGCCCTCCAGGCCGTGGGCGGCGAGGTCGAGAACGTCGTCAGCAGCAACATGTACATCGTCGAGATCTCGGCAGAGAAGGTCGAGACGTTCTCCGCGGCGATGGCCGAAGCACTCGACGGCAAGCCCTTTCCGCCCAATGCGTCCACGATGCTCGGCGTGCAGGGCCTGGCCATGGACGGAATGCTGATCGAGATCAGCGCCGTCGCCGTGCTTCCCTGATCGAGCGGCGTCGATGCCCCGCGTCGGCGAACTCGCCGGGATCTTCCGCTATCCGGTCAAGAGTATGCAGGGCGAACGCCTGGGGCGGGCCGCTCTCGGAATCGACGGCCTCCCGGGCGATCGCGCCTGGGGGTTGCGCGACGAGAGCCGGGGCGACTTCTTTCTGGGCAAGCGCTGTCCGGAGCTGATGTCCTGTGCGGCGGCGTACGTCGATGGGTACGAGCCGGGGGCCGTCCCGGAGGTCGTGTTGCCCGGCGGCCCACGATTTCCGGCGGGCGCGCCGGACGCGGCCGAGCGCCTGTCGGCGTTCCTCGGGAGGCGCGTGAGCGTCTGGCCAGCGGGCGCGGAGTCGCGAGCGGCCGAGGCCGGGGAGCCGATCGGCGAAGCGGAGATGCGTTCGATGCTCGCGAGGGAGGCGGACGAGCCGCTGCCCGACTTCTCGGAGCCGGCCCCCGAGCTCGTCGAGTTCCAGTCGCGCAACGGACCGCTCGTCGATGCTTTCCCGCTCCTGGTCCTGACCGATCGCTCGCTCGACACGATCGCGGACGCTCAGCCCGAGGCGGAGGTCGATTGGCGCCGCTTCCGTCCGAACCTGCTCGTCGCGGGCGTAGGTGGCGGGGCCTTTCCGGAGCAGGACTGGGTCGGAGGCCGATTGCGCGTCGGTGACGCCGTGCTCTCGGTTCACTCGAAGTGCGTCCGGTGCGCGATGGTCACCCATGGCTTCGCCGACCTCCCGAAGGCGCCGCAGATCATGCGCACGCTGGTCCGCGAGAACGAGGGGCACCTCGGCGTCTACGCGCTCGTCGAGGAGCCCGGGGAGATCCGCGCGGGTGATCGGGTGACGCTTCTTCGCTGAGCAGTGGGTCCTCGCGACCTGAGGTCGAACGTCCGTCGGCCCCGACCTCGAGATCGACGCGAAGCTCCGCACCCGTCCTCCGAAGACGCGGGCGCTGGATCGGGCGGATTCCATGTATGCTGCGCGCTTCGAGCCATCAGACCGCAGAGGGAAACCGCCGTGATCGAGAACATCCTTCAGCCGACCGGAGATCAGGTCCGCGCCTTCCGCGACCGTCGGACCGGCGAGCCGATCGCCATGCTCAACCTGCTCAAGTTCAAGGAGCGCGCCGAGTACGCGGACGGACGCGCGTCGGACCTGAGCGGGCGCGAGGCGTACGAGCTCTACGCGAAGGGGTTTCACGCGGTGATGGATTCCCGCGGCGTGAAGATCCTCTACTCGGGTGACGTGCGCGGCTTCCTGATCGGGACTGGCGACGGCGCCTGGGACGCCATGGCTCTCATCCAGTACCCGACGACGCAGGTCATGCTCGACATGCTTCGCGACCCCGAATACCAGGCCGCTCAGGAGCACCGCGCCGCTGGACTGGAAGGGCAGCTCCTCGTGGAGTGCGGCCCGGGCTTCGTCTTCTAGCGCGGAGGCGACGCGCTGCGCGGATCCGTCGGGGCTCGCCGGGTCGCGCTGGACGCGATTCTGCCCTGGGTGAGCTCGGATCGGGTCGACGTCGCCCCGGCTGGCGGCCTCCTCGCGCCAGGGTACGCTCGTTCCAGCACGAAACGCGAAGGAGTGTCGGATGGCGGAGCAGGGAGACGAGCAGGGCGGTGGCACGAGCGTCGGGCCCAACCCGACGGCGATCGTCACCGAGAACGACACCGACGTGAGTCGACCCTTCATCTTCGACGTCGCGAAGATCGCCGGCCAGACCAACCTCGAGCTGATGGGGGAGGCGGCCGACGCGGACGCGCTGCTCGATCTGCTGGGGCGCGACCTCGTGACCCGGACCATCATCCAGACGCCAGAGCTCACCGTGTATCACGAGACCGCCGCGCCCGGCGAGTCGGTCAAGCCCCATCGCCACGGCACCTACCAGGTGAACTTCGTGCTGCGGGGCGAGCTCTTCTTCGGCTCGAGACGCGTGGGCCCCGGCATGGGCTACTTCTCGCCCGACAAGCTCTACGCGTGGCGCGCGGGAGACGAGGGCGCGGAGTGGATCGAGATCCATTCGGGCCAGGTCGGGATCTATTCCGAGCCGGCGGAAGCTCGCTAGTCCTTCAGCACCGGGTAGAGGTGCTCGTCGGGATCGTGGAGACTGCCGCTCCGCGCGCCGCCTCTTCGGGTCTGGGTCTGAATGGACCGCTGACTCAGCTCGGGTGACCAGCTCTCCGGGTCGACGATCGGGATTCGCCAGGCCGCTTCCGGGTCGGTGGCGAGGTGCACGAGCTCGTGGCGCGTGACGGGCTTCGAGAACAGGTAGCCCTGCATGCGCGAACAGCCGCGCTCCAGCAGGCAGCGCATCTCCTCGACCGTCTCGACCCCCTCGGCGATCAGGTCGATGCCGAGACCGCGCGCGATGTGGATGATGCCTTCGAGGATCACGCCGTCGGGATCCGTCTGGGCGGCGCCCCGAACGAAGGACTGGTCGATCTTCAGCAGGTCGACGTTCAGCCGGCGGAGCAGGGTGAGCGACGAGTAGCCGGTCCCGAAGTCGTCGATGGCCACCCGAATGCCGCGCTCGCGGATCTGGTCGAGGACCTGGACGGCCTCTTCGCTCGCCGCGAGGGACTCCGTCAGCTCGAGCTCGAGGCGCGTGGGCGCGATTCCGGTCTCGTCGAGAACCCGGTCGAGATGGCTCAGGAAGTCGTGGTGGTGGATCTGGCGACCGGAGATGTTCACCGCGACGCGCGCGTCGTTGAGACCCTCCCAGCCCATCGCGGCCTGGCAGGCTGCGCGCAGGACCCACTCCCCGAGCTGGACCATCCCGCCCGTCTCTTCGGCGACGGGGATGAAGTCCGCGGGCGAGATCGAGCCGCGCGTCGGATGCTCCCATCGCACCAGCGTCTCGACGCCGACGATCGACTCCGTCGCGACCTCGATCTGGGGCTGGAACTCCAGGAAGAGCTGGCCCGAGAGCACGGCCTGCCGCAGCCCGTTCACCATCTCGAAGCGCTCGGCGGCCTTCTCGTTCAGCTCGGTGTTGTACATGTGGATGCAGTTCTTGCCCGAGTTCTTCGCCTCGTACATCGCGGCATCCGCGCTCTGGATCAGCGACTCTCCGTCCTCGCCGTGCTGGGGATGGATCGCGATGCCGATGCTCGCACTGATCCAGCACTCGTTGCCGTCGAGGTGGTAGGGGCGCTCGACGGCCTGTCGGATCACGTCCGCCGTGGTGAACGCCTCTTCCTCGTCCTCGATGCCCTGGATCGCCGCCAGGAACTCGTCGCCGCCGATCCGCGCCACGAGGTCGTTCTTGCGGATCGAGCTGCGCAATCGCTTGGCGACGTCGCCGAGCAGCTCGTCGCCGATCGCGTGGCCCAGGTTGTCGTTGATCGCCTTGAATCCGTCGAGGTCGATGAAGAACACGGCGATCGGGGTGTTGCTGCGCTGGGACCGCGCGAGGAGCCGGTCGAGCTGGTCCATGAACCAGTAGCGGTTGGGCAGCTCGGTCAGCGTATCGTGGGTGGCGAGGAACTGGTGCTTCCGCTTGGCCTGGGTGAGGGCCTGCAGAGTCCGGTGGCGCTCGATCGCGTGTATGAGCGTCCGGGTGAGGAGCTCCGGCGTCACCTCGCCCTTCGCCAGGTAGTCCTGGGCGCCGGCGCGCGTCGCTCGCAGCCCGGTCTCCTCGTCGCGCTGATAGGTCAGCACCACGATCGGCACCGCGCTCGCCGCGGCACTCGCGCGCATCAGTGAGTCGAGGCCGTCGGCTTCGTGGACCGAGAGGTCGATCAGCATGGCGTCGAAACGATCGGCGTGGAGGCGCAGCAGCGCCTCCTCGACGCGCAGGACCCGGGTCGTCTCGAAGCGCGTGCCCTCGGGCCGCGCGAGGATCTCCTCCAGCCGTTTCGCGGTGAGGTCGTCCTCGACCACGAGCAGGAGCGAGAAGCCCTTGGGCGCGTCCCGTGTCTCTTCGTTGGATTTCGCTGCTTCGTCCATCTCGGCCGTTCGCGGGCCGCTCTCGTCGAGGAGCGACCTTCGCTGTCGTTTCGGACGTCGCGCGACCGGGGACGAGTGAAACCCTCGGATGCGGTCGAAAAACGCGTCGAATCCCGGAAAGGGCCCGCAGCCACCGTGCAGCGCACGCGTCTTCGACCCGAGAGCTGCGTGTCGATTGCGGAGCCGTTGCGCGTCTGGGGCGCCATCTCGACGACACGATGGGCGTACCCCCCGGCGTCGAGGCGACCGCGTTGGCGCCATCGGCCCATCGAATTTACCTTTGCGGACCGCTGACCAAGGAGCGACGAAACGTGGAGACCCTGGAGCGCTGGCTCAAACGGATCGGCCTCGGAGGCGGGTTGATCCTGCTCGCCGCCTACCTGGTCTTTCTCGCCTGGACGCTGCCCAGACACGAGCTGGTTCACGTCACGGGGACCGAGACGCGGCGCGGTGATGTCGAGACGCCGGAGGGCGGGATCCGCGCGCTCGACGTGCGCTACGTGATGGCGGAAGACCTCGAAGGGGCGCCGCGCGTGTATCGCAACGAGGATACGGGCTGGGGCTGGCCGCCCTATTTCAAGTTCGACTCGGGGAACGTCGCTGCGCAAGCCAAGAGCTTCTCCATCAACCCGGAGAGGCCCACGGTCAAACTCACGTCCTACGGCTTCCGCATTCCGATGTTCAGCACCTTCCCGAACGTCCTCGACATGGAGCGCGTCGAGCCCGGCACGCAGCCGATCCCCTGGATGGCCCTGTTCATCGGGCTCCTCCACGTCATCCTCGTGGGCGCTGTGATCGCGATCTCCCTCGGCCGCAAGCGCGCACACGAAGAGGGCGTCTAGTCCCGCGCGTCGCGCCCTCCAGCAGCCGAGCCGGGAGCCCGAGCCCACGGGGCGGCGCCATACGCGCATGGACGTGCCGAGTCGGAACGCCAGGCTCGGCTCCGGCGCCGCGTTCGTCTAGAATCACCCTGACGGGTCGCGGGCTTCGCCCCGAACCGAGGACGACCCGACACATCGCTCCCATCGAGCCTTCACCTCCTCGAGATCCTCGAAGTCGGAGATTCCTGCGCATGTCGTCGAGTGCCTCTTCTCTGTTCGCGATCCCGGTGGTCGGGCTCGCGTTCGTCTTCTGCCTTTCCGGCGTCGCCGGCGCGCAGACGGCGATCAGCACCGGCCGGGAGGGCGGCAGCTACCACGCGATCGGCGAGCGATTGAAGGCGAGTCTCTCGGCGGACCAGGGCTACGAGATCTCGCTCGATCCCAGCTCGGGATCGACGCAGAACCTTGCGCGTCTCGCCGATCCGTCGAGTCCCGTGGGCCTCGCGCTGACGCAGTCGGATGCGCTCGCCCGGTTCGTGAAGATGAACCCGGAGTTCGCGAGCGAGTACATCGTGCTGGGGGATGCGGGCAAGGAATGCGTCCTCGCGATCGGATCGAGCAAGGGGAGCCTCTGGAGCTTCGCCAACCTCGCCGCCACGAAGGGAACCGAGATCTCGGTCGACGGGCCCGGAAGCGGCGCGGCGGTGACCTTCGGCTACCTGCTCGAGAAGGACCCGGACCTTTCGAGCCTGAATGTCGTCTACACCGACGTCATGGAGGCGATGCTTCAGCTCCAGGTCGGCGCGGCGAACTCTGCCCTCGGCGTGGTGATGATCGTGCAGCGGCCCACGGTGCGCTCGGAGGTGGTCGAGGTGCTGCTTGCCCGCTCCGGCGACTATCGACTGCTGCCGATCTACGCCTCCGACGTTCAGGGAGGGCGACTTCCGGACGAGAGCTCCGTGTATACCTTCGAGCGCGTGCGCGTCGGCGACAAGAGCTCGTCCGCGGGCATCGAAGTCGACACGCTCTGCATGCGAAGTCTCCTCCTCGCGTCGAAGCGCAAGCTCGATCGAGACACTCGGAGCAAACTGTCTCGCTTCATGTTGATGGCCGGCCCCGAGGTCTTCGCCGATCCCGATTGAGCCGGCACGGCGCGATCACCCGGCCCCCTGATCGGCTTCTCCGGGATGGGGTGGTCCGGCGGCGACACCGATGTGCTCGGAGGTCTTCGCCGACGGATCGTGTCGGCGTGGGGCCCGTGGGGATCGCTCTCACGGAATCGCGTCGCGACTGAGTGGCTCCCGAAGAGCAAGCCGCGGGCAAAGCCGGCTTCGCGTGACCGTCGACACACCACCTGATTCGACGAAGCGCCGAAGTATTCCGGTGCCGGACAGACGCTCGGTCGTACGGACTGCGAGCGAGCCGCGTTCGGTGCCAGAACTCAGGAGGAGGGGATTCCGGCGGCGAGGCCGTCGGGAGACGCTTCTCTTTCGATCGCGCCCCGTGTCGTCCGTCCGCTCACGTTCCTTCGTCGAAGACGCACGGCGCCGAGCTTCTCAGACAGCGTCTCCCTTCCTCGCCATCACAGGATTCTGATCCGCGTCCATCGCGGATCCGTGCACGCCCCCGATGATCGAGAACGGAGAGTTCGAATGAAACGCGCCGCCCCTCTGAAGAAGACGATCCCCGCGATCTCCCTCGGAATCACCCTCGCCCTCGCGCCGATGGCTTCCGCACAGCAATGTGTCGAGAATCCACCCGGCTCCATCGGCTGGTGGCCAGGCGACGGCTCCGCGAGCGATCTCGAGTCCGGCAGGGACGCGCGCCCGACGGCCGGTGCAGGCTATGCGATGGGGCTCGTGGGGGACGCCTTCGGGTTCGATGGTGTGGGAGGCGGCCAGGACGATCGTGTTCTCCTGCCTCGTCTGGCCGCGGATGGATTGGCTGACCTGACGGTCGAGTTCTGGATCAATACGACCGATCCGACTGCCGGCCTGCTCTCGGCTGCCAACGGCAACCCGTCCAGCGCCAACGAGCTGCTTCTGTTCCAGGGGACGGCTGGCCTCGTCGTGTGGATCAAGCAGTCGCAGTCCGGATCGATCCCGGTCTTCGTGAACGACGGCGCCTGGCATCACGTGGCGCTGGTGCGCGAAGGCGGCGAGGGCTCGCTCTTCGTGGATGGGCTCGTCGTCGACCGCCGCGCCTACCCGGCCGGGCCTCTCGACGTAGGCCCCCTCGGTCTCCTGCTCGGTCAGGACCAGGACTGTCTGGGCGGATGCTTCCAGGCGGATCAGGCGCTCGACGGTGCTGTCGACGAGCTCACGATCTACGGTCGCGCCCTCGCGGAGCAGGAGATCGCCGCCGTCTTCGAAGCGGGTGCCGCCGGCAAGTGCAAGCCGCTCGGGGCCCCCGATGCACCGGGCACCGAAGCGCTGGCCGAGGAGCTGACGATCGCGTTCGAGTCGATCGAAGCGCTCGAGATGGAGATGGGCATGCTCATCGACCGGATCGGGGAGATCGATCTCCTGTTGGAGAACCTCGAGGCGAGTCTGCACAGCCACGACGCGAAGCCTCGAATCCGAAGCCGTTGGGGTCATGATCGTCGACGTCACCATGATGACGACGACGACGATGATCGCGACCGGAAGAAGCGCAAGCACCGCAAGCACGGCAAGCACCGGCGATAGTCCGAGGGCTTCGACTCGCCCCGGCAGGAGCCGGTTCGTCGGCTCCTGCCTCTGGGGCGGGCATCCCCCTGCGGTAGAATGGGGCGCATTCCATCGAATCAGAGGATGCGCCATGCAGATTCCGTTCTACTTCGACTACGCGTGCCCCTGGGCCTATCTCGGAAGCTGTCGCGCCGAGGCCTTCTTCGGCGAGCTCGGCGCCACGATCGAGTTCCGCCCGGTCCATCTCGCCACCCTGAGAGAGCCCACGGCCGGACCGCAACAAGCGCCGACCGGCGAACGGCGCGGCGCGTGGTACATGGACGATCTCCAGGGCTGGTCCGAGATGATCGGGGGGGAGCTCAACCTCGCGCCGAAGGAGCTCGTCGGGCGCTCGACCCGACTCGCGCTGTGCGGAGCGTTCGTGGCCGCCGAGGCCGGGAAGCTGCGGGAGTACCACTATCCGGCCTATCGGGCGCGATGGGTCGAGGCGCGCGACCTCTCGGATCCCGAAGTCGTCCACGCCCTGCTCGCCGGGGCGGGACTCGATGCCGACGCGGCGCTCACGCGCGCGAGCTCGCCCGAGCTGGAAGCCCAGTTGGACCAGGCCACGCAGGAGGCCATCGACCGTGGCGTCTTCGGCGTTCCGACCTACTTCGTCGGCGATCGGATGTTCTGGGGCAACGACCGCTTCGAGCTGGCGCGCTTCTATCTCGAGAGGGCGCTCGAAGAGGCCGCCTGAAATCGGTCGCGAGCCGCGCTTCGTGTCCGAAGGGGTTCAGGGCGCCGTCGCGACGACGCTCGGTCGCCGAACGACCTCGGCGAACCATCGCTCTACGTGGGGGCAGTCCTCGGGGATCCGGAATCCGGTCGACGCCGTGCCCTGCAGACTCACCACCAGCGTGATGTCCGCCGCGCTGAATCCGGATCCGGCGACGAACTCGTTCTCGGCGAGCTGGGCGTCCAGCACCCGGAGCGCCTCCACGGCCAGCGTGCGATTCAGCTCGCCCCACTCGGCGATCTGAATCGGCTCGAGGACCCGCGCCGGCTCGAAGCCGTGTCGAAAATGGGCCCGGATGGCGGCGAAGAATCCGAACTCGACGCGGCGCTGCCACATGTCGCGAATCGCGCGGTCGAGTGGATCGCTACCCAGGACGCTGGGCTCCGGAAACAGCTCCTCGAGGTAGCGGCAGATCGTCATCGTCTCCGAGACGAAGGTCCCGTCGTCGAGCTCGAGGACGGGCACCAGCCCGATCGGATTCTTCGCGAGGAAGGCCTCGCCCCGGTGCTCCTGGGAGTAGAGGTCCACCGGCACGAAGGGGATCTCGAGCCCCTTCTCGGCGAGAAAGATCGCCACCCGCCTCGGATTGCCGATCGTGGGACTGCCGTGAATCCTCACCCCGTTTCCGTCCCGACCCCATCGCGCGAGCCGCTCGCGATCGGTGCACCGGCCGCGAGTGCGCGTTCGACCTCGATCTTCACCGCCTCGAGTGCGTGGGCGACACGTCCGGCATCGACCGCCGCGGCCAGATCCGACGCGCCTGCCTCTGTGAGGAGCTCCGGCAGTCGATCGAGCAACGACGCGAGCGCCCAGTCGAGCAGCGGTCCCCGGCGCGCGACGTCGTGCTCGACCACGACGTTGCGGGGCGTGAACGGGTCGAGGAGATGATAGTGCGCGGCGTCGTCGAAGCAGTCGAAGCGCAGGTACTCGGCGCCGTCGCTCGTTCCGAACACGTGGAGGCAGAGCCCGTCCTCCTCGATGGTTCCCTCCATGCCCGCCGGCGTGACGCCATCGAACTGATCGCGGGCGTCCGGACCGTAGAAGTCGAGGATCACGGCCTCATCGAGCCTTCGATACTCCACGCCGAAGGTCACGGCGCCGGCGGGGATCCGCGCGGTGAACGCCTCGAAGGCCGGAACCGGCAGCGTGCGATAGGTGATCGGCATTTCCCGTCCTCGATTCCCGGAGACGCGTCGCGGGAGCATCGCGACGGTCGGCGTCCGCATGCCTCCAATCCTGCCGGAGACGGCGACCCACGACCAGCGTCGGCATCGCCCCCGGAGCGATCGGGGAGGCGGTCGGCGGATCCGGATCGAGCCCGACCTCGGGGACGGTATCAGGATCAGCGTCCGGGCCGACCTGTGTGAGGCCGCCTACGGGAAATCCGGTGTGCCCGTCGTGCCGTGCCCGCGGCGGCGTGGCGAGCGTCCCGCGAAAGCGGAAAAAGAAGCGTTGTGTGGCCTGCTTCTCGGAAGCGATATCGCCCGCGAGCGATCCTCGTCTCAGGGTCGAGAGCGACCGGGAGGAACTGCCATGCAGATCGTCATCGTCCGAAACGCCACGCAGCTCTTCGGGGTCCTGGTCGTGTTCTGGGGCCTCGCGGGCGTCGCCCATGCGAGCTGTGACGTGGAGATGCTCCCGCCCGTCGTCGAGGAGTCGGCGGAGGCGTGGCTCGACGCGCTGCCCGACCCGATCGCCGCGCCCCTCGCCGAGCGCGGCTTCGCCTTCCCCGAGCCCGGGTTCATCGAGGGCTGTCCCGAGCTCATCTCGGCGCTGCTCGTCGTCGAGCGCCCCGCGGACGAGGTCTTCGGGCGCCTGATCCAGACGACGCGCCACGGCGAGTTCATGCGCGAGGTCGGCTCGATCGATCCGGTCTCACGCTCGAGCCACGATTCGGTCGACCGCTATTCGATGCCGGTGCTCCTCACGCGGATCGACTACACGATTCGGCACACGTGGGACGCCACGGCGCGGCGGATCCGTTGGGCCCTCTCGGACCAGCACGAGAGCGACCTGAAGCACGTCGCAGGTCTCTGGGAGGTCCACGCGCTCGGGCCCGATCGCTCGCTGCTCGTCTACGCGAGCGAGGTCGAGATCGGCCCGGTCTTGCCGCGGATGCTCCAGGCACGCCTCACGGAGCGCAGTACGCGGTCGATCGTGGCGAGCGCCCACGACTGGCTCGCTCGGACCGACCTCGCCCTCCGCTGAGGCCCCGGTCCCCCGGCGTCGGCGAACCGCGTCCAGTCTGCGATGCTTCGGTCGGGAGGCGCGCAGGCCTGTGAGCGAGCCGGTCGAGAATCGTCGGTCCCGGTGGCTTCGGCGGGTGACCCAGCATCCTCGCCGGGTCGTCGGCACGATCCTCGTGGCTACGCTGCTCGCGCTCGCCGCGATCGTCGATCCCTTCACGGGCACGCCGCGACTGCTGCTCGACCCGTCGATCGAGAGCATGCTGCGGCGAGACGATCCTGGGCTCGCCGCCGCGGCGCGCGCGAACGCGCTCTTCGATGGCGGTGAGCTGCTGCTCGTCGCGATCGCGGCGGACGACGTGTTCGTGCCCGAGGTGCTCGAGCGTCTGAAGCGCCTGACCGAGCGGATCGAGGACCAGCCCGAGGTCCGGTACGCCTCGAGTCTCGCCACGGCCCTCAACATCCGAAGCGAACGGGGCGAGCTCCAGATCGAGCCCTTCTACGACGACGTGCCGACCGACCCTTCGGCCCTCGCCGATCTGCGGCGCCGCGCGCTCGCCGACCCGATCTACGCCGGCAATCTCGTGTCCTTCGACGGTCGGGTGGCGGCGATCTCGATCGCGCTGCTGGACCTCTCGGATCGGGACCTGATCGAGAGTGGCTTCGACGAGCGCCTCGGTCGGATCGCCGCCGAGGAGGCCGGCGGGCTCGAGGTGTGGATAGCCGGTGGGAGTCACGTCAAGGCGGAGACGAACCGGCTCATGCTGGGTGACCTCGGAGGCGTGCTTCCCTTCTCGGTCCTGCTGATGGCCCTCGCGGCCTTCGCGTCGTTCCGTACGCTGCGGGGTGTGGCGCTGCCGCTCGCGACCGTGGGCGTCGGCCTCGTCTGGACCATGGCCCTGGTCGGCACCTTGTTCGGCGAGCTCAACCCCGTGACGGTGGCGGCGCCGCCGGTGATCATCGCGGTCGGCTTCGCCTACGCGGTCCATGTCGTCTCCGCCTACTACGCGCGTGCCGCGGAGTCTCCGGCGGCGGTGGCGCCCGCCGACCTGGCCACCGACGTGTTGCGACGTGTGATCCAGCCGATCTGCTTCACCGGCCTGACGACCGCGATCGGCTTCTTCTCTCTCGCGACCAGCCCGATCGTCGCCGTCCGTGAGTTCGCGGTCTTCTGCGCCGTCGGCGTGCTCGCCACGACCTTCGTCTCGATCACCCTCGGCCCCGCGTGCCTGGCGCTGCTGCGGCGCCCCGCGCCCCGATCCGCGTCCGAAGAGCGTCCCGCCGAGAGCCGCTTCGAAGCCTTCCTGCGCCGGATCGCGCGCTTCGACCTGCGTCATCGCGACGCGGTCATGGCCGTCTGGCTCCTCGCCACCGTCGTCGCCGCCGCGGGCATCGGGCGGATCGAGATCAGCACCGACATGGTGAGCAACCTGCGCGCGGACAACCCCGTCCGCCTCGACTTCGACCGTGTGAACGCGGCCCTCGGTGGGGCAAACGCATTCCAGATCCTCGTCGAAAGCCCGGAGCCGGACGATTTCCTCGAGCCCGCGCGGCTCGAGACCCTCGTCGCGCTCCAGACCTGGCTGGCCGAGCAGCCGGAGGTCGCGGGCAGCACGTCCTTCGCGGACTACGTTCGGGTGCTGAACCAGGGCTTCCGCGAGGGCGACCGGGCGGCCCTGCGCGTCCCCGAGTCGCGCGCCCTCGTCGGTCAGCTGCTCGTGCTCGGCGGCAACGAGGAGGTCGATCGCTTCGTCGACGCCGATCGCCGCGCCGCCAACGTCGTCGTGCGGACGAGCGCGATCGACTCGGTCGACGTGATGGCGCTCGTCGGCCGGATCGAGGAGCGGCTCGCGACGCTGCCCGCGCCGCTCGAGGCGGAGGTGACCGGCCAGACCGTGCTGCTCAGCCGCACGATGGACGAGATCGCGCTCGGCCAGGCGCTCTCCCTCGCAACGGCGATCGCGCTGATCTACCTGGTCCTGGCGCTCCTCTTCACTTCCCTGAAGACCGGCCTCCTCGCCCTCGCCCCCAACCTGATCCCGATCGCGATCTACTTCGGCGTGCTCGGCTGGACGGGCGTCACGCTGAACATCACGACCGGGCTGGTCGCGTGCATGGTCCTCGGCATCGCCGTCGACGACACGATTCATCTGCTGGTGCACTTCAAGGAGGCGGCCCGCCGGCACGCCGACGAGGAGCGGGGCGTGCTCGAAGCGGTCGCGGAGATCGGTCGTCCGGTCACGGTCACGACCCTCGCGCTCTGCCTGGGCTTCCTCGCCCTGCTGATGAGCGAGATCCGGGCCCAGGTCGAGTTCGGCGTGCTCGCCGCCGTGATTCTCGCCATCGCCTGGGCCAACGACCTGACCTTCACGCCGTCGCTCGCCACCCGGATGCGCATCGTCTCGCTCTGGGACGTGCTCACCCTCGACCTCGGCGACGCGCCCGATCGCACCATCCCGCTCTTCGCCGGTCTCCGCCCCTGGCAGGCGCGGATCGTCGCGTTGATGGCGGAGCTGATCGAGGTGCCCGCCGACCGCCGTTTCCTGAAGCAGGGCGAACGCGGCGACGCCCTCTACGTCGTGATCGACGGCCTGCTCGAGGCTTCGACGGAGCGGCCGGAAGGATCGATCGGCCTGCGCTCGATGCGGCGTGGCGATCTCGTCGGCGAGGCGGCGGTCTTCACGGGCGAACGGACGGCCGACGTCTGGACGCGCTCGGAGGTACGGCTGCTACGTCTCGAGCGCACCCACCTCGAGGACCTCACCCGCCGCCACCCTCGGATCGCCGCGCGCGTGCTCGGCAACCTGAGCGGTGTGCTCGCGGAGCGGCTGGGGTCGGTGACCGGGCGAGTCGCATGAGGTCGCCGTGCTACTCCTCCGCGATGGACGGTCGTCTCGATCCCCGAAGTCCTCGATTGCTCCCGATCACGATGGCGCTGATCCTGAGCGCGCTGCTCGCCTTTCTCGCCTGCTCGGAGGAGGCGTCCGACCCTCGCCCCTCGGAGACCTCGGCACCCGCCGAGGCCGAGGCCGCGGAGGCCCCCGTCGACCCCGTGTTGACCGAGGCCACCGCCGGACCCCTCGGACGGCACGTGGCGGATCGCTACCCGGCGAGCCTCGAGACCGTGCTCGAAGCACGCTTCCTTCGGGTGCTGACCTCGCGGAACGCCTTCGACTTCTTCCTGAACGACGGCGAGCGGGGCGGCTACCAGTACGAGATGGTACGCGGATTCACCCGCTTCCTGAACGAGCGACACGAGCGTCCCCCGAGCTCCCCGCCGATCCAGTTCGAGCTGATCCCCGTGGATGACGACCAGTTGATCCCGCTCCTGCTCGAAGGGGCGGGCGACCTGATCGCCGCGCGCCTGACGATCACGCCGACACGCGCGGAGCAGGTCGCGTTCTCGAAGCCCTACCAGAGCGTCGACGAGCGGATCGTCTCCCACGACCAGGCGCCGGCGCTCGAGCGGCTCGAACAGCTCTCGGGCCGGACCGTCGCCGTTCGCGCGAGCAGCAGCTTCGCCGAGAGTCTCGCCCGTCTCGATCGGACCCTCGCCGATGCGGGGCGCCCGCCGGTCGATGTGTTTCCCGTCGACGGCGGGCTCGAGACGGAGCGCATCCTCGAACTCGTGGCGGCCCGTCGCTTTCCGTACACGGTGGCCGACAGCCTCGTTGCGGAGACGCTCGTCGCCCTCCATCCGACGCTCCGCATCGCGAAGGCCCCTCCGCTCCGAGAAGGCGGCAAGCTCGCCTGGGCGACGCGCCTCGGCGCCGACGGGCTGCTCGCCGAGATGAACGCCTTCCTGCGCCGCCATCGGCAGGGCAGTCTACGTGGCAACCTCGCAATCGAGCGGTACTTCAAGAGACGCGGCCGCGTCGCACGTCGGCTGGCGGACGCCGAGGAGCGCGGCCTCTCCGACTACGATGCCCTGTTCCGCGAGCACGCTGCCCGTTTCGATCTCGACTGGCGGCTCGTCGCCGCGATGGCCCATCAGGAGTCGCGCTTCGATGCGGCGGCCCGGAATCGTTCGGGTGCGGTCGGGCTGCTCCAGATCAAGCCCACGACCGCGCGCGAGCCCTACGTGGGGATCGCCGACGTGGCCGGCGCCGAGAACGCGTCGAACAACGTGCACGCGGGCCTGAAATACCTGGATTGGATCAAGCAGCGATACTTCGACAGTGAGCCCGACATGCGGGAGCGCGACCGGCTTCGGATGGCGCTCGCCGCCTACAATGCGGGCCCTCGGACCGTCCTGCTCGCGCGCAGGCGGGCGGCGAAGCAGGGGCTCGACCCCGACCGGTGGTTCCGTCACGTCGAGATCGCGATGCTCGGCATGCGCAAGGCCGAGCCCGTCAAGTACGTGAGCGAGATCAACCAGCGGTACCTGTCGTACGTGCTCATGGGGATCGAGTGACACCGTCGCCGCACGCGGGAACCGCAAGCGCGTCTCCGCCGTCGGTCCTTCATGCCCGCCGCGCGGCCCGGGCGTAGATAGATAGAAGGAAGAAGGAGGGGACCGTGCTTCGTACCGTACCGGTGATCGTGGCGATCCTGGCCACCTTGGGTGTTGCCTGGTGGCTGCTTCGAGACGAGTTCGTGCCGACGACACCGTCGCCGCCGCCCGAGCCTCGGCCCGAAGTGCCTGCCGTCGAGCGTCCGGATCCCGTCGAGCCACCGCCTCGGGCGCCCGCGGCGCCACCGTCACCCGCCGTGACGCGCCCCGTGCCCGCGCCGCCCGAGCCAGAGGCGCCCGTGCCGCCGCTCGCCGACAGCGACCCCTTCGTGCGAGATCAGCTGGCACCGCTCGATCTGCCCGCCGACTGGGTCGCGCGAGAGCAGCTCGTACGCCGGCTCGCCGTGCTGGTCGACAACGCCACGCGCAGCGAGCTGCCCCATCGGCAGCTCCAGTTCCTGCGCCCCGGCGGCGCGTATCGCGTTCTCGAGCGCGAAGGCCGCATCTACCCCGATCCCGCCAACGCCGCGCGATTCGAGCCCCTGCTCGACCTGCTCGAATCGATTTCCCCGTCGACGGCGGCGTCGGTGGTCCTGTCGATCGAGCCGATCCTGGCGGCGGCCCTCGGCGAGCTCGGTACGGAGGCGACGCCGCGTGAAGCGGTGCTCGAAGCGATCGATCGTGCGCTCGAAGCGCCCGAGCCACCGCGCGACCCCGTCCTGGTCCGGCCCAAGGTGCTCTATCGGTACGCGGACCCGGCGCTCGAGGCGCTGCCCCCGCTCGACAAGCAGCTGATGAGGCTCGGGGCGCGGAACCACGCGCGAATGCGGGCCTATCTGGTCGATCTTCGACGGGCGATGCTCGAGGCCGGATGAACAACCTACTGGGCGATCACAGCGAGCGTCGCGCTCGCCAGCCTGCTCTCGTCACGTCTCCTTCGACGTCTGAAGGGTCGGCCGGAAGGCCTCACCCGCGCGTCGATTCGGACGTACCCTCCTGCGCAGACGCCGCCCGAGGCGTCCCACGCAGGAGGTCCCATGAAGCAGTCGATCGTTCTACCGCCGGAGGTTCGCGAGCTCGATCGGGCCGTGTCCTGGATCGAGCGGGCGGAGCAGCTGGGCTTCCACTCGGCGATGCTCGGCTGCGGCCACAACATGGACCCGCTCGTCGTCTTCGCGGTCGCCGCGGGGCGGACCGAATGCGTGCTGCTCACGACGAACGTCCTGCCGACCTACACGCGCCATCCCCTGGTGACGGCGATGCAGGCGTTGACGACGCAGGCGGCGGCGGATGGACGGCTGCGGCTCGGCCTCGGACCCGGGCACGCCTCGATCATCGAAGACTGCTTCGGCCTGCCCTTCGATCGGTTGATCCGGCACACGTCGGAGTACTTCCAGATCCTGCGCCAGGTCTTCGACGGCAAGCACGCGAAGTTCGAGGGTGAACTGTTCCGCGTCGATTGGGAGATCGACGTCGAGTCGCCGCCGATTCCACTCTTCCTCTCTTCGCTCGGCGAGCAGATGTGCCGCGCGGCCGGTCGGCACGCCGACGGCGTCCTGCCGTGGCTCGCGCCTCCGGCCTACGTGCGCGACACGATCGTCCCGACGCTTCGGGAGAGCGCCGAGAAAGCCGGGCGTCCGGTGCCGCCCGTCGTGATGATCATGCCCTGCATCCTCTCGACGAATCGGGAGGAGGTCCGCGCGGGTGTCCACGCCTATCTCGATCTCTACCCGCGTCTCGAAGCGTATGCGGCGCTGCTCGAGCGCTGCGGTGTCCCCGACGCGAAGAACGGGCCGCGCGACGGTTGGACGGACGCGATGATCGACGCCGTCGTGCCCCACGGCGATCAGGAGGCGCTGGCAGCGGCCCTCGCGCGGTACCGGGAGGCGGGCGTCGACGAGATGGCCTTCCTGCCCGTCGGTGTGGGCGACGATCCCCAGGCTTCTGTCGAGCGGACCTGGGCGGCGCTCGCCGAGCTGGTCTGAGGCAGCCTCGATTTCGTCCCCGACGGGTGCCGCCGCTTCCTATAATCGGGGGTATGACGAACGCCCCGACCGACGCCCTGCGCAAGGACCCGACGGCCCCCGCCGCGGCCCGTACCGAGCTCCTGGAAGCCAGTGACGCCGAGATCGAAGCCGCGTTGGAACACGCGGACTCGATGGTCCTCCGCGGACTCGTCTACCAACTCACCGGCGACGCCGAGATCGCGGCGACCGAGGTGATCGTCGGGACCGCCCGCGGCTTCGCAGGCGGGATCGAGGCGACGCCGGAAGCCGCCGCGCTCATTCGGCGGAAGGCCGCAGACTTCCTCCAGTCGTATCGCGATCGCGGTGCGGGTCCGATCGACATGGGACCCTCGGGTCGGCTGGCCGAGAGCATGGCGCTCACGATGGGCCGCGAGCTGGAGCCCGAGGCGTTCGATCTCTGGCTCGAAGAGCTGGCGGTGAATCCGTGGGCACGCGGGCTCGACTGGTCCCGGGAACCCGGCGACCGCGGTCGGGACTTCTCCGTGACGATCATCGGGTCGGGCATGGGGGGGCTCAACGCGGCGATTCAGCTGAAGCGTGCGGGCATCGCCTTTCGGGTGCTCGAGAAGAACGAAGGCGTCGGGGGAACCTGGCACGAGAACCGCTACCCGGGCGCACGGGTCGATACGCCGAGTCGTCTCTACACGCACACCTTCGCCTCCGACTACAGCTACCCCTACTCGTTCTGTCCCTGGACGGAGAACCAGAAATATTTCGACTGGGTCGCGGACACCTTCGACGTACGCGGCGACATCACCTTCAAGACCGAGGTGCGCTCGCTCACCTGGGACGAAGACGCGTCCATGTGGGAGATCCGGGTCGACGGTCCCGGCGGCGAGCGGACCCTGCGATCGAATGCGGTCATCACCGCGGTCGGTTTCCTCAATCGCCCGGGCGATCCGGACATTCCGGGAATCGAGCGCTTCGAGAGACCGTCCTGGCACACCGCGCGCTGGCCGGTCGACTTCGATCCGAAGGGCAAGCGGATCGCCGTGATCGGGACGGGCTGCACCGGGTATCAGATGATCCCCGAACTCGCTCCCGAAGCCGGTCACCTCACGGTCTTCCAGCGGACGCCGCAGTGGTGCTTCCCCTCTCCGGGCTATCGCGACGCCTTCCCGCCCGAGGTGCCCTGGCTGGATCGGAATCTGCCCTTCCATACGAACTTCATGCGCCTCCGCGTCGCTGGCGGATTCGCCGCAGGATTCGCGCCGATCGCGCAGATCGATCCGGACTTCGACGACGAACACGCGATCAGCGAGCTGAACAAGATGGCGCGTGACAACTGCGTCCAGTTTCTGCGCGACAAGTTCGGGGACGACGAAGAGATGATCGCGAAGATGACACCGGAGCATCCGGTGCTCTCCGCTCGACCGGTGATCGTCGACTCCGAGTACAGCATCCTTGACGCCGTCCAGCGTGACGACGTCGACCTGGTGACGGATCCGATTCGGACCATCACCGAGAAGGGCGTCGAGACCGAGAGCGGCGAGGTCCATGAAGTGGACGCGATCGTCTACGCGACAGGATTCAAGGCGACCGAGTATCTCTTCCCGATGGCGATCACGGGGCGTGACGGCATGACGGTCGAGAAGCTGTGGGCGGACACCGGGGCCCAGGGCTACGTCGGCGCGATGATCCCGGGCTGCCCGAACCTGTGGACGCTCTACGGCCCGAACAGCAATGGCGGCCTTCTCGTCCCGGCCTTCCAGGAGATGGAGACGCTCTACGCGCTCAAATGCATCGAGCGCCTCGTCCTCGAGGAGAAGCGTTCGATCGACGTCAAGCTCGAGGCCTACCGCGCCTACAACGAGATGATCGACGAGCGGAACGGGCAGATGGCCTGGAGCGATCCCCGCGCCCGGAACTACTACTGGACGAAGTTCGGCCGCTCGGCGACCCAGAACCCGCTCACGCCCCTCGAGATGTGGAGTCTGCTCAGGGAACCGGACTTCGACGATCTCGATGTGCGCTGAGATCTGGCACTGGCGTCCGCCCGATCGACGTCAAGCGGCGATCGGGAGCATCTCGCTTCATCGCCCCGCCAGCCGCTCGACTACGGGCGCCATCTCTTCCATTCCGTCGCTCATCACGACCCAGTAGCTGATCCCCCAGCGTTCGCGATGCGCTTCGATCGCCTCGCAGACCTGGTCCACGCTCCCGACCCAGGCATAGGGGACGCGCCGTGCCTCTTCGATCGCGAAGGGATACCGCTGCTGGAGGAGCCGATCGCCCTCGGCGCGGTCGTCGGTGATCCGTCCCGCATAGACCTGCATCGCGAGCTCGATTTCGTCGAAGCGTTCCCCGGCCGCGTCGCGGATCCACTCGAGCTTCTCGTCCGTGCGTACTTCCGTCGCGTCGGTATCCGTCGCGACGTCGTGGACGCCGGATCGTGCGGCCGGGTTGATGCCGATGATGTCCGCCTTGCGTGCAGCGAGGCTGAGGAACTTTCGCCCGCCGCCGCCCATCATGAGGGGGAGCCGCGGGCGCGAGAGCGGGGGGTAGGGCGCCATCTCGCGAATCCGGTAGTGCTCGCCCTCGAAGTCGAAGGGCTGCCCGGAGAAGAAGGCGCGAAGGATGTCGATCGCCTCGCCGAGGCGCTCGATGCGGCGTCCCGGCCGCTCGAACTCCAGGCCGAGGTCCAGGTACTCGTCCCGCTTCCAACCCGTGCCGATCCCGAGCTCCGCTCGACCGCCAGAGAGCCGATCGAGCGTTGCGAACTCCTTCGCGAGCAGGACAGGGTGTCGGAAGTCGTTGGCGACGACACTCGATCCGATGCGTGCGGTCGTCGTCGCGCAGGCGAGCGCCGTGGCCGTGGCGATCGGACCGAGCTGTGGGTGGGTGGGGTGGTCGGAGACGAGGAGCGCGTCGTAGCCGAAGCTCTCCGCTCGGCGCGCGGCTTCCGCGAGATCCCTCCCGTCGGCGGACGTACGAACCTTCAACCCGAAACGAAATCGACGCGATTGCTTCATCGATGCCCTCTGCGCTCGCGGAGCTCTTCAGGTCGAGACGATATCGGGGGGGCCGCTGGGCTTCTACGAGCGCGGTTCGGCTACCACGGGCGATCGCGCCCGCGATTCGTACGCGATATTCGGCTCGCGGAGACCACTCCAGAGCGGTCACGTTTGCGCTCGATCGGGCGCGGAGAAAGCGATTGGTCTCGAATCGGACGGCACGGCGGACAAACCTCTCGGATCCCAGGGCTCTCGGACAGCGCAGCGGCCGACGTGCATGCCTGCCCCTCGCCCTGACGGCGACCCTGGTCGCGCTGGCGATGCTCCTCGGCGCTTCGACGGCCCTCGCTGCTCCCCCGCCGCCCGGGATCTACTTGCTGCGCGACGGATTCCTGGGTGGCGAGCGCCTTTCCGGCGACGGTTCCCGTGTCGTGTTCAATCGGGGGGTCTGGACGTACGCGACTGGGTACGAGGAGGACGTCTATCCCCAGCCGCCCTATTCGTTCACCAGGCTCAACGCGCTCAGCTCGGACCACCGTTTCGCGATCGGGCAGCGGACCCCGCAGGCCGACTTCTTTCTCGTCGACGCGGAGACGAATACGGAGACGGTCGTCTCCCGGCCCGATCCGAACGAGTATCCGAGCATCTTCACCTCGATCTCCCCGAACGGCCGATACGCCGCCGGCAGCGAGTTCCTGGAATTCGGCGGCGGTTCGCTGCCTGAAGTCGCGATCTGGGACGCGGAGAACGGCGCGCGGATCGTCGAGCGTGATCCGGAGTTCGACGTGGTCACGACCGTCGGCATTACGAACGAGGGGGTCGCCTACGGATCGGGTTGGAGGGACGACCCATCGAGGGGTATCCGGAGCCCACTCGCGGGTCTTCGCTGGAATAGCGACGGAGAGGCGGAGCGGCTCGCCGGAGTGGATGCCGACGGTCTTGCCTGGTCGCAGCGATGGACGGGCGACATCAGCCACGACGGTGCGCGTCGACTCGGATTCGGCACCATCGAGATCGAGCTCGACGACGGGAGCGTCGGGGAACGGCCGGTCACCGCGGTCTTCGACGACGGCGGAGCCACGTGGATCATCCAGTACAACGACGACTTCTTCGGTGCGCTCGGGTCGCAGTACGACATGGAGCTGTCCGGAGACGGCTCCGTGGTGAGTGTGAATCGAATCGGCGATCCGCCACTCGTCGTGACCGAGGCCGCAGGTGTCCAGACCCTGGAAACGGTCATGCAGCTCGCGGGCCTCGACGTCGAAGGATGGGACTTTCGCTTTATCCTCGAGATGTCGGACGACGGGAGGGTCTTTCTCGCGGTCGACCAGGTCATCGAGGACTTCCTCGGCCGCCCCCGTAGTCGATCCCGAACCGTGCTGATCGTCCTCCCCGAACCCGGAACGGGTCTGCTGCTCGGACTCGGTCTCGCGGGGCTCGCGAGCGTCCGGCCTCGGCGGGCGACGCGGTCGCACACGAGCGACCGATCCGCCTAGCCCCCGAGTCTGCGAGCCGGGACGCTCGAACCAAGACGCGGTCCACGGCCCGGCCTACTCCCGGAATCGCTCCGCCGTCGCCCGATCGGCCCCCGGCCCGGCTTCGACCACGAGGTCCTGCGGCTCGACGAGGTTCCCGTCGGCATCGCGCAGGCGGAGCTTCGGGAGACGCCGGCCCGTACGGCGATCCTTCACAAGGATCGGCTCGTTGCCTTCGCCGAGGATCCACTCCTCGCCCCACTCGCGGAGCGACGTGACGATCGGGAGGAGGGCGAGACCCTTCTCGGTGAGGCGGTATTCGTAGCGGGTCCCGCTCTCGCCGATGTCGACCGTTTCGAGGATCTCGTGCTCGACCAGGCGCTGGAGCCGGTCGGTCAGCACGTTCTTGGCGATCCCGAGGCTCGCCTCGAAGTCGCGGAACCGACGCACGCCGAGGAACGCGTCCCGCACGACGAGGAGGGTCCACCAGTCGCCGAGGATCTCGAGGGACTGGGCGATGCCGCAGTTCATGTGTTCGAAGCTCTTTCGACCCATGACCGGAGGTTACGAAAATCAGTTGCTTCCAGCAACCAAAAAGAATAGGTTTCCGTCGTGCCCGAAACGCGAGGAGACTCCATGCCGGAAACCACGACCCCGCCGAATCCCGAATGGCAGCCGAGCGCTTGCTGTCTCTGCTACGCGAACTGCGGCGTGCAGATCAAGGTCGGAGACGATGGCCGCACGATCGCCCGCGTGAAGGGCGACAAGCAGCACCCGGTCTCCCAGGGCTACACCTGCAACAAGGCCACACGCCTCGACTACTACCAGAACGGGCGCGATCGACTGTCGAGCCCGCTGCGTCGCAGACCCGACGGCACGTTCGAGGAGATCGACTGGGACACGGCCTTTCGCGAGATCGCCGAGCGCTTCGGTCGGATCCGCGACGAGCACGGCGGCGAGCGGATCCTCTACTACGGGGGCGGCGGGCAGGGCAACCACCTGGGCGGCATGTACAGCGGCGCCGTCAAGGCGGCCCTCGGCATTCGCTACGGCGGAAACGCGCTCTCCCAGGAGAAGACCGGCTGGCACTGGACCTGCGAGCGGACCCTCGGCGCGCTCTACCACGGGGACTTCGAACACGCCGACGTCGCGATCTTCGTCGGCAAGAACCCCTGGCAGTCGAACGGGATCCAGCGCGCGCGGATCCTGATGCGCGAGCTGTCGAAGGACGAGGACCGGACGCTCGTGATCCTCGATCCGCGGCGCACGGAGTCCGCCGACCTGGCCGACGTCCATCTCGCCGTTCGCCCGGGTCGGGACGCCTGGGCGCTGACCGCGATCCTGGGCCACCTGGTCCAGCACGACCTCGTGAACCATGCCTGGCTCGAGGCGCACGCGTCGGGCTACGAGCCCGTGCTCGAGATCCTCGAGCAGATCCCGGTCGCGGACTACGCCCACTACGCGGGCGTGGCGCACGAGGACGTCGTCGCCGTCGCCGAGGCGATGGGCCGGACGGACAAGATCGCCGTCTACGAGGACATCGGGATGGAGATGTCTATTCACTCGACGCTCAACAGCTACCTCTTGATCCTGCTCTTCACGCTCCGGGGGAGCTTCGCGAACGGTCTCGGCGGTACGCATCTCCCGACGCCGATGGTCCCGCTCATGAGCTCGACCGGCGCCGCGAAGCGGGCGGACGAGGCGGGCTTCGAGCACGACTACCTCACCCTCCCGGTGAGCGGCGAACGGATCCTCGGCGGGCTGATGCCCGGCGCGGCGATCCCGGACGAGATCCTGACCGATCATCCCGAGCGCGCGCGGGGCATCCTGATCGAGAGCTCCAACCCGGCCCACTCGCTGCCCGACGCGAAGCGCTTTCGCGAGGCGATGGCTCGACTCGACACGGTCGTCGTGATCGAGGTCGCGATGACCGAGACCGCGCGACTCGCCGACTACGTCCTGCCCGCGCCGTCCCAGTACGAAAAGCTCGAGTCGACCTTCTTCAACTTCGAGCACCCGGAGAACTTCTTCCACCTGCGGCACCCGATCTTCTCTCCGCGCGAGGGCACGCTCCCGGAACCCGAGATCCACGCACGATTGATCGAGGCGCTCGGTGTCTTCGAGGACGGCGAGCTCGACGAGCTGAAGGAGGCCGCGAAGCAGGGGCGCGACGTCTTCGGCCCCGCCTTCTTCGCGGCGCTCGGCTCGAACCCGAAGATCGGTCCGCACCTGCCCTACGTCGTCTACCGCACCCTCGGCCCGACCCTGCCCGAGGGCATGGCTGCGTCCGCCGGCGTCTGGGCCCTGTCGCATCGCTACGCCATGCAGAGCCCCGATCTCGTCCGCGCCGCGGGCTACGAAGGCGAGGGGCTGGCGCTCGGGGAGCGTCTCTTCGAGGCCATCCTCGGCAGCCCGTCGGGCGCGATCGTCTCCCGCGACGAGCCGGGCAACGCGGCGACCCAGTTCCGGCTGCCGGGAGGGAAGGTCCGCCTCGACATGAGCGAGATGCTCGACGAGATGCGGGGCCTGCGTGAGCAGCACGTGCCGGAGGGCGGCCCCGACTTCCCGATGATCCTGGCCGCCGGGGAACGCCGTGGCTACACGGCGAATACCTGCATCCGCGATCCCGAGTGGATGAAGGGCAAGGACAGCACCCAGCTCTCGGTCCACCCCAAGGACGCCGAGCAGCTCGGTCTCGCCGACGGCGACTTCGCCCGCGTCGTCACCCATCGTGGCAGCGCCGAGGTCCAGGTCCAGACCAGCGATCGGATGCGCGAGGGCACGCTCTCGATCCCGAACGGCCTGGGGCTCGTCTATCCCGATGCCGACGGCAACGACGTCGTGACGGGAGTGTCTCCCAACGAGCTCACGGCGAGCGCGGACCGCGATCCGTGGGCCGGGACGCCCTGGCACAAGTACGTCCACGCGCGGTTGGAGACGCTCTAGGGGGCGGCTCAGCTCGACTCCGACGAGGCGAGAGGACCGGTGTGCGCCGACGGGGACCGGAGCGCGCGCAGGACGAGCGTGGGTCGCGAGGACGTATCCGACGCGCGGCCTTCGGTCACGGCCGCGCAACGATTCGTGCGCGATTCAGCAACGCCTTCGTGGGGTCGTAGCGCGCGCGTCGCTTCCGTGAAGCCATGTGGGCATTTCATGGAGATCGCGAAGCGCCGTCGGGACGATCTCCCGACGATTCCGAGGCCGGCGCCAATTCCGGCCGCGGGCGGTGTATCTCCGGACCGGTTGCACGCGCCCCCCTGACGACTCGGGTGCCCGCCGGTGGAGCGGCCGCAAGCGAGTCGCGCGATGTCGCCTCGGAGTCCCCTGATGGCCGTTCGTCTACGCTCGCTCGCTGCCCCGGTCCTGTTCGCCGTACTCAGTCCGGTCCTCTTTGCCTTCGTGTTCAACGTCGGTCGGGGAGGGGATCCGGACGTCGGCTATTTCGTCTTCTCGGCCTTTCTGTCGCTCCCCCTGGCACTCGCGCTCTGCGTGCTCGCCTCTCCGCTCCCCGCGAAATGGCGCGTACCGACGGTGCTCTCCGGTTGGACCGGATTGCAGGTCGCGATCCTGCTCGGGCCGATCCCCGGCACGATCGCGGCGTGCCTCGCGCTGGCCGCGCTCTCGATGCCGACGCCGCTGGCCACCAGCGCCTGGCGGCTCGGTCTCGCCGTCGGGTTGTCGTCGAGCGTCGGGTTCTTCGTGTCCGAGCGGATCGTGGAGAAGCTCGGTGTCGCGGCGTTTCAGGGTGAGGCTTCGGTCCCGATCGCCCAATCCCTGGCGATCCTGGTCTCGATTGCCGGGTACGCGGCCTGCGAGCGGCTCGCCACCGTATCGCGTCCGATGGGTCTTCTTCCGTCGCTCGCCCTCGCGTCGCTCGCCGCGACCGTCGCGATCCCCTTCGTTCTCGGCGCGCCTGCGCCGACTCGGACGATCCCGTCGCCCTCCGTCGCCGACGCTGTCGCATCACCACGGTCCGACGTGATCCTGCTCGTCCTCGACACCGTTCGTGCCGACCACATGTCGGTCTACGGATACCACCGGAAGACGACGCCCCAGCTCGAAGCGTTCCTCGAGCGCCGCGAGCAGGCCGTCGCCTATCCCTGGGCCTTCGCGAACGGGACCTGGACGCTTCCGTCCCACGCCTCGCTCTTCACGGGCGAGCTCGCGTCGCGTCACGGGGTGCAGGCCGAGAGCGCGCTCTCAGCGACCGGGATCCGAAGCGTCGAGCTCGACGCGGTCGAGACGCTGGCCGAGGTCCTCTTCGACGACGGCTATCGCACGGCGGGGATCTTCGCGAACGGCTGGCTCGAAATGGCGAGTGGACTCGAACGTGGCTTCGAGGTCTTCTTCCGCCCGCTCGGCGTGACGACCCGGCCCCCCGTCACCGAGGCGATCCGCCGCAGATGGTTGCCCGGCTGGCACGCCAAGGCCGGGGAGGGCCTCGCGACCGCGGCGACGATCAACGACGCCGTCGTCGAGGCGCTGGAGTCGTGTGGCGCTGCCCCTTGCTTCGTCTTCGGTAACTATCTCGAGGCTCACGCGCCCTACGTCCCGGAGCGCGAGTTCTTCGGCACGTTCGCTTCGCCCGAGGTCGCTCCGGGCCCGGCCCAGCCCGAGCACGAGGCGTCCGAGCTCGCCCTCGTGGAGGCACGCTACGACGAAGAGATTCGCGAGCTCGATGCTGCGCTCGGATCGCTGATCGCGGATCTCGAGCGGAGTGGACGCCTCGACCGTTCGTGGCTCGTGATCACTTCCGACCACGGCGAGGCGTTCGGAGAACACGGGCTCGTGGAGCACGGGTCGACCGTGTACGGAGAGGTCACGCGCATTCCGCTGATCGTCAGTCCGCCCCTCGGCCACCGGATTCGCGCGACCTCCGAACCGGTCGGCCTGATCGACGTCGGCGCCACGATCGCGGCGATCGGAACGGGGCGGACGATCGGATCGGGGCGCGACCTGCGTTCCCCCGATCCGATCAAAGCCGTGGTGCAGATCGAGATGTTCCCCAACGCGCTCAAGGTCGCGCGACACGGTCTGGACCATGGGCGCCCCGCCCGGGCCACCGTCGACGGATCGTTGAAGCTCGTCGACCACGCCGGAACGCCCGTCGAACTCTTCGACCTCGAAGTCGACGCGCTCGAACGCCACGACATCGCTGCCAGCCACGCGGAACTCGCGGCCGCCCTGGAGTCTTCGCTCCCGGATCTGGCGACGCACGAGAAGGAGAACGCAGCGATGACGCTTACCGCGGCCCAGCGTGAGCAGCTCCGCGTCCTCGGGTATCTGGACTGAGCCCTGCCTTCATGGAACTGCGCGCCGGTCCCGATTCGGATCGATCCCGGCGACCCGTCTTCCGACGTTCACTCGAGCGCGGTGGGCTCGCGTCGCGGTCGCGCGGGGAAGAACGTGATCGTTCGCGCCTGGTCGTCGCGGTAGGCGAACCGCTTCTGGACCGTGTACACGATCCTGGTGACGAAGAGCGCGCAAAGTCCGGGCGCGAGCCAGAGCACGATGCGTACCGAGTCGCGCGTACGATCGCGAAACACGCGAGATGGAGGACCAGCGGCTGGAGGTAGGGCATCGTGTATTCCTCCCGGATGCGGCTGGGGTACCCCGGTTTCGGGCAGGGGCGCGTCGGGGGGGCGGTGCCTGAGGGGCGCGCCATGTCGTAGAGTCTCGGTGTGAACCGACAGGAGTGTCCTCATGTCCCGAGCAGCCCTTCGACTCACCCCGCTCTGCGCCCTGATCACGGCGCTCGCGCTCGCCTCCCTCGTCGCGGGTTGCGAGGGCGACGGCCCTGCGGTGGTCTCCGCGCCGGACTCGACGCCTTCCTCCACGGAAGAGTGTGGGCGCAAGGGGCCGGCGCGCGCGATCTGCGGCTTCACGAATCCCGAGGACATGGTTCCGCTCCCCGGAGACCGGGCGCTCCTGATCGGTGAGTACGGCCAGAGCGCGGACGATCATTCGGGTGGATTGGTCGTCTTCGACCTGGCCTCCGAATCGAGAACCGTCGTCTTCCGGGGAGGGGAGGTCGCGGCGACCGCGGAAGCGGGCTGGGGCGCACCCGAATGCACGACCGCCCCGGGCGAGGGCTTCAACAGTCATGGCATCGACCTGGTGCGTCGAGACGACGGGCGGCTCGCCTTGCTCGTCGTTCAGCACGGCAGCCGAGAGGCCGTCGAGTTCTTCGAGGTCCGCGAGACCGGGACCGGCTGGCAGGTGGATTGGCGCGGTTGCGTGCCGAGTCCGCCGGACGCGTCGCTGAACGAGGTCGCGGCCCTCTCCGACGGGAGCTTCTTCACGACGAAGATGGCGTCGATCGCCGGTGCAGCTGACCTGTCCGGTGGCTTCCCCGACGGACCGACGGGCACCGCCTTCTACTGGTCCGCGGAAGGGGGCTTCGTCGTCGTTGCCGGCACTGCCGGCGTCATGCCCAACGGCATCGCCTCGTCTCCGGACGGCCGAACGATCTACATGAACGCGAGCGGCGAGAACAGCATCCGGAAGGTCGACGTCGCGCGAGGTGTCGAAGTCGGACGCGCGGTCGTGTCCTCGCCGGACAACGTGACCTGGTCGACCGACGGACGTCTTCTCGTCGCCTCGCTTCGCGGGATCGACGACCCGGAGCTCTTCGAGGCGTGCCTCGCAGCTTCGGATCGGCCCTGCCCGATCCCCTTCGCGATCGTTGCGGTCGATCCCGAGTCGATGATGAATCTCGGTGTCGTCTACGAGAGCGACGGAGAGCCGATGGGCGCTGGCACGGTCGGTCTCCAGGTCGGCAACGAGCTCTTCGTCGGCTCCTTCAAGGGCGATCGGATCCTGCGGATCGCGCTCGGCGACGACTGAGCCCGACGACCCTCCGGTCGTCGTCGGGTAGGCTTCGATCGGCATGAGCGAAGACACTCGCCATGCAAACGGTACCCACGACACCCACGACGCCTGCGCCCCGAGCGAGATCGCGCGGCACGTGCGCGAAGTGGGCCTTCGGGCCTCGCGATCCCATCCCGCGTCGCGTCGCGTCGCATCTAGGACGAGGACGAGGAGGGCGAAGATGGAGATGTGGCGGTACTACGACGTGACGCATGCGCGCCACGGCCTGATGAATCCGTTCTCGCCCGAGCGGATCATCGAGCTCGGCGAGGTGCTCGGGCTCGAGGCCGGGACGCGGGTGCTCGACCTCGCGTGCGGTCACGCCGAGATGTTGATGCTCTGGCACGAGTGCTTCGGGGTCACCGGCGTCGGCGTCGACGCGTCGCCCTATCACTTCGCCCGGGCGGTCGAGCGGAAGGCGGAGCGGCTACCCGACGCCGACCTCGTGCTCGTGGAGGGCGACGGCAGGGACTTCGCGAGCGACGAGCGCTTCGACGTCGCGGTGTGTCTCGGCGCGTCCTGGATCTGGGAGGGACATGCCGGGACGCTGCGCGCGCTGACCGCGCATGCGAAGCCCGGAGGCATCGTCGTCGTCGGTGAACCGCACTGGCGGTCCGCGCCGACGCCTGCGTACCTCGCGGCCGAGGGACTCACGCGCGAAGTCTTCCATGACCTGGCCGGTTGCCACGCCGTCGCGGTCGAGCAGGGACTCAAACTGCTCTGGATGTCGGACGCCTCGCTGCAGGATTGGGACCGCTACGAGATGTTGCAGAACGCGGCGCTCGACGCCTTCGCGCGGGAGCACCCGGACGATCCGGACCTGCCCGATCTGGTCGCGAAGCGACGGGCGGCCGATCAGGCCTACTTCGCCTGCGGCCGGGACGCCCTCGGCTGGGCCGTCTGGGCCTTCCGCGTTCCCGGCTGAGGAGAGTCTCGGGACGCGAGCGCCAGGGCGAACGCAGCCCGGCGGGACGATCCGGAGAGCCCGGCGGCGCCCCGGCTGCAGGTGGCCCCGCGTGCCCGGAATCGTCCGCAAAGGGTCGGAATTTCGACGGAATTCGACCGCTCTTTGAAGCGCTTCACAGTTCGAGGGGCCGCATCGGCCGAGACTCCCGGTATCGGGCCAGGCAAGCACGCCAGGCCGCGAGAACCACCTGGAGATCCCGACCATGCTTCGCTCCCTCGACCGCCTGTGCTTCATCGCCCCGCTCTTCGCCCTCGCGACGCTCTTCGCGGGGATCCTCGCGGACGAGGCCGCGGCGGCGGACCGCTCCTCCCTCGCGACCGTCCACTCGGGCAGCGAGCCGGTGACGGTGCCGACCGTCGATCCCCGACTCGAGACCTGCATCCGAATCGACCCGCGGACCGGCGCGTTCGCTCCCTGTCCCGAAAAGACGTCGACGGGAAGCGGCAGCGGGGGCGGACTCGCCGCGCCGGGCTCGCCGCTGCCGCCGGCGCCCGAACCGGTCGACTTCTTCGACGCGGACTACGACATCGCCGACTTCGACGCGGATCCCGACGGCGTGATGCCGAACGCGTACTTCCTCGGCCAGCTCTCGGGGATGGCCTACCTCGGCTTCGACGACGCACGCGAAGCCACCCAGGAGATGGGCTTCGAACAGGACCCTGCCTTGCTCTTCGGAATCGAGGCCGGCGTCGGCGACTCGAAGGCCTACGTGGTCTACGACGACGACTTCGTGATCGTCTCCTTCGAAGGCTCGACCGGCGGCCCGACGGGAACCGATTGGATGCAGAACAACCTGCAGTTCGATCCGGTCTTCAAGCCCGAGTGGGGCAAGAAGAGCACGACGATCTGCGCCTTCGGCTACTGCAAGACGATCGACGTGCGGTCGGTGGGGATGCATCGCGGCTTCCTGAACGCCGCCGACGTGATCTTCGACGAGGTGCTCGAAGAGATCGAGCCGCTCCTCGCCAGCGGTCAGCGTCGTCTCTGGCTGACCGGCCACAGCCTCGGCGGGGCGGTCGCCCAGATCACCGCTTTCCGCCTCGAGTTCGAGGAATCGATTCCGGTCCAGGGTGTGCACGTCTTCGGCGCCCCGGCCGTCGGCGACGTCCTCTGGCAGGAGGTCTTCGAGAACGAGGTGACGCCGAACGTGCATCGCTGGGGCATCCAGTACGACCCGATGCCGATGGTCACGGCGGAGCCCCTCTTCTTCCACATCGGCATCATGAACAACCTCTACTACGACGGCGACCTGCTCCTCGATGGCGGCGAGGGCGACGCGCTCGGCGGCGTCCCGCTCTGCGGCCCCCTCTACAACGCCAACTACACCCACATGCTCTACTGGCAGCGCATGCATGAAGAGATGCTCGAGTTCGACGACGATCACGGAATCCTGCTCGAGGACGCGATGCCGACGCCTTCCGAGCCGGGGTGCTGGGCGGACTTCTAGGCGGGTCGACCCTCGCCGCGTTCGTGGCCGCCTCGAAGCGTTGCTTCGGGGCGGTTCGCGTTCGGATACGGCGCATTGCAGCACATCGGGTTCGCGGCGAGTAGCATCTCGCTACCACGGCGATCGGGAGGAGACGTTCGATGTGTGACGAGAGGACCTTCGCGGACATGGACGAGGACGTCGCCCGACGGGCTCGCCTGACTCGGCGGGAGCTGGGCGTGGTCGCGGCCGGTGTCGGGCTGGCCATGGCGCTGCCGGCGGGCGCCGAGTCGGCACGGCTCGAATCGCAGAACGTCGTCGTCCCGACACCGGACGGGCAGGCCGATGCCTTCTTCGTGCATCCCTCGGAGGGGCGTCACCCGGCCGCCCTGCTCTGGCCCGACGCGTTCGGCCTGCGCCCGGCGATCGAAGAGATGGCGACGCGGTTGGCGAGCTCCGGATACGCCGTTCTTTCCGTGAATCCCTACTACCGGGTCGGACCGGCGCCGATTCCCGAACCGGGCTCCGATTTCGCGAACCCCGAGACCCGGAAGAAGATCATGTCGCTGATGGGTGCGCTCACGCCCGCCGTCCAGCAAGCGGACGCCGCGACCTTCGTCGACTACCTGGACGCGCAGGCAGCCGTCGATCCCCAGCGACCGATCGGCACCCTCGGCTACTGCATGGGCGGGGCCTACACGATGCGGACCGCGGCCGCCCGACCGGACCGGGTCGCGGCGGGCGCATCGTTCCACGGAGGCCGCCTCGTCACGCCGGGCAAAGACAGCCCCCATCTCCTCGTCCCCGAGATGAAGGCACGCTTTCTCTTCGCGATCGCCGAGAACGACGACGAGCAACAGCCCGAAGCGAAGGACGCGCTCCGCCGCGCCTTCGACGAGAACGGCCTGGCGGCCGAGATCGAGGTCTACGAAGGCGCGCTGCACGGATGGTGTCCGCCCGACTCGCGCGTCTACCACGAGGCCCAGGCCGAGCGCGCATGGAGTCGGCTGCTCGCGCTCTTCTCGGCGGCGCTCGCCTAGGCCGGGCCGGTCCAGGGCCGACTCGGCGGAAGGACGGGGTCGAGCCGCGCGCCGAGGGAGACATGCTCACTCGCTTCTTCGCCGACGTCGTCCTCCTGATCCACGCCGCCTTCATCGCTTTCGCCGTCGTCGGCGGGCTCTTGACGCTCCGCTGGCCGCGCGTCGCGTGGATTCATCTGCCCGCCGCGGCCTGGGCAGCAACCGTCGTGACGATGGGTTGGATCTGCCCGCTGACGCCGCTCGAGAACGTGCTCCGCCGGGCGGCCGGGGAGGCGGGCTACTCGGGAGGCTTCATCGAGCACTACGTCGTGCCGCTGGTGTATCCGGCGGGGCTGACGCGCGAGGTGCAGGTGCTGCTCGGGGCGATGGTGGTCGCCGTCAACCTGGCGATCTACGCGACGCGGGGGCTTCGGGCGAAGCGACGCGCGCGAGCCGGCCGTTCATGAGGACCTTCCGCAGCGGTCGTTCGCGCTGGGAGCGCGTGGTACCGTGACGCGATGCCCCTCGAGGTGATCGGCGCCGGCTTCGGTAGAACAGGGACACTCTCTACGAAGGCCGCGCTCGAGATGCTCGGTTTCGCGCCCTGCTACCACTTCGTGGAGATCCTCCAGCCGCGTCCCGGCTACAACGAAGGCCATCGCCCGGCCTGGGTCGATTTCATGAAGGGCCGCTCCGCCATGGACTGGCAGTGGCTCTTCCGGCACTACACCGCCACCCTCGACTTCCCGACGTGCTTCTTCTACCGCGAGCTGATGGAGGCCTTCCCCGAGGCGAAGGTACTCCTCACCGTGCGCGATCCCGAGCGCTGGTTCGAATCCTTCGCCGCCATGCACCGCGCCTTGAGAAAGATCCGCTTCGCCGGCTTGTACTCTCCCAACGTGCGCGCCATCCATTCGATCGGAAAGCGCGTGAATCGACGCCTGGGCAGCGAGCGCGCCGACCGCGACGCCTGGATCGCCGGTTTCGAGCGACACAACCGCGAGGTCATCGAGACGGTGCCCGCCGAGCGCCTGCTGGTCTACGAAGTCGGGCAGGGCTGGGAGCCGCTCTGCGATTACCTGGGCCGGCCGGTGCCCGCGGAGCCCTATCCGCACCTCAACGAGGGCGAGGAGCTCCAGTCGCGAGTGGTGTCGGCCTACGTCCTGGGGCGGAAGGGCGTGTTCTCGACCGATTTTCCGGCCGATCCGTCCGAGCGCGACGCCCGCTGAGGGTCGTCGACAGGCGAACGACCGCGAAGACTCAGACGAGAACGCTCCGTCGCGAGGTCGCGGCGGGACGTTCAGGGGTCAGCGGTTCAGTCGAAGTGGGTGCGAGCGCCGAAAAAGGGTTGTGCCCTCGCGTCGCCTCAGTGTTCGCGGCGATTCCCGGCCAGGCCGAGGCCCGTGAGGCCGAGCATCATCAGGGCCGCCGTTCCCGGTTCCGGAATCGGCGTGAAGGTCGTGGTCGCGACACCGAAGGCCACGTCGGTGAGATCACCGACGCCGAGTTCGGTCGTGAGCACGTCCGCTGCGGTGCCGGTCACGGTCAGCTCGAGGCCGCCGATGCTGATCGTACCGTCGAGACCGACGCACGGGTCGGCCAGGCTGCAGGCCTTGTTGATCGCGAAAATCTGCGCGTTCACGTCGAATCCCGGCGACAGCACGTCGGCGAGCACGAAGCCGGCGGCCGCGTCGATCACGAAGTTGCTGAGCTCGACCGTGGTTCCGGCCCTGCTGAGCTCGAGCACTGCGCCGTCGAGGAAGACCTGTCCGGCCATGAGATCCACCGAGGTCACGTCGTAGAGGACCGAGGGGCTGGGCAGTCCGTCGAAGAACACCACCTCCCCGGTCCCGCCCGGAGTCAACTGGATGTCGAAGCCGGGCGAGATCAGCGTGCCGAAGGAGGTGACGTCGATCTGGGTCAGTCCGTTCAGGACGCCGATCGGCGCCGCGCTCGCGGCGCCCGCGAAGACGAAGACGAGACCGGCGATCAGAGCCGAACCGAGGTTGACGAGTCTGCCCATGCTCTACATCTCCGAAGAAGAACGTGGCCGCAGGGCGCACGTTCGGATCCGGAGATGTGTGGCTTCGCGCGGGCCCTTGTGGCAGAAGGAATGCGCCAGGTTGGCAGAGAAACACGGAACCCGCGCAGATTCGTGTCGAAAATGACCCATTCGCAGGGGCCGACGGCGGAATCACGAGGTTCCCGGCCGGGAACTCGTCCGCGGGTGCTCAGCCGAGCTTCGAGAAGGCCGACATGCCGCCCTCCACGAGGGCAAGGACCTCGGCCATCTGCTGCAGCTCGAAGCCGAGCGGCTCGACGAGCTCTCCGACCATCATGTCGGACTCGGGGCTCGCGCCGGGCTGCCAGCCGCGCATGCCGAGATGGATCAGCGTGTCCGCGGCGTAGAGGCCCTTGGCGAGCGGCCGACTGGCCTCCGGGCATTGCTCGGGCTGCTCCTGCCAGACGACCGCGTCGACGAGATCGTCGTCGAACGCCCACGCCGACAGCGCGATCGCGCCGAGCTCGCACCGGATCACGTCGCCTGCAGCCTCGATCGTGGCCGCGCTCGGCGTCTTCGTCTTCCTGGCCGTCGCGGCCGCGACCGTGGCGAGCAGGACGATTCGACCGACGTCCTGAACCAGGCCGAGCAGGAACGCGCTGTCGCGCCAGCGCGGATCGTGTTCGAGAAGCGCGAGCGTGGCGAGCGCGTTCGCGAGGGATCGCTGCCAGAGCATGTCCATCTCTCGCTCGAAACCGGGCATGTGGAACACGGAGGACCGGAAGGCGACGCCGGCGATGATGGTCTTGGCCTGCTCGAGACCGACACGCATCAGCGCATCATGGACGGACGAGGCCGAGTCGATTCCGGCGTAGGCGCTGCTGTTCGCGACGCCCACGATCTTCGTTGCGAGCGCAGGGTCCGTCTCGACGGCGAGCGCGAGGTCGGTGATCGCGACGTCGGGGCGCTCGAGCAGCCCGAGAACCCGCGTCAGCGTCGTGGACACCATCGGCAGGACGAGCTGATCGCGCCGGATCGCGCGCTCGAGGACCCGGAGGAGTGGCGTCCTCGACTCGCCTTCGACCCCTTCCTCCGAGAGTCGCTCGAGACAGGCCTCGACGTATTCCTGGGGGACGTCCGACATCCGGACGTCGCCACCCGCAGCGCCACGCCGAGACGCCCGCTGCTCGAAATCACCGCCCATGCCCGCTCCTCGACCCCGGCTCCGGGGACCCGGAGCCCGCTCATCGCGCCCCGATCCGCCTACTCGCGAAACGGCGGGCCCGCCGGATCACTCAATAGGGGGAAACCCGGAGAAATCGCGGTCCGCGACGCTCGTGGGTCGGCGACTTGCTCGAGATCATCGATCGAGGTCTCGTCCATGCTCGCGAGCAGGAACTCCGGTGAGCGCGACGGCACGAAGTCGACGAAGGTCGCGCGAAACGCCAGCTGGATCGGATCAGGGAATCGATCACGGCGCCTTGGATCTTCGCGCGGAGCGGGCCAGCTGCATCGGCGACGAAAGAACGCTCGATCAGGCGCTCCACGCGCTCGCCCATCGGGCGTGCATCGAGCGATTCGTCGATGGGCGTCCGGAGCAGCTCCTCCCGGGTCGTTGCCCGGAGCGCGCGCGACTCGGCTGGGGCCTCGATGCGAAGGCGTCGAGAATACGCGGGATCGGGGCGCTAGACTCGGCCCACGCCGCCCCGAAAGCCCAACACGATGTCGTCCCCCGTACGTTCGCCGCACGTCCCGCTGTGTGATCGCTCGATCGCCCCCGCGGCGCAGGACCGTCGAGCCGCCGCCCGGCCGGCGCTTCGGTTGGCAGGCTGGCTCGCGTTCGCGCTCGTCTTTTGCGGATGCGGAGACGATTCCGCGGACCAGTTCATGGGCGGCCAGGGGATGCGACGGTCGATTCCGGTCGTCGTCGGTGACGTCGCCGAGCACACCTTCGTCGACCGCATCGAGGCACTCGGAACCGCGCGGGCGAACGAGTCGATCGTCGTGGCTGCGCAGGTCACCGAGACCGTGAGTCGAGTACGCTTCGAGGACGGCGCCGTCGTCGACGCCGGAGCGGTGCTCGTCGAGCTCACGAGTCGCGAGGAGTCCGCGCAGCTCCGCGAAGCGCGCGCGAACTACGAAGAGGCGGTTCGCCAGTACGAGCGCGCCGTCGAGCTGCGCCGGAACGGTTCGCTCTCCCAGGCGCAGCTCGAGACGCAGACCTCTGCGCGCGCCGCCGCCGAAGCCCGGCTCGCGGAGCTCGAGGCGCGGCTGCGCGATCGGTTGATCCGCGCGCCCTTCGCTGGCGTGCTCGGGATGCGTAGCGTGAGCCCCGGGACCCTCGTTCAGCCCGGCGATCCGATCACCACGCTCGACGACATCGAGCTGATCAAGGTCGACTTCTCGGTTCCGGAACGCTTCCTGTCGGTGGTCGAGCCGGGGGTCGTCGTGCGGGCAACGACCGCCGCCTGGCCGGATCGACGATTCGAGGGCGTCGTTCGGGCGATCGACACGAGGATCGACCCCGAGACGCGCTCGGTGCGTCTGCGCGCCGACCTGCGGAATCCGGACCATGCGCTGCGTCCCGGCATGTTGATGGCCATCGGTTTGTCCGCTAACGAGCGCGTCGCGTTCTCGGTGCCCGAGGAGTCGATCGTTCCCCTCGGCGAGAAGAACTTCGTGTTCGCCGTCGGAGAGGACGAGAAGGCGAAGCGGATCGAGCTCCGGACCGGTCGTCGTGCGGGCGGGAAGGTCGAGGTTCTCGCCGGACTCGACGGGACCGAGCGTGTCGTCGTCGAAGGAGGGTCGATGCTCTTTCCCGGGAGCAGCGTCGAGGTCGTCGAAGAAACTGCGCGCGCCGACGCTTCGACGACGCTCGAGCCGACGGAGCAGGGGGGGTAGGCGCGGTGTTCCTGTCGGACGTGTCGGTTCGTCGGCCCGTGCTGGCGACCGTGTTGTCGTCGCTGATCGTCGCTTTCGGCGTGCTCTCCTTCGGGAGTCTGCCGCTTCGCGAGCTGCCGGACGTCGACCCGCCGATCGTCTCGATCTCGACCTCCTATCCGGGCGCGTCCTCGGCCGTGGTCGAGAGCCGGATCACCAAGCCCCTCGAGGATCGCCTGAACGGGATCGACGGAATTCGTACCATCGAGGCCACGAGCAGCGACGGCGCGTCCTACATCACGATCGAGTTCGAGCTCTCGCGGGAGATCGCCGACGCGGCGAACGACGTGCGCGAACGCATCGCCAGGGCGATCGACGACCTGCCCGACGAATCGGATCCGCCCGAGATCTACAAGGCCGAGGCCGATTCGAGCCCGATCCTCTGGCTGAACTTCGGCAGTCGGACGCGCAGCGCCCTCGAGCTCACCGACTATGCGGAGCGCTACCTCGTGGACCGGTTCTCGGTCCTCGACGGCGTCGCGCGGGTGCGCCTCTCCGGCGATCGGCGTTATGCGATGCGCGTCTGGATCGACCGCGTCGCCCTGGCTGCGCGACAGCTCACCGTCAACGACGTCGAAGACGCGCTTCGGCGCGAGAACATCGAGCTGCCGGCGGGGCGTCTGGAGTCGACGCGACGCGACTTCGCCGTCCGCGTCGAGCGCGGCTACCGCGAGGTGAGCGACTTCGAATCGATGGTGGTGGCGCGCGGGGCGGATGGTCATCTCGTCCGTCTCGCCGAGGTCGCGCGCGTGAGCCGCGGCCCCGAAGAATGGCGGACCTACTACCGCGGCAACGGTGTCCCTCGGATGGGGATCGGAATCGTCAAGCAGTCCGGTGCCAACACGACGGCAGTCGCGTCCCTCGTCCGCGAAGAGGTCGCGCGTGTCCAGTCCGAGCTGCCCGAAGACCTCGAGCTGTTGAATTCCTGGGACAGCTCGGAGTACGTCCAGGCGTCGGTCGACCAGGTCTATCAGACCTTCGTGATCGCCATGATCCTGGTCGTGATCGTCATCTACCTCTTTCTCGGGACGAGTCGCGCGGCGCTGATTCCGGCGGTCACGGTTCCCATCTGCCTCGTCGGCAGCATGACGTTCCTCTTCGCCTTCGGTCTCTCGCTGAATCTGCTCACGCTCCTCGCCCTCGTGCTCTCCATCGGTCTCGTCGTCGACGACTCGATCGTCGTGCTGGAGAACATCCAACGTCGGATCGAGCTCGGCGAGCCGACGCTCCTGGCGGCGTTGCGCGGAGCGCGAGAGGTCGGCTTCGCGGTGATCGCGACGACGCTCGTGGTGATCGCCGTCTTCGTGCCGATCGCGTTCATGGAGGGGGCCACGGGCCGGCTCTTCCGGGAGCTCGCGATCACGATCTCCGCCACGGTCGCCCTCTCGAGCTTCGTGGCGCTGACGCTCTCCGCGATGCTCTGCTCGAAATTGCTCGTCCGCAAGGAGAAGGACGGTCCGATCATCCGCGTCTCGACCGCCGCGCTCGAAGCGGGGACGCGGGCCTATCGCGCAGCACTCGCGGTCGCCCTTCGTCGACCGATCCTCGCCGGCGGGGCACTGCTCGTGTCCGTGGCGGCGATCTACTTCCTCTTCGAGCAGGTGCCGACGGAGCTCGAGCCGAGCGAGGACCGGGGCGCCTTCATGATGGTGCTCCAGGGGCCGGAGGGAGCGAGCTTCGACTACACGGTCGACCACGTCCGCCAGATCGAGGACCGGGTGCTCTTTCCGATGGTCGATCGGGGCGAGGTGCGGAACGCGATCACTCGCGTGCCCGGCTTCGGTTCCGGCGAAGGGATGAACTCGGCCATCGGGATCATCGTCCTCGAGCACTGGGAGGACCGTGACCGGAGCGCCGACGAGCTGGCGGCGCACCTGAACCGAGAGGGCGGCAGGCTCCCGGGCGTGCGGGTCTTCGCGATGAGCCCGGGCGGACTCGGCAACCGTGGGGGGCGGCCCGTCCAGTTCGTGATCGCAGCGAGCAGCCACGAACAGGCCGGTGAGTGGCTGCAGCGCGTCCTCGCACGCGCCGACGAAGTCCCCGGTCTGGTCGGCGCGAATGGCGACTATCGCCCGACGCGCCCGGAGATCCGAATCGAGATCGATCGCGCCCGCGCGGCGGATCTCGGCGTGACGACCCAGACCATCAGCCGCACGCTGGAAACCATGCTGGGCTCCCGACAGGTGGGAACCTTCGTCGACCGCGGCGAGGAGTATCCGGTGATCCTGCAGGCGCGCGAAGAGCAGCGTCGCGATCCCCACGATCTCGAAAATCTCTACGTTCGCTCCGAACGAACCGGAAAGCTGATCCCGCTGTCGAACCTCGTGCAGACTCGCGAGCTGGCGGACGCGGGTTCGCTGAAGCGACTGAACCGCCTCTCCGCCGCGACGCTCGATGGCGGCGTCGCGCCGGGCCACACGCTGGGCAACGTGCTCGACGATCTGCTCGCGCTCGCACGCGACGAGCTGCCGGCGTTCGCGCGCTTCGATTACAAGGCCCAGTCACGCGAGTTCCGCGAGTCGAGCGCTGCGGCCTACACCAGCTTTGCCCTCGCGCTGTTGATCGTGTTCCTCGTGCTCTCCGCGCAGTTCGAGAGCTTCGTCCATCCGCTCGTGATCATGCTGACCGTGCCGCTCGCGATCGCGGGGGCGCTCCTCGGGCTCTATCTCCTGGGCGGCAGCCTCAACATCTACAGCCAGATCGGGATGACCATCCTGATCGGACTCGCCGCAAAGAACGGAATTCTGATCGTGGAGTTCACCAACCAGCTTCGCGCCGCGGGCGCCGCCTTCGACGAGGCGGTGAGCGAGGCGGCCGCGACGCGCCTTCGCCCGATCCTGATGACGGGTCTGTCGACCGCGATCGGTGCGCTTCCGCTGATGACGGGGCAGGGCGCCGGCTCGGGCGGCCGCTTCGCGATCGGCGTCACCGTCTTCGCAGGGGTCAGCTTCGCCACGCTGTTCACGCTCTTCGTCGTGCCGGTCGCGTACTCGATCGTCGCGCGACGGACCGCGCTTCCCGGGAGCGTGGCGGCGCGCCTCGAGGAACTCGCGACGGAGCACGCGTCCTCGGTCGCGGAGCCTGATCCGGGCGGGGCCGAGGGCACGCCGGGGTTCAGCGCGGGCCGGTAGCGCTCCCGGACCCCGCCTTCACGCGTCGGTCCACCACGTCCGCAGGTCGGCGATCGAGTCGAGCACCGCATCGGGACGGATCCCTCCCTCGAGATCCGTGGCGCGGAACTTTCCCGTGCGGACCAGGACGCCGCGCATGCTCGCGTGTTGCGCTCCCTGTACGTCGCCCACGATGTCGTCGCCGACCATCACGAGGTCGTCGATGCGCGCACCGAGCCGCTCGGCGGCCGACTCGAAGAAGGGCCGCGCGGGCTTGCCGAGCACGATCGCTTCGGCGCCGGACGCCCGCTCGAGGGCGGCGACGAAGGGCGCCACGTCGAGGCGAAGCCCGTCCTCGGCGCGCCAGTAGCGCGTCATCCCGAGGGCGATCAACGCGGGACGAGGATCGCCCATCAGCAGACGGAACGCGCGGTTGAGCGTGTCGAAGTCCCAGCCGGCGCCGAGGTCGCCGATGACGACACTCGCCGCGCCTGACTCGGCATCCTTCGGAAGAAGCGGAACGTCCCCGAACTCCGCCGCGGTCGCCGCAGGAACGAAGAGTGCAGACGGACCTTCCGCATGACTCGCGAGCCAGGTCGAGGCGGCGACCGGAGGCGTGAAGATCTCGTTCTCGCTCGTCGGGATTCCGAGGCGAGCGAGCTTCTCGACGAGGGCGCTTCGCGGTCGGGAGGTCGTGTTGGTCAGGAAGAGGAAGGGCACGCGTTGCGCACGCAGCCAGGCGACCGACTCGGCTGCGCCGGGCACCGGTCGCTCTTCCTCGTAGAGGACGCCGTCCATGTCGAGCAGGAGGGCTGCCATGGAAGACTCCGGCCGGGCGCTCGTTCGGCGCCCGTGACGGGAGTATCGCCCCTGCAGCGATCCCCCGCACGCCGTTCCGGGCGCCACTCGGGCTCCAGGACCCATCGTCCCGCGAGACGCCCGACGAAGGACCAGACAGGAAGGCCGTCCGGAACGGCGAGATCCTCGCCGAGAGTGACGACACCGTCTTCGTCGAGGGCAATCGCGACTGCCCCGCCGACTCGCTGCGAAGCGAGTGCTTCACACCGAACGACCGGACGACGTCGTGCCCGTGGTTCGAGGACTCGAACGGCCTGCTCGTGCTCCTTCGCGACGCGCCGCCGACGTCCGTCCCACGTGGATCGCGGAGAGCGTCGGTCTCGAGCGCTCCGCTCGTCTTCCGCCCTGGTCCGCGATCGGCTTCTTTCGGGATCGATTCGACCGGCCGGCGAGGAGGGCGCATCCGGCGGCGAGCGAGAAAGCCACCGTCGGCTCGGGGAGCGCCTGGCTCAACAGTACGCCCGAGCCGGAGTTGAAGGTGTAGCCGGGCGGCAGCTCGATCGACAGGACGCCTCCGTCTTCGAAGCCGCCGAAGGTCATGTAGCCCTCGCCCGAGGTCATGCTGACGCCGAGGTAGGCCTCGAAATAGAAGGGCGTCCCGACGGGCGCGGTCATCGGGATCGACACCACGCCGTCGAACCGAACACGGCTGTCGACGAAGACCTGAGCTTGACCGGTCCCGAGGAGCGTGGTCGTGAGAAGGTCCGCCGTCACGACGCGGGGGCCGGTGATCGACGGAGCGGGCGGAGAGGTGTTCTCCGCGTAGGACTTCAGGACGCGGGCGCGATCGATCATCCTCCCCCGCGCCGCGGTGAGGCGCTGAAGGTTCACCGTGATCAGCGCGCTGAGGTTGGAGGGCGTCAGAGCGTCGCCCGATTCGGTGTCCAGGTCGATGTCGCCGGAGAAGTCCAGGTGGAGCGTCGCCGTGACGGGCCCGCTCGGGGTCGTTCCTGGAAGCGGAACGACGGTGAAGCTGTCGCGGATGAAGGCGCTCGAATTGCTGCTCTGGAAGTTGACGCACCGACTTCTCGCGCTGAAGACGCCGATGGCGACGTCGACCTCGCCGAAGGACTCACCGGGACCGCGAACGTGATACGGGCCGATCGACGTCGCGAAGGTCTGGAGGCCGAAGTTGGCGACGTTTCGCGGCGTTCCGTCGGGCGCGACGTCCGCACGGGCCTCGCCCATCGCGCCAGACACGCTCGGGGTCGACAGCACGAGGGCGCCCACGAGAAGCAGTGTCTCGACGAGCGCAGGACGGATTCGGTTCTTGCGGAGGGTGGAATCGGGGTGGTTCGGGTCTCGGCGGTGCTCCATGGGAGGCCTCCCTGGGACTCGCCGACGCGCTCGCGCCGCGGGCCCCTATCGGCGGCTCGCTCCTATGCAGCCATCTTCGCGCCGATCCGCGACGCGTTCCGTGAAGGGGTTCACAGAGCGGACGAATTTCCGCCGCCGCGGCGCTACGCGCCCCGCGCCACCGGGATCGAGTCGAGAGCGCTCGTTCCGATCCGCTCGACCGAGACCGGGAAGCCGGTCATCCAGGGCATCGCGTTGATCGACTCGCGGGCGGAGTCGTCGGTGCTCGTCAGCCAATTCGTGCTGACCCCGGCGTCCGCGTACTTCGCGCCCTCACGCGGCAACGCGCCGAATCCGTGGGAGACGGAGACGACGCCGCGGCGGAGCGAGGGGTCGGCCTCCGCGCGGACACGGATCGCTCCGTGGCGCGATGCGATCTCGATCTCGTCGCCGGTCGCGATCCCCTCGTCGTCCATGTCGTCGGGATTCATGTAGCCCGGGTTGACGGGGACGCGCGCCTTGATGGACGGCAACGCGAGGCCTGCGGAGTTGTTCCCGTCCCGGAGCCGACGTACGGCCAGGCGGTAGCGGAAACGCTCGTCGCCGAGGGGTGGATGGGCGAGCGTCGCGGCGCAGCCGGCGAGCTCGTCGGCGACGTCGTCCGGCAGCAGGCTGAATCGATGGGGGCTCTCGGGGTCGCCCGGCTCGACGAACTGGGTTTCGCCGGGCAGGAACACACCGCGTTCCGCCCGTTCGAGGTCGTCGAAGGCGATCGGGGCGTGCGCGGCCGTCCGCTCGAGGATCTCGCGGGTGCTCGGGGCCGCGTCCATCGGGAGCGCCTCTCCCATCAGCTCGAGCGTCAGGCCGAGGCGCTTCGCGAGCTCCCAGAAATAGAGGTGGTCGTCCGCGACTTCCGCGCCCTCCGGTGGCTTCGCGATGGCCGGCGTGAATCGCGTATAGGGCTCGGGCGAGAAGAGGCTCTCGTAGAGCCAGATCGGAAGGTCGGCGCGCTCGTATTGGAGCGTCGGGGGGAGCACGTAGTCCGCCAGCGCCGTCGTCATCGTCGGAAAGGGCTCGATCGCGACGAGCAGGTCGAGGGCAGCGAAGGCCCGTTCGACCTTCTCGATCCCCGGGATCGCTGAAGCGGGGTTGCCGCCATGCGAGATCAGGCAGCGTACGCGCCCGGGGCCGGGGGCGAGGATCTCGTCGGGGAGCGTCCCCGTCGGCAGCTCCCCGTCGAGCTGGCCGAAGCCGCCGACCCGACTCTTCGCCCCGTCTTCCCACCAGCGCGGCGCGGGGATCACTTCGGCGCGAATCGGCTGCCGGGCGTGGATCACGCCCGGGTGCTCGACCGGATCGCCCTCGCGCAGGTAGCGCCCACACACGATGTTCAGGCACTCGATCAGGTGCTCGGCGAGATTGCCGCCGGGGGCCATGTCCGGACCGGTCGCGCCCGCCGCCGGACCCGAGCTGCACTCGTGCGCGAAGAGACGCGCCGCTTCTCGAAGGGTTGCCTCGGAAACGCCTGCGCGCTGGGCGACGGCAACTGGCGTGAAGGGCGCCACCGCTCGCCGCAACGCTTCGACGTCGTCCGCGTAGCGGTCGCAGAAGTCCTGATCCTGCCAGCCGTTCTCGAGGACGAGGTGGATCAGGCCAGCGAGGACCGCGCAGTCCTCGCCGGGGAGCGATTGGATGTGGATGTCCGCGAAGCGGGCGGTCTCGCTCTCCCGCGGATCGATCACGATCAGCTTCATGCCCCGCTCCCGGGCGGCGCGCAGGCGCTTCGTCGGATTGCGCGTATCGAAACCGTTCGCGCTCACGGAGACCAACGGGTTCGCGCCCACGAGCAGATAGACGTCGGCGCGGCTCATGGGGACTCGCCCGGGCGGCCACATCCCGAGCCGGCCGAGCGCGACCATCTTGGCGGACTGATCGATCGTGACGGAGCTGTAGGACTTCGGAGAGCCCAGCGCCGAGAGGAACGCGGGGAGCATCATCACGGACGACGAGGTGAAGAACGCCCCGCCGCCGCGGTAGCCCGCGATGGCGCGAGGACCGTCCGTCTCGACGAGCTCGCCGATCTGCGTCGCGATCTCGTCGAGGGCCTGCTCGAGCGGAATCGGCGCAAGCTCACCATCGGGCATCCGCTTCATCGGTCGGAGGAAACGTTGCGGGCTGTTGTGGGCCTCCGGGGCGTTCAGTCCCTTGAAGCAGGCGTAGCCGAGGGTCGAGGGGTCCTCGCGATCACCGCGAACGCCGACCACCCGCGACGTCTCGTCGAGGCTCACGACGGTCCCGCACATCCCCATGCATTGGCGACAGAACGAGAGCGCTTCCCGCACCGCGACCCCCTTCGAATGCCCCGTGCGCTCGACCATCTCGTGTCTCACTCCTGCAATCCGACGTCTCTCCGATGCTATCAGACCGCGTCCAGGGCCTCTGCAATTCTCGGAGGCTCGTCCTACCTTCCGAGGCGAGATGCCTTACACGCTCGCCGAACTCTCCGACCGCGCCGAGATCCAGGACCTGCTCGTGCGGGAAGCGCATGCCCTCGACAAGGGGGATTGGCGGGCCTGGGAGGACTGTTTTTTCCCGGACGCCGAGATCGACTACTCCGAGAACGACGGCGCGGTCGGCACTCCAGCCGAAGTGCGGCGATGGCTGGCCGCCGTCTTCGCCGGCTTTCCGGCCGCGCAACACCTGAGCTCGAACGCCTCCATCTCACTCGACGGCGATCGCGCCTCGGTTCGCTCGATGCAGTACATCGGGGTCAAGATGATTCGGGGCGACGACGAGCGAGTCGTGATCTCCGGAATCTGGTTCCACGACGAGATGCGCCGTGATGCCGAGGGCTGGCGGATCTCCCGCCGCTACGAAGAGCTCGCCTGGCGCCACAACTTCCCAGGCGACTTCGAACCCCCGATCGTCGCGACCTGAGCAGGAACGAGCGCTTCGACTCGGCGGATGGCGCCGGCATCCGGCTCCGCTCTCCTGAGACGATGATCGGCAGCGGCCCCGCGAACCGGTTGCCGGGGCGCTCCTTCGCTCGACCAAGGCTGGCGCTCGTCAGATCCCCTCGCCCATCTCCGGCGAACGTTTCTGGTGGAGCTGGAGCCTAGGCTCCTCGACCGTGACCCGCGTGTAGCGCGGCACCGACTCGGTGAGCCAGACGTTGCCACCGATCACGGAGCCTTCACCGATCACGGTGTCGCCGCCGAGGATCGTCGCGTTCGGATAGATGGTGACGTCGTCCTCGATCGTCGGGTGTCGTCGCTTGCCGGAGTCGGCCCGGCCGGCCTTGTTCGAGAACGCGGCGAGCGTGACGCCGTGATAGAGCTTCACGCGGTCGCCGATGATGCAGGTCTCGCCGATCACGACGCCTGTCCCGTGGTCGATGAAGAAGTGGTTGCCGATCCGGGCGCCCGGGTGGATGTCGATGCCGGTTGCGCTGTGCGCGTCCTCGGACATGATCCGCGCGACGACCTGTTCGCCGAGCGCGTAGAACACGTGGGCGATCCGGTAGGTGACCATCGCGAGGATCGACGGGTAGGCGACGATCACCTCGGCGAAGCTGTTGGCGGCTGGATCCCGGTCGTAGGCCGCCGCGACGTCGGTCGCGACGAGGCGCCGGACCTCGGGGAGCCGCTCGATGAACGCAGATGCCGTGGCGGCAGGAACGAGGGCGCCGACGATCCCGTGGACGACGCGGAGGTCGCTCTCGAGGTGGTCCGTCGGCGTATCGTCCGTGACGAGCGCGCGGAGCGCGCCGAGTGCGTCCTTGACGCGCCTCTTGTAGGGCAGCGTTTCCTTGCTCGCTTCGCTGACCGGGTCGCCGCCTTCGCGTAGAGCCAGGAGCTCGCTGGCGACCTTGTCGAAATCGGGCACGGGGCTTCCTCCGTGGGCGCAGGTGCAGGTGGTTGTCGGTCGCGTTCGGACGCCGGGCGTCCGGGCGCGACCGTGGCGCGAGCCTATCACGCCCGCCTCGCGGATGGCTCGAGTCGTCTGGAACCAGATGTGACCGGCCGTATGGCCTCCGTCCACCATGTACTCGGCGCCATGGCAGGACCGTGCGGGCAGACCCGGTCCACGCGGATCCCGTGCGGACCGAGCTCGAGCGCCGCCGCCTTGGTGGCGCCGCGCAGTCCCCACTTCGACGCGCAGTAGGGCGACACTCAGCCCACCAGGCTCCCGCTCATCGCCTGCTCGTTCTCGCGCATGTTGTGCCGCGTCGACTCGGGTGGGTTCGTCGGAGCGCCCGCAACCCCATCGCGCCTCCGAGGCCGGCCAGCAACACCGTCGCGGTCGGTCCCATCAGCGGCACCGGCGGCGGTCCATTCACGCGAAACGCCGCGGCCGCAAGCGTATCGGCGTTGAGTGTTCCGCCGACGCCGTCTGGTGTCCACAGGCGTGGAAGCACGTCGCCTTGCTCGTTGCGGAACCAGATCGTCGGCGTCGCAGCCGTGGCCATCAGCCAGTAGTCGGAGCCCTGCGCGAGGGTGGGTCCACCGGAGCCCTCGTCGACGCGGCCGCGCTTGATCGAGCCGTCGAACTGCTCCGCCGTCGCCGTCACGGTGAACGTTCCGAGCAGCGCACCGAGTCCGCCGGCAGCGTCAGCGTAGAGCCGGAACTCCATCGTGCCGGGCCCGTCGAGATAGTTGCCGACGGCGACGTCGATCGAGGCCACGGGGCCCGATGCCCCGCTCGTGAAGCGAAAGCCCTGGAACCAGTCCTCCGTGTCGCCGAGGCTGGCGTAGTCGCCGATGAAGGAGACGATGTCGTCGTCCTCGAACACGTCCGCGTTGCCCAGGTTGTCGTAGAAGACCTGAGCGACCGCAGATTCCGACAGCACGAGGAAGCCCAGTACCGTGAAGAGCGGCACCCAGCGCGTAGAGATCCCGCGCCGGGCGGCAGGGTGGGGGACACGTCGAAAGTCGATCGATCTCGGCATCGGGTTCTCCTCGGGGCGATGGCTCCTCGCGAAGGTCGTCGCGGCACTCGCGTCCGGGTCAACGCCTTCGGTCACATCATACGCCGTCGCGACGAGCGCGTGGGCGCTTTCCAGACCCGCGGTATCGGCCACGCCGCGCCCCACCCACTCGCCCCCTGCGCGGCCGGCGACGCTCGTCGCCTCGGACCGGCCCCGATCGGCGGAACTCGACGGGGACCGAGCCACGAGATCGTGACGCCGTGGGAGCACGCGATGTTCTACCCTTGGCGCCCGATGGAAACGGGTTCCACTCAAGCTCGTGGCCCGCGCGCCCTCGCCGTCTGGGCCGCCACGCTCGTCGGCGTCGCGGTGGGGCTGGGTACGTTCACGCTCGGCTACGCGAACGTTCCCTCCTACCTGACCGATGACGCATCGGCGTGCGCGAACTGCCACGTCATGCAGGGACACCTGGATGCGTGGGCGAAGTCGTCTCACAAGACCGTGGCCACCTGCAACGACTGTCACGCATCCCACGCGGGCGTGCTCGCCAAGTACGGCTCCAAAGCGGTCAACGGCTTCAATCATGCGCTCGCCTTCACGACCGGTCGCTACGCCGAGCACCTTCAGCTGACCGACTTCAATCGGCGCATCACCGAGGGCGCCTGCCGAGGCTGCCATACTGCGCTGACCGGGCTCGTGGACGTCGCGCACACCGATCGGCAGGACGTGGAGTGCACGCGCTGCCATTCGACGGTCGGCCACGACCGATGACGGAGGATCCCATGTCCAGCTCGCGAGGAACGTCGGGCCGCACGCTCGGCCTGGTTGCCGCCGCCGCCGCTCTGGCGTCGATGTTGACCGCCTTCATGCTCGTGAACATCTTCGATCGGAAGCAGGAAGCGCGCGCGGCGATCGTCCAGGTCGTCGAGCTCGACGACGACACCACGGATCCCGCGGAGTGGGGCAAGAACTATCCGATCCACTTCGAGGACTACCTCCGAACGGCCGACATGGAGCAGACGCTCTACGGCGGGAGCGAGGCGATCCCCAATCAGCCGAGCAGCCGGGACCCCCGGAACGTCGTGTCGAAGAGCAAGCTCGACACGATCCCCCAGCTCCGCCGCATGTGGGCCGGCTATGCCTTCTCGAAGGACTTCCGCGAGGAACGCGGTCACGCCTACATGCTCGAGGACCAGATCTACACGCGCCGCCAGGACGTCGGCCAACCGGGCACGTGCATCAATTGCCACGCTTCGACCTACGGGGCGATGAAGGCGCTCGGTGACGGGGACCTCGACGCGGGGTTCGACGCGCTGAACGCGATGTCCTACGACGAGGCCAGGACCCATCTGGGCCATGCGGTCGCCTGTATCGACTGCCACGTGCCGGAGACCATGGCGCTTCGCGTTACGCGCCCGGCCTTCGTTCGAGCGATCGCCGACGTGAAGCGGCTCGAGGGAATCGAGGCCTTCGACGTGAATCGGGACGCGACTCGTCAGGAGATGCGCAGCTACGTCTGCGGTCAGTGTCACGTCGAGTACTACTTCGAGGGTCCGGGAAAGACCCTTACCTATCCATGGCAGAAGGGGCTGACCGTCGACGACGCCTGGGCCGTGTACGAGGCGAACGGCTTCAAGGACTGGACCCACGCGGAGACGGGGGCGCCGATGCTCAAGGCCCAGCACCCGGAGTTCGAGATGTGGTCGCAGGGCATCCATGCCCGCTCGGGTGTGAGCTGCTCCGACTGCCACATGCCGTACAAGACGGTCGGGGGAAAGAAGGTGAGCGATCACCACGTGGCCAGTCCGCTGCTCGCGGCCAACAACGCGTGCGGTACCTGTCACAAGTACGCCGAGGCGGAGCTCGTCGCGCGGACGGAGGCGATCCAGACTCGCCATCGGCACGTCGTCGACCGTGCGCTCGACGCTCTCGTCGATCTCATCGACCGGATCACCGCTGCACGCGCCGAAGGCGTCGACGAGGCGCTTCTGGCCGAGGCGCAGCAATTCCAGCGTCGGGCCAGTTTCTACGTCGACTACGTCGAGGCCGAGAACTCCTCGGGCTTCCATGCGCCGCAGGAAGCGGCACGAATTCTCGCGGATTCGATCGACTTCTCACGGCGAGGCCTCTCGGCCGTGGAGGCGGCGCGCAATGGCGCGAGGGCCGAAATGCGAACCGCGTCGACGCGAACGGGCGACGCCTCGAGAGACGCCGCCCGCCGGTCGGATCGAGTCGCAGAGGCTGCCTGGACTAGCGACCCGACATCAGGCCGCTGAAGGTTCCGATCGGACGGAACAGCGGCTCGTTCGACAGATCGTTCCAGGTCTCGCTCGAGACGCTGGTGCCCGAATACTCGCGGACGTATTCGAGGATGCGACCGTCGTAGGTTCGGACGAATACGGTCAGCCGATCGCGGCTCCCTTCGTCGACGACGACGGCGTGGTCGGTCCGAAGCCCGTGTCCGCCGGGGGCCTCGCGGAGCGGCATCCACTGCCAGGTCGCGCCATTCCAGTGGAACTCGACGAGCCGCCCGTTCTCGGGGCCGTCGTTCTCCGCGTAGCCGAAGGCGCTGACGCGAAGGTTGCCCGGATCCCTGCTCGAACCGACATACCAGACCGCGGAGGAAGTCATTCGGAACTTGTCTCCGTAGAGGCCGGGCGGCGAGCCCTGGTCGACCCAACCGGCACTCCAGCCGTTGCCGTCGTGGTAGTGGGTCGACAGGTGCCAACCGCCTCGCGCGCCACGTGCGACGGCGAAGACGAGCAGGCGCCCCTTGCCTCCCACGATCGGCACGTCGGTGTAGTAGCTCTCCGCGACCGGGGCACCGTTGACGAAGGCGTCCGGTGCTCCGAGGGAGTGCCAGGCGAACGTCTGTCCGTCGCCCTGCAGGTAGGCGATCTCGCCGGCGTTGATTCCCGTGTCGCCCTCGACCTGCGGGTCGGTGGCGACGAACACGTAGTGCTGCTCCTCGGCGTCGAGCGGGTCTTCGCGGTTCAGGTAGTCGTGGATGACCGAGGTCGCGCTACCCGGGCCGACGGAGACGCCGAATCGGTCGCCCGGCGTGCCGTGGTCGTGCCAGGTCGGCGTCCCGTTCTTCGTCTGCTGTCGAAGCTCGATCAACGGCAGAGTCGGCGAGTCCTGGAAGCGGGTCGACGTCACGAACGAGCGGGGCATGCCGGTGCCGAACATGTGGCGGCGATATTGGTTCACGCCCGTCTGCGCGACGGAGTCGAGGCCGGCCTGGGGATTGAAGTAGTCCCACGAGCTCGGAATCGAGCGGCCGGTCGCGGTGGTCAGGTTCGGCGTGAGGCCCGCGTAGTCGAGACTCGCGCGCGGAGCATCGATCTCCATCCGCGCGGTCTCGAAGTCGGGCGTGCTGCTCCCGGATTCGGTCCCGAGACCCTGGTAGACGATCCAGTCGGGATCGTGCGCGCCCCATCCGCGAACCAGCGGCAAGCCGAAGTCCAGGCCGGGGGAGTCGCCGCTATTCGAGATGCGTTCGATCGGCGCACCGGACGGGTTGCCGAGGTGATCCCAGTCGCTCCACTTTCGCGTGTCCGTATCCCAGGTTCGCGACGAGAGGCCGCGAGCGGTGACTCCGAAGAGGGAGAGGGTTCGCGTCGTTCGCCATCGGAGACCGCCTTCGTAGCGGGTCTCGCTCTTGACACCGCCGCTCGGGAGCATGCGGGAGAGCTCGGGGACGGCGACGTTGGCGTTGGTCGTGGTGGGGAAGGGGTTCTTCGCGCAGCAGACGGGGCTGCCGAGCTGGGCCTGCGCGGTCGGTGCGGAGAGGCCGATGAGGATGATCAGCCAGAGCGATTGCCGCGCGACGCGATGCCATGCGGTGGGAAGCCGGTCGAGAGAAGACATGGAAGGTTCTCCACGGGGCGCGTGTCGACGGGCTCGCTCCCAACCGACGACCGGGTCGACGCGTTAGTGTCCGTGGTTCGGGATGGGGGTCCGAGGAGGCGGTTCGCATCTCCTGGAGAAGCGAACCGACGGAACCTGCGTTGGGGATTCGGCACCAACGAGGGCCTGGAACCCCCATCCCCGGAGTCGATCGCCCCGTATGGCCGCTCTTCCCGCCCGTTCTCTGCTCCTCTCCATGCTCGTTGCGCTGTGCCCACCGTTCACCGCGATGGCGCAGACGATCGACCCCGGGGAAGTCCTGGGGCCACAGGAAACGCTCGTCACGTTCGTGAACTTCGCGAACGATCGGACCCCCAACTTCTCCGGGGTCGACGCCTTCGACTACGTCTACGATGCGAGCAACGCCACGTCGGCCGCGGCCTACGTGGCGGAAGCCTCCTATGGACGGGCTTCCCTGGTGCAGAGCTTTCAGTTCGTCGTCGGCCAGTTCGAGGCCTCGTACGACGACACCCACTGTCTCGTTCGAACCGAAGCCGGGACGCGGCAGCTCGTCGACGAGCTCGACAACGCACTCGACTTCCGGACCCTCGATCGTTGGATCGTCGTCTTCCCCCGAAACGCGAACTGCGGCTTCGTCGGCCTGTCGACACTCGGGAAGTGGGCCTTCGAGACGGAGCTCGGCCCCGCGGAGTTCTCGGTCATCCTCTTGAACGCACCGGCCGCGCCCTGGGGACCGCTCGTCGCGCACGAGCTCGGTCACAGCTTCGGGGGTCTCCAGCACTCCCTGGATTGGGAGTGTGGGACCGAGGCGATGGGCGCGAGCTGCTTCGCGACGGGCACCGACCGCTATGACGTGATCGCAGCCAGCGTGAACGACGGTCACTACACGCCGCCGGGCAAGTACGCGCTCGAGTGGTTCGACGACCAGATCGCCGAGGTCGGCGGGGCAGGGGGCACGTTTCTGCTGGAGCCCTACGAGACGACGGGAGCCGGACTGAAGGCCCTCCGGATTCCGGCCAGCGGACCGTACGACGACTACCGGGTCCTCGATGACTACTGGGTGAGCTACCGGAAGCCGATCGGATTCGACGCGGGCTTCTCCGAGCTCGCGACGGATGGCGCCATGGTCCACCTCGGCACCGAGTTCTTCCCCGAGTTCTCGACCGAGGCCACGGGCGCGTCGCTCCTGCTCGACGCGAAGCCGGGCGGGGGATCGCAGGAGGTCGACTCCGCGGACGTCCTGCTCGAAGTCGGGCAGACCCTGGTCGACACCGATCGCGGCATCACGATCGAGACCCTCGGCGTCGTGGGCTCTGCCCTCGAAGTCCGGGTGACCGTTTCGCGGTACTGCGGCAACGGAGTGATCGACGACGCGAACGGCGAGGTGTGCGACGGCACGACGCTCGGTGGCGCGACCTGCGCGTCGATCGGGTGGACCCACGGAACGCTCGCCTGTGGACCGGCGTGCGCGCTCGACACGAGTGGCTGCGGTCCCGAAGTCTGCGCGCCGGGCGACGTCTTCGACGAGGGGACCGGGCTCTGCACGGCCTCCTTCCTCGGCGGCGGGCCGGTCGACATGAGCCTGTATCGCAACGCCAGCAGCTTCGACTTCGCGCGGACGCTGACGAGCGCCACGCTCCTCACCGCCTCGCGAGGCAACCTCGGAACGAACCAGAACTTCAGCGGCACGACGCGTTCGATCATCTCGCGGCTGAACCTTCCCTTCGATACCCGCGCGCTCCCCGATGGCGCGGTGATCGAGTCCGCGACGCTGCGGATGAAGTACACCCTCTTCGGCGATCCCTACTCGAATACGCATCCGGAGTCGGCCGACGATCTGATTCTGGTCCGGACGAACGATCCGGATCCGACGACGCGGGAGCTCTCCGACTACGGTGTCTTCCAGCCCGTCGACGCTCCGCCGGAAGGCGCGCCACGCATCGACGTGAGCGAGACCTACGTTCCGAACGGGGAAGTCGTCTTCCCACTCAACGCGACGGGTCTCTCGTGGGTCGACGACGAGGGCTACACCCTCCTCGGCCTTCGGACCGGCTGGGACGTCGACGACGTCGAGGTTCCGGCAGGAGAGGAACTCGATTTCGGCGTGAACTTCGTCTCGGTGGACTCGCCGATCTCGGGGCCCCGATTGGAGATCGTCTACCGGCCCGTGCCCGAACCCGGCTTCGGATCGCTCGTGGCGGCGGGCGTCGGGTTTGTTGGCGTCTTCGGGCGTTCTCGCCACCGCTCGCGGCCGCTGAAGGGCCACCTCTCGCGGGTCGACCTTTGCGTGTAGCGTATGGGGGAGACACTGCGTCGGGGCTCGCCGCTTCCCGACGACATGCGAGAAAGGGGCGTTCGCGATGGCTTCATCCTCAACGAATGGATCGTCGGGCTCGGAGACCGGCGTGGATTGGATGATCTCGTCCGACTCGCACATCATCGAGCCGCCGGATCTCTGGACCGAACGGATCGATGCGCGGTTTCGCGGGCGGGAGCCGCGGGTCGTTCGGGACGGAGACCACGATTGGTGGACGATCGATGGACAGCGGTCGATGTCCTTCCTCGGCGTCCAGACCGGCGATCGTTTCGACAAGGACGCGACCGAGCTGATCACCGCGGCGAGCTTCGAGGAGGTCCGCCCGGCGGCCTACGATCCTTCGCTCTACCTCGCGGAGAACGCCCACGACGGCGTCATGGGCTCGGTGATCTATCCGAGCGAGGCGCTGCTCGCGTACAGCGTTCCCGACTCGGAGCTCTGCTCGGCGACCATGCGCGCCTACAACGACTTCATCGCCGAGTTCTGCAGCCACGATCGGAATCGACTGAAGGGGATCGCGCTCGTCAACGTGGACGATCCGGCCGAGGCGGTCGGCGAGATGAAGCGGGCGCGGGAGCTCGGGCTCTGCGGAGCGATGATCACCGTTCTGCCGCCGGAAGACCGGCCCTACGACGACCCGATGTACGAGCCTGTCTGGAGCGCCTCCGTCGATCTCGACATGCCGCTCAGCATGCACGTAGCCACCGGTCGCCGACTGCTCTCGGCCGAGCCCGGTCAGGAGAGTACACAGCGGGTTTCGGAAGCCGCCTTCTATCTCCAGGACCATTTCGTCCGGAAGTCGCTCGGTGAGATGATCTTCTCGGGTGTCTTCGAACGGCATCCGAAGTTGCGCGTCGGATCGGTGGAGCACGAGGTCTGCTGGGTACCCTTCTTCCTCTTCCAGGCGGATTACTGCTACACGGACCGACCGCTCCGCGGAGACTGGCATCGTTTCGAGCCCGGCGTGCTCCCGAGCGACTTCTTCAAGCGCAACTGCTTCCTCAGCTTCCAGGAAGACGCGGTCGGGATCCGGGTCCGCGACGTCTGCGGGGAAGGCACCCTCATGTGGGGCTCCGATTACCCGCACACGGAGTCGACGTTCCCGCGTTCTCGTGAGATCGCGGCGGAGATCCTGGCCGAGGTTCCGGTCGAGGAGCAGCGGGCGATCCTGCGCGACAACGTGGCTCGACTCTACGGGTTCGACGTCGACGCGATCGCGCCGGTCGGGGCCGGCTGACGACCGACCGGGATCAAGCGCGCCCGATCGATGCCCGCTCGAGGTCGCTCCGGATCGTCCGCGCGGCCATCACGAGATGGACTGCGCCCCAGGCGAAGCACAGCATCGCGCCCGCCAGCGCGCGCCGAAGCGCGCCGACGCCGAGCTCCGAGGTCCCGAGGTCGCTCAGCATGCCGACGAGCGGGGGGCCGATCCCGAGCCCGAATGCCGTGAGGAGAAGCGAGAGGGCCGCGGCGGCCATGGAGCGAACCGGGGGCGCCGCGACGCTCTGGACCGCGGCGAAGACCGGTCCGATCACCATCGAACCCAGCAGCGAAGCGAGGACGACCGCGCCGACGGCGGCGGCGTACTCCTCGGCGAACACGAAGGCCAATGAGGCCGGGACCGCCAGGACGCAGGCCGTGGCGGGGAGCCAGACGAGCCAACGAGCGTCGCGTGCTGCCCCTCGATCGGCGAGACGGCCCGCGACCAGGACGCCCAGCGCGTTGGCGGGGCCGGTCGCGAGCGCGAGCGAGGTTCCGACGGCGGCGCTGTCGAGCGAGAAGCTCCGCATCCACAGGGGGGCGGACCAGATGAGGAGCGCGTAGTTGGCGGTCGCCGACAGCGCACCGGCGGCTGCGAGATGACGGTAGGTCGGGCGCTGGAGCAGCTGTCGCAGCGCCGCCACGAGCGGGACCGGCGTCCATTCACCGGCCGTTCCGTCGGCCTGGCCCCTGGCCGGCTCGTGGAGCGTCGATCGGATCACGAGCGCGAGCGCGATCCCGGGAACGCCGAAGACGAAGAAGGCCGCGCGCCATCCGAACGCCTCGTTGACCCACCCGCCGCCGGCGTAGGCGATCATCTGGCCGATCGGACTGGCGAGGACCAGCATCGAGAGGGCCGTTGCCCGGCGGTCGACGGGAAAGAGGTCGGAGACCAGGGAATGGGATGCCGGGACCGCCGTCGCCTCTCCGACCCCCAATCCGAGTCGGATCCAGAACATCTCGGTGAAGCTGCGCGCGAGCCCCGTCAATGCGGTCAGCGCGCTCCAGGCACCGAGGCCCAGGGCGATCAGCCCGCGCCGCGATCGGCGATCGGCGAGGCTCGCGATCGGGATCATCGCGACGACGTGGAGGAGCGCGAAGGAGGTGCCCGTGAGCAGCCCCATCGCCGCGTCGCCGACGCCGAGCTCGGCCTTGATGGGCTCGATCAGGATCGACAGCATCTGTCGATCGATCACGTTGAGCATCATCACGAGAAAGAGGAGAACGAGCGCGTAGCGGGCTTGGCTCTCTGGCCTGGAAGACACGATCCGCTCCTAGCGTGCGGCGACCTCTGAAGTCGCCGACACGAGATCGGACTCGCTCGGCTGCTCGTAGTCGGGGAGGGGGTCGAGTGGCTCGGCTCGGACGGTCACCTGATAGAGCAGGCGGTCGCCCTCGAAATCCGGGACGACGTAGTGCTGGACGGCGCGGTTGTCCCAGAGTGCGATCGAGCCGGGGCTCCAGTGGTGGCGCAGGGCGAAGTTCGGCTTCTGCGTGAGCTCCTGCAGGCGGGCGAGCAGGAGGGCGCTCTCCTCCGGGAGCAGCTCGACGAAGTCCTGTACGTGGTGGGCGCTGTAGAAGAGTCCGCGTCGACCCGTTTCGGGGTGGGTCCCGACCAGCGGGAACCACGCCTCGTCGCGCTGTCGACCGCTGTTGCCGGTGTTGCGATGGATCGCGGTCAGCCCGTCCAGCAGCTCTTTCATGCGCTCCGAGAAGCTGTCGTAGATCCGGTAGGCGTTCACGAAGATCGTGTCTCCGCCCCCGTCCGCGGCCGTCTGGACCATGTTGAGCGAGCAGATGCCGCAGGGCATGAAGTCGGGCTCGTAGTCGCAATGCCAGACGGCGGAGACGCCGGCGGACGGCGTGATCACGACGACTTCCTCGTCGCTGTCGGCCAGGACCTGCGGTCGCTCGGGGTGCTTCTCGACCTCGCCGAAGCGCGCCATCACGGCGCGCTGCTCCTCGGCGTCGAGGTGTTGGTCGGGAAAGACGAGCACGAGTCGGTCTAGCAGGAGCGCGCGAACGGCGGCGACCTCCTCCGGTCCCTCGACCTCGCGCAGGTCGATTCCGGATACGAGTGCTCCGAGGGATCCGCTCAGCGCGGCGGTCTTCATTTCGTCGAGTACCGACATGGGGTCTCCCCTTCTCACGTCGGTAGGCTATCAAAGAGGAACCGACCCCGGGGAGCCACGATCGCCCGGCGGATCTCTCCAGTGTCGGTGCAGGGGGAAGCGATGAACGGGGAATTCGTCGAGATCCGGACGGGCGAGGGCCGCGTTCCGACCCATGTCTTTCATCCGACGACGGGGCAGGGACCCTGGCCGTCCGTCGTCTACCTGATGGACGGAATGGGCATCCGACCGACGCTCCTCGCTTCCGCCGAACGTCTCGCCCAGTACGGCTACTACGTGCTCGTCCCCGATCTCTTCTATCGCTCCGGGGACTACGAGCCGCTCGATCACTCGACCTTGCAGGACGATCCGGACCAGCAGGCCCGTGTCATGGAAATGGTCGCGCTCGTGACCAACGAGGGCGTTCTCCGCGACATCGAAGCCTTCCTCGAGTTCTTTGCCGCCAGGCCGGAAGCCAGGCCGGATCGGATCGCCTGCGTCGGCTACTGCATGGGCGGGCCGCTCGCGCTCTTCGCGGCGGGGCGGCTGCCTGATCGGGTCGCCGTGGCGGCCTCGATCCACGGGGCGAACCTCGCGACCGATCGAGAGGATAGCCCGCATCTTCTCGCCGATCGGATGGCCGGCGAAATCTATCTGGGTGTGGCAGAGCACGATCCCTACATCATCCCCGGCGAGACGGAGCGAATCGATGCGGCCCTGCGTGAGGCCGGTGCGAACTACACTCTCGAGCACTATCCGGGTTGTCACCACGGCTTCGCCCTCGTCGGTGCGCACGGCTATGACGCCGACGCGGACGAGCGCCATCGCCAGCGTCTGCTCTCGCTGTTCGAAAGACATCTGGCCGCCTGAGACGAGGGCGGACGGGGAGGATCCGGCATCATGAAGGACTTCGTCGGCGTGTTGCCCGACTGGGAGATCGAGCGGGCGATTCGCCACACGATGGATCTCTACGCGCACTCGATGGACTACGGAGAAGAAGTGGTCTGGCGCGACTGTTTCACCGATGACGCGCTCTTCCTCGTGAACGATGCGCAGAAAGACTTCGCAGAGATCTATCGGGTCGAGGGAGACGAGCAGCTCCGGGCGTACATCGCCGCCTACCCGCGACCGCCTGCCATCTACGCCAAGCACGTCTGTTCGCAGATCCTGATCCGCGTCGACGGCGACACCGCGAGAGCGGAGAGCTTCTGGTTGGCGGTCAACTCGACGGGCGGCGAGCAGGGCGGGGCCCCCGACATCATGGCGTTCGGTCGCTATCGGGATCTGCTCGTCCGTTGTCCCGACGGTCGCTGGCGCTTTCGCGAGCGGATCTGCGAGACGGAGTCGGCCAACTGGCCAGAGCCCGGGACCTACACCGACCGCGAGAACTTCACCGGCGGAGCGACGGCGGATTGAGGTGAAGCCGTAGCGGTGGGGCCGGGTGTCCCGGCTGGACGTCGACCCCGCCCGATCGCGCTCAGTCGGGGAGCGTCGAAACCAGGATCTCCGCGAGAGCCTCGGGCCGAGCGAGCATGGGCGAGTGCCCGCCCGACATCGTGATGGGCGCCCCCCCGCCGATCCACCGACGCGCTTCGTCGAGGAGCCATTCGGGTCGCGCGACCCGGTCGTCGAGGGCGAGCACGACCTGCGTCGGGCGTTCCGGCCAGCGCGAGAGCGGAGAGGGTTCCGCGAGGGGGCGGTCGCCCTGCCAGCGAAGTCGGTCCACGGCCCAGGTCGCGATTCCCGGATCGCAATCGTGGAAGAACAGCTCGCGGGCGTCCTCAGCGGCGATCCGGCGAGTGCCATCGGCCCGGGACTCGAAGGTCGCCTGCGCGTAGTCGGGAGTGACCATGCCCGCGAACCGCTCGGGGTCGACCGGGCCGAGCGGCGTCGGCACGCTGCACAGGAAGACCATTCGAGCGCTCGGATAGCGGTCGGCGACCACCGGCACCGTTCGGCTTCCCAGGGAATGGCCGACGAAGACGAGCGGCTCTCCGTCGACGCGTTCGCTCGGCGCGGCTTCGAGTGCGTCGATGACGATTCGCGCGTACTCGTCGAGACCTGCGAGCGGGTCTTCGCAGGGGAGATCGACCGAGAGGGACCGGTGGCCGAGCTTCGCGAGTGCCGGCTCGAGATCCCGCCAGCACCAGGCGCCGTGCATCGAGCCGTGGATCAGGGCGAACGTCGCCATCGAGCGCTCCGTGCGGAAGAAGGGCCCTTGCCGGAGTCCATCGGGTTCGAGGCCTTCATCCCGGCACGCTGCGAAGGACCCGTCCCGGCAGACGATCGAGCGAACCGAGGCACGACTTCCCCTCCCGACGCGTCGCTGCGCCGGCGACGAGGACGGTCTCGATCCCGGTCGGTGCATCCGCGGTGAGGCGCTCTCCGCCGGCCGGGAAGTCGAAGGCGCGTCGCTCCGGTCCCGGAGAGAGTCGCTCCCAGTCGAGGACGACCACGTCGGCAACCTGCCCGACCTCGAGGGTTCCGCGGTCGGCGAGACCGGCCACGCGCGCGACCTCGCCGCTGACCTTTCGAATCCCCGCTTCGACCGACATGAGGGATCGGTCGCGCACCCAGCCGGCGAGAAAGTCCGTCGGCATGACTGCGTCACAGATCTGGCCGACGTGGGCTCCGGCATCCGAGAGGCCGAGGACGCAGCCTTCGCCTCGGAGGAGCTCGCTCACCCCTTCGAGGTCGTCGTTGGCGAAGACGATCTCGAAGCGCGTCGCGAGATCCTCTTCGAGTGCGAGATCGCAGACGACGTCCCAGGGCGTTCCGCCCCGTTCGTGCGCGAGGTCGAGGACGGAGCGACCGATGAGCTCCGCGTGTACCTCGGACTCGGCGATCGTGAACGTGGCCCATCCGGGATCGATCCAATCGCCGGACTCGAACTCTGCGACGACCTGTGCTCGCCAGTCGCGGTCGGCGAAGACCCTCTCCCGCTCGGCTTCCGGCGTCGCGACGAGCGCCTGGAAGGAAGGCATCTGATAGAACGACGTCGGTTCCCGCATCACGATCCGTTGCACGATGGGTCGACAGGTGACCTGAACGGAGACGTCGGCACCGGTGGCGCGGCCCGCGAGATGTCGATCGAGCTTCTCGCGCCAGGGCGCGCGGGATCTCCAGGCTTCCGGGTAGGTCAGGATCGAAGACCAGTTCAAGACGCGGCCGATTCGCGGCTGGACGTCGTAGACCCAGTCGAACGCTTCGCCTGCGGCGACGTGGAGGACGCCCTGGCCGATCTCGCCCGCGACACCGAGCAGGGCCTCGACCTCCGCCTGGCTGGACACGACGGAGGGGACCGGGCGGCCCCCGTCGCCGAGGTGGAACCCTGCCCGATCGGACGAGAAGCCGAGGGCGCCCGCTCGAATCGAATCGGCGACGATCCGCTTCATCTCCTCGATCTCGGATTCCGTTGCTTCCCGTTCGTAGGCGTCGTCGCCCATCACGTACAGACGGACGGGGGTGTGTCCGACGTAGCCTCCGAAGTGGATTCCGAGGCCGCGGCCTTCGATCAGGTCGAGGTACTCGCCATAGCTCTCGAAATCCCAGGAGACGCCGGCCTCGAGGGTCGCGATCCGCATGTCCTCGACCTTGTCGAGGGTCCGCATGAGCGAGGCGCGATCGCGTTCCTTCGTGGGGGCGATGCTGTAGCCGCAGTTGCCGGCAACGACGCTCGTCACCCCCTGGTGACTCGACGGCTCGAGGCTCGGGTCCCAGAGAACCTGCGCATCGTAGTGGGTATGGATGTCGACGAATCCCGGGACGACGAGTCGACCGCTCGCGTCGATCTCTTCGCTGCCTCGAACGGACTCCTCGATCTCACAGACACGGCCGTCACGGATCCCGACGTCCGCCCGGCGGGCGGGCGCGCCCGTTCCGTCGACGACGGTTCCTCCTCGAATCGCGATCTCGTTCATCGTCTCGCTCCCCTTCGGTTCGCCGCTCGCGTCAGATCCGGTACACGCGCTCCGCGTTGCCGCGCAGCATTGCGACCTGCTCGTCCTCCGAGAGCGGATCGATCGCGTCCCGGAAAGTCGACCAGATCGAGCGATAGTTCGCCACCAACCCGTCGATCGGGAAATTGCTGCCGAAGAAGCATCGGTCGGTCCCGAAGGCCTCGATCGCCTCGAGGATCAATCGATGGTTGGCGGCCGGATCCCAACCGCCCGGAGCCATGCCGAGGCCCGAGATCTTCAGCGCGACGTTCGGATGGCGCGCGAAGAACGCGAGGCCCCGCCGCCACAGCGCCATCCCCTCGTTCGACCGATCGAAAGGCATCAACGTGTGGTTGAGCACGATCTGGACGTCGTCGTGGCGCTCCAGCAGAGCGCGGGCATCGTCCTGCTGCCAGGCGAAGAGCTGAAGGTCGAAGGAGAGACCGAAGCGTCGGAGCAGTCCGAAGTGTTGGAGCCACGTCTCGTCGCGAAGCTGTGCTGCCCGAGAGGCGAGTGCGTCTTCCGCGGAGTCCCCCGACGCGGCCGTCGCATGCGCGTCGAGGATCTGGCGCACGCCCCGGACGTTGGCGTGGCCCGCCTGCGCCTCGAGGACCCCTTCGAAGTCGGGTCGGGACAGGTCGATACCGGCGACGATCGCGTGGGGGAAGCCTCCGGAGTCCGGGTCGTCCGCGACCCTTTGGAGCCATTCCGTCTCGCGCACGGGGTCGTCCGCGTCGTGTTCCGCCTGCACGTGGACCGACTTCACGACGTCACATCCGGCGAGGTCGGCCCGGTAGTCGGCGATCGTGTAGTCGCGACAGATCTTCTCGAAGTCGGGAAAGGGGTCGCCGTCGGGATTCGGGTGCAGCCAGCGGTAGTGCGACACGCCGAGGTCCCAGAGGTGATGATGCGCGTCCACTGCGAGAATCGTCGGCATGGGTGGGAAGGCTCTACTGATCTCCGGACAGGGCGAGCGTCGGACGGATGACGAACGCCGGCTTCGCCTCGAAATGGAGCGCCGTCGAGATCGAAGTACACGCCCCCGTTTCGGGATCGGGGTGACCGTCCGCGACGCGGGGGATCGCGTGGTAGAGGCCGGCGCACATGAAGCCGCGGTTGAAGGCGGCGTTCCGGCCCTGGTGACGGTCGCCGATCATGTGGTCGTTCATCATCGACCAGAAATTCTCGTTGTCCCAGTAGGCGCCGAGAACGCCCTCGATCCGGCCGTCGGAGAGGACGGTCGCCCGGATCCGTGCGTCCCGGTAGAAGACCGCATTGTCCTGCGTCTGCTGCTTGATCTTGAGACGAAGATCCACCGGATCGGTGGTGAGGACACCGTCGACGATCCGGCCCGTGGCGACGGCGTTGTGGTAGGTGGTGTCCGCGTGGGCGTCGAAGCTGACGTGCTCCATCGGTTCGCCGAGCGCGTTCAGCGAGACGGGCGCGGCCGACGAGAGGAACTGGACCTCCACGTGATCGTCGTTCACCGGGTCGTCCATCCCCGCGATCTCCATCAGGATCGCGTAGCCCCCCTCCTTGATCATCGTGTTCGCCTTGTGGAGCCGGTCCATCAGGTCGTTCGGGCGATAGCCGCGAACGCAACCCATCAGTCGCCAGAGCTGATTGTCGATTCCGCGCACGCCCGACGGGTCGACGAAGTCGTCGTGGGCGCATCGGGCGCTCGACGCGTCCGCGAGGGTCGATTCCACGCCGTCGAGGTCGAGTCCGGCCACGCGCGCCGGTCCGTCGAGGGTCCGGTAGCCCGGATCCGGCTGCGCGAACGGATCCTGGCAGGCGTCCGGCGGAAGGAGCGGATGATCCCACTCGAGGTGTCGCCCCTCGGTCTCCCGGACCCGCGTCCGCTCCGCCATGTAGGTCTGCCACTGCTCGGGGAAGTACTCGACCTCGGTCACGTTGAGTCCTTCCGGACATTCGCCGGGCTCGTCATGGGGAATCTCGTCCCACCACCGCGCCATGACGTAGCCGCGTACGCGGGGGGTGGCGTCGGCCGATGCGTCTTCGGCGGCAGTTCCGCGCTCACAGCCCGCAGAGGTGGCGAGGGTGAGTACTACGCCGACGAGCGTCGCGAGGAATCGGGTGGACTCGATCGATCGATGTCGGGACATGCGGACTCCTCGGTCGGGGTGGCTCATGCGAGGATCTCGGAAAGCGGGCGGGACGTCTCGTTCGCGCGGTAGCCCCAGCGCGCAACCGGACGGCCCATCACCTGCTGAAGGGTCAGGCCGATGCGCGCGACGGAATCGCCGGCACCCTGGACGTGGAGACCGTTCCGGATCCGACCGCTGGCGGTTCCGGCGAGCATGATCGGGAGACCCGTCACGCTGTGGCTGTTCGCGTCCGACGTCTCGGAATGGCAGAGCACGACGGCATGGTCGAGCAGGGTGCCGTCGCCTTCCCGCACGCTCGCGAGGGTCGAGACGAACCGGGCCCAGGCTTCCATGCTCCGCATGACGAACGCGGTCGCCTTGGGCTGGTAGCCGAGGGACTCGTCCTTCGCTTCTTCGTGCGTCAGCGTGTGATGGGTGTCGGGGCTGCCCACCGTGTGGAGGCGTGAGGCGCCGGCCGAGAACACGAGGTTGAAGACCCGCGTCTGGTCGCACGCGAGCGCCAGCGCGAGAATCCGGGCCATCAGGTCGTGATTGTGGGCGACGTGCTCGACGTCCTGGGAGACCGGCGCCTCGGCGGGAGAGCCGGGCGGAGAGTCGGGCGGCTGGCAGGCTTCGAGCGGCGGCGGCGCCGAGAGCTGGATCTCGAGCTGACGTTCGAGCTGGCGGAGCGACGTGAAGTACTCGTCGAGGCGCGCTCGGTCCGCCTGCCCGAGTCGACGGTCGATCCGGGCGCGGTCCTCGGTCACTGCCGAGAGTACGCTCTTGCGAAGCAGGGTGCGCGGGTCCGGCGTGAACTCACCCGCGTTCGGATCTGCGAAGCCCGGTCCGAAGATCCGCGAGTAGAGCGAGAGCGGTGTCGGCTCCGCGGCGTTGCGGGCATTCTCGCTGCGCAGGCTGTAGCTGTCCTTGGCGATCCCGTTCGCGGCCATCTCGAGGGATCGGAAGCGCGTCGCGTCGCCGATCGTGTCGGCGATCAGCACGTCGAGGGTCGGTCCGTCGACCTCGGTCGTCGTGATCGGTGCGCCGCCGGTGAGCGTGCCGAAGACCCCGGTTCGATGGACGTGGTTGGTCTCGCCGGCGAGCAGGACACTGAATCCGCTCAGCACCGTCACGTGATCGCGTACCGGCCCGATCGGCTCGAGCTCGGGCGTCAGCGGGAAGTCGCGGCCCGGGGCGGTCGGATTCCAGCGGTCCGGATTCATGCCGCAGCCGTAGAACCAGGTGCCGAAGCGCGTCGGGAGGGGCGCGCCGGTCGCCGCGAGGGCATCTCCGTTCCCGTTCAGGAAGACGTCCAGATAGGGGAGGGCGAGGCTCAGGCCGACCCCGCCGAGGCTGCCGCGTAGCGTCCGTCGGAGCATCGTCCTGCGTGTGAGGAGTCGAGTCATGCCAGACCTTTCCCTCGCGTCGTCCGCTCCATCATAACGCTTCTCCGATCGAGTCCGAGGCGCCGCTCGCGCCCGCGAGCGAGGTCGTCGGCGCCTTCGCCGTGGGCGCAGCCCGGAAGCCCGGCGCGTGAACGATCTCACGGATGAGCGGGGCGAGGCGATGGCCGGCTTCGGCGAAGCGGGCCTCGAGCGTCCGCAGCCATCGGCGCTCCGACGGTTTCGCCGCGCGGCCGATCGCGGCCTGGTAGGCGTGACGCGCGAGGCAGGCGCCGAGGCGGTCGTGATCCGCCAGGGCGGCACCGAGCCCTGGCGCGTCGGCGAAATCGAGGCCGTCGAGGTCGCCGCTCGGGTCGATCATTGCTCCGTTCTCGGACGCGCGCTGGCGACCGATGCCGTCGAAGGGTTCGAGGGCGAGACCGATCGGATCGGTCAGCTTGTGGCAGCTGCGACAGGAGGCGTTCGTCGAGTGCACCTCCAGGCGATCGCGGGCGGTCCGGTGTTCCGGACTGTCGTCGGCGTTGAAGAGACCGAAGTCGACGTCGGCGGGCGCCGGGGGGACGCGCTCGCATAGCAGCGCCTCTCGGATGAAGAGGCCGCGTAGCGTCGCCGAGCTCCGCCCCGCGTGGGCGTGGAGCATGTTGAAGCTGGCGTGGGTGAGAAGACCGCCGCGACCGCTCCCCGCCCCGAAGGTCACGGCCTCCCACCCGCTCTCGGCGCGGACGGGCAGGGCGTAGACGGGGCCGAGAATGCGGGTCATGAAGCTCTCTCGCGAAGTGAAGAGCGCTCGGTAGTCGCCCTCGCGTACCACCAGGTGTTCGATGACCGTGCGAAGCGTCTGCTCTCGGGCGTGTTCGGCGACGCGCGCAGTGAAGATCGGATAGCGAACGGGATCCTTCGCGAGATCGGCGAACCCGTCGAACTGGAAGATGTCCGAGAAGAGCGCCCGCACGCCCGCTTCGAAGCGCGGCGACGCGATCATCCGATCGACCTGCGCGGCATAGCCTTCGGGCGTCTCGAGGGCGCCGCTCAGGGTCGCCTCCAGCAGCGAGGCGTCGGGACCAGCGTTCCAGAGGAAGAAGGAGAGTCGCGACGCCAGGCTCGCGGCGGAGAGCGTCTCCTCTCCGTCGCCGAGGGCGTCCGGCGCGCCGGTCTCGACGCGGAAGAGGAAGTCCGGCGCGATCATCACGCTCGCGAGCGCGGCGCGCGCGCCGATCCAGAAGTCGCCGAAGGTCTCGGTCCCCTCCGTCGCGAGCGCCACCCGTCCGCGGAGATCCCGCTCGTCGATGGGGCGACGAAGGAGCGTGGGCGTGACCTCGCGGAGCATCGCTTCGACGCACTCGGGATCCGGGCGATCCGCCGCCTGCGGTCGGCACGGGAGCCACGCCTCGCGCCGGTCCGGCTCGAGCGCCTGTCGCGCGATCTCGATCGCCATGCGTTCGTATTGTTCGAAGCCGCTCGCCGTGATCGTCGCCTGCGCGCTGCCGACGGCAATCAGGCCGTGGCGTCGATTCTCCGGCTCGAAGCGGCCCGCGATCTCGAGGCCCGGGCCGAAGGCGTCGGCGACGACGTTGCGGTACTGGGCCTCGGTCAGGCGTCGCATTCCGACGCGGGACCCGGCGGGCTCCGACTCCCGCGCGGCGACGGGCGCGGAGTCGCCCGCCGCGGCGCGGAATTCCGGGTGGCGGACGTGGCCGCCGGCCGAGGCGATCACGCCGGCGGCGCCCAGGCTGATCGTGCAACCCACGAGGGCGGCGAGTCCCGAAGGGCGGCGCCAGGCCTCGCTTCGCCATCCGATTCCCAGGACGACGAGCGCCAACAATGCGTTCGCCGGAATCAACCGGCCCCATCGCGCCGCAAGCTCCGCATGGTCGTCGAGCCACGCCTGCCCCGGGCCATCGAGCTCGTCGAAGAGCAGGGGGTAGGCTGCGTCGCCGGACTGGAGCACGAAGATCGCCGACGCCGACATGGCCGCGCAGAGGACGAGGCCGAAGGCGATCGAGCGCCAGCGGTTCTCGATGAGGCCCCAGGCGAGGACGCACGTCGCAACCGCCAGACCCGTGATCGGGAGGTGATTGAGGAGGATGTGGCGATAGGCGGGGTTCTCGATGATCTCGTAGACCAGCTCGACCACGACCGGACTCCTCGAGAAGAAAGGAATTCTCCGTCGTGACCACGCTAGCGAAACGGTTTGCGGTGACGAGTACGGCCGGTCTCCGGATCGAGCGAGGGGAGCCGAACTAGCTACCCTACGCCCGTGTCCGAATCCGCGCGTCCGCCGCTCACCGCGTTCCCACTGCTCGCGGCCGTTCTCGTCTCGGGGGCGGCCGGTCTCAGCTGGGAAGTCCTCTATCAGCACCACGCGGCGCTCGCGCTCGGTGTGTCGGCCTACGGGACGGCGGTGACTCTGGCGTCGATGATGGCGGGCATGAGTCTCGGCGGCTGGTTGGCGGCGCGGCTCGCCCGCGCGGGGGCACTCGAGCGACCGCTCCGCGCCTATGGCATCGCCGAGGTCGTGATCGGATTGGCGAGCCTGGCCGTTCCGCCGCTGCTGGCCGGTCTGGCCTCGCTCGACGTCGGGGTCTGGCGGAGCGCGCCGGCGCTCGCCCCGTTCGTCCGTCTCGCCGGCACGTTCGTGATCCTGATCATTCCCGCGACCGCCATGGGCGCCACGATCCCGATCATCGCGCCGGCGGCGCGGCGCGCGGGGACCAGCGTCGCGACGGCCTACGCGCTCAATACGGCCGGGGCCGTCGTCGGGATCCTGGCGGTGACCTTCCTGGTCCTGCCGGAAGTGGGCGTGACCCGCACGGCCTGGGTCGCGGCGGCGCTCAATCTCGCCGTCGGTGTCTTTGGGCTATGGGTCGGAGGCGAAGGGGACGACGCCGAAGTGGAGCGCGACGTCGCCTGGCCCGCGCCGCGCGTGCTGGCTCTCGCCTTCCTGAGCGGCGCGGCGATCTTCGCCCTCGAGGTTTCGTGGTTCCGATCGATTCGCGCCGCGCTGCAGTCGACGACCGAGGCGTTTGCCGTCACGATCGCGGCGTTCCTGACCGCCCTCTCGATCGGCGCCGCCCTGGCGAGCCTCGCGCGTCGTCGCGATCGGGACGTGGTCGCGTTCGTCCTGCCCGTGGCGGGTGGGGCGATCCTGGTCGCGACGCCCTTGATCGATGCCCTCGATCGATTCACGGTCCCGACCCTCTTCGAATCAGTGGCGCCCACGCTCTTCTCGGTCGAGCTCGGAGTCCAGCGGTTCGGTTGGGTCCTGGCCTTGACCGGAATCCCCGCCGCGCTCCTCGGAACGATCTTTCCTTCTCTGCTCGCGACCCACGCCTCGACGAGCGGGAGCGGTCGGCTCTACATCGTGAACTCGGCGGGGGCCGTGATCGGTTCGCTGGTCGCCGGATTCCTGCTCCTGCCTTCGATCGGTGCGACCCGGGCCAGCTGGCTGGTCGGGCTCGCGATCTGCGGCGCGACGCTGCTCAACCCGTCCCGCACACGCCGGAGCGTCGTGGCGGCCGGGCTCGCCGCGGTGGTCGGGCTCGGCGCGGCGCTCTCGATGGAGGAGAGCTCGGGTCGCTATCGCGTCCAGGGCCACGGCTGGCCCGAAGAGGGCAAGGTCGACTTCGTGCGTGAAGGCGCGGACGCCACGACCTGGGTCGTCGACGTCGAGGGGACCCACCTGCTCGTGATCGACGGCTTCATCGCGTCGCTCGAACACGGCTCGAGCAGCTACATGCCCTGGATGGGGCATCTCCCGGCCCTGGCTGCGAGGAACCTCGAACGAACCCTCGTGATCTGCATGGGGACCGGGCAGACCGCGGACGCCGTCCGGGACCACGGCCCGGGACACCTCGACGTCGTGGATCTGAACGCCGCCGTCTTCGACGCGGCTCCGCTCTTCTCGACGAACGACGGCGTCCTCGAAGACGCACGCGTCGAGACGACCGTGATGGACGGCCGCGCGTTCCTGCGCCGGACCGAAGAACGCTTCGACCTGATCACGCTCGAGCCGATGCCCCCCAACTTCGCGGGCAGCAACCACCTCTACTCGACCGAGTTCTACGAGCTCGTGCGCGATCGTCTCGCGATCGGCGGCGTCGCCGCACAGTGGCTCCCGATTCATCTGATCAGCGAGACGGACACGTTGGCGATCATCGGAAGCTTCGCCGAGCTCTTCCCCTACACGCGCCTGTGGCAGGATCCCGAGACGAAGACGGGCGTCCTGGTCGGCGGCCTCGAGCCGTGGGACTTCTCCGAAGCGACGATTCCGCTCGACTACTCACTCGCCCAGATCGAGAAGCAGATTCTGCTCGACGCCGACGAGATCCGCGCGATCAGCGCGGGCGGGCCCCGGGTAACCGACGACAACCAGCGCCTCTCGTACGGCCGCGATCGCTTCGAGCGAGGGTCGGCAGCCGGTATCGGCTGGTCGACGCAGCTGAGCCAGCGGAATACGCGGATGCTGCTCCAGGCTCGCCTGCGGGCGCGCTGAGCAGCGAGTTCTTCCCGCGATCTGCGAGCCCCGTTTCCTGATGCGGAGCGACCGTCTTCGGGACATACCGCAAAGACCTGCCCGGCCATCTGGGCGTTCCGGAGAGCGGCTCCGTTCGAACGCCGCGGGGCCTCGAGCGTCAGCGTCGTCCGGTGATCCGTCCGAGGGCGTCGCGAAGCATGGGCATCGGATCGGCCAGCATGAGATCCGCCGATCGCTTCGGTCCCGCGAGCGACCGGATCCACTCGCCAACGGACAGTCGCCCGTGACGCCGAAGTGCCCACGCGGAAGCGAGGTCTCGCTTCCAGCAGATCCATTTTCGTCCCGGGATCGGGATCTCGGTCTCGGCCGTCACCTGTTCCTCCGCCGCCAATCGGCAGTGGATCCGGGTCGCTTCCAACCCGGAGGCCTCGCAGAGCGGAAAGCTGAGTGCGAACCGCGTGTTCATCTCAATCAGCAGGAAACGTCCGGTCGAGGCGTCACGTTTGAACTGGAGAGAACCCGTCCCGACGAATTCGCGCTCGGCGAGGAAGCGGAGCGCGGTCTCCGCCAGATCTGGCGCCTCCACTTGCCTTGCCAGGCAGCCGACGCCCGTCTCGAGTGGCCATTGACGCAGCTTCTGCACGACCAGCGGCGGCATCGCCGGTCGATGGTCCCGATCGAGGCAGACGAAGACTGAATACATGCAGTCGTCGCCGCCCGGGACCCACGACTGGAGCACGATCGGAACGCCCACCCCGAACAGGGGTCGCACTCGACTCGCGACCCCGGCGCCGTCTTCGATCTTCAGGACCTTCGCTCCGCCGGTCGCGCGCATCCACTCGGGCGAACGACGAGCTGGCTTGACGATCAGGGGAAATCCGAGCGCTTCCGTGGCGTCGTCCAGCTCCGCTGGATCGGTCACGATTCGCGTGCGTGGAATCGGTTCGCCCCTCGCGCCCGCCTCTTCGCAGAAACGCGCCTTGTCGGAGAGCCGTTCGAGACTCTCGGAGTCGGCGAGAAGAAAGTCGGCGTGTTCCGTGAGGGCGGTCCGATTCGCGTCGAGCCACCACACGAACTCGTCCGTGCAAGGGATGAGGATCGGCCGACGGCCTGCTTCGGCGCCGAGCGAGGCGAGCGCCGAACAGGGATCTTCGAGGAACGGCGCAGCGGGAAGGATTCGATTCGCCGCCCGGGTCGCGCAGTAGTGCGAGCGTTCGTCGACGGCGACGCCGACCACGTCGTCGCCCCGCCGCCAGAGAATGCGCGCGAGCTGGAGACCGAGGAGGCGGTCGATGCCGACGAGAACGACGAGCGTTCGGCCCTCGTTGTTCATGGCGTCGGCCCGGCCGCCGCTCGCTCGGTCATCGGCCGCCATCGCCGCCCGAGCAGCGAAACGGCCTTCCGGGCGAGATCCACAAGGGAGGGGAGGGGGTCGTCGATCGAGACGTCCGCCGACCAGCGCGTTCCGCGGTAGGACCGAGACCAGTCACGAAGCGAGATCTCGCCGTTGCGCCACGCAAGGAAGCCCGCCCGCAGGTCGCGTTTCCAGCAAACCCATGCGGCGCCGGGATGGACCACGTCCAGGGTGCCAGGCTCGAGGGGGCGATCCGTGGCGGCGCAGTACCAGGCCCACGTCATCTCGACGCCCGCCGCTTCGCAGAGTGGCTGATTCAACGTCGCCCGACCGGGGTTGATCTCGATCAGGACCGGCGGCCCCCCCCGCTCGTCGCGCTTGTACTCCAGCTGCGCGAGCCCGACGAAGGACTGGGACTCGAGGAGCGCCCTGCCGTGCGCGACGATCTCGTCGTCCCGGATCTCCCGGGCCATCGAGCTCGTGCCGATGTCCGGAGGCCACTGCCGAACCTTCGTCATCACGACCGAAGCGACGTACTTCGCGTCGGCATCATAGAGGATCGTGAGCTCCCGACTCGACTCGGCTGAACCCGGGATCCACGCCTGGAGGACGAGCTCGTCAGTCGTCGCCAGCAGCGCAGGCGCTTCCTCCAGCAGCGTCTCGCGATCCTCGAAGCGGCAGACCTTGCGATCTCCGCTCGCCGCGAGCCAGGTGGAGGTTCGCCGCGGCGGCTTGACGACGAGCGGCAGGTCCAGCTGATCCGCCGCGAGTGCGAGCTGGGGCTCGTCGTGCACGATCAACGTCTGCGGAACGCGCCAGCCCGAATCCTGCGCCAGCAGATGGAGCTCGGCCTTGTCACCGAGTCGATCGAGGGTCGCTGCCGGAGGGACGATGCGCGCTCTTCCGCCCTTCAGACGGCCTGCGGCCTCCGCGAGAAAGAACGCAGCGCGGTCCGTGCAGGGAAGCACGGCCGGCTCCCCCTCGTATCGGGTTCGAAGCTGCGCGAGAAGGGAGGCGAGCGCATCCTCGCCCCCGTCCGCCACGGTTCGGACGATCGCGCGGCTTCGGCAGTAGGGCGAGTCCGGGCGATCGGCGAGTCCGAAGACGGGGACTCCGCGACGCCAGAGGATGCGCGCGATCTGCAGACCGGTCAGGCAGTCGTTGCCCAACAGAATGACGGGGGGGAGCGTAGACATCGAGTCGCATTCGAGCGGCCGCACGTTCGCTCCATCGACCGGTGGGGACGGTCCGTCACGACGTTGCCGCTTCGATGCCGATTCTAGCGCTGGGCGCTCGGCTACGCTCCGCACGGTCTCGTGCTCGGGGTGCACCACAGGAGTAGACGCCACGCCCATGTCGACTCGCTTCCGTAAGATCGAATTCGACGTCGACATCGCCGCGATCCTCTCGGAGATCGATGCGCACCCCGAGATCTGGACCGCGGACCCGCGTCGCCAGGCCGAGGTGGCGGTCCAGCGCGAGACGGAGACGGTCGCGATCACGCTCCATCCGGGCGCCGCGAACTTTCGTGACGAACGTCGCCGCCGTCCGCTCGGCTACCTCGGTCACCCGACGGACGCCGCCGAACGGCTCCCGATGGTCCAGGCCTTCGTCGATCGGCTCACGCGTCGTTCGCACGGTCGCGTCGGCCGCGCTGCCCTGGTCCGGCTGCGCCCGCATGGACGTGTGTACCAACACGTCGACCGCGGCCTCTACTACCACCTTCGCGACCGCTACCACCTGGTCTTGCGGAGTCCGCTCGGGAGTCGGCTTCGAGCCGAGTCGGAAGAGGTGCGGATGCGTGAGGGGGAGCTCTGGTGGTTCGACAATCGACTGCCCCACGAGGCGTTCAACGATGCGGATGAGCCGAGAATCCATCTGATCGTGGACGTCCTCTGTCCCGGGTCGCTGTTCCGCTTCCTCGTTCGGATCGTCTCGCGGCCGGGCGTGACGCTGGGAGCGGTCGGTCGTCGCGTTCGCAAGATCGTGTCTCGTCTCTCGACGACGCAGGGCTGAGATCGCGAGCTCGCGACTCGACGCGCGAGGCGTGTTGCCGTGAGGACCTTCGTCGGACTCGGCAGGCGGGCGATGAGAGATCGAGTGATGGCCGATCGGCTGCCCGGCACGAAGCGCGTGGGTCGTTCCACCGAGGCTCACGTCGAGCCCGGTCGGGTTGCAGGGCGGGCGGGCCTGCCGGCACGGCTTTCGGCGCGGGTCCTACGAGGAGCTCGGCCCGTTCCGCTTCGAGCGGGGCGAATACGAAGCGGAGATCGATCGAATCGACCGCCGGCGCAAGCAGTGGTCGTGAGTGGAGAAGGTGCCGAGCCGCGACATCGAACAGACATTCGTGTGATTCCGCTTCACCGAGACTGTAGGGCGTGGCAGCGCATCATCGGTGCTTGCTTTCGGGGGAACAGGCTGCCAAGGTGGCGACGTTGACGAGAAGTCACAAGGAGGCCGCCATGTTCCGCTTTCGTTCCGACTCCACCATCGCGCTGCTCGTCCCGATACTCCTCGGGCTCGGCGTAGCGTTCGCCCTTCCGGCCATCGCCGATCCGACGGCGCCCGTGACGGTGACGCGCCCCCCGACGGAACAGGGCGAGGCCTTCGTGCCAGGAACGCGCCTGGTCGCCGATCTGCCTCAGGCCTACGTCGAGGAGGAGTTCTTCGTCGAGGGTGCGGCCGATCTGTTCAACTACCAGAACGACCCCCCGTCCGGACCGACGGACCTGGTCGAGATCGCGGCCGATCTTCCCTACAAGACGCGATTGATCGTCCGCCGCCCCGCAGATCCGCACAAGTTCAACGGAACCGTGGTCGTAGAGTGGTGGAACTCGACCGCCGGCTTCGACACGGCACCCGTCTACGATCCGTCCGCCGAATACTTCGCCCGCGAAGGGATCATCTACGTCGGCGTGACGAACTCCAACCAGGCACTCGACTATCTGCTCGGCGGGTGTCGTCTGCTCGGGATCCTCCCGCCGAGCTGCGGGAGCCGATACTCGACGCTCAGCCTGCCCGACGACGGGTTGGCCTACGAGATGATGAGCCAGATCGCGAACGTCCTCAGGAACGGCGGCGAAGCCGGGCCGATTCCTTCCGCCTACCGCGTCAAGCGAGTCTTTCAGGCCGGTGAGTCCCAACAGGCCGGGTCCGTCATCACCTACGCGAGCGCCTTCCACGAGCCGGGCGTCACCGACGGCTACTTCGTCCAGGCCGGGATCCGCGCGCGCAGGATCAACGGAGGGCCGATCTGCGGCGAGGACGAGTCGCCGGCCTTTCCCGACTGCACCCCGCGCCTGGCCTTCCCCGATACGAACGTTCGGACCGATCTACCGGTCCCCGTCTACCAGTTGATCACGCAGACGGATTTCGAGACGCTCGGCTTCAACGTGTTCGGCCGTCAGTCCGACACACCGACCTATCGGTACTACGAAGTGGCCGGCGGGGCGCACAACACCGTCCACATCGACATCGAGGTCATTCCGGCGGGTGTCTTCGGTCCGGCTCCGGTCCAGCTCGCGGATCTTTGCGCGAACGAGATCAACACGACCGCCGACGGGCCGGTCTTCGTGAACAACGTGTTGAACGCGCTCTGGGAACGCATGGAGCGACAGGCGCGATTCGGTTGGCCTGCCCCGCGCGGTCGCGTGATGGACGATCAGGACGGAGCGCTCGTTCGGGACGCGCTCGGCAACGTGACCGGCGGCGTCCGACTCCCCTCGATGGAAGCGCCGCTCGCGACCTATGGATCGATGAACTTCGCGGACCCCGCCCTGCCGCCGCCGCTGGATCAGTTCGGCGCCCTCGCGTGCTTCTTGAGCGGTTCGGTCTTTCCGTTTTCCGAGGCGCAGCTGGAAGAGCTCTACCCGAGGCGCTTCTCCTACTTCGGCAAGGTCTTCTGGAGCACGTTCTCCCTCCGTCGTCAGGGCCTGCTCCTGAGGGAAGACGCGTTCGACATCCTCAACGCGGCCTTCAACGCCGACGTGGGCGGAGGGGCGTCGCACTAGCCGGTCAGTTGCCGCGCGGGCAGCACGGCCCGCGTCCAGAGAGGCTCCATGAAGATCGGACTCTTCGCTCCGCTCCCCGCGGACCTCGCCACCCCCGAGATGGCGATCGAGGTGGCGAGCGTCGCCGAGGAGTGTGGGTTCTCCTCGCTCTGGGTGCCGGAGCACGCCGTCCTCTTCGACGAGTACGCGCCGAGCTACCCCTACTCGGACGACGGGCGGATGCCCGGCGGCGCCGGCGCGAACGTCCTCGACCCTTTTCCGGTTCTCTCCTTCTTCGCGGCCCACACGAAGCGGATCCGAATCGGGACGGGCGTGCTGATCCTTCCACAGCGCAATCCGATCTACGCAGCGAAGGAGATCGCCTCCCTCGACGTCCTTTCGGGTGGTCGCCTCGACGTCGGCATCGGAGTGGGCTGGCTCGAGGAAGAGATGCGTGCGCTCGGCACGCCCTGGGAACGTCGCGGCGCTCGCACGAACGATTACGTGTCCGTCATGAAGGCGCTCTGGTCGGAGGATCCCTCGCGCTACGAGGGCGAGTTCTATTCGTTGCCCGCTTGTCGCTTCGCACCGAAGCCCGTACAGAAGCCGCACCCGCCGCTGATCTTCGGCGGGGAGAGCCGGCCGGCGCTTCGACGGATCGCCGAGTACGGGCAGGGCTGGAACGCCGCCATGAAGACGCCGGAGCAGATGGTGGCACTCCTCGGCGAGCTGGACGGGTTCCTCGAGGAGCGCGGACGCACGCGGAGCGAGCTCGAGATCACCGTGATGCCCGGCGACGCGCTCGATGCGAGCGAGCTGGCCGCCTATCGCGACGCAGGCGTCGATCAGGTCGTGGCGCTGGGGGCCGTCCCGAATGCCGAAGCGGTTCGCGGCGTGTTCGAGCCTCTCGCGGAATCGCTGGTCGAGCCCGCGAACGAGATGTAGACGGCCGCCGCTCCCGGGCTTCTTCCCGAAGCTCGGGATCGCCGGATCCGGGGCACCCTTGGCTCTCGGCGCCCGCCCGCGCGGCGCAGCGCACACCGACCGGTCTCCTGCGTCGAATCCACCTGACGTGGAGTCCTTCGGTGGGGTCTTTCCCCAATTTCGAGGAACGGCGGGTCCTGCGATCTTCCTGGAATGTCTACGCCGATTCCCGAAGTGCGGCGCATGAAGCGCGCGTCGCTGGACCTCTCTCCGATGGAAGTCCTCGCGGCACTGATGGAGGGAACCGCCCGTTCCACGGGCCCCGCCTTCTTCTCGTCTCTCGTAGAGAATCTCGCGTCCGTTCTCCACGCCCGCCATGCGATCGTCGGTCGTATCCGGGACGAGGGCGCCGCGGCGCGCGTCGACACGATCGCGGCCTGGTCGAACGGCCTCCTCTTGCCCAACTTCTCGTATGAGCTGGTGGGTTCGCCCTGTGAGAACGTCCTCGAGCAGGGTTGCTGTGTCTATCCGGCGCAGGTCTGCGATGCCTTCCCATCCGACACGCTGCTCGAGCAGATGGGGGTCGAGTCCTACGTCGGGTCTGCGCTCGTCGCGTCTCCGGGCGAGCCGATCGGCGTACTCTGCGTTCTCGACGACGAGCCGCTGCCCCCCGAACGGCACGAGATGGCGCAGACGATCCTGGCGATCTTCGCCTCACGGGCCATGGCCGAGATCGACCGACTCGACGCTCACGAGCACCTGATGAATCAGCATCGCGAGCTGGAGGAGGTCCTCGAGGAGCGCACGCGCGAGCTCGCCGAAGCCCATGCGCGCCTCGGCCGCGCCTCGCGTCTCGCCGCTCTGGGGACCCTCGCGTCCGGAATCGCGCACGAGATCAACAACCCGCTCGGTTCCATCCGGATGGCTTCCGACGAACTGGCCCTCGACGGCGAGTCGGAAGAGGTACGAGCGCGGGCAGTCGACTGTCTCATCGACAGCGTCGAACGCTGCAAGTCGATCGTGAAGGGGATCAAGCGATTCGCGAACGACGAAGCGATCGAGAAGATTCCGCTCGACGCGAACGAGTGCATCGAGGCCGTGGTGGGCGCCTCGAACCGCCGCCTCGGCGAGGCGAGTCCCCGAGTCTCGATCGAACGTCTCGCGCCCACGGCGCCCATCGAAGCCAATCGCATCCAGATCGAACAGGTGATCGAGAACCTGCTCTGCAACGCGATCGAGACGCCCGGCGCTCGACGCGTGACGATTCGTTCCACCTGCGAGGGGGATCGGGTCGTGATCGAGGTCGAGGATGATGGCGACGGCATCGACGACACGACCCTTCCGCGTATCTTCGATCCCTTCTTCACGACGCGGTTGCGGGCGGGCGGGACGGGCCTCGGCTTGAGCATCAGCCACTCGATCGTCGAGGACCACGGCGGCATGATCGACGTCGAGCGGCTCGGGCGTGGGTCTCGCTTCCGCGTAGAGCTGCCGAAGGCGTCACGCTAGGTCGGGTCGGTTACTCGCGGACGAAAGGGAAGGTTCCGCGCGCGAGGCACTGCAATGCGTCGAACGGAGGCCATCCGTTCCCGCGGGCCTGCGGTCGCCGCCGAGTCGTCGCCTGGAACAGGGCAGGAACGCGTCGAACGGATCCGACCGGGAAGCTTCGACTTCAGGGCTCCGCCGGTGATGCCGACGCGCGTCTCCTGTCGTCGGACCCGTCGCACGGTGCCGAGATTGATCGCGAGGGCGCGCGGGGTCGCGGATCGACGCCTCTGTGAAGCCCGCCACGGAACGGCCTCTCGGCTCCCATATGCTCTCTTCATCGAGAGAGTCGTCCCGATCTCCAGCCCCGGAGATCGCTGGCGCCGGGAGTCTCGCCATGAGCTCGAGCCACCGCCGAACGCTTGCGTGCTTCGTCTTCGCCGTCGTCTTCCTGGCCGCGTCGGGGGCCTCTGCGCAGATCGTGCCGATCGCGCATGTGCTGAACGTCGACGTGCCGAGCGTCGAGATTTCGGGGGATTTCCTCGTCGACGGGGTGCCAACCCCGGCTTCGGCGGCGGACGTGGCGATCCTGTCGCTCCTCGATCGGCGCGGGGAGGCCATCTCCGTCGGTGCGACGAACATGCAGACCTACGGCCCGCTTCGGGTCGTCCCGGGCGAGTACGGCGTCCTCTACGACTTTCTCTTCTCGTCCGGGTCCCTTCCGATCAACACGGGGACCCCGATTTCCTCTGACGTCGCCTTCGACGCGTCGGGCGTGTTCGACATCGATGTTCCGACGGTCGAGATCACCTTCACCCTGCTGCTGAACGGTGTGGCCTTCCCGGCAGCGGTCGGAGAGACGGGAGACTTTCTGCTCCGCCACGTCGACTCAGGGGCGGAGTTCTTGCTGGGCCAGGGCGCGAACTCCCCGATCGTCGCGCGCGTCGTGCCGGGGGCCTACCAGGTCATCTACTCGTACCGTTCCGGCTCGATCGTTCCGCAGAACACGCACGCCGTCGTCGACGAGGTCACGCTCCGTCGGGACGGCAACTACACCGTCGACCTGACCGCCCATCCGCTCTTCCTCGACCCCAGCCTGGATGGCGCGCCCTTTCCGCTCTCCTCAGCCGAGCGCGGTGAGCTCCGGCTCGTCGACTTCGAGAGCGGCGACGAGGTCGCCTTCGGTCCGACGAACGCCCCGACGGGGTCGCGGGTCGTGATCGCCGGAACCTATGACGTAGCCTACTCGCGTCTCCAGGGCGGCGGGTTCGTGCCGGCGAACTCGAATGCGGTGGTCCTCGAAGACGTCTCCATCCAGCCCCCTGCCAACCCGAGCCAGCTCCTCGTCCTGTCCGTTCCGGTGACGACTTTCGAGGTGGGTCGCGCGATCACGTTCGACGGAAGTCCTCCTCCTCTGTCCCAGGCGGAGCGCGGCGACATCGTGCTCGTCGGACCGAACGGGGACGAGATCGACTTCGGGTCGACCCACGAGCCCCCGCCGACCAGGCGGCTGATCGCGGGAACCTATGACGTCTTCTACCGGGGGGTGATCGGTTGGACCGTCGCGCCCGGAAACAAGAATGCGAAGATCGCGAGCAGCGTCCGGATCGACGAGGACGAAACCGTCGCGATCGACATCGAGACGATCCAGGTCTCGTCCGATCTGCTCGTCGACGGTCAGCCCTTTCCGCCCAGCCAGCTCGAGCGGGGGCGCTTCACCCTCGTCGGCGCAGAGCCGGGGGACGAGATCGACCTCCGCAGTACGAACGAGACGACGCCGTCGCCGCGCGTCGTCGTCGGATCCTACGACGTCGTCTACGACTGGGAGGCGGGCTCGATCATGGTGCCGCGCAACGAAGGATTCCACGCGGTCGAAGACACCCTGCTCGCCATCGATCAGACGGTCGTGGTCGACCTGACCATGAAGACCGTCGTCCCGACGTTCCTGCTCGACGGCGCGCCGTTCCCGGGCGATCCCGCAGAGTCCGGGAGCCTCGTCCTCCGCGACCCGAACGGCGGCGAGGTTCCTCTCGGAACGACCGACGTCGCCGTTCCGGACACGGTCCTCGTCGTCGAGGCTCCGTACGCGGTCGACTATCGCTGGAACGCGGGTGTGTCCGTTCCGCGGAATCCGAGCGAGACCATACAGTTCACCTCGGTGCCGGAACCGGGATTCGGCCTTGGCGTCGCCGTCGGGGGCTTCGCGTTCCTCGTCGGGCTTCGCCGCCGCGGGCGTGTCCATCGGTCCTGATACACGAGGAGACGTCACATCGATTGACCACGGGGCGCCCTCGAAGCGCGCTCGGGAAGCACCCGCCTCCGGAACGGCGATTGCGACCGCACTTCCTCGGAAGACCGGGACACGAGATGGATTCGCGCGACGCTCGAAATCGGTTCCGTGATGCACGTGGCGGTCGGCGCGCTCGCTGCGGACACCGTCCCGCCCGATCGCTACGGTGATCCCGCGCCGGTCGGGTACGACGAACGCTTCGATCGGGTGCCGCTCGTTCCGCCGAAAGGCGCGACGAGCGTCGAGAGCGAGCTGCGCTCCACCCCTCGGCCGGGCCCGCCGCACGTGACCTGGCGCCCGGGCCGAGATCTGGTCGAGGCGAACGGAAAATCGGCAGTACGTGGGCATCCTTGCTGCCCTTGAGCCCCGGGACCGCATGACGTGCGTCACGTTTCGGTCGCGTATTCCGGTCGAGAGGGGGAGAGCCGGGCCGTTCGGTGGCCCGACTCCGGAGGATCTTCTCGATGTCCGACCTCAGCCCCTTCCGATGGCGGTTCGCGATCGCCACCGGTCTCTTTGTTTCCCTCAGTTGCGGCGGCCTCGCCGCGGCACAGAGCTTTCCCCTGACCCATGAGCTGCAGACCGGCCAGGTCGACGAGTACGGGATCGTTCACGTCGAGGCCGACGACGACGGCGCGCTCGTCTTCGAGGTGGAAATGGAGCCCGAACGCGTGGGGCCCCGATCCTCGATTCGGAGAGTGTTCTTCAATCTATTGCCCGAGACGACCGATCTCCAGATCGAGCCGGTCGACGAGGGAGATTCCGTCCATTTCGTCGCCCATCCGTCGCGACGAAAGCTCGCCCGCTCCGGGGCGCGATTCGATTGGCGGATCGACGTGCATCCTCCGACCGGTTCGGAGCGGGGTCGACGTGGAGAGGGCAGCGCGCTGCCCGTTGCGCGATTCCGCGTCTTTGCAGACGTTCCGCTCGTGGTCGACGATTTGTTTCCGGTCTCGCTGACCCGTGCCGGTGACGCGGTCCAGATGGTCGTCAAGATGCAGCAGGGGCGAACGCCGGAAGGCGAGCGGGTGCGCTGGGTAGGGGGCGTGTTCGAGCCCGACGAAGAGCCGCCGCCCGTTCTCTCGTCCCAGCCCGAGGAGCCCGTCATCCTGCGCTAGACGCGTCTCAGGGAAGAACCGTCTGGGCGCCGCGCGTCGCGCGGCTCCGGTCGCGCCGAGACAGGCGGCGCGTCCTGCACACGCTCTCGACGTCGCGATCGTCCGCCTTGACGTGCCGTCTCGGGTGAACAAACGTGGGGAAGTATTCGCTGATCGATCGGCGCGCAGCGAAGGAGCTTCCCCATGTCCCACCGCAATCCCCTCGGCGACCGCGAGCACGCAAGGGAGGCGCTCGAGCGCCACGCCGACCTGATCGTGATGGGGAGCCGGGGGCTGATCGGCTTCAAGCATGTCGCTCTCGGCAGCGTTGCGGTCGCGGTCGTTCGGACGGCGTCCTGTCTCGTCCTGACCGTCCCGCCGTCGGCGAATTGATCGGTGCGTCGCGCCCGCGACGTCGCGTCTCATTCGGTGCCCACCGCTCCGACCGCGTTCGACCCCGACGCCCATCGCCGCTTCGCGACGGGCGTGCTCGCGATCTTCCTCGTGGTCTTCCTCGCGCTCGCCTGGGCGCCGATCTACCGGGAGGACTGGCTGCTCGAGAACGTCCTGGTCTTCGTGCTGGTTCCGTTCTTCGTCGTCACGTTTCGCCGGCTTCCCCTGTCGCGGATCTCGTACGTCTCGCTCCTGCTCTTCCTCGTGCTGCACGAGATCGGCTCGCACTACACCTACGCGGAGGTGCCCTACGACGCCGGCTTCGAGGCGGTCTTCGGCCGGGGGCTCAACGACCTGGTCGGCTGGGAGCGCAATCACTACGACCGGCTCGTGCACTTCCTCTACGGCGTCCTGATCACGTATCCGACGCGTGAGATCTTCCTTCGCGTCGCGAACGCGCGCGGCTTCTGGGCGTACCTCTTTCCGCTGCTCGTCGTGATGTCGAGCTCGCTGCTCTTCGAGCTGATCGAGTGGGCCGCCGCGCTCGTCTTCGGGGGCGAGCTGGGCATGGCCTACCTCGGGACCCAGGGCGACATCTGGGACTCCCACAAGGACAGCGCCCTTGCGACCCTCGGTTCTCTGATCGCCTCGGTCGCGATCGCCGGGATCCACGCGGGCCTCGACCGGGACTTCACCCGGGAGTGGGTCGAGAGCCTGCGCGTGAAGGACCCGATGCCGCTGGGCGAAGTCGCGGTCGAGCGCTTGAGGCACGAGGGTGACGCGCCGGAGGCGACAGAGGAGCTCTAGCGCGTCTCCTTGCCGAGAGAGCGCGGCGCAGCCGGGGCCAGCGACCTATCGTGACATCGAGTCGAGCCCAGGAGATGCGTGATGGCGACCCCCTCGATGACGAACCCTTCCATGACGAAGGCCCAGCGGATTCGCGCCGACCTCGATCATCCCGTGATCGACGCGGACGGTCACTACCTCGAGTACCAACCCGCGCTGACCTCCTACCTCGCGGACGAAGGAATCGACGCCAACGCGCTGCTCGCCGGCGACGTCGCCCTCGGAACCGGGACCTGGGGCTACGTCGGGATGGACCCCGCGGAGCGCCTCCGGCGCCGCGCGACACGGACCGCCTGGTGGGCGGCGCCCACCGCGAACACGCTCGACCTCGCGACCGCCACGTTCCCGGCGCTGCTCGCGGAGCGACTCGACGCGATCGGCATCGACTTCGCCGTCATGTACGGCAGCGCGGCCCTCATCTACCCCCTGCTCCAGGACGAGAAGGCGCGGATCGGCGCGTGCCGTGCGATCAACCGCTACGCCGCCGAAGCGTTCGCGGAGTTCAGCGACCGGATGACGCCGGCGGCGGTCGTTCCGATGCATTCGCCGGAGGAAGCGATCGAGATGCTCGAGTTCGCGACTGGCGAGCTGGGGCTGAAGGCGGCGATGATCGCCGGTCTCGTGGAGCGACGGGTCGAGGATCCGGATGGGTCCGCCTACAACGTCTGGTGGGACACGCTCGGTCTCGACTCGATGTACGACTACGATCCTTTCTGGCGTCGTTGCGTCGAGCTCGGGATCTCGCCCGCATGTCACTCGGGCTCGATGGGGATCGGACTTCGCCGCTCGACCTCGACCTACATGTACAATCACATCGGTCACTTCGGAGCCGCGGGCGAAGCGTTCGCCAAGTCGCTCTTCTTCGGCGGTGTGACCGAGCGCTTTCCCGGCCTTCGGATCGGTCTGCTCGAAGGTGGCGTCCACTGGGGCGTGGGCCTCTTCGGCGATCTGCTCTCGCGTTGGGAGAAGCGGAATCCCGACGCGATCCGGAACTACGATCCGACCCTGCGCGACGACGCCCTCTTCGCCGATCTGGCCAGCCAGTACGGTGGGGTCCTCCAGGAGCGCGCGGTCGAAGGGGCGGACGATCATCCGGGGCGATGGGCGACGGACGGGCCCCATGACGACTTCGCGAAGACCGGGGTCGAGCGGCCCGAGGACGTGCGCGACCGCTTCGTCCCGAACTTCTTCTTCGGCTGTGAGGCCGACGACCCGATGACCGCGAGCGCCTTCGATCGCGACCGGATCCCGTTCGGGAGCGAGCTCTCGGCGATGTTCAGCTCCGACATCGGCCACTGGGACGTGCCCGACATGACCGAGGTCCTCGAAGAGGCCTGGGAGAACGTCGAGAAGGGCTGGCTCGATCGAGACCAGTTCCGGCGCTTCGTCTTCGAGAACGTCGCGCGCTTCTATACGGAACGGAGGCGAATCCGGACTTCTTCCGGGGGACGGCCGTGGAGGGGGCAGTCGAGAAGGTCGCTGCGTCTCCGCTGCCGTAGCCCGCGACACAAGGGCTCTCCCGCGAGCGACCGAATCGGTCCCGAGGCCCGATCCCGGGCGCGAGCGAGGTGACATGCCCTTCAAGAAGAAGAAAGAAACGCGAGCGGATGTACCGCCGGCGAGTCCGGTCTCGAGACCGAAGGGGGTCCCGGCGGAGACCTTCCTCGGGGAGGCCAGCGTGCTGGCGGGCGACCTTCGTTTTGCCGACGACGTGCGGATCGAGGGGCGGATCGAGGGGCAGATCCACGGCTCGAAGTCGGTCGTGGTCGCGGCGCCCGCCGAGGTCGACGCGACGATCGAGGCGGAGTCCGTCGAGATCCACGGCCGTGTCGTCGGCGACCTCCACGTTCGCCGTCAGACGATCCTGCACAAGTCAGCGAGCGTCGAAGGCGAGATCCATACCGCCGGAATCGTCGTGGAGGAAGGTGCCCGCTTTCGGGGCGTGATCGTGATCGGTCCGGAGGAGGGAGAGGTCCTGCCGAGACTGGAGGACGCGAGCGGCGCTGCGAACTATCGAGAGCCCGCTCCGGTCCTGGTCGAGGGCGGGGACGCGCCCGACGACTGAGCCCACCGCGCTCGTCAGATCCTCCCTTGGAGCCTGATCACGCCCATTTCGCCCCCGTCCAACGGGGGATCGTCACGTCCTCGACCTTCGCGAAGACGACGTGGACCGGATCGCCGATCTCGATCGTTTTCGTATCGACGGAGGCGGCGTCGAGGCCGGGACCGCCGACCAGGCCGCCGACGATCCGGATCATCGGGTCCTCCAGCAGCTCGACGGTCACCACCGGGTAGGGCGCGATCTCGGCGTAGGCCGGGAGGAGCGGCGGGTGGGCCACGACGAAGGACCAGATCCGCCCCTCGCCGGACATCGCCGTCCATCCGTAGTCCACCGAGCGACACCGGGGACACATCGGCCGCGGCGGCATCCGCGTCGCTCCGCAGTCGCTGCAGGTCTGAATGCGCAGCTCGCCTTCCGCGCAGCCATCCCAGAAGCCGCGGGTCGCTTCATTCGAGAGATCCGGCAGGATCCATCCCGACTCCATCGCTCAGTTCCTCAAGAGCAGCGCGCTCGTCGGCACGCACTCGCCGCTGGTGACGAGGCAGCTCGAGGCGTCCTCGACCTGAGCAGTCGACTCCCCGCGCAGCTGGCGCACGGCTTCGATCACGTGGTTGAAGCCGTGGACGTAGGCCTCGGAAAGGCTGCCGCCGGACGTGTTGACCGGAAGCCGTCCGCCATCCCAGTCGAGACCACCGTCTTCCGTGAAGGCGGCGCCTTCCCCGCGCTCGCAGAATCCGTAACCCTCGAGCGAGAGCGGGATCAAAGGCGAGAACGCGTCGTAGATCTGCGCGCAGGACACGTCGTGCGGCTTGAGATCGCTGTTCGCCCAGAGCCGTCGCGCGGCCGCGTGGGAGGGGCCGCGAAGCGGATCCTCGCAGAAGAAGTTGCTCATGATCTGATGCTGCTCGGGCAGGCCTTGCGAATAGGCGTGGACGTAGATTGGCTCGTGCGGCAGGTCCCGCGCCCGCTCCGCGGAGGTGATCACGACCGCGAGGGCGCCGTCGGACTCGAGGCAATTGTCGAAGAGACAGAGCGGCTCGGAGATCCATCGCGCGGAGAGGTACTGGTCGAGGTCCAGGGTCTTCTCGTACATCGCGGCTCTCGGGTTGCGGTTCGCGTGGCGTCGCAGCGTGAGCGCCACGTTCGCGAGCTGCTCGCGGGTCACGCCGTACTCGTGCATGTAGCGCCGCGTCAGCATCGCGATCTCGTCGACCGGTCGGAGCAGCCCGGCGGGCCGCGTCCATTGATCCGAATCATCGAGCCGCTTGGGCGCCTGGCTCCAGACGCGGGTGCTCTTCGCGGCCCGCTTTCGCGCGCGCCAGGCGACCGCCACGTCGCACTGGCCGGACGCCACCGCCATCGCGGCGTGGCCGACCGTCGCGCAGGCCGCACCGCCGCCGTAGCCCACCTCGGCGAAGAAGGTGATCTCGCCGAGTCCGAGGTTGCGCGCGACTTCGACCTCGCGCTTCGATTCCATGTCGAAGAGCGCGAGACCGTCCACGTCCGACGGCTCGAGACCCGCATCGTCGATCGCGGCGGAGATCGCGAGGCAGGCCAGGGTGAGCTCGTCCTCTTCGAGTCCGCCCTTGCTCGAGAGCGCCGTCGATCCCATTCCGACGATCGCGGCCTCGTCCCGGATCGTTCCGCTCATCTCATCTCCTCGGACCGTGTCATTCCCCGCCCACGGGGCGCTCGGTGAGTCTAACTCCGCTGGCAACCCCCGGTCGCGGCGACGTGGGGGTGGGGTGTGGCTACTCCGGGGAAGTCTGGGAGCCAGGAGAGCACGAGCATCATCACGGCGCGGACGGCCACGCTTCCGAATACGAACGCCACCATCACGGGGTGACGGCGCGGAAGGTGACCATCACCATCACGAAGGATCCTGATCCGGGCCCTTCGGCACCTTCTTCGGCGGCCTGGGGCGCCTGTCCGCTCGGCGGGCGGGGCGCAGGTTCGTGCGCGCTCCGAAGGCGTCGCTGACCGGCTTCCATGCAGGCGGTTCGGTCAGGCGCTCACACACCGTCGCAAAGCGGGTCGATCGAGACCGATTCGAGCGCAATCTGGCGCGACTCTACGCGGCATGCGCATTGCACCCCTCTCCTGGCACGGACAACGCCAAGCTGGGGGAAGCGGACATGCCTGGTTCGCTGGATGACGTCGCTGCGCGCGCGGCGATCGAGCCGAACGGCTTCGAGTGCGATCTCGAAGGCGCGCAGCACCGGCTCGACCTCTGGGGCCGATTCGGATCGGACTGGCTCGGCAACTTCTGTCTCCATCTCTTCGCGACGGATCTGCAGGTCGTCGAGGCCGAGGCGATGAAGACGAAGCAGGGCGTGTGGGCCGCGAGCTTCCTGATCGATTCCCCGACGCGCGGCCCGCTTCGCCACGACTTCCTGCAGATGGCTCGCCGGTCGCCGAGGGCGGTGCCCACGCTTCCGACGCCGGTCATCTCGATCTCGGTCCGGCTCTCCCGTGAGGAGCCCGGCCACGTCTACGCCAACGTCGTCGGCAAGGATTCGAGCGGGCTGGTGGCCCACGTCCTCGCGCATTTCGGCCGCTTCGGCCTCCGCCCGCGTCGCTGCCTGATCCGGACCCGCGACGGCGAGGTCGACGATTGGTTCTGGCTCGCGCCGGTCACGGCGCCGAGCTCGGCCGTGGTCTCGGAGCAGGCTCTCGAGCGCGACTGGCGAAAGGCCCCTCCGCTCTAGCGACGCACCCCCTGACGCGTTCGCGCCCGATCCGGTGAGTGCGTGGCGCGAGATCGGAGTCGGCTTGCGATCGACGATGCGGCACATGCTCCAGGGTCTCGCCCTCTTCGTGGCGACCTGTGCCGTCGGCGTCGGGGGGTACGTCGCGGCGGGCTGGTCGCTGCTCGATGCGACCTACATGGTGGTCATCACGATCTTCGGAGTCGGCTACGGCGAAGTCCGGCCGGTCGACGACGAGGGGCTTCGGCTCTTCACGAGCGGGCTCATCGTGGCGGGCTATGCGACGGCGGTCTACGCGGTCGGCGGGTTCGTCCAGTTCGTCGCAGAAGGGGAAATCAACCGTGCGCTCCGCGAGCGGCGGCAGGGCCTGGAGATCAAGAAGATGCGGGATCACGTGATCGTCTGTGGGTACGGCCGGGTCGGCGCGATCCTCGCGCAGCGCCTCGCCGAAGCCCGGCAGGAGCTGGTGGTGATCGACGAATCCGTCGAGCGGATCGAGCGAGCGAAGGTGGCGGGCTACGCGGTCGTGCGCGGGGACGCGGCCGAAGAGGACGTCCTTCGTGCGGCCGGGATCGAGCAGGCGAGCCGCCTCGCGACGGTCCTGCCGACGGACTCGGCGAACGTCTTCGTCACGCTGACGGCGACCGGACTGCGCCCGGATCTCCCGGTGATCGCGCGGGCCGAGCATCCGAGCAGCGAGTCGAAGCTCACGCGGAGCGGGGCGACGGACGTCGTGCTCCCTACGGCGATCGGTGCCGACCGGATCGCGAGCCTGATCGTCCATCCCTCTGCGGAGTCACTGCTCCAGGCCTCCTCTCAGACGGGAATCGACCTCGGCCAGGACCTCGGTCAGCTCGGCCTCCGAATGGAGGAGCTCTGTGTCGTCGAGGGCTCTCCGCTGATCGAGAGACCCGTCCGCGAGATCGAGATCGGCGGCAATCACGGGTTCCTGATCGTGGGCTTGCGACGCGCCGACGGCAGCGTCGACGTCAATCCCGACGAGTCCGCGCTCCTGGCCGAAGGCGATACGGTCGTCGTGATCGGGCACGCCGACGACCTGCCGGAGCTCCGGCGACGCTACGAGATGCGTCGCGAGGTCATGTACCGGGGTGCTCGGGTGCAGGCGGGCTGATCGCGCGGTCGAAGGTGCTTCCCTGCGGACGTCCGGCGATCCATTGGAGCATCGTCTCGACGGCCCGCACGTCGCTCAGTCGTCGGCGGGCGCGCGTCGGCTGGGTTGCGGCGCCGACGCGGAACGTCATGCCGAGCCCGTGCAGACTCCGGAAGGCGTCTTCGTCGGTCTCGTCGTCGCCCACGTAGATCACGCGGACCGACTCCGACCAGCCCGGACCATACTTCGTTCGGAGGACGTGAAGGACCGCATGGCCTTTGTCCCAGCCGATCGGTGGGCGCGCCTCGACCGCGCACAGGGCATCGCGCGCCTGGAATCCCGCCTCACGAATCGCCGCGCGCGCCTTCTCCGCGAGGGCCTCGTGCTCCTCCGCTTCGACCTCCCGGAAATGGAAGGTCAGCGAAGCCCCCTTCGCTTCGACCCAGGCCCCGTCCGCCTCGATGCGTTCGAGATCCGAGACGAGCTCCACGGCCCGGCGCTCGTAGTGCGCGATGTCGGGATGGCGGTACGTCTCGATCCCCGGGCCGGCGATCTCGAGTCCGTGGTTTCCGGCGTAGACGAAGCGATCGTTGTCGACCATCCGGCGGACGTCCGCGAGTCCGCGCCCCGAGACGATCGCGAGATCGGTGTCGGGGCGGCCGCTGCAATCAGCGAGCGCCTCTCGCATGCCGTCTCCGATCTTCACGAGCGAGGGGTGCGGAGCGATCGGCGCGAGAGTGCCGTCGAAGTCGAGGAAGATCGCCAGCGGATGCGTCCCCGAGAACGCGCCGAGCCAGCTCTCGAAGTCGTCTTTGGCGACCGGGCGCATCGAGTGTCGCGGCGCGGTCGCCCGGCCGATGAAGAGATCGAGCCACTCGCCGAGGTCGTGCTTGCGCTCCCGTCGCTGGAGCGCCCGCATGCGCGCCTCGCGTTCGTCGGAGGGCATGACGAGCGCTCGGTGGAGCGCTTCGGCGACGCCCTCGACGTTGTAGGGGTTCACACGGAGTGCCTCGCGCATCGTCTCCGCGGCGCCCGCCATCCGCGAGAGGAGGAGCACGCCTGGATCATCCGTCTGGCTCGCGACGAACTCCTTGGCGACGAGGTTCATGCCGTCCCGGAGCGGCGTCACGAGGGCGACCGCCGCGTCGCGATAGAGCGCGGAAAGCTTGGCGCCGTCGATGGAGCGGTGGATGTACCGGATCGGCGTCCAGTCGCTTCGCCCGAAGCGTCCGTTGATCCGTCCGACCAGCTCGTCGATCTCGCGCTTGAGCGACTGATACTCGGTGACCTGCTCCCGGGACGGCACCGCGATCTGCACGAAGCTGACCTCGCCGCGCATCTCCGAATGGAGCTCGAGCATCCGTTCGTAGGCGCGCAGGCGTTCGGGGATACCCTTGGTGTAGTCGAGGCGATCCACGCCGAGGATGATCTTCTCGTGGGGCGCGCGCCGGGGCCGCGGTCCTTCACGCGCGGCCTTCTCGTAGCGCGCGTAGTCGATCCCGAGCGGGAAGTCCGAGACCCGGGCGACCCGATCGCCGTGCTCGATCTCGCCGTTCGCCCGATCGACGCGTACGCCGAGCAGGCGTTCGACGCAGTCCTCGAAGTTGGCGACGTAGCCGGGGCAGTGGAATCCCACGAGGTCACTGGCCAGGAGCCCGCGCAGGACTGCGTGGTAGGTCGGCAGGATCCGGAAGAGGTCGAAGGGCGGGAAGGGAATGTGGAGAAAGAAGGCGATTCGCGCATCGGGCCTTGCCCGCCGCACGAGCTCGGGGCAGAGCGCCAGGTGGTAGTCGTGGATCCAGACGAGGTCGTCGTCTTCGAGCTGCTCGACGATCGCGTCGGCGAAGCGCTGGTTGATCGTTTCGTAGGTCGACCAGTTTCGGGGGTCGAGCTGCATCCGCTCGGGTAGCGAGTGGAAGAGCGGCCAGAGCGCGCCGTTCGAGAAGCCGTGATAGAAGCGCTTCGTCTCCGAGGGCGAGAGTTGGATCGGATCCATGTCGAAGGTGGCTCCCTCGACTTCCAACGTCTCACCGGCCTTCAGCTGGGTTCCGGGCCAACCGATCCAGACCCCGCCCTGGCGCTGCATGGCAGGCTCCATCGCCGCCACGAGCCCACCGGACGAACGCTCCGCGCGGAGCTTCCCCTGACTGCGCTTCACCGTGACCGGGAGCCGATTGCTCGCAACGATCAGCTTTCCCCGTTTCGTCCGCTCGACCATTGCGCAAAGATAGGCGCTTCCGGAGGATGCCAATGCCCAATCGACCGTCTCTCGAGCTCGCCGTGATCGGAAACTGCTCCTGGGCCGGCCTGCTCGACGCCGAAGCCCGACTCGTCTGGGCGTGCCTGCCGCGCTTCGACTCCGACCCGGTCTTCTGTGCGCTGCTCGACGAGACGATCGACGACGAGGGCGTATTCGCCGTCGAGCTGCTCGATCTCGTCGAGAGCGAGCAGTCCTACGAGGGGCATACGGCGATCGTCAAGACGACGCTCCGGGACTCCCGCGGCTCGGCGATCGAGATCCGGGACTTCGCGCCTCGATTCGCGAACTACGGCCGCGTCTATCGCCCGACGATGATCATGCGGACGATCACGCCCCTCGCCGGCGAGCCGAGGATCCGCGTCCGCCTGCGTCCGCGCGGGAACTATGGCCAGGCCGAGGCCGCGACGACCCGCGGCTCGAACCACATCCGATACATCACGGAGGGGATCTTCCTGCGGCTGACGACCGACGCGCCGCTCGCCTACATCGAAGACGAGACGCCCTTCACCCTCGGGCAGCCGATCCATCTGATCCTGGGGCCGGACGAGACCTGGAAGGATCCGATCGCCTCGACCGTCGCGGAATACGAGGAGCGAACGCGCCGACATTGGCTCGAATGGGTCCGTGGGCTCTCGATTCCCTTCGAGTGGCAGGAGGCGGTGATTCGCGCCGCGATCACGCTCCAGCTCTGTCACTTCGAGGAGACCGGCGCGATCGTCGCCGCGCTGACGACTTCGATCCCCGAGCATTCGGGCTCCGAGCGGAACTGGGACTACCGTTTCTGCTGGCTGCGGGACGCGTATTTCGTGATCCATGCCCTGAATCGCCTCGGCGCGACAGGCACGATGGAGAGCTACCTCGCCTACCTGACGAATCTCGTGGCCGGGGCGGGGCCGGAGGGCAGCCTCCAACCGGTCTACGGGATCGGTCTCGAGAGTGCGTTGATCGAGCGCCAGGAAGCGGCGCTGCCCGGCTATCGGGGGATGGGCCCCGTTCGGGTCGGCAACCAGGCCCACGAGCACATCCAGAACGACGTCTACGGGTCCGCCGTCCTCGCCGCGACCCAGGCCTTCTTCGATGCGCGCCTGCTCCATCCCGCGAGCGAGCAGCTCTACGGGCTGCTCGAAGTCGTGGGCGAGCGCGCGATCCGCGTCTGGAACACGCCCGACGCCGGTCTCTGGGAGCTGCGGACGCGAGCGAGCGTACATACGTTCTCCGCCGTGATGTGCTGGGCGGCCTGTGACCGGCTGGCGAGGATCGCCGGTCGCCTGGAGCGGCCCGAGCGTGCGGATTACTGGCGGAAGCACGCAGAAGAGATGCGCGAGGAAATCGAAACGCGCGCCACCGCGGGGCCCCGCGCCGACGGCTCGTTGGACGGAGCGCCGTACTTCGCGGCGACCTTCGACGGGACGGAGTCGGATGCGTCGCTCCTGCTCCTCGAACAGCTCGGCTTCGTCCGTGCGGACGACCCGCGCTACGTGGCGACGGTGAACGCGGTCGAGCGCGACCTCCGACGGGGCGATTATCTCTACCGGTACATCGTCGCCGACGACTTCGGCGTTCCGCAGACCGCGTTCAACATCTGCACCTTCTGGTTCGTCGACGCCCTCGCCGCGATCGGCCGCAGGGACGAGGCCCGCAAGCTCTTCGAGAACATGCTCGCGAAGCGGAACGCCGTCGGGCTCCTCTCGGAGGACCTCGACACCGAGAGCGGCGAGCTCTGGGGGAACTTCCCGCAGACCTATTCGATGGTCGGTCTGATCAACTCGGCGATGCGGCTCTCGCGCTCCTGGGAAGACGCGTTCTAGTCCGAGCGATCGGAGCGAAGGGTGCGAGCCTCCGCCCACACGGGCGGTTCGGGAACCGGATCGGACGCGATTCGCGCAGCGCGAGCGGTGTACACGGTTCAGCCTCGCCGCTAGGTTCCGCCCTGTTCGGCACAGGAGAGAGCCATGCGAGAGACGATCGACGACCGACTGCTGGACGAATGGATGTACACCATCAGTCTGGCGCTCGAATCGATGGGCGACGACGAGACGGAGACCGTGACCGCGCTCCAGAAGACCCGCGACGAGATGCGCGAGCGACGGACCGCGCTCAGCCTGCGAAGGCACAACGAGACGGGGTACTAGGCCCGCTTCTGCGCATTCCGAGGGTCGCTGCGGTGGAACCCGGGGCCAGTGTGTGTACGACTCCACACATGACCGCGCGTATCTCCCGTGCGGCGCTTTCGGGCGTCTCGACTGGATTGGCTTTCCCGTGTGAAGCCCATCCGTCCCCACAGGAGCCGCCTCCGCCTCGTTCTCGGGATCGTCCTTTCGGCGATCCTGTCCGGCTGCGCGAGCTCCGAATCCGCCCCCCACGCGGAGAACGGCCGGATCGACCTGTCGCGCTGGGACTTCTCGAGGGGCGCTACCCGCGTGACACAGGATCGTGTCCGCTGTCGCGCAGGTTCGCGGAGAGGTCGGCGCCCGCGGGAGTCCTCGGAGACGACTGCGGCGCCTGCCCGCGCTTCATGTCGGGCTTCGGCGTGTTCTCGTAGACCTCCGGCTTCCAGGTCTGCTCTTCGAGGCGCAGCTTCGCGATCCGCCACCCGGCTGGAGTCCGGACGGCCTCGGCGTAATAGACGCCACCTGCGGCCAGGCTGCGGTTGTGCATGTAGTAGCGGAGGCGGGCCGTGTCGCCGTCGAGCTCGATCAGGTGATTCGACATGTAGTGCATCGGCAGGCCCGCGGGTCCCTTGCGATGGGCGAGGCCCTGGTAGAGCCAGTCCCAGATCTCGTCGAAGCCTTCGAGGCGGACGTCGAGGCCGAGGATCTTCGGCCCCACCTCGACGTAGTGGGCGCTCGCGTCAGGGGTGAAGAAGCGGGCAAGCTCGTCGCGATCGACGGTGTCGATCGCCCAGGCGTAGCGGTGGGTCAGCTCGATCAGCGCGAGCTGGTCGCGCACGTCGGACGGGTCGGGACTCGCGGCGGCGACCACGACGGCAAGGATCGCGACGAGCGACAGCGAGACCAGGAGAGGGGAAGCGGACACGAAGCGGGCAGGGTTCATGGGGACCTCGATGGCAGATGGCTCCCCATCGAGTGAACCGCAACCAGGAATCCTGTCGAGCGCCTCTCCAGCGGGCGGCGAGCGGCGGCGCTAGCTAGTCCGTGTCGACCCCGCGCGCGGTGTTGCCGGCGAGTCCGCCGCCGTCGGCGACGAACTCCGAGCCGGTCGAGTAGCTGCTCTCGTCGGAGGCGAGGAAGAGCACCAGGTTCGCGATCTCTTCGGGCTGGCCGACGCGGGGGATCGGCTGGCCCGCCCATACGGCGTCCTGATCGACCGAGTCGAAGTCGTCGGCGCCGATCATCGGCGTCGCGACGCCACCCGGGTGGACCGAGTTCACGCGGATGCCGTAGCGCCCGAGCTCGAGGGCCGCCGTCTTCGTCATGCCGCGGATCGCCCATTTGCTGGCGACGTAGCCGATCACGCCCTGCACGCCTTCGATGCCGGCGTTCGACGAGATGTTGATGATCGAGCCGCCGCCGGCTTCGCGCATGGCGGAGACGACGGCGCGCATGCCCAGGAAGGTGCCGACCTGGTTCACGTCGATGACCGCGCGGTAGTCCTCGAGCGAGGTCGATTCGAGCGCGCCGGTTCGGACGATGCCGGCGTTGTTCACGAGCACGTCGAGCCGACCGAACGCGTCGAGGGCCGTCTCGACGGCCCGTGCCCAGTCTCCCTCGCGAGTCACGTCGAGGGGAAGCGCGCGCGCCGCGTCCCCGAGCGAGTCGGCGACGGCGGTACACTCGGTGGTGAGCACGTCGCCTAGCACTACTCGTGCACCCTCCGCGACGAATCGGCGGGCTTCGGCCTCGCCCTGGCCGCGCGCCGCGCCGCTGATCAACGCGACCTTGCCATCCATTCTGCCCATGCGAGGATGTTGGCACAGCCGTTCGGGCCCTGCTTCGGGCCAGACGAGGAGGATCGGGATGGGCGAGGCGTTCGAGACGACCGACGAGTTCGAAGGACGTGTCGCCTTCATCACGGGCACGGCCTCCGGGATCGGCCGCGCGGCGAGTCGGCTCTTCGCGGCACGGGGGGCGCGCGTCGTTCTCGCGGACATCGATCGCGAGGCGGGGGCGTCGGTCGCCGAGGAGATCCGCCAGACCGGCGCCGAGGCCGTGTTCGTCGAGACGGACGTCGCCGACGACGCGGCGGTCGGCCGCGCAGTCGCCACGGCGACCGAGCGCTTCGGGCGTCTCGACTATGCGTACAACAACGCCGGGCTCTCGGGGCCCCCGAATTTCGTCGCGGACATGCCCGAGGAGCAGTGGCGGCGGACGATCGACGTGATGCTGACGGGGGTCTTCCTTTGCATGAAGCATCAGATTCCCGCGATCCTCGCGGCCGGCGGCGGCGCGATCGTCAATTGCGCGTCCGGAGCCGGCCTGATCGGCTTCCCGGGCCAGTCGGCGTACGTGGCGAGCAAGCACGGCGTGATCGGTCTCACTCGCGCGGCCGCGCTCGAGTACGGATCGCAGGGAATCCGCGTGAACTCGATCTGCCCGGGGACGGCGCGGACGGCGATGGTCGAGGACGTCGTGCGCGAGACGCCGGCGCTCCAGCAGGAGCTCGAAGCGCTGCATCCGATCGGCCGGATCGCCGAGCCCGAGGAGATCGCGGAAGCCGCGCTCTGGCTCTGCTCGGAGCGATCGTCGTTCGTGCTCGGGGCGGCGCTCTCTGTCGACGGTGGATACGTGGCGCAGTAGCGTGTCCCGAGCCGAGGCCGAACGGGCTCGGTGATCGCTTCTCGGCGAACGCAGGAGGGCAGGGTGGCCTTCGACCTCGTGATTCGTGGCGGCCTCGTGGTCGATGGCTCTGGAACGGGCGGCTACCGCGCCGACGTGGGGATCCAGGGCGATCGGATCGCCGCGATCGGTCGCCTCGGGGAGCGGGGTCGCGAGGAGATCGACGCGGACGGCCTCGCCGTCACGCCGGGCTTCATCGACGGCCACACCCACTTCGACGCCCAGGTCTTCTGGGATCCGTGCGGCGCAAACTCGTGCTGGCAGGGCGTGACGAGCGTCGTGATGGGCAACTGCGGCTTCACGATCGCGCCGGTCCACGACGACGCGCGCGCCCTCGTCCTCCGGAACCTCGAACGGGCCGAGGACATCGACGCGACGGCGCTTGCCGAAGGGATCGACTGGACCTGGCAGACTTTTCCCGAGTACCTCGAGGCCCTCGACCGCGTCCCCAAGTCGATCCACTATGCGGCGAACATCGGACACTCGGCGCTCCGGACCTGGGCGATGGGCGAACGGGCCTTCGAGGAGGAGGCCGACGAAGACGATCTCCGGCGCATGCGGGAACAGCTGAAGGCGGCGCTCGTCGCCGGCGCGATCGGCTTCACGACCTCCCGCAGCGAGCACCACGAGACTTCCGACGACCGCCCCGTCGCGTCCCGGATCGCGAGCTGGGACGAGCTCCACGCCCTGGTCGACGTGATGGGCGAGCTCGGGATCGGGATGCTCGAAGGCGGGACGGAGGGCTTCCTCTCGGCCGACCCGGAGGAGCGCGAGGTCGTCTTCGAGCACGTCCGGCGGATCGCGGTCGAGCAGGGCGTCCCCGTGACCGCCGGGCTGATCGCGACCCGTGAGGGCGGACGCGCGATGCTCGACCGGATCGACCGGATCGCCGCGGCGGGGGGCCGGATGATCGGTCAGAGCCATTGCCGCGGGATCTCGGTCCTGCTCGGGTTCCGCACGCGGCTGCCCTTCGACGTCCTGCCGGAGTGGATCCCGTTCCGCGAGCAGCCGATCGAAGAGCAGAAGCGCGCTTTGCGCGATCCGCAGACCCGGGCGCGCCTCGCAAAGGCGGCCATGGAAGGCGACTACGATCGCTGGCGCGGGATCGGTGCGATGCCGCGGAAGCCGGACTGGGACCGGCTCCGGGTCTACGATCGCGGCTTGCCGCCGTGGCCGACGGTCGGGGAGGTCGCCCAGGCGCGGGGGGTGTCGCCGGCGGAGGCGATGATCGACCTCGCGCTCGAGAGCGACTTCGAGCGGCTCTTCATCCAGCCGAGCCTCTATCCGCAGGACGAGGAGGTGTTGCTCGACGTGCTGCGCCACCCGCGGACCGTCATGACGTTCTCGGATTCCGGCGCGCATCTGAGCCAGATCTGTGACGCCTCGATCCAGACCCATCTGCTCGGGCACTGGGTGCGCGATGCAGGGGCCTTCACGCTCGAAGAGGGCGTGCGCATGCTGACCCTCGAGCCGGCGCAGGCCTGGGGCTTCACGGATCGCGGGTTGCTCCGGGAAGGCATGCTGGCGGACCTGAACGTGTTCGATCCCGCCGCCGTGGGTCCTGCCGTGCCACGGCTCGTCGACGATCTGCCCGGTGGGGGTCTGCGTCTCTCGCAGGGCGCGATCGGCTTTGCGACGACGGTGGTCGCGGGCGAGATCGCCTTCCGGGACGGGGCGTCGACGGGGCGACATGCCGGGCGCTTGATCCGGAATCGTCGCGTTGCGGGAAATGGTTGACGGCTTCGGCCGCGAGGAATCAGTAGGAGGACCAGCCGATGGCCGCGCCGACCAAGGAAGCGCTCGACCAGTATTTCGAATCGCTCTCGAACTGGGGGCGCTGGGGCGAGGACGACGAACGGGGGACGCTCAACCACCTGCGTCCGGAGCACGCGGCGCGCGCCGCCGGATTGGTTCGCGAGGGACGCTCGATCAGCCTCGCACACGATCTCGAGCTCACGCCGTCGCCGGAGACCCCGGTGCCCGCCCAGCACCACATGCTGGCAGCGGGAGATGCGCGCGACGAGAGCGGCTTCCCCGGCTACGAGGCCGCGCGGGATTTCGTCGGCGCCCACGTGCACGGTCTCGGGGTCACGCACATCGACGCGCTCTGCCACATGTTCGTACGCGGGAAGATGTACAACGGGTTTCCGGCGGAGGACGTGCGCAGCGATGGCGCGCGTCGGAACACGCTCCTCAGCTTCGCCGATGGCGTCGTGGGCCGCGGCGTCCTGGTCGACTTCGCCCATGCGCGCGGGACGGAGTACATCGATGGCAACGAAGCGATCCGGCTCGAAGAGGTCGAAGAGACGCTCGAGCGCCAGGGAGCGGTCGTCGAGACGGGGGACATCCTGCTCGTGGCAAGCGGGCGTTGCGCGCGCCGGCGCCTCGCGGGCGGGCCCCTCGATCCCGCGGACGGGATGGTCGGCCTCCACGCCGAGTGCCTTCCCTGGCTGCGCGAGCGCGAGATCTCGGTGCTCGGGAGCGACGGCATCTCGGATCCGCTTCCGGGACTCGGGATTCCGGAATGGCCCTTTCCGATCCATCAGGTCGGCATCACCGGCCTCGGTCTTCCGCTGATCGACAACCTCGCCCTCGGTGAACTCTCGGAGGCTTGCGCTTCGGCGGGGCGTTGGACCTTCCTGTTCACGCTCGGGGCGATGCGCGTACCGGGCGCGACCGGTTGTCCCGTCAATCCGATCGCGGTGATGTAGGGGCCGCCCGTCCATGATCCCGGATCACGTCCCCGACGAGCTCGTCCACGCCTTCGACTTCCGTCTCGACCCGCGGATCGCGACCGATCCGTGGACGTTCTTCGCGAGCGCCGCGGATCTGCCCGAGGTCTTCTGGTCTCCGGACCTGGGCGGCCACTGGGTTCTCGCCCGCGCGGCGCGGATCGAAGAGGCGTGGATGCGTCCGGACCTCTTCTCGGCGAAGAGCGTGAGCGTGCCGCGGATCGACAGCCCGTACCGACTGATCCCGAACAACCTGGATCCGCCGGAGCACCGCGCCTACCAGCAGATCTTCACCCGCCAGATGTTCGCCCCGCGGATCATCGACGCCCTCGCCGACGAGTTTCGCGCGATGACCCGGGATCGGATCGACGACTTCTTCGAGACCGGCCGCGCCGACTTCAACGCGGAGTATGCCGAGCCGCTTCCGGTCCAGATCTTCCTCAGCATGCTCGGCGTCTCGCCGGATCGTCGCGGAGAGTTCGACTCCGGCGTCCAGCGCGTCTTCCGCGGGACGACGCCGGAGGACGTCTTCGGCGGCATGACCGAGGTCGCCCAGCTGCTCGACGCCTGGATCGAGGCCGAGAGGGTCGACCGCGACGCGCCTCGGGACGCGCACGTCCTCGAGGCCATGCTGCGCGCGGAGATCGATGGGCGGCGACTCGACAAGGCGGAGCTCACGAGCATGGCGACGATGCTGATGCTGGCCGGACTCGACACGGTCACGAGCGCGACGCTCCACCAGATCCTCTTCCTGGCGACCCACCCCGAGCATCGCCAGCAGCTGATCGATGACCCCGCGAAGATCCCGAACGCCGTCGAGGAGCTGCTCCGTCGCTTCAGCGCTCCGAATCTGGGTCGGATCGTCGCGAAGGACTGCTCCTTCGCCGGCGTCCCGATGCGCGAAGGCGACATGGTCCTGCTCTCGACCACGATCGCGGGGCTCGACGCCGACCGGTTCGAACGGCCCTTCGAGGTCGACTTCGATCGCCCGGGACTCAAGGCCGACTCGCTCTCCTTCGGGACCGGCATCCACATGTGCAGCGGCCACGCGCTCGCGCGCACGGAGCTGGCGATCACGCTCCAGGAGCTGCTGCCCCGTCTCCCCAATCTGCGCCTCGCCGAGGGGGCGGAGATCCGATACGCGTCGGGCGGGACGCTGACGATCACCACGCCCGTTCCGCTCGAGTGGGACGTCCAGGGGGCGTAGCGGTGATCGCGCGTCAGGTCGGCGGATACCGAGCTCGGCTTCGTCCCGAGCGAGACCGGGAGCTACGTGATCGAGGCGACCCGGGGCGAGTCGGCGCGGACGGCGCGGGGGACCTATCGGCTCTCGGTCGTGCCGGAGCCGGGCTTCGTCGTCCTGCTGGGCGTGGGGTTCCTGGCTCTGTCGGGCGGGCCTCGAGGTCATCGGTCGCAGAGAGGCACCCGTCGGCCGGTCGGCATCAGCCCGTCCAGGCCCGCTCCTCGACGCGATGGACGATCCGCCAGCCGACGTCGCGGCGCTCGAGCGCGTCGTTGTAGAAGATCCCGGTATGCGTCAGCCGTCGCTCTCCGTCGATCTGCATCGTGACGTGACACGCGACCGGGACCCGGGTCCGCGCACTGGCCCCATCGAGCTCGAGGCGTAGCCCGCCGGTCGTTCGCTGGGCCTCGACCATCGTCCCGCGGAGGCCGAGGAGCCAGGCCCGGTAGTCGGCGTAGCTGCACTCCGGTTGGCCGAAGTCGGAGAGGTCGACGCGGGCATCCGCGGCGAAGGTCGTGTCGTAGGCGTCCATGTCGAAGGCCTCGGCCGCCGCCAGCTGGCGGTCGTAGAGGTCCATGATGGCGAAGCGATCCTGCATCTCTTCGAGGGTGTAGCGGCGGTCCGGCATGGCTCTCCCGATCGACGCGCGTCGAACGCGCGCGGAGATTGTAGGCGAGTCTCCGCCCGTCTAGGATGACCAGGGCGGAGCGACGCCCATAAGCCGAGGAGTGGGACATGATCACGTTCACGTTCGTCAAGAAGCGCGAGGGCTGGACCGACGAGGCGTTCTTCGAGCGCTGGGCCGAACACACCCGGGACTTCGATCTGGTCGACCACCCCTACATCACGAAGAACCGGCTCCTCCTGATCCAGGGCCCGACGCCCTACGTGGGAATCGCCGAGAACCACTGGCCCGACGCCGAGAGCCTCGCCGCGACGTCGCAGTTCTACGAAGAGACCGAACGCGGCCGGGCCCATTGGACAGACCTCGAGAGCTTCATGGACATCGAGGGATCGCCGACGGTCGTCGTCGATCAGGAAGTCGACGTCGGTCCGGAGGGGATCGTCCGGCTCTTTCCCGTCGTCGAGTCCGGCGAGTGAGTCCGACGGACTCGATCCCGCTGGCGGACGACCTGCGTGGATGGGTCGAGCGGGTGACCGCGGGCACGGTGGTGGCGAGCGTTTCGCACCACGAGGGTGCGAGCCGATCGGCGTGGAACGTCGACGTCGAAGTCGACGGAGCGCCGCGGCCGCTCTTCCTCCTCCAGGACAAGCGGGAGGGCGGCGGGAGCGCGCGGGATTCGGTCGTGCTCAGGGCCCTCGCGGGAAGCGGGGTCCCCGTTCCCGAGGTGGTCGCTACGAACGACGCGCACGCGGCGATCCTGCTCTCGCGGCTTCCCGGCCGATCGGATTTTCCCGCGCCGGACCAGCCGAAGGCGCTTCAAGAAGAAGCCGCCGCGGATCTGATGGCCCTCACGGCGAAGCTCCACGGTCTCGATCCGAACACGCTCGACATCCCGCACCTCACGCTCCCGGCCGCACCCGAAGACTGCGCGCGGGGGACGATCGCGCAGGCGCGAGGGGCCGCGGCGGCGCTCGGGGAGACCGCCGACCCCTTCTATTCGTTCGCGCTCGATTGGCTCGGGGCGAACGTGCCGACCTCTGTCGATCGCTATTCCCTCGTCCACAGCGACATGGGACCGGGCAACTTCCTCTACGAGAAGGGGCGGGTGACCGGGATCGTCGACTGGGAGGTCGCGCATTTCGGTGATCCGATGGAGGACCTGGCGGCGGTCGCGATTCGCGACATGGCGACGCCGATCGGAGACCTCACGCTTCGCTTCGAGGAGTACGCGAAGGCCTCGGGACGTCCCGTCGACCTCGCGCGGGTCCACTACTACCGCGCGCTGGTCCTCGTTCGGAACAGCTTGATGATCGGGCTCGGACTGGCGCATCCGACGGCGGCCACCGACGTGGAGGAGATGACCATGTACCAGACGCTGCTGGTCCGCGCGGCGGCGCTCGTCCTCTGCGACAACCTCGGGATCGCACGACCCGCGCCGCCGTCTTCCGCGGAGGATGGGCTCGCGGAGGAGCGCGAGGCGATCGCCGCGCTCCTGGGACGTGATCCCGAGTCGTTCCAGGACGCGCCGGCGATCGACGCGGTGCTCCGCGGGGTGTCGGGTTCGGGTGAGCCCCTTCCGGACGAGCGCGTCGCCGATCTGGCGCGCTTCTACGCGAAGCGGATGCATCGACTCGCCGAGACGCGGAAGGCGCTCCTCGGCCCTCTCTTCGGGCGTCTGCCCCAGCCGCTGGTGACGCGATGATCGGTCGGGATCCCGCGCTGGTCGTGACGGCGACGGACGATGCCTTTCATCGGCCGGCGTCCGATGATCCGTCCTGGATCGAGACGATGTGGTTTCCGTTCTTCCTCCCCGAGGAGTCGCTCTCGGCGTCGGTTCGTGTTCGCGTCAGTCCGAACCTGGGAGAGCTCGAGGCGACGGTCGCGGGCTGGACGGGGGACTCGCAGGGGCTCTTCGGAGACCGGATGACGGTCTCGCTCGACGGCGAACCGGATCTGCTTCGACTGGACGTCGAGGGCCGGCTCCAGATCGAATGCCTGTCGCCGCTCACGCGCTATGCGCTCCGCCACGAAGGGCCGCACTCGTCCCTCGATCTCACCTTCGAAGCGATGATGCCGCCGAACCCCGTTCCGCCAGAGGCGTCGCCGGGCATGTTCGCGGGGCACTTCGAGCAATCCGGGCGGGCCACTGGCCGTCTGTCGCTCCACGGACGGGACGTCGAGGTCGACAGCCACACCATCCGGGACCGGTCCTGGGGACCGCGCCACATGCCCGAGCGGCTGCGCCTCGGCAACGCCTACGCGACCGGCGAGGGGCACGCGTTCTTCGCCTACATCCGGCCCGACGACGACGGACGGGAAGCCGTCACCCACGGCTATCTGCTCCGAGACGGTGTGGAGGCCGCGCTCGTCGACGGCGTTCGCGAGACCACGCTTCGCGACGGGATGCCCGTGGCCGCCCGGCTCGAAGCGGAAGACGCGGCGGGGCGGCGGCTCGAGGTCACGGGGACGTGCGTGAACACCATGGCGTCGAATGCCGGGAATGGCGTCTACGCCGTTTTGAACCTCGTGCGCTGGGATGGCGCGGGATGCGTTCTCTGGGGTGAGAACCACGACGTCTGGTCCGAGACGGACTGGCTCGCGGCGGGGCGTGCGCGGCTCTGAAGTCGTTCACCCGGTCGCGGCGCTAGGCGGGGTCCTGCGACAGAGAAGCCACTACTTCGTCGATCAGCGGCGCGAGCTTCTCCGCGACCGCCTCATCCGATCGATCGAGGTAGTCCGACGGCACGACGATCAGCGGCAGGTCGGGGAGGCCGTGCATCTTCGCGTGGGTACGCGCCGCGTGGGCGAAGGGCTCCGTCACGAAGGTCAGGGTGGGGGTGCCCTGCCTCTCCAGGTGGACCGCGTCGAGCAGACTGCCCGACGTGCAGGAGCCTCATTTGGCGAGGCCGTTGATCACCCCGTCGAAGCCGCTGAAGCGCTCGATCATCTCCGCCTCGGCGGGCCGGGACAGGACCGGCTTGATCTCGAGGTGGAAGTCGCGGATGCCGAGCCGTTCGCGGAGCGCCCGCTCGAGGACGCGGGTATAGCCCGGGAAGTGCGGGCCGGTCATGTGCTCGGGCTCATTGCTGAGGAAGCCGACTCGGCGCAGCGCCTCGGGCGAGCCGACTCGGCGCGCGAGCGACTTCGAACGTTCCGGCATGGCGCCGCGGGGGTCGACGAGCTCGATCATGGCGTTCCTCCTGTTCGATTCAGTCTAGTCCGTATCGAGCGAACGCGTGATCGCGAAGCCGCCGAGATGTCCCCAGGATGGGCAGACGGACGCGCAGGGGATGCTGTCGGCGCCGCTCACGACGACGTGGATCGCGTCGGGCGACGCCGTGACCGGGACACGGGACTCCGGATCCTGCTGGTCCACCCAGTCGGGCCACCAGTCGTAGTGAGCGCGTTCGGAGACCGCCGGGCGACCGTCCGCCTCGACGCGAATGTCGCCGAGCCGCCGGCGCGCGGTCTGCCAGAGGGCTTTCTGGACGCGCTCGCGGGTGAAGCCTTCGTTCGCGAGGGTCCGCGCCATCGACGGGCTGAAGACGACGAGGATCTCGCCCATCGTGTGCGTGTTCGAGTTGCCCCGCGCGCTCATCTGGTCCGCGACGAGCTCGAGCCAACGCTCGCCGACGCTTCCCTCGTCCGGCGTCGCGACGCCCCAGAGATTCGCGATCTGCGGGGACTCGCAGGCGAAGACCGTGACGGCGCTCTCGTCGTGGTCGAAGCCGCGGGTCTCGTGGAAGCGTGGCCACGGCGTGTTCCCGGGTTCTTCGGGCAGGCAGAACGCCATCCGCCCCGGATGGCCCATGATCTCCTGGACCGGCTCCCGCGGATAGGCCCCGCCCAGGTTCCAGAGCACGAGCCGGATGGCGCGGCCGATCGCGAGGTTGGCGCGCGCGCCGCCGCCGTTCCAGACCGACTCGCCCGTCGCCATCTCGAGCGCGTTCACGACGGGCCCGGACACGAGGACGAGTGGCCAGCACGGGTGGGTCGTCGTCACGACGCCCGCCAGATTGAAGCGCGGCTCGAGCATCGCCTCGATCGCCCGGAGCACGACCGGCATGTGCTCCGGTCGGCAACCGGCCATCGCGGCGTTGGCCGCGATCGCTTCGACGTTCGCGCTTCGTCGTCGCGGCGGGATCTCACCGACTTCGTGGTCGGCCGGGAGGCCCGAACCTTCGACCAAAGCGTCGACGACCTTTCGTTCGGGCGGGAAGGTCGGCAGTCCGTCGGTCAGACCGAGCCGATAGCTGAGCTCGGGCCATTCGCTCGCGTCGATCTTCGAGGGGAGCAATTCGGTCACGAGGCGGGTCCTCGTCTTCGCGGTCGACCCACGCGCGAAGCGCGCATCAGTCCATCCTCTCGCCGACCCAGTCCGGGAACTCGAGCGGCGGGTTCGGCAAGAGCTCGATCCCACGTTCCTTGCAGAAGGCTTCGTGTGCCTCCTTGTCCTCCGGAACGGCGCGCGGATCGCCCATCATGATCTCGTAGAGCAGCGCGCCCTCCGGGCCGCCGATGATCGGGCCGAACATCGCTCCCTTCTCCAGCGTCACGTGCATGCCCTTCGTGCATCGCTGGTCACCGATCACGATCTCGCCCTCGAGGACGTAGACGATGTGGTCGCTCATGTGTCCGTGACGTTCGATCACCATGCCCGGGTCGTAGCGCGCGTACAGACACAGCCGGTCCGGCGTCCACTCCAGGTACTTCTCCCAGACGGAGACCCGCTTGTCCCCGTGCATCTGGGCCTTCACTTCGTACCAGTCTTCCTCCTCGACGTGTCGGAAGGCGAGACGGGGTTCTTCGGATGTGCTCATGCATTCTTCCCTGGTCTCGAGGAACTCTCCGCGGGGACTCTTCGGTGCTCCAATACTAACGGACCGGATGACCGGCCGGACGTCTTCAGTGGAGACTTCGCATCGGCACGAACCAGAGCGAGAACCAGAGGCTCATGAGGAGCAGGGCGACGCCCATGCCGGCGAATGCGACCCGAGCGCCGAGCGCTTCCGAGGCCATGCCGATCGCGAAGGTGCCGAGCTGCGCCGCGTTCATCTGCATCGCGACGAGCGCCATCACACGCCCGCGAAAGGCATCGTCCACATAGGTCTGGGAAAGGACGTTCGAGAGCGAATTTCGGAGGGACTGGCCGGCACCGATGCAGAAGAGGAGCGGGAAGCTCAGCCAGACGCTCTCCGCGAAGGCGAAGGCGACGAAGACCAGCCCGAGCGCGGCGTTTCCGAACAGGACCGTTCGCCCGCGGTTCCGGGCGCGCATCGACGCGATTCGAAGCGTCAACGCGAGGGCGCCCAGACTCAGCGTGCTCATCATCGCGCCGAGCATCTCCGGCCCACCCCCCAACACGCCCTTCACGAATCCCGGAAGCAGATGCATGAAGGGCATCGAGAGGAACGTGAAGACGACGTTGCTGGCGAGGAGCATCCAGACCGCGGGGCGGCGCGCCACGTAGCGCCAGCCGTCGAGGAGCGAAGCGACCGGCCCCACGGAGTCGTCTCCCGTCGATCTCGTCGCTGCCTCGCGCTCGCGACGAACCCCCTCGGTCGCCCGATGGGCGCGGGCGAGGGCGACGACGGAGAGGACGAAGAGGCCGCTGATCGCGAAGTAGACGAACTCGGTCTCGGTCACGCCCAGCGCGACGCCGGCCGCGGCGGGCATCACGAGTCGCACCACGTTCATTCCGCCCATGTTCAGGGCCGCGGCGTTCATCAGTCGATTCGGGCTCATGATCTCGGGAATGATCGATTGCCACGCAGGCGCCAGCATTCCGAAGATGCCGCCCTGCGCGAACGTCGACACGAGGAGATGCCAGAACTCGAGGCGATCCAGGTAGAGGAGCGTCCCGATCCCGAACGCGAACGCCGCCATCAGGCTCTGCCCGATCTGGACGATCCGGAACTTCGGCCAGCGATCGGCGACGACGCCCCCGTAGAGCGTCGCGAGGATTCCCGGGACGACGCCGGCGAGGCCGAGGCCTCCGAGTGCGGCATAGGAGTCGGTGATCTCGAAGACGAGATAGCCGCGTACGAGGATCAAGCTGTTCGTCGCACCGAAGACGCCCAGGGAGGCGATGAAGAACCAGCGGAAGCCGAGGTCGGAGAGCGAGTCGAAGGTGCGGACGCGGTCGTGGGTCTCCGGCGGATCCGAGGCGGGTGCAGATCTCAACTCATGCCTCGGGCCCGGCGCTCCGTGACGTCCCCGCCCGGATCGCGTCGAGTCGTTCCGGACCGTACTCGAGGAAGACCGGCACGCCCTCGAACGTGAAGTCCGGGGCGAGGGCCACGTCGCCGGGGGCGAAGCATTCGACGAACGCGAGGGTGACCTCCTGGGCGACCAGGCGTGCGACGGCGGCGCCGATGCAGTGGTGGGCACCGCCGGAGAAGGAGATGTGGCGGGGCAGGCCCCGATCGAGACGGTAGGTATCCGGATCGGGGAAGACCGCCTCGTCGCGGTTCGCGGACGCGATCCCGACCAGGACCGAGTCGCCTTCCTCGATCGGAACGTCGGCGATCAGGGCGGGCTTGCGGCAGACGCGCATGACGAAGAGCACGGGCGGGTCGAGTCGCAGGCTCTCCTCGACCGCGGCGGGCACGAGCTCCGGTCGGCGACGCAAGGTCGCGTGCAGATCGGGCTCGCGGAGCAGGCGATAGAGGATGCTCCCGAGGAGGTTGGTCGTGGTCGAGATGCCGCCGAGCACGATGTGCGCGGCGAGCGTCCGGAGGACGGTCGGGGAGAGGGGCTCGCCGTGGTGTCGACTTCGCGCGAGGCGCGTGAGGAAGCTCGGATCGTCGTTCCGCCCGCGATGGGAGTCGACGAGTTCGTCCAGATAGTCGGCGAACTCGGGGAAGGCGCCGGCCAGGCCCTCGCCGCGCTCGGTCCGATTCATCGACGTCCACTCGCTGTGGAGGAGCTCGCGCGCCCAGGCGACGATCCGATCGGTGTCTTCGACCGGGAAGCCGACGAGGTGGAAGCTCGAGAGATTGCTGATGCGATCCGTGAAGGTCGAGATCAGATCGCGCTGCGAGTCGGGTTCCCAGTCGAGCAGGAGTCGGGTCGCTTCCCGTCGCACGAAGGGGCGTGCCGCCTCGACGGCATGCTTGTCGAAGGAACCGCGAAGGATCCGACGCAGCACCGGATGTCGCGGCGGATCCATCTCGCCGAGCATGCGCTCCTCGTCGGGCATCTCGACGGCCTTGAAGCCGTTGCCGTTCGCGAAGGTGAACGGATCGCGAAGCACCGTCCAGCAGTCGGCCATCCGAGCCACGTAGACCTGCCCGCCGTCGAGGCGGACCACGGGCGAGTCCCGACGCCAGCGCGCGAGGAGGGGACCCATGTTCTGGGTCTGCCGATGGTCGTGGAGGTCGATCGCGTGGTCCATCCCGTCCCTCGATCTGCGCGCAAGAGACGTCGCGCCGGGGCCGGAGCCCAGCGTAGCGAGTCGTTGCGGATCGGGTGGGTCGTCCGCCGGACTCAGAACTGGAAGTAGATGAAGTCCGGTCCGCGGCTGCTGCGCAGGGTCAGAATCCCCAGGAAGAGCAGGGACGCGCCGAGCGCGCGCCACGGCAACGTGCGCTCCTCCCAGCGCTCGCCGAGCCGTGCGCGCGAGACCACGTCCAACGTGGTCTGGATCACGAGCGGTGTCGCGCAGACGAGCACGTGCACGAGGAGGAATCCGGCGAATCGCCAGTCCGCTTCGGGTGCTGCCATCGGATCGAGCGTCAGGAGTCGCCAGAGCCAGTCGCCATCGCTCTCACGGAAGATCAACCAGCCGACGTGGGTCAGCGCGAACGTGCCGAGGATCTGGAGCGGCGCTGCCCAGCGCGGGGGTGAGGGAAGCCGTTGGGCGAGCAGGAGCAGCACGCCCCAGTAGGCGCCCCAGATCACGAAGTTCCAGCTCGCCCCGTGCCACAGCCCGCTGACGAGGAACACGATCAGGAGGTTGATCCCGTGGCGACGACGGTTCCCGCCGAGCGGGATGTAGACGTAGTCGCGAAACCAGGTCGAGAGCGTGATGTGCCAGCGTCGCCAGAACTCGCTCGGTCCGCGCGCCAGGTAGGGATGGCGGAAGTTCTCGGCGAGCTCGAAGCCCATCAGGCGGGCGGTTCCCCGCGCGATGTCCGTGTAGGCCGAGAAGTCGGCGAAGATCTGGACGCCGAAGCCGAGGACGCCGACCCAGAGCAGCGGCCAGCTCGGATCGTTCAGGCTGAAGATGCGGTCCACCGTGATCGAGACGTTGTCCGCGATCACGAGCTTCTTGAAGAAGCCCCAGACCATCAGCAGGATGCCCTCGCGGACGGCGACCGCATCGAAGCGCCGCTCGTTCGCGACCTGGGGCAGCAGTCGCTGGGCGCGTTCGATCGGACCGGCGACGAGCTGGGGAAAGAACGAGACGTAGACCGCGTAGTCGAGCAGGTCGCGGTGGGGTTCGAGGCGTCCCCGATAGACGTCGATCGTGTAGGCCAGGGTCTGGAACGTGTAGAAGCTGATGCCGACCGGCAGGATGAACCGCAGCGTCGGCTCGGAGAAGCCGAGGCCGAGGGCCAGGACGTTCTCGAGGAAGAAGTCCCGGTACTTGAAGTAGCCGAGCATGCCCAGGTTGACGGTCAGCGAGAGCGCGAGCCAGCGTCGACGTCCCGTCCCCCCGCGCGAGAGGCCGAGTCCGCAGGCGTAGTCGGTGAGCGTGCTCGTCGCGAGCAGCATCAGGAACCAGGGGTGGATCCAGCCGTAGAAGATTCCGCCGGCCAGGAGCAGGAGTGCGTTCTGACCGCGTCGGGGCAGGCGCCACCAGACCGAGAGAATGGCGGCGAGAAAGACCAGGTATTCGAAGGACTGGAAGAGCATCAGAGATCCAGCACCCGACGCGCGAAGAGCTCGGTCCAGTCGCGTTCGTGGGCTTCGGCGATGTGGTCGGCGGTTCCGTACCAGGCTCGCGGGACTTCGGGGTCTCCGGAGAAGTCGACGGTCTCGACGCCGTAGCGCTCGGCAGCGGCGAAGAGCGACTGATGCCAGGCCTCGACCTCGGGACCGTTGGGCCAGGTCCGGGTCTGGATCCGGACGAGCGTCAGCGGGATTCCCTCGTCGCGCGCGAGGGCGAGGAGCGAGGGCAGGGTGGAGCACCGCGTGCGCCGCTCGAACGCATCGACCTCGAGGGTCGCGCCGGCGAGCAGATCGTCCCCGACCGTCGGGCGGAGGTGGCCGAGTCCGAAGCGACGCCCGAGTGCCTCACGGAAGGCGTAGGGCTCGCTTCCCTGGTAGAGCGCTTCGGGAGCGAGGGCGAGGGCCACGTTCATGAGGTCGTCGGAGCGGATGTCCACCGTCGGCCAGAGCGTCTGGGTCAGCCGATAGGCGGCGGCACGGAATGCGTCGCCGGTCGTCGAGCAGTCCGCCTCGCCGATCGCCGCGAGGGCGGGCTCGTGCTCGCGGGACCAGGCGTGGCGCTGCTCCGGCGCGCGGGTGTACGTGTCGCCGAGCTCGCGGGTCCGGTAGAAGACGAAGACCCGCTCCGGGCGGGCCTCGCTCGCGACGAGGTGGTTCTTGAGTTGGAGGTACCAGTGCACGCCGCCGGTATTCGACTCGGCCTGGACGAGGACCGGGCCGCCGACGAGCGAGGCCAGGTGGTCCTCGTCGATCCGCGTGTAGGTGTTCGAGTTGCCGATGAAGAGGTAGCGGGGCTGGACGCGTTCGAGCTCGGCGATCGGCGAGGCATCGAAGGTCCGAGCGCCCGCCGGTTTCTCGCCCGTGCCGTAGCCGATCTCGACGGGGGTCGGCGTGAGATCCGGTCGGATCAGCGCGGGCAGGCCGAACACGATCACGAGAACGAGGATCAGATTTCGCAGGTCGGCGGACACGGCGCGATCGTCCTCTTCGTCGGGGGCTCGGAAACGTGGGCCCGTCGGGTCAGAGGCTTCGGCGGTCGAAAACCCTCACGTCGGTCTCCCGTACCGGGCGTCCCGTTTCTGCATCGTACCGGTAGAGGTGTCGCTTGAGTTCGAGTTGCCGTACGCGGGGATACGCCGCGAAGACCGCCCTCACGAGGTCGCTTGGATCGGTCTGGCGAAGCCAGGCCAGCTCCGCCTGGCGGTAGGCGGCCAGGGCCCGACGGGCCTCCGGACGCCGGCGCGGATAGCGCAAAAGGCGCCCCGACTCGGCCTCGACCCCCGATCCGTCGTCGATCGCGCGGAACTCGAACTGGGCCTGGAAACGCGGCGTCGTGTACATCGCCCAGCCGAAGAACTTCCAGGGGCTGACCCCGCTGTGCTGGACCCACGTGTAGTGGGCCACGGGCCACGCCGCGACGAGTCCGAGCAGCAGAATCATCGCGCGCACGCGCGTTCGGTACGTGTCCGGTCCGCGCCTCAATTGAGATTCCATCCGGGCAGCCAGCCCATGCGACTCGCGAAGGCGGCGAGATAGAGCGCGATCGAGATCGGCGCGAGCCGACGAAGCCAGTCCCGCTCCGCGAAGAGCAGGAGCAGGTTCAGGAAGAGCACGCCGAAGAAGAGCTCTCTCGCGCCCGCCTCGATCAGGACGAAGAGCGCGAACGCGGCGGGGATCGCCCAGGCGCGGGTTCGCTTCCAGACGAGGGCGAAGGGCAGGGCGAGCTCGCCCAGGTAGGCCACGTTCGACGCGACGAGCAGCATCGGGTCGGAGGATCGATAGCTCCCGAGGTCGGTCGCGCCGCCGGCGAGCCGTCGCAGCCGCTCGATCTCCTCGCCGGACACGGTGAATTGGAGAAACGAGAGGAAGCGTTCGTCGTGGGCGAGCTGCCAGGCGAGGAAGTCGCCGTGGAAGTAGGTGCCGTAGAGGACCTTCTGGAGACCGGTGCTGAAGAGCACGATCACCGTGAGCCACCGCAGCGTCGCCCTCGCGGCGAGCGCCTCTTCGTCGCGGGCGACGTCGAAGGTGGCGAGGACGACGAATACGAGGGCGAGGAGTCCCGCGTGATTGGCGGCCGCCGGAAAGAGGAGGGCGTGCATGCCGAGGGCGGCGGCGACCAGGATCGGCATCGCCCACGCCGCACGGCCCCTCGCGCGGTCGAGCACGTCCTCGTCGACGGTCCGCCGCCTTCGCAGGATCCACGGCGCCAGCTGTAGACCGAGCGAAAGCACCGCGACGGCCACGACGCCGCGCATGGCGAGCGCGCGCGGCGTCGCCTCTCGCGCCCACCCACCCATCTCCAGGACGAGATGGGTCGTAACGAGCAGGCCCAGGGCGAAGAGCTGGCGGCGGGCGACCGACCCGTTTCCGCCGGCGGTGAGGCCGAAGAGCCGTTCGAGCAGACGATCGTCGCCCTGCGATTCGTGCTGCACGCCGTCGGCCGTCGCCATGGTCCGCAGGGTATCGCAGGGGGATCATGCGCCCCGTCCGAGGGGGCTCTCGTCCCCGGCCGTCGCCTGCTAGAAAGGGTGTGTGCGCGGGGGCGGATCGTCCTTCCCCGCCCTGCGATCGACCGTCGGAGACCCTCCCCATGTCTACGAGCCCTTTCGACCCCGAGTACCAGTCCGCCGCCCGCTTCCTCCCGCGCGGTATCGCGCGTTCCTGGAACCTCCCGCTCCTCCGATTCCTGGGCGGCCTCGCGGGCCGCGGTGCGGATCCGGACGACGTCGAGTTCGACGACAGCGGAGCGGGACCGCTTCGGGTCCATCGGCCGACTTCGGCGGGGGATCGGCCGATGCCGGCGGTCCTCTGGCTCCACGGCGGGGGCTTCCTGATGGGGTCGCCCAAACAGGACGACGCGCTCTGTCGCTGGATCGCGGACGAGCTCGGTGCGGTCGTGGTCGCGCCGGTCTATCGACTGTCTCCGCAGCACGCCTTCCCCGCCGCGCTCGACGACGCCTACGCCGCGCTCACCTGGCTCGCGAAGCGCGACGACGTCGACGCGAGTCGGATCGCAGTGGCGGGCGCGAGCGCCGGCGGCGGTCTCGCGGCACAGGTCGCGCTGCACGCGCGGGAGAAGGGCGAGATCCGACTCGCGGCGCAGATCCTCGTCTACCCGATGCTCGACGATCGGACGGTCTTGCGGACCGACCTCGACGAGAGCGCCTTCCGTCTCTGGGACAACCGCTCGAACCGGATCGGCTGGTCGTCGTATCTGGGACACGAAGCGGGTGCGGCGGAGGCGGATCCGATCGCCGTTCCCGCGCGCAACGAAGACCTCGGCGGGTTGCCCACGACCTGGATCGGGGTCGGCGCTCTCGATCTCTTCTGCGACGAGGACATGGCCTACGCCGAGCGGCTGCGGGCTGCCGGAGTCGAGTGTGAGACGATCGTGGTCGACGGCGTCTTCCACGGCTTCGACGGAATCGTGGCGGACTCCGCGGCGACGAAGCAGTTCCGTGAGTCGATGCTCGGCGTGATGAAGAAGGCGCTCGCGGCGGAGGATTAGCCGAGGCGGACGGGTCGGTCGCCGGTCGTCTGGAGGCCGGACAGCTCCTGGTTCCAGCCGATCGTCTCGAGCGCCGCACGTTCGAGGTCCGGCCAGTCGAGGCCGAGCTTCGCCAGGTTCTCTGCGATCCCGACGGAGTCCTGCTCTTCGCGACACTCGACGAGGGCTAGGAGCTCGCCGACCGGACCCTCGCGCCGAAGCAGCGCCTTCTCGATCGAGTACTCGAGCGCGAGCTTGCGACAGACCTCCTTCACGCTCATGCCGAGGAGCGCCGGGGCGAGGGAGAGGAGGCCGGCGAGGGCGGCGCGATCGGGGTTCAGGTCGTCCTGCCCCGAGAAGCGCGCCAGGCGCTCCATCAGGGTGCTGCGGGTACTCGAGAGCTGGCAGAGCGGATCCGCGAGTCCGTTGGGATCGTCGCTTGCGAAGAGCAGGAGGTGGAGCCAGCGCATCAGGCGATCCCGACCGACCATCACGACCGCCTGCTCGACGGACTCGATCCGCTGGGCCGCGTCGTCGCGGACGAGGTTGGCCATCGAGAGCACGTTCATCGTGAGATGCGGCACGCGCTTCAGCTGCTTCGCGATCTCCTCCGCCGGCGTGTCGTCGTCGATCCGGCCGAGCAGCTCGAGCATCCGGCTCCGACGGATCGAGGGCCGAGCGCGCGCGACCTGCTCGGGGTGGGCGAAGAAATAGCCGAGCGCCAGGTGCCACTCCTGCTGCTCGAAGATCCGCTGCCCCCGCTCGGTCTCGATCCGCGTGGCGACGCGGACCAGCTGATGCTCGTTGAGCGTCCGGGCGATCTTGCGAAGGGCCGCCGACTTGTGCCGCGAGAAGTCGACTTTGGCGTACTGGACGAGCGGAAGCAGCACCTCGCGCGGGTCCTTGTAGTCGTAGTCGTCGAGACAGAGCTCGAAGCCGGCGCTCCGGACGAGATCGATTCGTTCCAGGAAGGTGTCGTCGATCTCGATCCCGGCAGGAATGTCGAAGATCAGGGGGACCTTCGGAAGGCCCGCGAGGTGTTCCGCGATCTCGAGCGTCGGGTCGGCGTTGACGAAGGCCGGCTGGTCGCCGATCAGCGTCGCCGGACCGAGCTCGGCGAAGGTCGCGAGCAGGACCTGCACCGTCGCGGCGAGCGGCGCGTCGAAGCTGGCTTCGGTGGCGCGCTCCGAATCGCGGAAGAGCAGGTCGTGTGCCACGACGCGACCCTTGCGATCGAGGATCGGTTGGCGCCCGACGAAGCAGAATTGCCGATCCTGATTCGTTCGTTCGGCGGGAGGGGCGAGCTGGGGGGATTCCGTGGACGGCGCGGGCGCCGTCTGTGCGTGGAGAGCGGGGGGCATCGGGAGCTCCTTCGACAGCCGTTCGACCCGCGGATCAAGTCCGGGAGGGCAACTGGCTTTGCGCCCCTGCGTTTCCGCAGGTTTGCCGTTTCGTGAAGCGGTCTCGGGGCCGACGTCCGGCCCTCGGGCGGGCGTGGCGACGAACCCATGAGACACCCGGTCTATCGTCCAGCCACGCGGGATCTTTACCCTGGGAGCGCGACGCCTCGCGCGTCGAAGCGGCACGATCCATGGACATGCGCGCCGGACGCGACCGTCTTGCACGACGGGGTTCTGGGGCTCCAGCTCTCGCGCGCGGAGCGCGAGCCGGGCCGCGTGGTCGTGATCGCGCGCGACGTCCAGCGAAAGGGGCGCCCTGCGCGGGCGGCCTTCGGCCGGCCCGTCCATCGTGGCGGGTCAGCCGTGGTGGTCGGCGAGCGTCTTGAGCCCCTTGCGGGGCGCGTTGACCAGCACCGCCATGTTGCCGTGGGGATGGATGTTGTCCCGCATCAGCTGGTGGGCCTCGCCGACCTCCGCGAACTCGCCCGTCCAGCTCAGACAGGGATCCACGTGGCCGGCCGCGATCAGGTGGGTGATTGCATGGCACTGCTGCACGTTCGCGAAGTGTGATCCCTGCAGTCGTTTCTGTCGCATCCAGAGAAAGCGCAGATCGACGTCGCCGTTGTAGCCGCTGGTCCCGCCACAGACGACGACCATTCCGCCGTTGTCGCATAGATAGATGGAGGTCGGGATCGTCGCCTGGCCCGAATGCTCGAAGACGATTCGCGGGTTCTTGCGCTCGCCGAGCGCGTCCCAGAAGGCCTTGCCGAACCGCCGCACCTCGGTCATCCAGGGCTTCATCGCCTCGGCGTCGTCGAGGTCGGGCAGGCGGCCCCAGTGGGAGTAGTCGTTCCGGTTGATCACCCCGACCGCACCGAGCTTCCGGCAGTAGTCGAACTTGTCCTCGCTGGACACGACGGCCACGGGCTTGCCGCCCGCCGCCGCCACGATCTGGATCGCCATCGAGCCGAGCCCGCCGGCGCCGCCCCAGATCAGGACCGGATCGCCGGGTCGGACGGTGTGTCCCTCCCAGCCGTGCAGCTGGCGATAGGCGGTCGCGCCCGTGAGCATGAAGCACGACGCCTCTTCCCAGGTGAGCGAAGGCGGCTTCGGGATGCACTGGTATTCGTCCACGACGGAGAACTGCGCGAACGAGCCGAAGTTGTCCTCGTAGCCCCAGACGGTCTGCGAAGTACTCGTCATCTGGTCCGTGCCGAGGCGGATGTCGGGGGCGCCCTCGTCCCAGTGGCAGGAGCTCAGGATCACCTCGTCGCCGACCTCGCGTTCGCGAACTCCGTCGCCCACAGCCCACACGACACCGGAGGCCTCGGAGCCGCCGATGTGGAAGGGATCGGTGTCGCCCGTGCGACGCTGGCGCGAGCCGATCACGTCGATCGGCGTGCCGAGGGCGGCCCAGACGTTGTTGTAGTTGATTCCCGACGCCATGATCTGGACCAGCACCTGGCCGGGGCCGGGCTTCGGCGTGTCGACGACTTCCTGCGCGAACGCGACGCGCGGCTCGCCGTAGCGCTCCGGGCGGATCAGTGAAGCGTGCATCTGTTCCGGAACGACACCGAGGTCGGGCGACTCACCGAGCGGGCAGATCTTCATACAGCCTCCTAACGGCGACCCGGACGGCCGGCCTTACCCCGATCTCGTGCGTTCTCCGCGATCGTCGGGCGCGTCGCCACGATCGTGTGGCGCCGTGTCGAGTGGGTCTCCGTCGAGCCCTCCTCGGGGACGGAATCCTCGAGGCGACCGGGAGTCGAAGGGTTCGACACGCACCAGGATAGTCGGCGTCCGAAGCTGCGTCTCTCTCGTTCGACTCGGCTGGGTCATGCTCGAACCGACGCTAGGTTCCATTGCGATGACCCTCCGCTTCGAGCCCTTCGATCCCGCGCTCCGTGCCGACCCCTACGGTGCGTATCGGCGCCTGCGCGACGAGGCGCCGGTCCACTTCGCGCCCGAGGCGAACGTCTGGTGTGTTTCCCGCTACGACGACGTCCTGCACGTATTGAAGGAGCACGAGACGTTCTCGTCCCACGGCATGCGGATCATGTTGATGCAAGGCGGCGTCGAGGGGCCGCCGGACCTCTCCTGGCGGGTGATCCGTTTCATCGGGTTGGTCGCGCTCAAGGCGCGCATGCATCCGAAGCATTTCGGGACCGCGCGGGGCCTCATCATGGAGGACGGCGCCGAGCACGCGGAGATGCGCACGATCGTGAATCGCGGCTTCACGCCGCGGGGGATCGCGAGTCTCGAGCCGTGGGTCCGGGAGGTCGCGGCCCGGTGTGTCGCGCCGCTCGCCCGCGGCGAGCGCTTCGACGTCGTGAAGGACCTGGCGGTGCCGCTGCCGGTCACGATCATCGCCGAGCTGCTGGGGATCGAGCCCGAGATGCTGGCGACCTTCAAGGGCTGGACCGATACGGTCATCGAGAGCATCTCGACGAACGAAGGGCGGGCCGACCGACTCGCCAAGCCGTTCGTCGACATGTTCGTCGACATGGCCGCCTACCTGCGAAAGACCGCGAAGGCGCGTCGGGCGAATCCCCAGGGCGACCTGATCTCCCAGATCGTCGCCGTCCAGGACGGCCGGGGGCTCAGCGACTACGACATCGTCACCTTCGTGATGGTGCTCCTCATCGCCGGCAACGAGACCACGACCAACCTGATCGGCAACACGGTGAACGCGCTCCTCGACCATCCCGAGGAGCGCGCGAAGCTCTGCGCGGACCCGCGGCGGATCGAAGGCGCCATCGAAGAAGGCGTGCGCTTCGACGGGCCGGTCCAGATCGTCTTCCGGCAGACGACGCGCGAGACCGAGATCCGGGGCGTGCGGATTCCGAAGGGCGCGATGGTCGCGCCGCTCCTCGGCTCCGCGAATCGGGACGAGCGTCAGTTCGCCGATCCCGACCGCTTCGACGTCGACCGGCGCGTCCAGGGCCACCTCGGCTTCGGCTTCGGCAAGCATTTCTGTCTCGGCAGCTCGTTGGCGCGGCTCGAAGCCCGTTGCGCGATCGAGGCCCTGCTTCCTCATCTGGATGACCGTACGCGCACGCCCGAGCCGCGCGAGTGGGTCGATTCCTTCCTCGTGCGCGGTCCGACCCGGTTGGCGCTCGAGGCGAGCTGAGCGACGTTCAGTCGAGGACAAGGAGAATCGCGAGATGAGCACCCTCGAAGAGACGGCCCTGGCCTTCCAGGCCATGGCGCATCGGATCGTCTGGGCCAGCGTGGCGACGATCGACGCGAAAAACCGCCCGCGCAGCCGCGTTCTCCACCCCTTCTGGGAGTGGGACGGCGAGCGACTCGTCGGCTGGGTGGCGACGGCGGCCACGCCGATCAAGCGCGGGCATCTCGAACACAGCCCCTACGTCAGCATCAACTACTGGGCGCCCGATCAGGATACCTGCGTCGCCGAGTGTGCCGCCGAATGGCACTTCGATCTCGAGACGCGCCGCTGGGCCTGGGACAAGTATCTCGAGCTCCCCGAGCCCCTCGGCTACGACCCCAAGATCATTCCCGGCTGGACGGGACCGGAAGTCGAGAGCTTCTCGGTCCTGCGCTTCGATCCGTGGCGACTGCGCGTCTTTCCGGGGACCGCGCTCCTCGGACAAGGTGGAGAGGTGTTCGTCTGGCAGGCCTAGCCCAGCGGAGAGAGCGGCTTCGCGTGACCCATTCCGCCGGGCCCGGCGATCAGGGGGAGGTCGAGGGTCGAGACGATCCCCGGTTTCGCCGCGACGACGGCGGGGATCGCGTTGACCGCGCGCATGCCCGTGGCCAGACAGCCGCCGGCATTGCCGTCGCCGGTGAACTCGTCGGCGAGCACGGTCTCCTGGACGATGTTCGGGCTGCCGGTGACCTCGACGCGGTTGGCGTGGGCCGGGTCGGAGGCGGGCCGCGGCCACTCCGGGGCGACATCCGGAACGACGCGGTGGATGTGGTCGATCACGATCCGTTCGTCTCCGCCGACGACGCCGGAGAGCTGGATCCGATGAGCTGCGGCGCAGCCCGCCTCGACGCGCCCCATCTCGAAGTCGATGGCTTCGGGCGTTGCCCATCGCTCGTAGCGCTCGACCGTATCGGTCACCTCGACACCCAGGGCCTGGGCGATCATGTAGAGCGGTCCACCCCAGATCGACGTCATCAGCCCGGGTGAATCGAGGAGCGCCGCATCCTCGAGGGAGGAGCAGAGTCCCATCGACGCCAGGCTCTCCTGATCCGGATAGGAGCCCGCGTCCAGGTATTCGGTCGTGTGGACGCGGTCCACGCGCCCGCAGAGTCCCAGCAGCGTGAGGGGAAGGAGATCGTTCCCGAAGCCGGGATCGATGCCGCCCGAGAAGTAGGTCGTCCCGCCGTCCCGGCACGCGGCCTCGATCGTGTCGCGGATCGCAGCCGGCGCGCGCTCGGGATTCTGCAGCGCACCGACGGTCGTCTCGACGACGTTCTTGCCGGCGCGAAGCGACTTCGTCAGGTGGGCGAGGTTCGTCTCCATGTGGAGGGCGCTCGGCCCGAAATAGCAGACCGCCTCCGCCGCACGGGAGAGGACTTCGTCGACGTCCCGGCTGGCGCTCAGTCCAGCGGCCGGCAGGCCCGTCAGCTCGCCGATGTCCTGCCCGTCCTTGCCCGGATCATTCACGAGGACGCCGACGACCTCGTAGGCGGGATGGGTGATCAGGTTCCGTAGGACGCTTCGACCCACGAAGCCCGTTCCCCAGACGATCACTCGATACCGATCCATGGCTTCCTCCTCGCGAGCCGGAACGTTTCCACGCCCGGAGCGAGGGAGCCAGTTCGGCTTCGAAATCCCTATGCTCGGGCTCCGCGATTCGCGCCCCGCCGGCCGAGGCGCGCAACCAGGAGATCCTGTGTCGATCGAACCCTTCGAAGCCTCCATTCCCGACGCCGCGATCGAGGACGTGACCGAGCGCTTGTCGCGCACCCGCTGGCCCGAGACGCTCCCCGACGCCGGCTGGGGCTACGGTGCCGATCTCGAGACCGTGAAGGCCTATGCGGAGCACTGGCGGACTTCGTTCGACTGGCGCGCCGTCGAGGCGAAGTTCAACGCCTACGAGCAGGGAATCGCGACCGCCGAGGGCGAGCGGATCCACTTCCTGCACGCGCCGTCGCCGGAGCCGGGGGCCACGCCGCTCCTCATCACCCACGGCTGGCCCGGGAGCGTGGTCGAGTTCCTCGAGATCATCGAACCGCTTCGCAATCCATCGGCCCACGGCGGCGCCGCCGAGGACGCCTATCACGTCGTCTGTCCGCACATCCCGGGCTACGGCTTCTCCGGTCCGACGCGGACCGCCGGCTTCCACGTCGACCGCGCCGCCGCCGCGATCGACGACCTGATGCAGCAGCTCGGCTACGCGCGCTATCTCGCGCAGGGCGGGGACTGGGGCGCCGTGATCACGCGGAGACTCGCCGAGGCGCACGCCGAGCACGTGATCGGCGCGCACTTCAACATGCTCTTCGCGCTGCCGACCGACATGAGCGCGCCGGACGTCTGGGAGGGGGTCACGCCGAAGGAGCTCGAAGCGTTCTCGCGTGCCGCTACGAACGTCGCCGACGGGACCGGCTACAGCGCGATCCAGGGAACGAAGCCCCAGACCCTCGCCTTCGGCATGCACGACTCGCCGGTCGCGCTCCTCGCCTGGCAGCTCGAGAAGTTCGAGTCCTGGAGTGACGCCAGCCTCGAGGACGGCTTCACGAAGGATCAGGTGCTCGCGAACGTCGCGCTCTACTGGTTCACCGAGACGGCCCACTCCGCTTCGCGCCTCTACTGCGAGTCGATGCGCGCGGGCAACTACGCGGCGGATCCCTGGAGCGGCCAGGTCGACGTCCCCGTCGGCTATTGCCGCTATCCCGGCGAGATGTTGCAGACACCGCGGGTCTGGGCCGAGCGGCGCTACACGGACATCGTCCACTGGACCGCGGCGCCGAGCGGCGGCCACTTCGCGGCCTTCGAGAATCCCGACTTCTTCCTGGAGGACGTGCGCGCGTTCGGTCGTGCGGTTCGCGCTCGCTAGAGCGGCGTCTTGTCCTTCGACCAGGGGCCACCGCCGAAGGCGGCGAGGACGGCGCCGACGAGCATGATGCCGATCACGAGCGTGAGGACGCCGGCGCCCGGGATCGCACCGACCGAGGCGCGCGCGAGCCATTCGTCGAAAGAGGCGGCCGAGGACGGATGGATCGCCAGCTTCACGATCCAGGCGAAGACCTGCGACAGGAAGAGGTAGACGTACACCCGCCGGAGCCGTCGCGACATCGCCTTGCGAAGCGACATCGTCGGCACCGTCTGCCCGAGATGGGGCGCGAGCGCACGGTGGAGCGCGTCGAGGTCGATCTCGCCGTCTCGCGTGGCCGCCGGCGCGGTGGCCCGGGAGATGAAGTGTTCTTCGAGGAGGAGGACGCGCTGCTGCCAGAGGTGGTAGAAGGCGAGCCGCCTTCCTTCCAGGAGCAGGAAGATGAAGGTCAGGAAGGACGCCAAGAAGACGACGTAGTGGGGGATCTCGGGCGCGCCGAGGGCGAACGAGATCAACGCCGCCGTCGCACCGATCGCCCAGTGGGTCGTCGTGTCCATCCGCACGCGCCAGGTATCCGCCCGCCCGACCATCGCGCGGTAGTAGTGGACGAGAACGGTCGTGCTGGATCCGGGATCGAGATTCATGCGGATCCTCGGCTCCTCCTGCGAAGGTCTGGGCGAAGGTCGGTCAGGCATCCTCTGCGATCGGCGCGCCGATCGTCGTCCGATGGAGTAGCCGATCGTGGCCTTCGTAGCCGCCGGTCGCGCGGTGGAGGACGCTCCGGTTGTCCCATAGGACGAGCATGTCCTTCTGCCAGGCGTGGCGATAGAGGAACTCCTCGCGGGTCTGCCAGGCGTGGAGGTCCTTCATGAGCTGCGTGCTCTCCTCCGCTCCGACGCCCTCGAATCCGACGATGTAGGAGAGCGGGGCGCCGAAGATCCCGAGGCGACCGGTCTCGGGGTGAGCGCGAACGAGGGGATGGGACTCTTCTTCGAGGGCTTCGTCCGAGGCCACGATCTTCATGCTCCGGTCGGAGTCCGACTCGACGTCGCCGTAGATGCCGTCCTTCGAGTAGCCCAGGCGCGCGGAGTGGATCGCCGTCAGCCCTTCGAATCGCGCGCGCATCTGTTCGGGCATCCGTTCGAGCGCGAGGTGCTGGTTCGCGTAGAGCGTGTCGCCGCCCCGCGGAGGGATCGTGATTCCGTAGAGACAGGTTCCGATCGGCGGATTCTTCTGGAAGCTCCAATCCGTATGCCAGGTCTCGGCGAAGATCGAGGTCGTCTCGTCGGCCCTGCGCTCGATCGCAGCGACGTGCGGATGGCCCGGGATGGACTCGAAGAAGGGATCCTCGCCGAAGGGGCCGAAGTCGAGCGCGAACCGCTCCAGGTCCTCGTCCGTGAGTCGTTGGTCGGGAAACACGAGGACGTGGTGCTCGAGCCAGGCCGCGCGAATCTCGGCGACGGTCTCCGGGGCGATCTCGCGGGAGAGATCGACGCCTTCGACGAAAGCGCCGCAGGCCTGGTCGGTCGGGGTCACGGTGATCGTCATGCGGGGCTCCTCGTCGGGCTCATCCGCCCGAACTCGGCGCGGACCATGCGTTCGATCGAGCGCTGCTGGATCTCAGCGAGCTCGCTCTCGGGGGGAAGCAGCGCGCCGACCATCGCGGCGCCTTGAAGCGTGCTGACGAGCGCCTGGACGGCGCCGTCGAAGTTCTCGTCCCGCCGTGCGGCCTCCGGGAAGAGGATCCGCGCCCGGTGGCTGATCCGTGTGCGGTGGTGTTCGATCACCGGGACGACGCGCTCGGCGAGGGCCGCATCCGTGCGCGCGGCGAGATAGAGCTCGAAGCCAGCCTGGAGCTCCGCCGACGTGAAGACGCTCCACAGGTGTCGGAAGACGCTGCCGGCCGGATCGGTCTCCCGTTCGGGGTCCGACGAGAATCGATCGTCGAAGCGCCGCCGAAGTCGCGAGAGGAGATGGCCGAGGGCCTCGTCCAGCAGGTCGAGCTTGGTCGGGAAGTGTTTGTAGAGCGCGCCCTGACTGACCCCGGCCCGGTCGGCGATCTCCGTCGTCTTGGCCCCGGCGTATCCGAGCTCGACGAGGGCCTCGACGGTCGCTTCGAGGAGGCGAGCCCGGGTCCGCAGGCTTCGGGCCTGGCTCGGCCGGCGCGCTGGCGTCCGAGGGACTTCGAGGGGTTCCATGGCCGACAGGGTACGCCCGAAAAAAGAAAGTGACAAGTCACTTTTTTTAGGAATCGGTGCTACACCGTCGTCCGCACGCCCTGGAGACCCGACTGCCATGCCCGCACCCGACCGCGTCGAGGTGGCCGACCTCCACTTCGATCCGATCCTCCATGCCTTCCTCGTCGAAGAGCTGCTGCCCGGGTCCGGGGTCGAGACCGGTCGCTTCTTCGCGGGGCTCTCGTCCCTGATCCACGAGTTCGGACCGCGGAATCGCGAACTCCTGCGCCGGCGCGACGAGCTCCAGGCGCGGATCGACGCGTGGCACCGCGACCGCGAAGGCAAGCCCCACGACGACGCCGCCTACCGCGCCTTCCTCGAGTCCATCGGGTACCTGGCCGACGAGGGCGACGCCTTCGCGATCACGACGGAGAACGTCGATGACGAAGTCGCGCGGATCCCCGCGCCGCAGCTCGTCGTGCCGGTCTCGAACGCGCGCTACGCGATCAATGCTGCGAACGCGCGCTGGGGCTCGCTCTACGATGCGCTCTACGGGACCGATGCGTTGGGCGACCTTCCGCCGCCGGGGCCCTACGACGCGGCGCGGGGTGCGCGCGTGATCGCCTGGGCCCGGACCTTCCTCGACGAGGTCGTTCCGCTCGTGGGGGCGTCCTGGTCGGACGCGATCGGTTTTGCGGTCGGTCCGGCCGGGCTCGAGGTCGCCGTGCGCGGCGCGGAGGGATCGGTCGCGCTCGAGGCGCCGGATCTCTTCGTCGGGCATACCGGTGATGCGCAGACTCCGAGCTCCCTCGTGCTCCGGCACAACGCACTCCATCTCGAGATCCGGATCGACGCCGAGGACGACGTCGGACGAGGCGATCCGGCGAACGTGAGCGACGTTCTTCTCGAGTCCGCGGCGACGACGATCATGGACTGCGAGGATTCGGTCGCGGCGGTCGACGCGGAGGACAAGGTCGCCTGCTACCGGAACTGGCTGGGCCTCGTGACCGGACGGCTCACGACCGAAGTCGCGAAGGGCGGCGAGCGTTTCGTCCGGGCGATGGCGAGCGACCGGACCTACGTCGGACGCGACGGCGAGACGCGGACGCTTCGCGGGCGTTCGCTTCTCCTGGTCCGGAACGTCGGGCACCTGATGACGACGCCCGCCGTGCTCGATCGAGACGGCCAGGAGGTCCCGGAGGGCCTCCTCGATGCGTTCGTGACGGTATTGGCCGCCAAGCGCGATCTCGACGGTGAGCGGATGAACTCGCCGGCCGGCTCGATCTACGTTGTGAAGCCGAAGATGCACGGCCCCGACGAGGTTGCGTTCGCGGACGAGGTCTTCACCCGGGTCGAGGGCGTCCTCGACCTACCGCACGACACGGTCAAGATCGGACTGATGGACGAAGAGCGGCGCACGACGCTCAATCTCTTCGAGTGCATCCGTGCCGCGAAGGCCCGGATCGCCTTCATCAATACGGGCTTCCTCGATCGGACGGGAGACGAGATCCACACCTCGATGGAGGCCGGACCGATGGTCCGAAAGGGCGACATGAAGGCGGAGCGTTGGATCTCGGCCTACGAGGACTGGAACGTCGATACGGGGATCGCCTGCGGTCTCCTCGGCAGAGCCCAGATCGGCAAGGGCATGTGGGCCGCGCCGGATCGGATGGCCCAGATGCTCGAAGAAAAGGTCGGCCATCCTCGCTCGGGAGCGAACTGTGCCTGGGTGCCGTCGCCGACCGCCGCCACGCTTCACGCGACCCACTATCACCGGGTCGACGTCCGCGCGCGTCAGGAGGTGCTCCGCGCCGGAGGTCCTCGCGCGACGCGCGATCAGCTCCTCGAGATTCCGGTCGCGATCGCTCCGTCCTGGACCGCGGAGGAGGTTCGCGCCGAGATCGAGAACAATGCGCAGGGCATTCTCGGCTACGTCGTCCGCTGGGTCGATCACGGGGTCGGCTGCTCGAAGGTGCCGGACATCCACGACGTCGGTCTGATGGAGGACCGCGCGACGTGCCGCATCTCGAGTCAGCACATCGCGAACTGGCTTCGGCACGGCGTCGTCGACGAAGCCCGGGTCCGCGCGACCTTCGAGCGGATGGCCGAGGTCGTCGATCGGCAGAACGCCGGCGATCCCGCCTACGAGCCGATGGCCCCCGACTACACGGGCGAGGCCTTTCTCGCCGCGTACGATCTCGTCTTCCAGGGGGCGGAGCAGCCCTCGGGCTACACCGAGCCGATCCTGCACGCGCGACGCGCTCGCCGGAAGCAGCAGCGGAACCCGGACTGAGATTCGGCGCCTGCCCCTGGGGCGCCGTCCTTCGCACTGCCTTCGTTAGGCGAAGCGCAACCATTTGCTCCACCGCGTCGAGGCAGGCCCCGGGTATCCTGCACCCATGGCGACGACCGCGGACGACGGCTCCTCCATCGCGCGAAAGGACGCGCCCGCGGTGATCCACCTCGGCGTCCAGGGGGTCGCGACGGTCGCCTGCCTGCTTGCGACGCTCGAACTCGCCGAGGCGAACGATCCGCTCCGCTGGGTCGCGGTCTCGCTCCTCGGCGTCTGCGTCCTGACCTTCTTCCCGCTGCTTCACGAAGCAGGGCATCAGACGGCCTTCGCTTCGCGCACCGCGAACGAGGTCGGGGTCTGGCTCGGCGCGCTGGCGATGCTCCAGGCGCCGAGCTTCTTTCGCGAGTTCCACTGGGAACACCACCGCTCGACCCAGGATCTCGAGCAGGATCCCGAGATCTCCGGCGCGCCGGCGCTCCTCGACGGCTACCCGCGAGATCCCTTGAGCTACCTCTTCCTCGTGAGCGGTCAGTTCCTGATGGTCGGCAAGCTCGGCTTCACGATCGCCTGCGCGCTCCTGCCGCGCGGTCTCTGGCGTCGCTTCTTTCCCTTCATCCGGGAGACGCGCGCGGATCGGGTCGTGTGGGAGAGTCGCGCGGCGCTCCTCGTCTTCGCGGCGGTCGGGGTTGCGGCGGTGAACTCGCCCGCGGTGGCGTTCGCGCTGCTCGCGTGGCCGATCGCGCATCTCCTGCTCGGCTTCTACCTCATGCCCGAGCACACGGGGCTGCCGAACGACGGCAGCCAGATCCATCGGACCCGGACGATCCGCACGAACGCGCTCGTTCGCACGCTGATGTGGAACATGCCCTACCACGCCGAGCATCACGCGAGTCCGGGCGTGCCCTACCACGCACTCCCTGCGCTCCATGATCGGCTCGCGCCGGATCTCGAGCACCTCTCGAGCGGCTATCTCGCGTTCCACGCGGACGCCGTGCTCCGCGCGCTCCGTCTTCGCTAGACGCCGACGTCGATCTGGTAGACCCGGGCCGCGGTCTCGTAGAGGAGCTTGCGCTGGACGCGCTCGTCGAGTCCCGCGAGGCTCTGACGCATCGTGTCCTGGACCCCCGGATAGAGACACGTCGCGTGGGGGAAGTCGGTCTCGAACATGAGGTTGTCCTCGCCGAGCGCTTCGATCGCCGGCGCGGGATTCTTCTCGAACCAGTACGAGCCGTAGATCTGTCGCCGGAAGTAGTCCATCGGCCGGAGCTTCAGGTCGTCGACGCCGTTCTCGTCGTACTGGTACTCGAGGCTCTCGATCAGGAAGGGGAGCCAGCCGATCCCACTCTCGACCGAAACGAACTTGAGGCTCGGGAAGCGATCGAGCACGCCGCTATAGATCAGGTTGGTGATGCAGACGAGGTTGCCCATCTGGGCCATCGTCGACAGCGCGGCGAAGGCGCGCGCCGGCGGATACGTGCCCCATAGCTTCATGGGACCGCCGCCGCCCCCGATGTGGAAGTTGACGGGCATGCCGCGCGACTGGAGTGCGTCCCAGAGCGGATCCCAATGGGGGTCGCCGAGAGACGGGAGGCCCCAGTCGTCGGTGCTGTCGGTCAGGACGACGCCGGTCAGGCCAAGGTCGTCCTGGGCGCGTTCGAGCTCGCGGATCGCGGCCGGGACGTCCCAGAAGGGCAGCATCGCCTGCGGGTAGAGCCGTCCGCCGGAGGCCTTCTGCATCTCCGCAGCCGCGTCGTTGTAGGCCGTCGCGCAGAACGCACGGTGCTCTTCGTCCTCGACGCGCATCAGCAGGTTGCCGGCGAAGCCGAGGATGTTCGGATAGACGATCTGGATCGCGAGACCGTGCTCGTCCATGTAGGCGAGGCGGGGTTCGACGTCGATCGCGCCCGGGTGGACCTCTTCGAAGGAGTCCATCGCGATCGAGGCCTGGGTCTTCGACCCGTCCTTTCGGATCGAGCAGTAGCCGACCGAGCCCATGACCTGGCCGTCTTCGATGATCCACTGCTCGACGCCGTCGTCGGTCCGGTGGACGCGCAGGACGCGGTCCTTGAGCTTGGCGGGCGCGCGCGAGCTCCAGAGGTCGGGCGGCTCGGTCCAGTGGGAATCCACGTCGACGACCGGCATCTGCGAGAGGGCATCCATCGTTTCGTCCTCCGGACTCGATTCTATCAGGACGCGCGCGCGAATGGGGCCTGCGTTACGGAAGGGGCAACTTCATCGCATCGCCCCCCGAGTCCCCGTCCACCGAGATCACCTGTCCGTTCACGTAGCTCGCGGCTTCGCTTCTCCGGGGCCGGCCGGGGTCCGGACGTCACGATCCGAGCGATCTAGCATAGACGGGTCGCGCGCCGTTCGCGCTGCCCGGAGAACGAGGAGTCCGACCCCGATGAGCGATGTCCTGCCGAACGTCCTGCGCCTCGAGAAGGAAGGGGAGGGATGCTATGCGGCGCCCCATCCTGAGCAGGATCCTGAAGGGCGGGGCGTCGTCTTCAGCGGTCAGCTCCTCGCGCAGATGATCATGGCCGCGGACGCGGAACTCGGCGAGACGCTCGAGGTCAAGTCGATCCAGGCGATCTTCTCTCGCACGGGGACCTATGAACAGCCACTGACGCTCCGCACGGAGACGACCCACGCCGGGCGATCCTTCGGGAGCGTCACCGTGACTGCCTACCAGGGGGAGCGGCTGCTCTCGCGCGGGCTGCTCCTGCTGAGCGGCGACGAGCCGGATCTGATCCGCCACGGGCCCGCACTCGAGCCGCCGACGTCCGACCCCGGGACGCTCGCGGTGGATGAGGTCTCGCAGTGCTTTCCCGGGAGCGAGACGCGGACGGTCGTCGATCCGAAGGCCACGGCTTCCGATGGCACGCCCCGCCTGGATTTCTGGCTTCGCTACCCGGAGTCGCTCGATCACGTCGCGGCCCAGCAGGCGATCCTGGCCTGGTCGCAGCCCGGCGAGATCATCGGTCTCGGGCTCAGGCCCCATTCCGACACGGTCCGGATCGAAGACGCGCACCGAACGCTCTCGACCGGCGTGATCGCGCACACGATCCACTTCCAGGAGCGCTTCGATCTCCGCGAATCCGTCCTCGTACGGCAGTCGGCGACGGTGACCGGTCGCGGTCGCGTCTACGGGGAAGGGCGGGTCTTCGATCGTGCGGGCCGGCTCGTCTCGACGTTCTCCCAGGACAGCATGGTTCGCGCCGCAGCGAAGCCGATCGACCCGAGGAAGGGGCTCTAGCGCTCCCGCCGTGTCCTGCGCCGGGGGCGCGCTCGCTTGCAGAGCGACACGCGGTCGGCGACGCTGCGACCCGCGGCGGGCGGCTCGACCCGAGGCGCACGCGACGCACGAACGATTCGTCCGGGAGCCTCCCGGCCAACGCAAAGGACTGGCAGACATGCAGATCAAGGATTCGGTCGCGATCATCGTCGGCGGCGCCTCGGGCATGGCCCGCGCGACGGCGGAGCTCCTCGCGGAAGAGGGCGCGCGCGTCGCGATCTTCGACCTCGCGAGCTCGGCCGGCGAGGAGGTGGCGGGGACGCTTCCCGGCGACGCGATCTTCCGCGCGATCGACATCATGGACTACGACGGCGTGGGGGCGGCCATCGAAGACGTCGTCGGTCACTTCGGGGCGCTCCACGTGGGCGTGAACCTCGCCGGCGGCCAGATCGGCGGTCCCGCGCGGACCTTCAGCAAGAAGGGACCGCACGATCTCGACAACTTCGCGAAGACCCTCGAGCTGAACACGGTCGGGAGCTTCAACTTCCTCCGGCTCTGCGCAGAGCAGATGGCGAAGAACGAGCCGAACGAGGACGCCGAACGCGGCTGCGTGATCAGCACGGCCTCGATCGCCGCTTTCGAGGGCCAGATCGGCCAGGTCTCCTACGCCGCCGCCAAGAGCGCGATCGCCGCGATGAGCTTCGTCGCCGCGCGGGATCTCGGGAACATCGGCGTCCGCGTGAACGCGATCGCGCCCTCGCTCTTCAATACGGGCCTCGTCCAGCAGGCGCCCCAGGAGATGAAGGACGCCCTGGTCGCGGGGGCCGCGTTCCCGCTCCGGATGGGCGAGCCGCGGGAGTACGCACTCCTCGCGAAGGCGATCATCGAGAACCCGATGCTGAACGGCGGCACGATCCGGCTCGACGCCGGTCAGCGATTCGGTCCGCGTTAGGCGAGGAGCCGGATCACAGGTCCGCCATGTCGAATCCGCCGACCCGCGGCTCGCCGATGCGTTCCGCGGGTCGGTCCGCGAGGACCTTCGCGCGGACCTCGCCGTTCTCGCCGGACGTCCACAGGTCGACGATCTCGGCGGCGATCACCGCGGGGTCCATCATCGCCGCGTCGTCCATCGTGCCCGCCATGAAATCGGGCACGATGTTCGTCTGGACGCCGCCGGGGCAGATCGCGCAGACACGCTGGGGTCGCCCCTGCATCGCGAGCTGCGCCGAGACCGAGCGGACGAGTCCGATCACCCCGTGCTTCGTCATCGAGTAGGCGGGGTCGGCCGCGAAGCCGAGGAGTCCTGCGACCGAGGCGGTGGCGACGATCGCTCCGGTTTCCGCGAGTCGGGGGAGCGTCGTGCGGAGACCGAAGGCGACGCCGTCGAGGTTCACGCCGACGATCCGCCGATATTGGTCGTCGGTGATGGCCATGAAGTCCGAGGCCTCCGCGGGGGCGTCCCGCGGCGCGCTCATCACGCCCGCGTTCAGCGCGACGAAGTCCCAGCCGTCGTCGGGCACGACGAGCGTCTTCCACGCGTCCCCGTCCGCGACGCTCATGGCGACCCGCGTGGCGTCGGTCCCGGCGGCGACCTCCGCGAGCGCACGCTCGTCGATGTCGACGAGGGTGGCGCGGGCGCCTGCTTCGAGCGCGGCGCTCGCGAGGGCTCTTCCGATGCCCGAGGCTGCGCCGGTGATCAGGACGTTCTTTTCGCGCAGTGCGCTCATCTCAGGCTTTCCTTCCCCGGTCCCGTCGTGGCGGGTCGGATTCGCGGGGCCCGCTGGGTGCGGTAGCTTCGCGGGTCGACGATCCGCCCCGCGACGACAAAGGAAGCAGTATGGCATGGGATTTCTCGACCGAGCCCGAATTTCAGGAGAAGCTCGACTGGATTCAGCAGTTCTGTGAGGAGCGGGTCGAGCCCCTCGGCCACATCTTCCCCCACGCCGTGCGCCTCCCCGACCCGGCCGTCCGGGCCTACGTCCGCGACCTCCAGCAGGACGTGAAGGACCAGGGGCTCTGGGCGCTCTTCCTCGACGAGGAGCTCGGTGGTCCCGGCTTCGGCCAGCTCAAGCTCGCGCTCGTGAACGAGATCCTCGGCAAGTACCCGGCCGCGCCCCAGCTCTTCGGCGCCGCCGCCCCGGATACGGGCAACATGGAGATGCTCGCCGCCCACGGGACCGAGGAGCAGAAGAAGCGCTGGCTCGAGCCCCTGCTCGCCCAGGAGATGTTCTCCGCCTACTCGATGACCGAGCCCCAGGGCGGATCGGATCCGACGCTGTTCAAGACGACTGCCGTCAAGGACGGCGACGAGTGGGTCATCAACGGCGAGAAGTGGTTCACGTCGGCGGGGCGCGTCGCCGACATCCTCTTCGTGATGTGCACGAACGGCATGTTCGTCGTGCCCCGCGACGCGCCGGGCGTCGAGATCATGCCCGAGCCCCGCAACCACAATCACATCTTCTACCGCGACGTCCGCGTTCCGCTCGACCACCTGCTCGGGCCGGAGAACGGCGCCCACGTGCTGGCGCAGCGTCGGCTCGGGGGCGGGCGGATCCATCACGCGATGCGCACGATCGCCCAGTGCACGCTCGCCTTCGACATGATGTGCGAGCGCGCGCTCTCGCGGGAGTCCCACGGCGCGATCATCGCCGACCACCAGATGGTCCAGGAGAAGATCGCCGAGTCCTACGCGAAGCTGAAGATGCTCCGCCTCTTCGTGCTCGAGACCGCATGGAAGATGGACCGGACCTCGGGGCGCGAGTGCCGAACGGAGATCGCCGCGGTCAAGTTCACGATGGCGAAGGTGCTTCGCGAGATCTCCTTCGACGCGCTCCAGATCCACGGCTCGCTCGGGACGACGGACCTGACGCCGCTCCAGTCGATGTACGCGGACGCCCCGACGATGGGGCTCGCCGACGGCGCCGACGAGGTCCACAAGGCGACCGTCGCCCGCCGCGTCCTGCGCGACTACCTGCCCCACGAAGGCCACTTCCCGCGCGAGTTCATTCCGTACAAGAAGGAAGAGGCGTGGGCGAAGATGGAGCCCATCTTCGCGCTGAACCCCGAGCTGCGAGAGGCGGCGGAGCGCTGGAAGGCCTATCGCGAGAAGCGCGGCCGGAAGTAGCGCTGGCGCTTCGCGGGCCCGTCGACCGGCGCGCCTTGTCCGTCCCCGAAGGGATCGAATCGGGTGGCACCGGGAGAGGTGCCGAACCGTCGCCGAACGGGTAGGCTCCGGCTCCACCTAATTACGATACGGTGCGTACCGTTAATCGGCGCGGCCCGAACCAGGGCGCCGCGCATCCGCAACGACCCTGATCGAAAGCCCGATCGAAAGAGAGACGACCCCCATGAGCGACAACAAGAACCTCCTCTCCGGCGTCCGCGTGATCGAGTCGAGCCTGCTCGGCCCCGGCCACGTCGCCACCTTCTTCTCCGACCTCGGCGCCGACGTGATCAAGGTCGAGCCGCCGTCGGGTGACTACATCCGCCAGATGACCTGGCCGATCGTCGAAGGCGTCTCGCTCCTCCACCTCCACACCCACCGTGGCAAGAAGAGCATCACGCTCAACCTGAAGAGCGAAGAGGGCAAGCAGCTCTACAAGGATCTCGTCGCGACCGCCGACGTCGTCGTCGAGGCGATGCGCCCCGGCTCCCTCGCGAAGCTCGGTCTCGGCTACGAGGACCTCAAGAAGGTCAACCCGAAGATCGTCTTCGCGACGCTCTCCGGTTACGGCGCCACCGGCCCCTACAAGGACATGCCGAGCCACGGCATCGCCTACGACACCTGGTCGGGGATCGTCCAGCCGATGGAAGACGAGAAGGGCTTCAAGCGCATCCCGCCGACGATGCCGAACGTGGGCATCAACGTGGGACCGATGGTCGGCGCGATCGCGATTCTGGCCGGCGTGATCAAGGCCCGCGAGACGGGCGAGGGCTGCGAGATGGAGATGGCCCAGTCCGACGCCTCGGCGTACATGGACTGGTACCGGATCGAGTCCGAGCGCGCGTACCTCCGCCCCGAGAGCGAGGTCACGGGCAACCCCTCCGACGACTACGTGCGGCGCCCCGCCGGTCTCGCCGGTATGTGGGAAGGCGTTCGATACCAGGCCTACGAGGCCAAGGACGGACACGTCCTCTTCATGGCGTCGGAGCAGGCGTTCTGGAAGAACTTCTGCGAGGGCACGGGCCGCATGGACCTCTTCGAGAAGTGGCCGGGCAGCAAGTACGCCGACCACGCGCGCGGCAACGAGGAGCTGCAGGCCGAGCTCAAGAAGGTCTTCATGACGAAGACCTGCAAGGAGTGGCTCGACTTCGCGACCGAGTACAACACGACGATCGCGCCCTTCAACACGCCGGCGAACATCGGCGACGATCCGCAGTTCCAGCACCGCATGGGCTTCTACCCGACGGACAAGGTCGGCTGCGAGCAGCTGCCGCTCCCGGTCTACGTGAACGGCTCGTTGCCGCCGTGTCCGACGATGGCCCCGGAGCTCGGCGCGAACACCGATCAGGTGCTCGGCGACGTCCTCGGCAAGAGCGCCGACGAGATCGCCAAGCTCCGCGACGACGGCGCGCTCGGCTAACGAGCGCGTACGCCGCGAAGATCCGAAGACGACGGTCGCCTAGCGGCGGCCGTCGTCGACCACCCGGTAGATCCGCGCCATTTCCTGGGAGACCAGGCCGGCGGCGGGCAGGGCGATGCCGCTCTTGCGCCCGAGCTCGAGGGCGTGGGCGAGATCCTTCTCGGCGGTGTGCATCTGGAGCCGGATGAATTTCTGGAAGTCGTCCGACTCGATGGCTTCCTGGGGCATCGCGCAGTTCAACACGAAGCGCTGCTGCATCTGTGACAGCTGTCCGTTCGATTTCACGGCCTCGACGAAGACGTTCGGGTCGAGCCCGGACGCTTCGGCGAGCCGGTACGACTCCGCGACCGCAGCCCAGTTCACGTAAGTGAGCAGGTTGACCGCGAGCTTGAGCTTCGCGCCGCATCCGAGCGGGCCGGCGTGGAGAACGGTCTTGCCGTAGGCCTCGAGGACCGGGCGCGCCCGCTCGACGAGCGCTTCTTTCCCGCCGCATAGCATCGTGAGCTCGCCAGCCTCGGCCACCGCGCGGCCGCCGGTCACGCAGGCGTCGATCAGTCCCACGCCCCGCTCCGCCGCCGCCCGCTCCATCCGCTCGATCGTATCGGGCTGGACCGTGCTGTGGATCAGGATGATGGAGCCCTCGGCCAGTGCCTGGAGCGCGCCGTCCTCGCCGAGGAGCACCGCTTCCACGTGCGCGTCCGCCGGGACGCAGATCGAGAGCACCTCGGCGTGGGCGCCGATTTCGCGGCAGCTCGTGCCGGCGGTTGCGCCCGTTTCGGTGACTTCCTTGACGACGACGGGGTTCAGGTCGTAGACGCGGGTGTCGAAGCCCTTGGGCGCCAGGTTGCCGGCCATCGCGCCGCCCATGTCTCCGAGTCCGATGTAGCCGACGCGGGTTGCCATTGGGGGATTCCTCTCGTGAGCGCGCGGCGGGGCCGCTGCGGTTCGGTTCAATCGTTGCGGGGAAGAACGTAGGTCCCTTGCGCCGTCGCGACGAGCCTGTCCGGATCGTCGTCCATCCAGATCCGCACGGTCCCGACGACCATCATCCGCCCCGCCTTCTCGAGATCGGCGCGGGCATAGGCGCGCTGGCCCTGGGCCGGCCGCAGAAAGCGGATGGACAGATCGGAGGTGAGCGCCATCGGTTCGATCCGGCCGGTCGCGCCGAAGGTCAGGTGCCAGAGAACGAGGTCCGCGAGCGCGAAGAGCGTGGGGCCCGAGACCAGCTCGCCCGGCCGGAGCGTGGTCTGATCGACGTCGTGGACCGCGACGGCGTGGGTCGGCGAGATCTCGAGGCAGCGGTTCGGGGCGCTTCGCCAGCTCGCGGCGACGGCCTCGTTGACGCGCTCCGGAGTCAGGGTGGATTCGGTCATCGTCAGAGGGAAGCGCGCTCGACAGACCCTGTCGATCCGGATCGCGCTCGCGCGACCTTGCTATCGTGGCGCGATCGGTCGCGCCCCCGTCCTCCGGCGGCGGGCGATCGGCCGCCATCGAGGAGCGCCTCAATCATGGACCTCGTCAAGATCATCCTCGCGATCTTCCTGCCGCCGGTGGCGGCCTTCCTGCAGGTGGGGCTCAGTCTCCACTTCTTCCTCAACATCGTGCTGACGCTGCTCGGCGGCCTCCCCGGGATGGTCCACGCGCTCTGGCTCGTCGTGACGAAGAAGACGGCCTAGCGAGCCATGGCGGAAGCTGCGAGGGACGAGGGCGCGCGTTTCGACGCGATCGTCGTGGGGGCCGGCTTCGCCGGGCTCTACATGAGCCACCGCCTCCGCGAGGCGGGCCGGACCTGTCGCGTCTACGAGGCGGGCGACGACGTCGGTGGGACCTGGTACTGGAACCGGTATCCGGGCGCCCGCTGCGATGCCGAGAGCCTCGCGTATTCCTTCTCGTTCTCGCCCGAGCTCGAGAACGAGTGGGAGTGGAGCGAGCGCTACGCGACCCAGCCGGAGATCCTCCGCTACCTGGGTCACGTCGCCGACCGCTTCGATCTGCGCCGAGACATCCGCTTCGAGCGCCGAGTCGAGACTGCGCACTACGACGAGGCCACCCGCGAGTGGACCGTGAGCACCGACGGCGGCGACGTCGCCCGGGCGTCGGTGGTCGTGATGGCGACCGGATGCCTCTCGGTCCCGCTCGTTCCGGAGATTCCCGGCCTTGCGGATTTCGGCGGGCCGACGATCTACACGGGCGCCTGGCCCCACGAGGGCGTCGACTTTTCGGGAGAGCGCGTCGGCGTGATCGGGACCGGCTCGTCGGCGATCCAGTCGATCCCGGTGATCGCCGAGCAGGCCGACCAGCTGACGGTCTTCCAGCGCACGCCGAATTTCAGCGTCCCCGCCCACAACCACGACCTCGACCCGGACTGGGTCGCCGGCTTCAAGGGGAACTACCGGGAGCACCGCCGCCTCCACAAGCTCGGCCTCGCCTCCGGGTTCGGCGACCTCGACATCGAGCCGAAAGAGTTCGAGCCGCTGATGACGTCGGCGCTCGAGCCGGACGACGCCGATTTCGATGCTGCGTGCGAGCGCTTCTGGCAGATGGGCGGCGCGATGTTCCTGCGCGTCGCCGAGGACATGATGACGAGCGAGGCCGCGAACGCGCGCGTCGCCGACTTCGTCCACCGCAAGATCCGCGAGATCGTGAAAGACCCAGAGACCGCGGAGGCGCTCTGCCCGCGCTCCTATCCGATCGGGACCAAACGCCTCTGCGTCGATACCGACTACTACGCGACCTACAACCGGGACAACGTCCGCCTCGTCGACCTCCAGCAGTCCCCGATCGAACGGATCACCGCGACCGGGATCCAGCTCGGCGGCGCCGCGGCGGAGACGGTCGAGCTCGATTCGCTGGTGCTCGCGACGGGCTTCGACGCGATGACCGGCGCGCTCGCGAAGATCGACGTTCGCGGCGTGGGCGGCGGATCCCTCGCAGACAAGTGGGCGGCCGGCCCGCGCGCCTATCTCGGCTTCATGGTCTCGGACTTCCCGAACCTCTTCACGATCACCGGACCGGGGAGCCCCTCCGTCCTCTCGAACATGGTCCTCTCGATCGAGCAGCACGTCGATCTCGTGATGGATTGCCTGGCCGAGATGGAGTCGCGGGGGGCGACGACCGTGGCGGCGAACGGCGAGGCCGAAGAAGGCTGGGTCGCGCACGTGAACGAGGTCGCTTCGGCGACGCTCATGCCCAAGGCGGGCTCCTGGTACCTCGGGGCGAACGTGCCCGGCAAGCCGCGGGTCTTCATGCCCTACGCGGCGGGCGTGGGCGTCTACCGCGAGATCTGCGAAGGCGTCATCAAGGACGGGTGGCGAGGCTTCTCATTCGGCTGATCCTTCGCCTGCGGGCGCTCGGCGATCTCTGGGCCTTCGCCTGCGGGCGCTCGGCGAGCTCGGAGCCCACGACCGCGCCGCCTAGCGTCCCTTGAACTCCGCCTGCCGACGTTCCACGAAGGACTGCACGCCTTCCTTCGCGTCCTCGCTCGCGAGGAGCTCCTTCTGGACGGGCGCGAGGGCGGCGACGGCCGCGTCGTGGCCTTCGAGCAGATAGCGCCGCGACGAGGCCTTCGTCGCCTGGACGGCGAGCGGTGCGCAGGCCGCGATCTGCTCGGCGATCTCGATCGCGCGGTCGAGCTGCTGCCCGGCCGGGACGACCTCCTGGACGAGGCCGATCCGGTGGGCCTCGGTCGCGTCGAACTCGTCCGACGTGAGCAGGTGGTACATGGCATTCCCCCAGCCGCAGCGCTGGACGAAGCGGATCGTCGCGCCGCCGGTCGCGTGGATCGCGCGCTTCGGCTCGAGCTGGGAGAAGCGAGCGTCGTCGGCGGCGATCACGATGTCCCCGCCGAGGGCGAGCTCGATCCCGAAGGTGAAGGTGATCCCGTGGACGGCGGTCACGATCGGCTTCCGGCAGGCGCGCCCGAGACCGACGACGTCGAGCCGCTCTTCCCGGTCGTCGTCGCTCGAAGCACTCTCGCCCTCGGACATGCGACCGGTCCACTTGGGCAGGTCGAGGCCCGCCGTGAAGTGGTCGCCGTGGCCGAAGATCACGCCGACCCAGAGATCGTCGTCCTCGTCGAGGCGGGTCATCGCCGCGCCGAGCTGCCTCGCCATCGTCGGCGTGTAGCCGTTGTACTTCTCGGGGCGGTTCAGTCCGATCAGGAAGAGGTGCCCGCGCACCTCGGTCGAGATCGAGCCTTCGTTGTCGCTCATCGGGCTCTCCTGCCGCGTCGCGCGGTTCTGGCGGCGTCGAGCAGACGGTACGTGACGCGCGTCACGTGCGCCGTCTGGAGGAAACGACCCCGGGTCCGAAGACGGGAGGATTCGCGGCGCTCCATCGAACCCGACGCGAGCGGCTTCGCTAATCTGCGCGCGTCCCCCCGGATCCGCGCTCGAGAACCCGTCCGCGAGCGCCCGTCGGAGTCGCCGTGATCCGCCAGTCCGCTCTCTACTGCGCCTTCTTCGCGCTCGTCGTTTCCCTGCTCCTGGCCGTGGCCCTGCCGGGAGTCGCCCTGGCCGAGGCCGGCTTCCAGTTGGGCGTCCCCAACCGGAACTTCCCCGACGACGAAGGCGTCAACGGGATGCGTGCCTCGCTTCTCTGGGGCAAGAACCGGAAGATCTCGGGCTTCGACCTGGGTCTCTTCTCGGTCTCCCAGACCGAGGTTCGCACCGGCGTGGCGATCGTGGGCGGGATCAGTCGCGTGACCGGGAAGTCCGACGGCGCCGTCGCCCTGAGCTTCATGAACTATCACTCCGGCGAGGACAGCGGCGCGAACATCGCCTTGGTGAACATGGTCAACGACACGCGCAACGCCTTCAACGTGGGAATCGTCCAGATCGCCAAGGGCGAGACGGTGGCGGACCTCGGCGCGCTCAACATCTCGAAGAAGTCGAAGTTCCAGATCGGCTTCGTGAACATCACCGAGCAGATCGACGGCCTCCAGATCGGCTTCATCAACATGGCCGAGAACGGCTTCTTCCCGTTCTTCCCGCTCTTCAACTACGCGAAGCAGCCCGACTGATCGGCGACCTGCCGGCGGCGGCATCGAGGCCCCGGCCCGGCGTCGGCGCGGGCCGAAAACCGCCCGATTCCGGGCGTTTGCCGTCGAATCGGCCGCATTCCGGGCGGGGTCTGGGCGCCGGCCTGCGGAACCGCTAGGATCCGCCTCCCGATGGCCTCGGGGCTCTCCCCGGTCGGTGCCGCTCCCGCGGTCCGCTTCGGCTCCCAGCCGAGAACGCCATCACCGGAAGATCTGCGCGCCCGTAGCTCAGTTGGATAGAGCACTAGCTTGCGGAGCTAGGGGTCGCACGTTCGAGTCGTGCCGGGCGCGCCATGATCTTCTTCCTCGAGGTTCCTCCACCGCTTCGCCTCGACGACACGCGTTTCGCGTCTGGGGACTCCGATGAAGCCTTCTCCTCCGTTGAGATCGGACAGTCGGAGCGGGCGGTACTGGCCGAGCCCGCCGCTCTCCATTGGCGAGTGGGACGCACGCGTCTTCGGTCTCTGCGCTACTTGGAAGCGAAGAATGGGCGCCACGATCGAGTTCGAGACGTAGGCATCCAGGATGGAAGGGTCGTCAACCTCATGGCCGAGGCCTTTGTCGATCAGGTGCTACCAGTCAGTAGCCAGGAGGGGATCTCTATGGTGTCGATCGATTTTCGCGGGTTCCTGCCGAGGCTCGCGATTCGAGTCGTCGTTCCTCTGCTTCTGCTCGAGAGCTCGGCCTTCGCGCTGGGTGTCGACATCGTCGACGTGCGCTCGACCGGTGACTCCACGACCGAGCTCTCCGCGGGCGACATCCTGACCGTCGACTTGCAGCTGCGAAACGAACGCGAGATCGACATCCACGGTTTGCAGCTCACGGCGTTCGGCCATGACGCGGATCGCTCGATTCACTCGGTCGGTGCGCTGGAGTGGATGGGGGGTGAGCGGGCAGCGTCGTTCTTCGATATCGACCGAATCGGCGACGTGTCCTTCGGCGGGATCGGGTCGGCACCCGGTCCCCGGGAGCTCCACCCCTTCTATCTCTGGCAGAACCCTGATCCGAGGATGCCGAACAACAACCTGGTACTCGCGATCGAGGGACTCACGCTCACGCCGGCGAGTGGCTCCGGCCTGAACGATACCGGCGTCGATGGGTTCGCGGTCCGCGACGGCGACGTGCACGTGAGACTCCGATACCAGGCCAACGTCGTCTTCGAGGACGTGCAGTTCGATCTCACGTTCGGAGTGCCGGATCCGACGTTGAGCCCATCCGTCAGGGATCATGGGTTCGTGGTGTTGGGTCCGGGCGCGCGCCCGGTGCCGTTCGAGAACGACGAGTGGACCGTGACCGTCCTCGCGGCGGAGGCTCCGATCTTCAGCCCCGAACCCTCCGCAGCCGTGCTCCTCGGCCTCGGGTTGGTCGGAATGGGGCTCTCGCGTCGGCCGTGACGAGTCTCCCCATGCCACTTCCTGCGCTTCGGCGCAGCGTTCTGACGGAACGCGAACGGCTGCCCGGTTCGAAGGGCCGATCGCAGTCAGCCAGCTGGATGGATCCGTAGCGAGCTCGCCCGTGGGCTTGCGGAGCCAGCGGTCGCACGTTCGAGTTGTGCCGGGCGCGCAGGATCTCTCGATCGCCCAACCGATTCGCCCGCTGGGCCAACTCCCTTGCTTCGGGGGCGATACCGGATGGATTCCGCGCTGAGCGCATGATCCCCGAGATCCAATCTCCTCGGATTTCGAGATTTGACGCTCGCGTCGTTCCACAGCGCGATGTCTTCTGAGGCGACCCCCGTGTCTCGGCCACTCCGATGATCGGTCGAGGTGGGGACGCCTCCCCTCCAGCGAGTGCCCAGCCTGCGAAGGCGCGACGCTTCGATGGAAGGGCTCGGACCAATCGCGGACAGCTGCTTCCCGTTGCGGGCGTTCTGCGATCCGACTTCGTCAGTGAGACCCGGCGATCCTCGAACAATTGGTCTCATCGGGAATCGAGTTCGAGACCGCGCTCGGGGCGGAGAGCTCGACGACAGGTCTCTGAACTCGCAGTTCTCGGTCCCGCGTGTACGCGATGTCATCGGCATCACAGAAAAGGAGAGGCTCGGTTCTAAGGTGGGCGCTTCCGTACTGCTGCTCGTGGGCGACTGCACGAACGTCACACAGACGAAGAGCGTCTGGGCCGACTTCGACAGTACCCGTGTTGAGGATGATCTGATGTCTGGATGCCCTGTGAAGCCTGCCATTCCGAGCCCGCCGCCGACCGCGACCGGCGGACCCTTCTACGATTGCGGAATGGGCCCGACGGGCTTCCGCTCACCGAGTCCGACGACCCTGCCGCATGGGTTCGGTGATCGCGGCGCCCTGGACAAGTCGACGACGTGCATCATGCCGTTCGAGGCGGAGAGCTGGTGGCGCGGAAACGGCCAGCCGATTCTGCCCGACGTACAGATCCCCGACAGCGATCGCATCATCCACAACTCGGCCGTCTTCGAAGGCGACGTGGTCTTCACCGGCGAACGCGTGCAGTGGAAGAGCCAGCCGGGTTTCGGTGCCGTGAAAGGGGAATACGTCTGCGCGCCCTCGGCCTGGATGATCGAGGTGGACGGGGTGTGCATCTGCCCGGTGCCGGAGCCGGGGCTGCTCTCGGCCCTCGCGGTGGGGCTCGTTGGACTGGCGTTCGGGGCTCGGCGCCGACGGCCAAGGAGCCATTCGGCGGTTGCCACTCGAGTCCCCGGTGCGGATCAAGGGATCGGCTGAGCACCGCGGAGACCGGGCTTCTGCGGACGCGAGGCACGCGCCTTCATCGATCAGCGTGCCGCTCTGCCGGGTTTCGTCCGGCACGCATGCATGCTGCCGTGACCGGATGGATCGACCATACGAGCAACCCCGAGCCGAACGCGAGAAGGAGCTGGGCAGCGCGTTCGACGTTTCGGAGGTCTTTGCGAGCCGGGGCCTCGAAAGAGAACGCTCCGAACTCGTCGAGCGGGAGTTCCTCGATCGGCTGTCCGAATCGGCCGTAGACGATGGTCAACCCTCCATGAGCGACCCGCAGCACGGGGAGTCGTTCCTCGATCGCGCGGAAGCTGGCAATGGTCGACAGCTGCCGCGTAGCCGATTCGCTCTCGACCCAGGAGTCGTCGGCGAGGTTCGCGATCAAGCGAGCATCGGTCGGACGCCGGGCCGACACGATCCTCGGAAAGAGCACCTCGAAGCACAGCGCGACGGCGGCTCCGCTGTCGCCAGCGAGGGGTGAGAGCGAGTCGTCCTCCACGATCCGAGGTCCGGCGCCCGCCTTTCCGATCAGCCGGCTGATCAGGCGGCCGATCGGGTGCGATGTCTCGGCCTCGACGATGGGCACACCGGCGTGCTTGCGAGCGCTGGACACCATCGAACCGTCCGGCGCGAAGTAGGCCACTGAGGTGGCGTATGCCGCCCCATCGCTCTCTCCGCTCGGGTGGCCCAGTCCAAGAATCGCCGGGCTCCCGATCGCTCCGATCGCCTCACTCAGCGGATCGACGGCCGTCGAGAGGGAGCGCTCGAGCACGACCGCGTTCTCGGGTAGGACGAGGATGGGTGGCTCGCCGGCCGCTGTGCGATTCCGCTCGTTCGTGGCGAAACGAAAGAGTCTGTCGAGGTTGGGTTCCAGGAGTCGCGGATTCAGACGCTCGGTGCGTGGCGCGTTCGGCTGGATCGCCACGAAAGTGATCGGGAGCCCGGTCGACTCGGCGCGCTCGTGAATCGCCCGGGCCACCTCGTCGGCGGCGAGGGCGATGCTCGTCACCGCGGCGAGGATCGCGATGTCGAGTCGCCTGTCTGCAGCCGACGTCGTGCCCCGAAGCGCATTCGACGAGGCGAGTCCCGCCGCGACCAGCACGCCGGAGATCGTTGGAACTCCGCCGACGACGGCCAGCTGCGAGAGACCCGGCGCACCCGACACGGCGTACCCCCACAGCGTCCAGGGGACCGAGCCCGGGATCGAAAGGACAAGGTGCTCGCACAGAGCGACGCCGACCGCCGCCCGTAGCGGCGCCAGGGGCTTCGATCCCGACGAGCAGATCCAGAGCGCCGCTGAGCACGCGAGTCCGTGGGGGAGGCTTGCCCACGTGATCGCCGCGACGTAGCCGATCCAGCTCTCGAGCCGCGTTGCGCCCAGCGAATCGAGCGCGCCCGGGACCCAGGTTGCGCTACCCGCCCCGTAGCCGATCGCGAAGGCGCCTCCTGCGGCGAGAGCGGACACGAGCCCCGGACGGGAACGAATCCGATCCATCGCGATGAACAGCCCGGCGAGGGAGAGGGCGAGGCTACCGGCGCTCGAATCCCAGTGCAGGGCTCCGACGGGGAGACCAAGCACGGCCAGCAACGCGAAAGAGCTCGCGCCATGATCAACGAGCGAAGAGAACCGTCCTGCACACATGTGACTCGATCGACACTCCACCCGGAGATGTGCGACTTGACCTGCTTCTGAACGTCGGAAGTCGCATGTTGGTTGCCCAACGTGTGAGAAGCGTGACGTAGCCTCGGCGTCGCGCGGCGTGCAAGGACAGGCTATGCGATCCGCGATTCGTCTCCTCCTCAATTGCCAGCGAAGACGGAGGGCGAGGACGGTCACCTCCCCGTCGTTCGTTCCGGACCGAGTGCGACTCGGCCTCCTCGCGCTCGCCGCAGTCCAGCTCGTGAGCCTGGCTCCACGCCCATCCTTCGCGATCTCGCATGGCCAGACGGCGGACAACGGGACGATCGGCGAACCGAACGTCGACTTGTCCGTGGTGTCGGGCGACGCCTCGGAATCGACCGGAGCGAGTGTCCTGTCCATCCCGATCGATCTGCCGCCCGGCACCAATGGTCATCAACCGTCGCTCGCGCTTTCCTACTCGAGCGATGGAGGGAACGGGATCCTCGGAATCGGGTGGAGCCTGCCGATTCCGATGATCTCCTGCTCAACGCGGTTCGGCGTCCCCGACTACTCGAGCTGTCCTCGGTACGAGCTGTCCGGGCAGCTGCTCGTCGGTCCAGACGCCGATGGCAGCTATCACACGCTGACGGAGTCGTTTCAGAAGATCGAGCATTCCTCGCTGGCGCCCGGTGGCTGGGTCGTCACGTCTCCCGACGGGCTGATTCAAGAGTTCGGTGAGGGCCTCTCCGCGCAGGTGCGGGGTCCGGGCGGCACCGCCGAGTGGTATCTGTCGAGCGTCACCGACGTGTTCGGCAATCGAATCAGCTACACGTACACGAACGGCGGGAGCGGCAACCAGGGTGTCCGTGCTCTGCATACCGTCAGCTACGCAGGCAATACTCGACTCGTCAGGTTCATCTACGAGACCACGCGGCCCGATCCCACCTACAGCTTCGCTGGGGGAGTCGAGCGCGTGCAGACGAGCAGGCTTCGCGAGATTCGAGTTCTCGTGAACGGCGCGGTCCACCACCGCCTGATGCTCGGATACGAGACGGCCATCGACACGACGCAGTCGCGTCTCGTCTCGATCCAGCGATTCGGCACGGATTGCGACCCAGGCGCACACCCGGTCCCGACTCCCGGCGACTGCGCCTCTCTACCGGCGGCGACCTTCGAGTACACGGACCAAGGTGAGGTATCGCGTACCGAACGGTGGGAGCCTCAGGGTACGCTCGACGCGTACGATGGACAGCCTCCTTGGTTCCCCTACGAATCCAACTTCGGAAGTGGCGGGTTCTTCGCTTCGGGCGAGAACATGCAGGTGGCCGATGTCAACGGGGATGGATTGCCGGACCTGATCGCGGATCTCCCCGCTGCCTCCGCGCAGGATCCCCTCGATGATCCGCCCATTCTGGCGTCAGTCTGGAACATCACAGTCAACTACCAGGCGAGTCCACAGGTCTTCATCAACAACGGAACCACGGGCTTCGACCGGCCGGAGTGGTCGAATACGGCGGATCCGAATCATCCGACCGGGCCCATGAACGAGTCCGCGGAGTGGACCGAGAGGTTGACCTCGCTTCGCTTCGATCTCCCTCGTCATCGAGTCCGTCAGGTCGAGAATACTCAGATCTATCGGCAAGGCTGGGACGATGGGCCGATCCCGATCTTCGGGACATGCCTGATGCCGGGTGAATCGAGCCCGGAGGTCGAGTTCGTCGAAGCCGCAGGCTCCGTCCAGTTCGCCCCGGCCGTGCAGTCCGCGAAGGCTCCCTACTTCGATGCGACGAGCCAGCGAAGTCATCATCCGACGGAGTGGCAGTCGAACTTCGGGTATCCGCAGCCGCCGCCCTGGGACGAGCCAGCCTACAGCGAGATCCGGCCATGGCCGCAGTTCTATTTCACCGACCTCAATGCCGATGGGCTCTCCGACCTGGTCATGTCGGTCTACCTGTCCGGCTACCACATGTCCCTCGGCGCCTGCGATTCCCCGACGGAGGACGATCCCTCGGCCGCGAACTGGGTCGAGGGCGAGCGAACACGGATCGTCTTCATCAACAACGGACAGGGCTGGGATCTCGATGACGGTCGAGACCCGTCCGACGGCGTCATCGCCGACTCGTTGCCCGATTTCGGGATCATCGCGCTCGAGAGTGCGGACATGTTCCACCGGGAGGTGCTGAAAGATCAAAGCTACCGACAGCTCGATGAGAACCGGGGGGCGATGAGTGCTTGCCTGAATCTCGGCTTCGGCGGGAATCGGGAATGGCATGAAGGCATCTTCTCGAACAGTTGGGACTTCTGTGTCGGAACGTTCGACCTCGCTCCGACCTTCCAGGATCTGAACGGTGATGGTTATCCGGACCTGATCGTGACGGAGTCGGCGGATCGAGACGCACTCTTCCAGAACAACTACTGGAAGATCGGAACGAGTCTTCCTTCAGCCTTTCGCGAGACACGAGATCCCGTCAGCGTGGCCTACCTCCAGAACCCACAGGCCACCGGAGCATCCGGCGATCCCCATTGGGTTCGAGCGCCCGCCTACGACCCGCCGTATCCACATGCCCAGGTCATCCAGTTCGACGGAGACGTGCCTGGCTCCGTCATCGTGCCCAACGCGTCAGCGGGAACCTGGGGGTTCGCGAACACGCACAACGTCGACAAGGGCGTGCGGTTCGCAGACTTCAACCGGGACGGCTTGCCCGACATGATCTTCAGCCCGGGCGGCGCACTGCTGGATGAGTTCAGTCGCGCAGGGGGCGTCTTCCTGAATCGCGGTTTCGCCGGAGACTACGCCGCCGCGGCTTCTCGGCATGGCGCCTGGTGTTCCAGCTCGGCCGTCGATGGCGTGGCCACGTGCGCAGATCAGGCCTCTCGGTACGAGAGTCCTGAGAAGTTCGCCGACTTCATGGAAGTCGTCGTGGGCGATAGCCCGGCAGGTCGCGCCTCCGTCTCCGTCATTCCGCCGAATCGAAAAGTTCAGTTCGTCGATCTCAATGGAGACGGGTGGGTCGACATGTTGGGCGAGAACCACCAATCGTTCACGGAGGATATCGAGTACGTCTATCTCCATAACCCGGGGAAGTCCGGCTCGGTGTGGGTCAAGGATTCCGCGTTCAAGTACAAACCGAGCGGCGGGCTGCTCATTCGTGGAACCGACAACGACCTGTCCTCTCCGAAACCCGCCGGATACGGGATGACCGATTTCAACGGCGACGGGATCGTCGATTTCATTGCCTCCGAGAGGACCTTTTCCGACTGGAGGGACGATCAGAACTCGTACGTCTCCACCACGGGCGGAGATCGAACCGATCTGCTGCGCTCCTACGACAACGGTCGTGGGGTGGTCGTCGAGTTCGAGTACGCGAGCCTGATCCAGCAGCGCGACGGTACGCGTGAATCGACCGCTCTCTGGCACGCGACCTGGGCGAGCGACGACGGCGACGCTTCCAACGACGGCCTGGCGGAGCCACCCGGACCGGACCCCGTATGGCCGAGCGTGAACGACGTCGTGCACTGGCCCAACAAGTCCGTACTCGCGCGACGGATCGTGACGGGCCCGAGTATCGAGCCAGCCGAAACGGCCTTCGCCTACGGTCATCCACGGCGGTGTCTCGAGACGAAGAACGACCTGGGGTTCCGCCTCGTCGAGGAGACGGGAGCGGATCTGACCAGGTCGACCACGCTCTTCTTCCAGAAGCACGGCCGAGTGGGTGTTCCGTCGTTCTCCTGGATCCACGATTCCGTAGACATGCCGCTGAGGGCAGAGTACGCGTTCTGGGAACTGCCGGACCCGGTCTCCGTTGAAGGCGGGTGGGCGACGGGGCCGGGGGCCTCCGGGCTCGATCTCGCCTACATCGGAAGGCCCGAGAGCTCCACTGGCGCGAACGAGTATGGCTCGGTGATGAGGCAGTTGCAGGGCTCGGTATCGACCACCGAATGGGACTACGACGATGCCCACGGATACAACTTCGTGTCCGAAGTCCGAGAGGACGTTCCCGGCCGCGCGATCCGAATCGTGTCGACTCCGGCGCCAAAGGATGTGTCGCGGAATCTGATGAGGCGCGTGGCGCAAACCACCGTCTATCGAAACGAGGGCACGGACACTTCGCTTCTCTCGGACACGCATTTCGAGTACGCCGATCAAGCAGGGACGGACACCCGGAACAAGGTCGGCCTCACGAAGCGGTTGGAGGCGTCGCGTGACGGAATGGGGTCGTCCCGATGGCTGTGGACCTACAACCGATTCGATGCGAACGGGAATCTCCTCGAGACGCGACAGCAGGAGAACGAGAGCGCCTCGGGCCTCGGGCGCTCCACGATCTACTGCTATGACGGCGACGCGGGGTGCGCAGTAGGACACGGCTCGAGGAGCATGATCGTGGGCACTCGGGATGCCCTGGGGAACTGGTCGACTTCGACGCCGCACCCCGTCTTTGCGGCGGGTGCATCGATGCAGTCCGACTACCTCGACGTGCCGAATACCCGGACGGGCTTCGACGAGCATGGCCGTCCGACGCATCAGTGGTTCGTTCCGAGGGACGGCAGCGCACACGTGCTGCTCTCACAGACTCACTACGTCGATTCCCCGACGTCCGGTATCGCCTACGAACCCGGAAGCGGGGGTGCGGAGATCCATCTTCCGTACACCGCGACGACGGCCTATGCCGAGCCCGGAGGTGTCGAGGGAGTGTCGTCGATCGCCGTCTCCGACGGCTTCGGGGGTACCTATCTCTCGGTGAGCGTTCTCGAATCGATGTCGTCCGCGTCGACCAGAGGGGCCGGAGTACAGGTCACCGCGAGTCCGGCTTCCGGGACGGTTGAACGAACAGAGCCGTTCGCATGTCCAGCCGTGACGCCAGGATCATCGGCGGACTTCAGCTCGATCCTGGAAAGCTGCGATGCCGTCTCAGAGCCTTCGAAGACCTCGACCGTCTGGACGAGGGATGGGCTCGGTCGAACGACTCGAATCGACACGCCGATCGGCGGCGTGCTCGTCTCCGACTACGGCGCCGACACGCTTTCGATCGATGGTGCCTCGCCGGTCGAGTCTGTCGATCGAGTGCTGCGCAAGAACGCCTTGGGGGGATTTCGCGAAGAGCTTCTCGCAGGTGGGAGTCCCGTCTACATCGCGGAATGCAACCAGGCACTTCAGCCGAATCTCACCGACATCAGCGGCGTCGATTGCGAGAACGCGGACATCACGCGGCTCACCTACGACGGGACCGGCGAGCTCCTCGAGCGCACCGACCCGACCGCGATCGCGACGACCGGAACAGGCCCCTACCGGTTCGGAGCCGAAGCGAATCAGAAGCTCCGCTACGGCCTCGATACGCTTGGACGGATCGTGCAGATCGACGATCCGGACGCCGGCGTCAGTACGCTCTCCTATGACGCGTACGGCCAGCTGGAAGCGACCATCGATGCGCGAGATATCGAAGTCGCAACGGAGTACGACGACCTCGGTCGACCCGAACGAATCTCGGTCACGAACGAGGCGCCCACGGTCTTCACGTATGACGCCGACCTCCTTCAGGTCGAGGAGGTGAGAGACGGCGATCTCGGCAAGAGGTTCTTCTACGACGAGTTCGGTCGAATCGAGATCGAGATTCGCAGCGCAACGGGCTCGCCGCAGCTGCTCAGCAACTACCAGTACGACCTGATGGGTCGCACCACTCGAATCTCGTATCCCGTCGCGCTCGACGGCATCGTCGAGACCATCGGCTACGACTTCTCGGGCCCCCTCCTCGAGGCCGTGTGCAGCCTCGGCATGGACACGACCGAGGATTGCACGTCTGCCTGGGCGACCGAGATCGTTTCCGACATCGACTACGACGGGATCGGCCGTACGACCGCGATGCACACTCCAGGCGGCGTCCGGAACTTCACCTACGACGGCAACTCCGGACGACGCGCGAGCGACGGCCATGTCTCGAATCTCGGATCCGACGAGAACATCGAGTTCGTGTACGGCGTCCTCGGTCCGGATGGCGCCAGTACGCTCCCTGCGTACGACTCAGCAGGAAATCTCTTGCGAGTCGATGCTTCGATCGGCGCAGGGTCCGGGAGCCATGCATACGAGATGGAGTACCGGTACGACGGTCGGAATCGACTGTCTCATTGGCGGTATGACGAAGACAAGGACGGGAGTCTCGAGGAGTACCCCTTTGGATACGACAGCCGGGGGAACCTCACGAATCATGCCGGCATGATCCAGGGCTATGCCAGCGACGAGACGGCGCACGCGATCCGAACGCGACTGGAGGGCACGACACCCTGGGCATACGAATACGACGCGGCCGGGAACCTCGAGTCGAAGGTCCGCGGGGCGAACGAGAGCCACTACACCTTCGACGGTCGAGGTCGCATGACGTGCGTGGGGTCGGTCGCCGGCGGATGTGATCGTCTGAGCGTCAAGTACGGAGGCGACGGCGAACGGCGCGAGGAAATGGGAGCCACACGCTACCGATACGCGGGTGCAGACTTCCGTCTGAAGCCCACTTCTGGCAGCGCGCAGGAGTACTGGATCGAAGTCTTCGCGATCGGGCAGCGTGTCGCGTACAAGCATGTCACGGGTGGAGCGGTCCGCGTGGTGGGGCTGCTACCGGGATGGGAGATGCCCCCGAAAGTCCAGAGATCACTCGAGTTCGCGCTGTGCGCCCTCGCGATGATGCTGCTTTCACTGCTGGCGAGAGCGCTGGCCCGCTCCCCTCTACCGGTTCGAGGCGCACTTTCGATGGGCGTCTCGTTCGGTGTCGCGCTGTTGCCGGTTCGCGTCTGGGCGGGCGGACCACCCGTGAATCCGCACGTGGGTGGAACCGAGATCTATCGATGGATCATGGCCGATGCGATCGGGAGCAGTCTGATCGAGATCGACGCGGCGGGGCAGCGCGTGTCTCACGTCGCCTACAAGCCGTTTGGTGAGGAGGCGGAATCGTCCGGGAGCGGTGTCGAGAGATCCCGTCGCTACTACGCCGGGCACGATCGTCAGACGGATGTGGGCCTCGTCTACATGAACGCGAGATGGATGAATCCACACTCGGGAACCTTCCTTTCGGTAGATCCCCTGGTTCCGGACGCAACGGACGCGCAGGCCTACAATGGCTATTCCTACGCTCGAAACAATCCAGTCGTCAACGACGACCCGACCGGCATGTTCAACCGGGGCGTGGGAAACGGATTGGGAGAAGTGGGCGCCGGGGGGACGATTCGGGGCAACACGGGCAACTCCTATCACGAAGAGACGACCACGAAGAAGACGACGCTCGTACTGAAGGGAGAGGACGGGAGCGAGACCGTGCTTGCCGAGAAGACGGAGACGACGACGACGAGGCGGCTGACACCGGCGTCGAATCGCGTTCTCTCGTCATCGACGGCCTCGACTCTATCTACCGCGCAAGTCGACATGGAGTCCCATCCAGCGCTGGACGGAAAGCACTTCAATCGGCATCAGGGCGCCATGCAGGAGCTGCAGTACCAGGCGTCGGAGCTTGCCGAAGAGCTGGACGCGGTCTTCGTGCTACTGCAGGTCAGCCTGGACCGGGCCTTCGGAGCCTCCGGACCACCCATGGGCGGAGACCCGGTCGACCTGGTCGACTCGGCGATACAGAACCTGAACCAGATTCGGGCCGAGGGGTCGGATCGCGCTTCGCTGATTCGTCGCGGGGAAGCGATCGCGAACCAGCAGGACGTCGTAGACGGGCAGATCTACGATCTGATGTTGCACTTGAATGCCATGCATCAGACCAGCCACAAACCGACTTCAGCTCTGTACATCAATCAGTTCTACGACCGGCTCGATGCCCTCACCCCCACTCGGATCAAGAAGCTGCGAGGAACCGAATGAACGGATTCAGACTCTTGTACGCGGTGCTCGCCGCTGGCCTCGCAGCGGGTCACATCCCGCTGCATGTTTCGGATCCCTCGCTGCACGAGGCAGAAGACGTCCTGGTGTCCATTCATTCGGCAACGGCAGAGTTGCGACCAGCGTCCGCTCCCCCGTCCCCCCTCGTCGAGACCGTGTGCCGGGAGGGATGCTTCGAAGAGACCGTCTCGTCGACCGACGGTGAACGTGTGCCGCATGTCGTGTCGCGCGACCCGGTGCTCACCCTTCGAGTCGGCGAGCTTCTCTCCGTCGAGCAGAGGCAGGTCGAGCGTCGGTCGGCCGGGCACCTGTACGTCGTCCTGCTCGAGCTCTCGCCAGAGGCCGACGCGCGGCTCGAGAGAGTTTCGAACCCGCTGCTCACCGGCGTCGCGTATCACGCCGGATCGGTCGTCGGCTCCGCGCCTCTGGTTTCGGTCCATCGGCGGCTTCCGCTCGGCTACTACGCCGATGCTGATTCCGCGCGCGCTGCGCTTCGGATCTTTCCAGAGGTGCTGTTGCGCGGCCCGTCCCTGGACTAGCGATCGACCTCCCGTGCAGCCCTCGGTCGCGAGGATCGGCGCGACGACTTCGGCATCGACAGACTCGCCCTCGATCAGCGACACTCCCGTCCATGCGTGACGTGGCGATCCTGCGATACAGGAACGGTCCGGCCGACCCAGCGACACTCGGGCTCGATCGATTCGTCGATCGGCTCGACGGAGCGGCTTCGACCCAGGCCTTCCTCGATCTCCCGCATCCCTCGGACGAAGCCCGCGCTCGATTCGATTTCGAGTTCCCGATCGAGATCGATGCGCTCGCATGGCTGGAGGTCGGAGCCGGATTGCCCTCCGAGTGGGCTTCGGTCTTCGAGGAGTCCTTCCGGTACACGGTGTCCTCGAAGATCGGCTGGCCGTCGAAGCGCGAAGACGAAGCCGCGCCGGAGGATGTCGTCAAACAGGTGTCTTTCCTTCACGGATCCGACGGCTATTCCCTGGAATCGTTCCGGGGCCACTACCGCGACCACGTCGGCGTCGCGCGGAAGTACATGCCGGCGCTCTGGCAGTACGTGCAGAACGACGTCGAAGCGACCCATGGCGAAACGCCCGAGTCGAAGGGGGTCCTCGCGATCTCGGAGCTCTGGTTCCGGACGACCGACGATTTCGTGAATCGCTACTTCCCGAGCGAGGAGGACCAGCGCGCCTTCAGCTCCCACGAAGACTTCCTGGACCTGCGCTTCGCGACGTCCTTCGTCTGCGCGAGCGCGCGGGCCCGAGGCGGAGAAGGAAGCTGATGCGGCGGGACGTCGAGCTTGCCCTGATCGACGAGGTGCTCGCGGCGCACGCTGCGGGTGGGACCGCGATGGCGAACGATGTGCGGCGGATCCCGGTCTCGCACTACGTCGACGAGGATCACGCCCGCGCGGAGCGTGATTCCTGGTTCCTGGGTCAGCCGCATGTGGCGGCGCTCTCGAGCGAGCTTCCGGATCCGGGGGACCATGCCAGCTACGAGGTCGGCGGCGTTCCGATCGTCGTCACGCGTCGGTCCGACGGGACCGTCGCGGCCTTCGAGAACATCTGCCGCCACCGGGCGGCCCCGGTCGTCCGTGGGCGCGGGAAGGGCGCGCGCGTTCGCGTGTCCGTTCCATGGTTGGACCTACGATTCGCGCGATGGCCGTCTGCTCAGCCGACCGAACGCCTGCGACGGGTTCGCGTCGACCGACCCCGCCGACCACGGCCTGCGATCGCTCGCCGCAGGCGAAGCCTCCGGCTTGATCGTCGTCGATCCGAAGCGGGGCGCGCCTTCGGTCGACGTCGCCGCCTGGCTATCCTCGCTCTCCGAGGAGATCGACTCGAACGGCTACGCGGACTTCGTTCCCTTCGCCGAGCAGACCGACCGTTTCGAGGGCAACTGGAAGCTCCTGCTCGAGACCTTCTTCGAGTCCTATCACGTGTTCTCGCTCCATCGCGAGTCCCTCGCGCCGCAGTATCTCGGCATCGCCGCGAGCGCCCACGGATTCGGGCCCCACAATCGGTTGGTCGTACCGATGAAGTCGATCCTCGACCTCGACGGTCGCGCGGAACCCGACCGCGACCTGTTCGAGCACGCAGTCGTCCAGTACTTCCTGGCGCCCGACCGGATCCTGAGCCACTACCACGGAGTCCTCGCGATCTCGCGCTTCCGTCCGATCTCGCCCGGGGAGACCGAGGTCACGCAGGCGCTCTTCACGCGCGGGCCGGTCGCGTCCGACGCCCAGCGCGCACGCCTCGCCGAGCAGTTCGTCTTCGCGAACGGGATCACCGGCACAGAGGACTATCCCGAGGCTGCGCGCGTCCACGCGAGCCTGCGCTCCGATCGCGTCGAGCACACGCTCTTCGGACGCAACGAAGCGGGATGCGTGCTCTTCCACGACGCCCTGGCGCGCGCCCTGGCTCCGGCGTAGACGCGCGTCGCTCCGGGTGCCGCACGCTCGGCGCTAGGCGCGATGCTCTTCGAGCCAGTCCCGCGCCTTCTCGACGTCACGGAAGACCTCGATGTGTGGGGCAACGTGTTCCCTCGCTCTCGATTGGAGCATGCGCGCCATCCCGAAGGTCACGTCCCGAGCCACGACCAGCGCCGCCCAGGCTTCCGACCGACGGTCTTCCGTCGCGACCATGACGTCGAGCATCTTTCGGATGCCGCTCGGCGTGAAGCCCATCTCGATCGCGCGCATGTCCGAGAACACGTTCATATCGGGCTGGAGCATGGGGTCCGATCGCAGGTCCCGGACACAGTCGACCATCTCTTCGTCGGTGAGCCGACCGTGGCCGACGATGTAGACGAGCTTCTCGTCCACGTCGATCGAATAGGTCATCGGCATCGTGCGTTCTCGCCCCCCGATTCGCCCGCGGCGACGTCGAGGATAGCCGTCACGAGCGACGCGACGTCCGGTCAGGCTTCCGGAATCAGCGCACATGTGCGTGCAGAAGCGCACGAATGCGACGCGCATGAGGCAGAGTCGTGCGCGACTGGGTCACTGACGGACGCTTCGCGAGCCGATCGACTCTGCTCGAGCCGACCGGCTAGAACGAAGCCCCGCCGTTCACCGTGAGCGTCGTCCCGGTCACATAGTTCGCTTCGTCGCTGGATAGATAGAGGCATGCGTTCGCGATGTCGTCCGGCTGCCCGAAGTAGGGCAGTGCGTTCAGGCTCAGCACGTAGTCGCGGAACGCTTCGGTCATCGTCTTCATCTCGGACTCGGTCTCGACGAGTCCCGAGGAGACGCAGTTCACGCGGACGCCCGCGCCGCCGAACTCTCGCGCGAGCGACCGGACCATGACCTCGACGGGTGCCTTGGTCGCCCAGTAGACGGGACTGCCCGGGGCGCCGTTTCGCGTCCCCGACGTTCCGATCGCGACGATCGAGCTCGTTCGTTTGGAGGCCGGGTCGGCGGATTCGACAAGGGCGGGCAGGCTGTGCTTGAAGAGCCAGAGCAGACCGCGGACGTTGGTCGCGATCGAGGCCTCGAGGATCTCGTTGCTCATCTCGAGGATCCCCTTGCCCTTCTCGCCGGAGTCGGTCGCCGTCGCCGCGGCGTTGGCGATCACGTTGTCGACGCGTCCGAAGTGGTCGATCGTGTTCGCGATCAGCGCCTGGATCGAGGCTTCGTCGTCGAGGTTGCAGCGAACGAATGCGGCTTCGCCTCCCGCCTCGTGGATCGCCGAGACGACGCGCGCGCCCCGTTCCTCGTTCCGCCCGCTCACGACGACGCGAGCGCCCTCTGCGGCGAAGCGCGCCGCGGTCGCGGCGCCGAGGCCGCTCGTCGAGCCGGTGATGATCGAGACCTTGTCCTGGACACGTCGGGTCATGGGAGTCGTTCCTTCCGGGAGGGCGCGGTCGCCGCGGGGGGTGGACCCGCTCCTGCAGTCTACGGGGTACGGCCGCTCGTGGCTCCCGATTCAGGGGCCCGATCCGCTTCGGCGTCGCTCGCGCGCCGTCGTTCAGAACGTCAGCTGGATCCCGACCGTCGGCCCGTGCGTGTTGTAGTCGACGAGCCGGTCCCGGTACTCGGCGCTCGAGGCGAAATAGGAGCGCCAGCCGAGGTCCACGGTCATGGGGATCGCTTCGGTCGGAAGCTCGATCAGGAAGCCGGCGCCGCCCTGGAGTGCGAGGCGCATCCGGTCGCTGCCGAGGGTCTGGATCCAGGCGCTTCCGATGCCGCCACCCAGGTAGCCGGTGACGCGGTCGCTGAACGCCCAGGCCGGCCAGAGGTTGAAGAACGCGTTGGTCGCGCGGATCTTCTTGCCGTCGGCCGTGCGTTGACCCAGGTCGTCGTTTACGCCGTGGAGGTCGCTGAAGCGCTGCCCGACCTCGATCTCCATTCGGACGCGCAGGCGCGGCGTGAGGCGCGTTCGTAGCCACGACTCTTCCGGGAAGATCTCGCTTCCCAGATCGATGCCGCCGACGGCCATCCACGAATAGCCGGGTGTCGTGTCCGCCTCGACCTGGTCGCGGTTGCTGTAGGCGGGCCAGAAGTGGGTGCCGACCTGGAGGCCGACGTGGCCCTCGACTGCGCGGGCGGCGCCGGCGGCGAGCAGGCACACGACGAGCGCGATCGGCGTGAGCGCGCGCGCGCCGAGGCTCGTGGGGCGAATCATGGTCCGGGCTCGCGTTTCTGACCGAAACCTCGGCCCGTCGCTGGGATCGGAGAGTCGCTTCTCGCGGCGACGATCTCGTCCCAGGATCGCACACATCGAGCGACTTCGTCGTGCCGACGCGACGAGATCTTCGGTCGTCGTCGATCCGCGCTCAGCCGTGGATCCCCGGCTCTCCCTTGACCGGCCCGACGATCTCGTCGGTGATCCATCCACCGTAGTAGCCCCCCGGCTGGGGGCGGACGCGCTCACCGCCGACGAAGCACTCGACGCGCGCGGGGTAGAAAGCGAACCAGCCGGCGATCTTCGCGAACTCCGGAAACACGCGCGGGTAGCTCCACGCCACGGATTCCGGCCCGTTCGCGAGGTCGAAGTCGATCGCCGGTCCCTTCCACTCGCAGAGCGACGTCCGCCCGCTCGGCACGAGCGATGCGTCGTCGACGTCTTCGGGGCGGATGTAGAACGTCGGCGGGCTGGCGGTCTCGAGGACGCGAATCGCCCGGTCCGTCGTCGCGAGCACGCGGTCCCCGAGTCGGACCTCGACGCGACGCGGGTCCGCGGCGAGTCGCGGGGGGCGCGGGTAGTCCCAGACCGACTCCTGCCCGTCCTTCGGCGCGATCGCGAAGTCGGGTCGTGCCTGACCGCGATAGCGCCAGTGCGAACGGGAGGCTTCGATCCGGGCATCGGCCTGCAGGAACTCGGTCACCAGGTCTCTCCTCGGGCGATGCGGACACTAGCTTCCCGGCTCGCGCCGACCGGGAGGGCCGGCCTATCGTCGTGCCGCCGCCTCGAGGCGAGTGCGAAACGCAGCGCCGGAGGGCCTCAACGATCTCGAGCGGCTTCGCGATCGGCTCGTGATCCAGAACGTGACCGAGGCGGTACTCGAGATCCACACGCAGACGGTGGTCACGGAGTTTTCACCGGAGACCTGAGCGTCCCAGGGCGTCACGCTCGTTCGACGCGTCCTCGGGACGGCAGGCGATCGCTGGTTCTGGCGCGAGTTCGCGGACAACTATCCGGCGGAATTCCGCGCCAAGGTCGAATCGATCCTGGCGGCCCGGGACTGACCCTTCAGACGAAGATCGTCCCGTTGCGGTAGCCGCGGAGCGCCGCCGAACGCGCGGCGGCGTCAGCGTGCCGCCCGGCGGCGTAGACACCGGGTCCATAGGCGTAGGGGGGCTCTTCCGGCCGATGGGCGGCGCGCGCCTCGATCGCCAGCTGGACGAGCTCGGCACGCTCGTGGATATCGTCTTCGGAATAGCGGCGGCGTTCGGGCGGCTGGTCCGGGTGCGTCGCCGGCATGTCGACCTCCGCACCGAGCACGGCGTCGTGGCGGAAGAAGCCCCAGACGAGGGTGATACGTGGATCCGGAGAGTCGTTCGCGAACGATCCGTGCAGACACTGGCGGTTGCAGACGGCCACGTCGCCCCGCTCGCAGAGCATCGGGACCGCGTCCGGCAGGAGCGTCGATCCCTCGTGTTCCGCGACGAGCTCCGGAATGTCGATGTGTCCCCGCCGATGGCTCCCGGGAAGCACCCAGAGACCGTTCGCCGCGGTCGTCCGCGCGAGCTGGGCCATGAAGTTGGCGCCATGGATGTCGGGGTCCCAGTCCGGGTTCTCCCAATGGGTCGTGCCGTCCTGATGCCAGGCCACGGCCGCACCGAGACCGGCCTCCTTCAGGAAGATCGAGTCGTTGTACGGAACGAAGTTCGCCCCGTGAAGCGACTCCGCGACGCGGAGCATTCCCGGGTGGGCCGAGAGGCGGAGCGCAGAAGGCATCGATTCGAAGAGACCGAGCAGAAGGAAGATCGCCTTCTCGGGCGAATCGGCCGCGGCCTCGGGCTGATCCATGGCGACCGGATGCCGCCCGTTCAGGAGCTTCGTCCCGCCCCACGGATCCGAGAGGGGGCGGGCCCATTGCAGACTCGGGAGTCCCGGCTCGAGCGGACGGCCCTTGCGATCCACCGAGGCGCCCTCGGTCGCCGGGGTGCGCTCCAGCAGGTCGGCCAGGCCCGCTTCCAGCTCGGCCATCTCCTCGGTGTCGATCGCGCCCTCGAAGACGTAGAACCCGATCTCGTGATAGGCGTCGAGGATCTCCGAGGCGAGGCGACCCCGTTCGTCGAAACGAAGCGGACCGCGGTTGCCGAGGGCCTGTGCGCGGGCTTCACCGGCGTCGAAGTAGGCGTGGAGTTCGTCGGCGGGCGTCATCGGGTCCTCCTGGCGCGGGACTCGTTTCGCCCGCGTGCGAACCGCGCCCGAGGGTAGCCGACCGATTCCCCGCCCGGACTCCCGGTCGGACCGATCAGCCCGCCGCCTCACCGCCGAACGACTCCGACAGGAGGTCCTCCGTTGGCACGCCCGCTCGTTCGAGCGCGGCGGCACAGGCGTTGGCGAACGAGGTCGGCCCGCAGAGATAGACCCGCGCTCCGATCGCCTTCACGCGCTCGGCGATCTCGTCGAGATCGAGCCGTCCCTCGTGGTCGAAGCCTCCGACTTCCCGATCCTCGGGTCGAGGCCGCGTGTAGGCGACGAAGGACCGGAAGCGATCGATCCAGGTCGACGCGACGTCGATTTCTTCGTGGAGAGGATGGTGGGCACCGTCGCGGGCCGTATGGACCCACTCGATCGCCGGCACGTCCTGTCCTCGACGCGCACGGCGGGTCCAGGTTCCGAGCATCGAGAGGAGCGGCGTCATGCCGATCCCCGCGCTGATCAGGAAGACCGGACGGTCGTCGTCCTGGAGCGTGAAGTCGCCGGAGGGCCTTCCGACCTCGAGTCGGTCCCCGACCTCGATCTGCCCATGGATCGCGTTCGAGACGAGGCCGTTCGGATCTCGCTTCACGCTGATCCGGTAGGGGTCCTGGAGCGGGGAGGACGAGATCGAGTAGGTGCGTTCGGCGACGGCCCCTGGCGGGTCGAAGCGGAGCCGGAGCGGGAGGTGCTGGCCCGCTTCGAAGTCCGGTCGCGCGCGGCCACTCGGATCGGCGAGTACGAGCGAGACGACGTCATCCGATTCCTGCACGCGATCGACGACTTCGAGCGTGTGCCAGGCGGCGGGGCGCCAGCGGAGCGGCAGGGCGTCGCTTCGCTCGACGACCTCGTCGATCCGGATGCGGACCAGGCGCTGGGCGCGCGGGAAGCGCGCGAGCTCCGGTCCCGTCCAGACGATCTCGGCGCGGCCGGTCAGTTGTAGCACGTCGCCGCGCTCGAAGTCGACGAAGAGGAGGCCGATCCGGTCGTCGACGACCAGATTGCCGATCGTGTTGAAGTGGTTGTTGCCGGCGTAGTCCGGGAACACGATCTGGCGGGCGGACTCGACGCGGACGAAGCCGGCCGGTCCGCCGCGGTGCGAGGCGTCCATGCCGAACGATTCGTGCTCGCCTCGGCCGCGATGTCCCGTCGCGAGGAAGAAGGTGTCGCTCTCGGCGATCTTCTCCTGCTGCGCCGAAGAGAGGTCGGCACTGCGTTCGGTCCTTCCGGGAACGTGGTCGGCGACGCGTTCGACGACCCGCTCCTGGATGTACTGCGGACAGTTCCCGAAGCTCTGGTCGACCGCGAAGTGGAACAGGCCGCGCTTGTTTGCGCTGAGGCGGCCGTTCACGCGGTTCCGGCGGCGCGTCGCCAGGTCGATGCCCAGCAGGCCGACGTCGAGACCGGCGTGCCACGCGTCGGCGAGCGGGTCTCCTTCTGCGGGCCGGGTGTCGATCGCGAGAGTGCGGTCGTCCGGCGACGTCACGAAGCCTTCGTCACCGACGAGCAAGGTCGACCACGGTCGTCCTTCCTCGTCCCGGCCGGCGGCGACCAGGAAGGGCTGGGCCGAGTGGAAGCGGCGGTGCTCTTCGGGAAGGAAGGGACGGACGACGCGGCGTGCCCAGGGCTCGATGTCCTGGATGCCGAGGCGTTCGTGGACGGCGCGCTCTCCGTCGTGAAAGGGAGAGGGCAGGGCCGGGTTCGACGTACTCGAGTGGGGGGGCGCCATCGTTCAGCCCCCCGGCGCGACCAGCTCGAGGCGGATGCCGCCCGGGATCGCGCACATGAGGTGTCGGGTCGGACCGTTGCCGAGCGTCTCGGGGGCGAACTCGATCTCGACGTCATCGCGGGCGGTGAGGTCCGCGTGGAGGGCGTCGAGATCCTGCTCCGCCGCGACCTCTAGGGAGAGGTGATGCAGGCCGAGGTTGTGGCGGCGGTCGAAGGGCGTCGCGTCCGGTCCGTTGGCCGCCTCCCAGAGGGTCAGCATCACGCTGCCGTCGCTCAGGAAAACGGAGGGGTAGTCGGGGACGCCTCCGATCGCCTCGAAGGAGAGGGCATCGCGGAAGAAGGTGCTCGCCTCGTGGAGGTCGGGCACGGTCAGGCCGACGTGGTGGACGCCGGCGGTTCGGGGAAGCGGCTGCTTGGAAGTCATGGCTCGTTCTCCTGGAGGGGCCGCGGGAGAAGGCTGCGACCACGCCCGGAACCTACGGACGCCATTCATTCGGATAAATGCTTTATAATTGATATGATTACTCCGAATATTTGAGTAATAGAGATCGCGTGGACAAGCTGGCCGCCATGCAGGCATTCGTGGAGATCGTGGACCGGGGGAGCCTCACCCGGGCCGGCGAGGCGCTCGGGAAATCGCTGCCGACGATGGTCCGCACGCTCCAGACCCTCGAGACGTCGCTCGGGGCCCGCCTGCTCGCACGGACGACCCGGACCCAGTCGCTCACGCCGGAAGGACGCGACTTCCTCGAACGCTCGCGGCGGATCCTGGCCGACGTCGCCGACGCGGAGGAGGCCGTCGTCGCGAGCCAGGCTGCGCCACGGGGGCCGCTGCGGGTCAGCGCGCCCGTCCTTTTCGGCCAGCAGCACGTGGCGCCCGCGTTGATCGACTTCGCGGTCGCGCATCCGCAGGTCGAGGTCGAGCTCGTCCTCCTCGACCGCGTGGTCGATCTCGTCGAGGAGGGGATCGACGTCGCGATCCGACTGGCCCCCCTCGCCGATTCGTCGATGATCGCGGTGCCCGTCGGTTCGATCGGTCGCGTCGTGGTCGCATCGCCCGAGCGGCTCTCCCGGGACGGTCTGCCGACGGCGCCGAGCGACCTCGCCGAGCGGGACTGCGTCGTGTTCTCGGGGACGGCGCCGGGTGGCGTCTGGCGCTTCGTGGACGACGGGCGCCCGTCGACCGTTGCGGTTCCCTGCGCCTTCAAGTCGAACCAGGCGGCCGTCGCGCTCGAGGCCTGCGCCGCCGGGCTCGGGTACGGACAGTTCCTCGCGTATCAGGCGGCCCCACTCCTTCGGGCCGGTCGACTCCGGTCGGTCCTCGACGCATTCGCCGTCGACCCGGTTCCCGTCCACCTGGTCTATCCGGGGATGCGCATGGTGTCGGCGCGCATCCGCGCCTTCCTCGACTGGATGCGGCCCGTGCTCCGCGCCGATCTCGCGGCGCTCGGCGGGGCATCGGACTCGGGTCCGAACTAACGCCGCAGGTCGACGATCATCCGGATCGGGCGGCGCATGATTCCGACCTGCTCCCAGTCGTCGTCCCCGCTCTCGAGGACCGCGTCCTCGGGCAGGAACTCGAGGGCGGCTTCCAGCATGAACGAGAGCTCCTGCATCGCCAGGTTGGCGCCCAGGCAGTAGTGGGCCCCGTGGCCGAAGGTGAGCGCCTCGCGCGCGTCGCGGGTCACGTCGAAGCGATGGGGATCGTCGAAGACCGAGGCATCTCGGTTCGCGCTCGCCGGCGAGAGCATGATCGAGTCCCCGCGCCGGATCGTCTTGCCGTGGAGCTCGAAGTCCTCGGTCGCGTAGCGCGGCGTCACCGCGGCGAGGGAGCCGAAGTCGTAGCGGAGGGCTTCCCGGACGGCATTCGGGACGAGCGACGGATCCTTCCGCACGAGCGCGAACTGATCCGGATGGTCGAAGAGATGACGGAACATGTGGCACGCGCCGAGGGTCGTGGTCTCCGATCCCGCCGAGATCAGGCTCGAGACGAAGACCATGATCTCGTCGTCGGCCATCGGCGGATGATTCGCCTCCGCCGAGGTGTTGTGGATGAGGTCGGAGACCAGGTCCTCCCGTCGTTCCTGCCGCCGCTCCGCGGTCAGCTTCAGGATCCACTCCGCGAGCTCTTCGAGCGCTGCGTTTCCCCGGGCGACGTTCGCCTCGTCGGCGAAGAAGACGTACCGGCGGAGGACATCCTGGGCGAGGGTGCGGAATCGGGCCTCGTCGCCGGGGAAGGGCGGGATCCCGGCGATGCGCGCGATCACCGTGTTCGGGATCGGGTCGGCGAAGGCGGCGAGGAGGTCGACACGCCCGGACGCTTCGCGAATCGGCGCTGCGAATTGTTCGACCACTTCCCGGACCTGCCGTTCCATCCGGCGGACCGCACGCGGCGTGAAGCCGGCGGCGACGCGGCTCCGCCAGATCCGGTGACCGTCGGGCGTCTTGTTGAGGACGCTCGAGCGGTCGAATCGGCCAGCGAAGGTCGAAGGGTCGGGCGCGACGTAGTCCTCGAACTCCGTCCGGTTCTTGGCGAGGCTCGGGTCCGCGAGCAGGCGCTTCACGTCGGCGTAGCGCGTGATGAACCACCACCCGAGGTGGGGGTCTCGGTAGACCGGCTCCTCTTCGCGCAATCGCTCGAGCCCGGCGTGGGGATCACGCACGAAGTCGGGGTCGAGGAGGAGGGAGCCGGTGTTCGACATGAGGTCGATTCAGGATAGGGGAATCGCGAGGGGGCGCCGCCCGCGGCGCCGAGCGGGTTCGTTACGCTCTGAAGCCTCCGGAACGACCCCAGAACCCCGAGAATCCAGCATGCCCGAAGCGCCCTACATCGTGATCACCGCCGACACCCACGCCGGCAACTCCGTTGCCGGCTACCGCGACTACCTCGACCCGGAATTCCGGGGCGAGTTCGACGAATGGCGCGGGGGGTACAGCAACCCGGCGAAGAAACACATCGGCGGCAAGAAGGCGAAGAACTGGGACGCGGAGCTCCGCCGCGGCGACCTGCTCGGCGATGGCGTCGTCGGGGAAGTGATCTTCCCGAACACGGTCCCGCCCTTCTACGAGAAAGCCTTCCACGTCGCGCCGCCGGCGACGCCGGAGCAGTACCGACGCTTCCGAGCCGGGACCCGCGCCCACAACCGCTGGCTGGCGGAGTTCTGCCAGGAGGATCCGATCTCCCGCGCCGGGATCGGGCTGATCCACCTGAACGACGTCGACGATGCGATCGAAGACGTGAAGTGGATCGCCGAGAACGGGCTTCGCGGCGGCGTCCTGCTGCCGCTCCCCGCCCCGTCGGACGTGCACCTTCCGCAGCTGAACGACCGATCCCTCGATCGGCTCTGGGCCGCGATCCAGGACCACGACCTGGTCATGAATCAGCACTCGGGTCAGGGCTGCCCGACCTACTCGGGCGCGCAGGGCTCGAACGCGCTCTGGGCGATGGAGATGACCTTCTACGTCCAGCGCGGCTATACGACGCTGATCATGGGCGGCGTCTTCGAGCGTTTCCCCGGGCTCAAGTTCATCCTGACCGAGAGCGGCTGCGCCTGGGCGCCGGCGGTCATGAAGCACATGGACGGGATGTATCTGGCGTGGAAGATGGGGGCGATCGGGGAGATCGACACGTCGAACGACCCGCCTCTCGAGGAGCTCCCGAGCTTCTACGCGAAGCGCAACTGCTGGTACGGCGCGAGCTTCCCGAGCCCCGCGGACATCGCCGGCCGCGAGATCGTGGGCAAGGACCGCATCCTCTGGGGCAACGACTACCCCCACTACGAGGGCTGCTACCCGTACTCGCGCGAGAACATGCGCTTCGCCTTCGCGGACGTGCCGGAAGACGAAGTGCGCATGATGCTCGGCGAGAACGCGGCCGCGCTCTACTCGTTCGACCTCGACGCGCTCCGTTCACGCGCTGAGGACGTCGCGATCACGCCGACCCTCGTCCGGGAGCCCCTCGACGAGATCCCGGCCGACTCGACCTGCATCACGTTCCAGCGCGCCCGCGCCGAGAAGGCGATGGCAGGCGCGGCCGGCTGACGCGCAGCGCCGAAGACCCGTCGCCGAGCGCCCGCAGGCGACCAAGTTAGAGGGCGAGTGCGCCCTCGACGTCGATCGACTCGCCGGTCTCGTAGTTCTTCCAGTCGCGGCCGGCGGCGTCTTCGGCGCTGTAGCGGATGCGCGCGCGGTTCGGCGTCCACTTGCCGAGGACGCTGCGCGGGTAGGACTGGAGCATCGACTCGGTCACGAGCTTGAGGATGCCGGTCACGATGACGGAGCCGTCGTCCTCGCGCTCGATCTCGAGGGCGCCGAGCTCGGTGTTCTTGAGCGTCTTGAACGTGAGGATCGGGACCGAGCTGAACTCGTCGGGAATTTCGATCGACATGGGAGAGGGTCTCCTGGGCGGGCGGGACTGCGGGTCGCGACGCGCCGCCGGCGGGGTGGATTTCAGTCGGGGCGGAACCTAACCAGCCCGGGGGAATGCTGCAAGTAGCCGGAATCGCGTGTGAATCAGGTGAATCCGCGGCCCCCGCGAAAGCTGACGACGCGTCCCGCGGCTGGACGGCGCCTCGCGAGAATCCGTGAATCCTCGGGTCCCGAAACGGCCCTTACGGCATCTCACTCCTGGAGTGTCGGCCGTTTCGCGCGGCCGTCGCCCGTGATGCGGAGACCCAGACGATGCCGACCCGTCTCGAAGAGAACGCCCCTGAAGCGGTGGACCATTTCTGTGCGCGCTGTCTGCGGCCGGTCGCGCAGGACGCGAGCGAGTGCCCGTCCTGTTCCCGGCGCTTCGTCGGAAGGGGACGCTTCGACCGACTGCCGGGGTCGCCGCCTTCGACCGAGTCCCTTGGCATGATGCGCTGCGGGCAGGGCTAGCGCGGACCCACGGGCTCGGCGCGCCTCAGGGGCCTCATGGGGTATGGGCAGCGAAGACCCGGGTGCCCTCCGGTCCGAAGGCGAGCACGTCATACGCCTCGTGCCGGCTCGGATCCGGGTGCTCCATGCCCGGAGAGCCCATCGGCATGCCGGGCACCGCGAGGCCCGTGATCGCCGGGCGTTCGGCGAGCAGTCGCTTGACGTCGCTCGCCGGAACGTGGCCCTCGAGGATGTAGCCGTCGATCATCGCCGTGTGGCATGAGGAGAGGCTGCGGCTCACGCCGGCCTCCGCCTTCAACTGCGAAAGGTCGCGGAGGTCGGTCGCCTCGACCGAGAAGCCCGCCGCTTCGAGATGGTCGATCCACTTCGAACAGCAGCCACAGGTCGGGGTCTTGTAGACCTGGATCGTGGTCGCGTCCGCCGGGCGGCTGCCGAACATGGAGAAAGCGCCGGTCACCATCAAGGCGGCGACGAAGGCGGCGAAGAAGCCGGGGCCGAAGCGTGCGGGACGGGACTTGGTCATCGATGGGACCTCCGGAGCCGACCGTCGGAGCGTTCGGCGTGGGGTGTACGCGTGGTAAGGGTAGTCGTGAAGGCTCGACACCGCGCGTCGGCTGCGGGTTGCCTTCGGAGGCCCGTTGCCGGCGGGCTGCCGCGATCCGTTGCAGTCAGGGCCGGGCCGGGGACGCGGCGTCGATCGCGGTGCAGATCTCGTCCCAGAGCGCGCGCCGCGCTTCGAGGGCGCGCTGAGCCGCGTGGATCGCGAGGTCGGTGCGCCCCGGGTCGTCGCCCACGAGACGGTCGACGAGCTGTCGGGCGATCGGGCCGTGCTGCCCGCCGTCGGTCTCGATGTGCCGCTCCAGATAGAAAGCGAGCGGAGCGAACCGCTCGGGGTCGCGCTCGCGCAGCTTCCCGACCAGCTCCTGGAACATCGGCGGGATCACGAGCTCGCGGCCATAGGCGAAGGCCGCGGCGACCTCGACGTCGCTCGCCCCGGCGAGCTCGAGCGTGCCCTCGACGAAGCGGCGAACGCCCGGCGCAGGATCCGCAGCGTCGAGGGCATGCTCGACGCGCTCGCCGTTGCGGAGCGCGTCGACGAAGCGCTCGATCGGTCTCGTATCCGCGCCCGCGGCGCCCATCGCGTCGACGTACATCTCGAAATGCGATCGCGGATGGCCGTCCGCATCGAGATCGCTCTCCTCGTCGAGGACGATCTCGTTCAGGAACCGGCGCTCGACCGGATCACCGACGGGCACCCAGGGCACGTCGACGCAGGTCAGTCTTCGCTGGAGCGACTTCACGAGGGACATGAAATCCCAGACCGCGAAGACGTGGCGCTCCATGAATCGGAGCACTGCGGTCTCACTCGCGAGGGCCGAGTAGAGCGGGTGGGTCAGGAGCGCGTCGCGCTCGGCGAAGAGTCGTCGTTCGAGGGGATTCGGTTCCACGGCGCCCGGATCATAACCGCCGACACGGGAGCGGAGTGCAGCGATTCGTCGCGCTCCAGCCCGTCCTCCGCCGGGGCGGTCAGGCCTTCGCGACGTCCACCGGGATCGCGCTCATCAAGGGGATCCCCGAAAAGCGTGCGCAGTCTTCTTCGACGCTGATCAGGAGACCGGTGTTGGCCCCGGCCTTGCGCGGATCGGTCGCTTCCTCGGGATCGCCGCCCCAGCAATGGCACATCGAGACCAGCCCGCGACGCAGATCCGGGTCGGGCCAGGCGACCGCTTCGAGCTCACCGTGCGAAGAGCGGAGCTTCAGGAGGTCGCCGCGCCCGAGCCCCAGGGAGGCGAGGTCGTCGGGATGGAGGAAGGCCGGATTCGTGCCGTAGCGCTTCGTCAGGGCGTCGATGTCGGTGCCGACGGAGTTGAAGGTGTTCGACATGCGGCGGCTGATCAGGCGGTAGTCGTAGCCGGCGCGGGCGAATCGATCACCCGCGCCGAAGTCGCGGAGCTCGTCGAGCATGAGTGCGCTGCCGACGTCGAGTCGCGCCGTGTTCTCCGGGTCCGCGGGCAGGGCGAAGACGTCGGGCTCGTCGTCGAAGAGCGGGTGCTGCGGATCCTTCCGGAGACGCTCGAGCGGGATCCACGCGTCCTTCGTGACCAGATCGAGGATGTCGTCGGAGGTGGGCTCGTTCTCCATGTCGAGCGGACTCCGCGGCGTCGGGCAGCCCATGATCGGGAAGACGCCCGCTGCGACTTCGAGCGAGAGGCCCATACGCTTCGCGAGGCCATAGAAGTACTGCCAGTCCTCGCGCAGGTCGGATCCCTCCGGCGGTTCGGCGACGGCGGGGGCGTACTGGCCGTAGCGTTCGGTGTAGCCGAGGGCGGGGGAGACGGTGAAGAGGTTCTCGGTCGAGAGACTGCAGCCGGGCGTCTCGAGCGGGAGCTTCGGCGCGAGCACGTAGTCGGCGAGTCGGGCCGTGTCCGTCAGGCGGGGCTCGACGCAGACGTGGAGCTCGAGCGCTTCGAGCGCGCGACGGGTTCGCTTCGGATCCGGCCAGGCGCGCATCGGATTGCCACCGATGGTGATGAGCGCCTTGATCCCGCTCTCCGGATGGAGGATCTCGTCGGCCAGCGCCGACGTCGGGAGACCGCAGACCGCGGGCGGCGAATCCGGCCGCGAGACCAGGGGCTTGCCGAAGCCGTCGACCGGGTAGGGCGCGATCGCCTGGGCGGGAAAGGTGCGTCGCGTGGTGAGGACGCCCGGGTTCGCGATTCGATCGCCGGCGCGGCGGTAGTGGCCGCAGATCGAGTTGAGACAGAGCACGAGGTACTCGGACACGTTGCTCCAGCCGGACATGTTCGCGCCGGTCCCTGCGGTCGCGGCCCCCTTCTTCGCGCGCGCGAAGACGTGAGCGGCGCGCACGAGGAGATCCGGGTCGACGTCGGCGCGCTCGGCCACCGCCTCGGGCGACCACGGTTCGACCGCCTCCCGAAGCGTCTCGAGACCGTCGACGTGATCGCGAAGGAAGTCGTGGTCGACGAGGTCCGCGCGCAGGATCTCGCGGATCAGGCCTGCGAGGACGGCGGGGTCGGTTCCGGGCCGTGGTTGGAGGTGGATCGCGGCTTGCTTCGCCGTCTCGGTCCGACGCGGGTCGATCACGATCAGCTGGAGACCACGGGCCTGGGCGCGCTTCAAGCGGCGCGCGGGATTCGCGTGGGGGAGGCCGCCGCTGATCGCGACGAGGGGATTCGTTCCGATCAGCATCCACATGTCCGACTCGTCGAAGACGAAGCTGCCCGCGAGCCAGTGTCCGTGGGCGGCGGCGGCGGTCTGTTTGCCGGGCTGATCGATCGTGCCGCTGCTGAATCGGAGCCTGAGACGGAGCGCGTCCATCCAGGCCGTCGCGACGGAGGCGGTCTGGGGCAGCTGGTAGAAGAGCGTGCCCATGTAGACCGCGACGGATTCGCGGCCGTGTTCCTCGAGGATCGCGCCGAGCCGCGCGGCGACCTCGTCCATCGCCTGCTCCGCCTCGATCGGCGAGAGGGCTCCGTCGTGGCCTCGCGCCAGGGAGTGGCGCAGGCGGGAGTCCGCGGTGTGGAGCTCGGGGAAGTGCTTGCCCTTCAGGCAGAAGAAGCCCTCGGAGTGGGGGTTGTCCTTGTCGCCCCGCGCGGCGATCGGCCGCCCGTCGGCGTCGACGTCGACGAGGATCGGGCACTGGGCCGTGCAGATCCGGCAGAGGGTCTTCTTCGTCGTGACGGCGGCGGCTTCCACGGGGGGTCCCTCGGGTCGATGGGCGGGTTCAGACGTAGCGTCGCGGGAAGGGCAGCGTCGCGCGAGCGATGTCCTCCTCCGCGAGGGCGGGCCACTTCGTCGCCATGAAGTCGTCGTGCAGGCGAATGGACTCGCGGAAGTCGATCGGGCGAAGCTCGCGCGCGTCGTCCCAGTCGAAGCCCTCGTCCATCGAGCGCCAGCCCGTCGTGACCCGGATCCATCGCCGCGCGGCCTCCTCCTCCGACACGCACTGATTCGCCCCCGTGGCGGGGACGCCGTGCTGATAGGCGACATTGTCGAAGAGGAGGAGCTCGCCGGGCTCCATGCGCGTCTCGGTCACTTTCCCGTCCGCGTCGTGGAGCGTCGTCTGACAGCCGGCGGACTCGTTTCGGAGGGTGAGGAGCGCGACCTCTCGCGGGCGGATGCCGCTGTGGACGGTGTTCCCGCCGACCGGGTCGGCGTCGAACTCGAAGAGCTCGCCGTCGTAGTGGGCAGGAAGCGCATCCGCGTGCGCCGCGTAGCGGCCGACGTTCCACAGGACGCGGCCGCGTTCGAGGTCGAGCGCTTCGACCGCCCGCTCCGTGAGTCGCGCGACGGAAGGGGGCAACTCGTCGAGGCGGTAGCCGGGAAGGTGGTCCGTCTCTGCGGCGCCCGGCGCGTGGATCGGAAACGCGAAGGCGTCCATGTCGAGGCCGTACTCGTACACGTGGGCGCGGCGTGCGCGGATGTTCGCCTCGGTGTAGTGCGCGTCGATGAAGTCGTTGATGTCCGCGAGCACCGACTCGCAGCGCTCGGGTTCGAGGATTCGGACGACGGGATGGGACATGCGGGGCTCCCTCGATCAACGGATCCCAAAGGTAGGCGGCACGTCTCGAAACCGCCGCTCGGCGAGTCGCGGTCGCGTCGGATAGCATCGAGAGACACGAGACACCGAAAGGCTGCCATGTCGCTCACGATCATCCATCTCGAGAACTCCCGCTCCGATCGCCTCGTCTGGCTCCTCGAGGAGCTCGGTGTCGACTACGCGATCGAGACCCATCAACGCGATCCGAAGACGGGGCGTGCCGGCGCCGATCTGGGGAAGCTCCATCCCTACGCCAAGGCGCCGATGCTGAGGGACGGCGAGCGCATGTTGATCGAGAGCGGGGCGATCTTCGAGTACGTGGTGGGTCGGTACGGTGATGGAGGGCTACGGCCCGATCCCGCCGACGAGGACTGGCCCGACTACCTGCAGTGGATGCACTTCGCCGAGGGCTCGGCGATGCTCCCGATCCTGCTCGACCACTTCCAGGCGGCGGGTCTCGCGGGACCGCCCGGGGAGTCGATGCTCGCGGCGATGGCGAAGGACGGGATGGCTCAGCTCTACGCGTACATGGAGAGCGTGCTGGCGGAGCGCGAGTGGTTCGCCGGCCCACGCTTCACCGCGGCGGACGTGATGATGGGCTGGGTCGTCGAGGTCGTGGACAACCGCGGCGAGATCGGACCCTACCCGGCGATGCAGCGATACCTCGAGCGGATCAAATCGCGGCCGGCCTATCAGCGGGCGAAGGAGCGCGCTGGCGACGGGGGCTGATCCCGAGCGGGTGCCGCCGTCTAGCCGTTCAGCCAGACTCCGGCGTCGACGACCAACGTCTGTCCGGTCATGAGCCGGCTGTCTTCGCAGGCGAGATAGACCGCAGTCCCCGTCAGATCGTCCGGTTCGAGCGTCGAGCCGAGGGGGGAGCCTGCCTTGAGTCCGTCGAGGGCGAACTGCGGGACGATCTTCTTGGTCGCCTCGGACATCGTCACGCCCGGCGCGATCGCGTTCACCCGGATGCCGTCCTGGCCGGCCTGCCGGGACATCATCTTCGTCATGTAGATCATGCCCGACTTTGAGAGCCCGTAGGCGTTCGTCGAGAACGTCTCGAAGGGCATCGGCGGAAGCGGGAGCGGGTAGGCCGCGGTCGACGCGATGTTGATGATCGAGCCGCTCCCCTGGCGCTTCATTGCGGGCAGGACCGATCGGGCGCAGATCAGCTGACCGATCACGTTGATCTCGAGGACCTTGCGCAGGTAGTCGATCGACTGGTCCATGATGTCCTGGTCGTAGTAGAGCGCGGCGTTGTTGATCAGGACGTCGATCGAGCCGAACTCGCGCTCGACCTCCTCCGCCATCGAGGCGCACTCCGGTTCACTCGTGATGTCGACTTCGAGGGCGATCGCGCGACCGGTCGAGGCGCTCTCGTTGATCTCCTGAGCGACCTGCTTGGCCTGCTCGATCCGCAGGTCGATGCAGGCGACGTTGGCGCCCTCTTCGGCGAACCGGAGGCAGTAGGCCCGGCCGATTCCCTGGGCGCCGCCGGTGATGATCGCGGTCTTTCCTTCGAGTCGTCCCATCGTCGTGTCTCCTCTTCGGGCCCCACGGCCCGGGCGAGCCAGTCTATCACCCGAGTCGGTGGCCGCGGACGCCCCGGTTCGAGGTATTCCGAAGATGTGTAGGGCAAGCCCGGGCGCGCCTTCCTGGGGTAACGTTTTCCGTTCGACCCCAACCCCCATCACGAGAGAACGCCATGAGCCTGTACGAGAACGCGCGACTCCTGATCGACGGTGAGCTGGTCTCCGGCACCGGCGGCAAGACCTTCGACAACCTCAACCCGGCGACCGAGGAGGTGCTCGGTCAGGTCCCGGACGCGACCGTCGAGGACACCGACCGGGCGATCGCCGCCGCGCGGCGGGCCTTCGACGAGACCGATTGGTCGACGAACCACGAGCTTCGTTCGCGCTGTCTCCGCCAGCTCCGCGACGGGCTCCAGGAGCGTCTCGAGGAGCTTCGCAAGATCACCGTGAGCGAGGTCGGGTGTCCGATCCAGATGACCTACGGCGCGGCGCTCGACGACTGCGTGAAGTGGCTCGGGAACTACGCGGACCACCTCGATCAGTTCGAGTGGAAGAAGGACATGGGCGTCGCCGAGGTGATGGGGGCGAAGACCCAGCGCTACGTGCTCCGCGAGCCGCGCGGCGTGATGGGGGCGATCACGCCCTGGAACGTGCCGAACGACATCAACCTGAAGAAGCTCGGCTGGGCGATGGCCGCAGGCTGCACGGTCGTCCTGAAGGGCGCGCCGACGACCTCCTGGTGCTCCAACTTCCTGGGCGAGGTCATCGCGACGAAGACCGACATCCCGGCCGGTGCCGTCAACATCCTGACGAGCGAGGACAACGCGGCGGTCGGCGAGGCGATCACGAACGATCCGCGCGTCGACATGGTCGGCTTCACGGGGTCGACCGGAGTCGGGAAGCACATCGGCGAAGTCTGCGGCCGGAGCCTGAAGCCGGTCCAGCTCGAGCTCGGCGGCAAGTCGGCGGCGATCCTGATGCCCGACATGCCGAACCTGCCGATGGTCGCCGGCGCGATGGGCGCTTCGGTCTGCTTCCACGCCGGACAGGGCTGCGCGATCCTGACGCGCCTGCTCGTGCCCAAGAGCGAGCTCGACGCCTGCGCGGACGCCCTCGCCGAGGCGATGAAGAACGTGAAGTGGGGTGACCCCTTCGATCCCGAGAACATCATGGGGCCGCTCAACAGCACCATGCAGCGGGAGCGCGTGGAGGCGCACGTCCAGCGCGCGATCGACCAGGGCGCCAAGCTCCTCGTCGGCGGCAAGCGATCGGAACGGCACGACAAGGGGTACTACTACGAGCCCACGGCCGTGATCGCGGACGAGAACGCCGAGATCGCCCAGAACGAGGTCTTCGGTCCGGTCCAGACGCTGATCGGTTACGAGGACGAGGCGGACATGATCCGGATCGCCAACAACAGCCACTACGGTCTGTCCGGCGGGATCATGGGCCCCGACGTCGAGAAGGCGATCGAGATCGCCGGGAAGATCCGGACGGGCACCCTCTCGGTCTGCGGGGGCGTCTACTACAACTGGGACGTTCCCTTCGGCGGTTACAAGGACTCGGGGATCGGGCGCGAGCACAGCTTCATCGGCTTCGAGGAGCACCTCGAGTCGAAGACGATCGCGATCCCGGCGGGCTGAACCCCTGCGCTCCCCCTTCCTGCCCGGGGCGGAGTCCGAGCCGGACTTCACGCTCGCGCGCGAGATCCGCGTGCCGCGAGCGGTCGTGCACGCGTTCCTGTGCGACCTCCACGGCTACGTCCCGCTCCATCCCTTCATCGAGTCGATCCAGGACCTGCCGGAGATGGAGGCGCTTCCCGGAGCGAAGGTCCACCGTGTGATCGATCGGATTCCGCTCGGCCCCTTCAAGCTGAAGACCGTCTACGTCGCGGCGCTCGAGCCGCGCGGCGACGACGAGATCCGCGGTCACGCGTGGCAGCAGCCGAGCGTGCGACTCCATACGCGCTACGGGCTCGTCGATCACGAGGGGGGAACGCGGCTCGTCGAGCGCTGTTTCGTCGACGCCCCGTGGCTCCTCCGGCCCTTCGTCGTGTCGCAGGCGCGGAAAGCCCACGACGAAACCCTCGACGGCGTGAAGGCGCTCCTCGAAGACGAGGCCCGCGTCGTGGACGTCCCGTCGGCGTACGCCGCTCGCTAGCCCGGCGCCTCGATCCGCTCTAGCTTGGTCTCGAGGCGCTCTTCGCGCCGAGGAGCCCGCCGTGCCCGATCATCCCGTCGCGACCGAAGAGCAGCACACGCACGAGCACCACGCGCTCGCGCTGTCCCGGCACGCGACCGTCCGCGCCGCGTGGAAGCGCGTCCGGGACGAATGGCTCGGGCAGGGGAGTCCCCCGCCCGGGGACGACATGCGGGCGTGCTTCGAGCGGGCGTTCGAGGAGGTGATGTTCTCGGCCGCGGTCTGGGGCTCGAATCGCGATCCCCTCCGCCCGAAGACGATCTGCATCACGCGCCTCGCTCATCCCCTCGGTGGCGACCGCATTCCCGGGACGCGCTGGGGGGTCGACAACCCGGACTCGGTCTATCGCCAGATCCCGATCTCGGGCTCCGAGCGCTACCGCATCACCGGTCGCGTCCCCGAGCACCGACTCCCCGAGAACTACTTCACGCTCTGGGACCACGACTGGAATACCGTCGACGTCCTCGACGGCTCCGGCCTCGTCCTCGAATCCGACCGGACGTTCGAGATCTTCGTCGACACCGACCCGAAAGGGGATCGGCCCAACCACATCCGCTCCTCGACGAAGGCCCTCGAGTTCTACATCCGCGACGTCCTGCAGGACTGGACCGTCGACACGCCGAACGACCTCGCGATCGAGCGACTCGGTCCCGCGTCCACGAAGCCCGAGCTTTCCTTCGACGAAGAGGCGGAGCGGGTCGCCGAGACGATGGCGGTCTTCGCGAGCAACACCCGTCGCTACAACCAGCAGGCCTACGACAAGCCGGCGAACGTCCTCGATTTCACCATCGATCGCGACACCGACGGCGCGCTCCGCAACCAGATCTACATCCTGGGCCACTTCGACCTCGAGGACGACGAGGCGCTCGTGATCGACGTGCACCTCGGTGGCGCGGGCTACTTCATCGCCCCGATCACGAACTACTGGGGCAATACCAACGGGATCGTCGACCGGACCGGGAGCCTCAACCTGTCCCAGTCCGTGCGCAACGCGGACGGCACGTTGACCTACGTCGTGTCGAAGCACGACCCGGGCGTGCCGAACTGGCTCGATCCGAGCGACATGCGTGAAGGGATCCTCACGCTCCGCTGGGCGGAGTTCGAGGGGGGCGCTCCCGGCGCGGATCTCGGGGCGACGAGCCGGGTCGTGCCCCTCGGCAAGCTCCGCGAGCACCTGCCGGAAGAGACGCCGATCGTGACGCCCGACGAGCGCGCGAGGCAGCAGGCGGAACGCGCCGCCGCCTATCTGCGAAGGCTTCCCGAAGGCCTCGCGCCTTGACCGAGTCGCTCTCGAACGCCGAGGCGAGACGGATCGCGCTCGCGGCCCAGGGTTTCGCGGACCGGCGCCCGCCCGGTCGGATCGATCGTCGCCATCTGCACCGCGTGATGGACCGGCTCCACCTGCTCCAGCTCGATTCGGTGCCGGTCGTGATGCGGACGCAGTACATGCCGCTCTTCTCGCGGCTCGGCGCCTATCGGGCCGAGCTCCTCGACGAAGTCGCCTACCGCCCCCATCGCGGCCGTTACCCCTGGTTCGAAGCCTGGAGCCACGAGGCTTCGCTGCTGCCCGTCGAGATGGAGCCCTGGCTGCGCTTCGTGAAGCAGCGCGCCCGGGAAGGCGAGACCTGGGGTCGATACTTCAAGAGCGTGCTCGAGGATCCGGCCTACCTCGATCGGGTTCGCGACGAGATCAAGAGCCGCGGACCCCTCGCCGCGGGCGAGCTCTCCGATCCGCGGCCCAACCAGGGCGACTGGTGGAGCAACCGATCGACCGGCGCGCGCGCCCTCGACTGGCTCTTCCGGACGGGGGAGCTCGGAATCCGGCGACGGCCCGGCTTCGTGAAGGAGTTCGATCTCCTCGAGCGGATCGTGCCGAGCGAGATCCTGAACCGTCCGACACCGGGGCTCGAGGCTTCCCTCGACGAGCTGCTGCTCCGCTCGGCGCGCGCGCACGGGATCGCGAGCGCCGACTGTCTCGTCGACTATTTCCGGCTCCCGGTGAAGCCGGCGAAGGCGCGGCTCGCTGCGCTCGTCGAGGACGGGCGTCTCGTCGAGGCCGACGTCGAGGGCTGGAAGCCCAGGGCCTACCTCGATCCGGAAGCGCGAAGGCCGCGCGAGATCCGGGCCACCGCGCTGCTCTCCCCCTTCGATCCCGTCGTCTGGTGCCGCAAGCGGATCGAGGGCCTCTTCGACTTCGACTACCGGATCGAGATCTACGTCCCGAAGGAGAAGCGGCGCTGGGGCTACTACGTCCTGCCGCTCTTGATGGGCGATCGGCTCGTGGCGCGCTTCGACCTCAAGACGGATCGCGAAGCCCGCGTCCTCGAAGTGCGGGCGGCGCACGTCGAGGAAGGCGAGGACGCACTCGAGGTGGCCGAAACGGCAGCGGGCGAGCTCGAGGAGCTCGCCCGCTTCGTGGGCGCCGATCGCGTGCGCGTCGGGCGCAAGGGAAACCTCGCACGGACGCTGTCGACGGCGCTGCGGTCTTCGGGATCGCGCGACTGACGTGGATTGCGCGCGGGTCCCTTCCGACCGGGATCTCGTTCGGCGCTAGGCCTGGGTCTCCAGGCGCCGCGAGGTCGCCGCGAGTCCGATCAGGCCGAGCAGCATGAGGGCGGAGGTCCCCGGCTCCGGGATCACGGGGATCTTCGCCTTCGGCTTGAGCACGAGGACGTCGCCCGGGAAGGGGATCCCGGGCACGTCGGGATTGTCGACCCCATCGAACCCGAGGAAGACGCTGAGGCTGACGCCGCCGAGCGCCAGCAGAGAGACGGATCCCGTCGGGTCGGAGAGGGTGAAGTTCGTTTCGCTCAGGCCATTCAGCGCGAACGTTCCGCCGGGCCCGAAGTCGATCACGCGAATGGGCTTGGGCTCCGGGGCGGGACCGCTCTTCTGAACGTCCCGGAAGTCGAAGACCCGGTCGACGTCGGGACCGCTCGCGTCGAGGTCGAACACGAACGCATCGTCGGAGGCCAGCTGGATCCCGAGGATGTCGCCCACGAGTCCGCCTTCCGAGGGCCCGAAGCTCTCGATCTGGATGTCGAGCGTGCCGGGAACCTCACCGGAGAGGAACGAGACGAAGGCGCCGTAACCGGAGGGATCCTCGACGGTCATGGTCGCCGCCCCGGTGATCGGATCGATGTCGAACACGTGGTCCCGATCCGCGAGGGCGGAGGCGACCCCGGGGATCGCGATCGAGAGCGTCATCAGAGCGGACCAGACGGCCGTCCGCAGGCGTCGAGTACTCGGACGCGTACGCCCGGTCGAAAATCGGATCATCGGAATCTCCACATCGCCAACACAGCTGTCCGGGCACACGCTTCTGCCCGGTGAGGTGGAGTGGTTCGACCCCCTCGAAAATCGCGAGATATCTGCGCGACCGATGCAGAAATCTCCCATGCGGGGGAGAGGGCGGCGCATCCGGATTGCCCCGTGGGTGCCCCGCGGGTGCGTCGAGACCGATTCTGAACCGGTCTCGGCCGGGTGGGCGACCCAGCTGCGGGTTCTTCCCGGCCCGGGAGGGGCGCGAGGGAACCTGTTGCCGGTCTGGGGGCGTTGGAGGATGCTCGTCGGGTCGTCGGACCGGGTGTGGTCAGGGCGACGTGTCCGATGGACGGCGCGGTGCCGCCCTGGACGAACCGAGTGCGGCCTCCTCGACCCGGAGGCGCCGGCGATCGATCGAGGAGCCTCGAGCATGAAGCGAATGGAAGACAAGGTGGCGTTCGTGACCGGAGCGGCCGCGGGGATCGGCCGGGCCACGGCGCTCCGACTGGCTTCCGAGGGGGCCTCGCTCTACCTGGTCGATCTCGCGACGGACGGTCTGCAAGAGACCGTCGGCCTCGTAGAGAAGGAAGGTGCGCAGGTGGTCGGCGCACGTTGCGACGTGAGCGACGAAGCGGACGTGAAGCAGAACATGGCCGCCTGCATCGAGCGCTTCGGAAAGCTCGACGCCCTCTGCAACGTCGCAGGCATCCTGCTCCTCGACCATTTCCCGAACATCACCCCGGACCAGTTCCGCCGGGTCCTCGAAGTGAACCTCGTGGGTCCCTTCATGCTGACCCAGGCCGCGCTCCCTCATCTGCTCGAGACCGGAGGCGCCATCGTCAACGTGAGCTCGACCTCCGCCCTCGCCGGGATGCCCTACGGCGCCGCCTATGGCACGAGCAAGGGCGGCGTCAGCGCCTTGACCCGGACGATCGCGGTCGAGTTCGGGAAGCGCGGGGTGCGCTGCAACGCGGTGAACCCGGGCTCGATCCTGACGGCGATGGCGGGGCCGGGCGTCGTCCCCGACGACGCGGACATGAAGCTGATCATGCGCGCGCAGCCGCTCGACGAGCCCCGGCCGCCGGAGGTGGTGGCGGCGGTGATCGCGATGCTCGCGAGCGAGGACGGCGCCCACATCAACGGCGAAGAGATCCGCGTCGACGGCGGGACCCTGGCCTAGCGCCGCACGACGGAAACGTCGGTGCGCGCTCGTTGCGTGCCGAACGGCAGCGCCCGCGCAGCCGCTGCGCAGCGGCGCCGCGTTCGTGCGTCGAAATTGTGATGTGCGTCAACATTTCGGAGTACACGCCGAAGAGAGTGGGGACTTCACCCGGGAGGAGAGACCGGGTATTGATGGAGGTCCCTCCATGTCGGTTCTCCGACCCCTCGCTCCGATCCTCGGGCTCGTCATCGCGGCCGTGTTCTTCGCGCCCGTCGCGGGCTTCGCGGCGCTGATCTCTTCGCCGACGGATGCCGCTCTCTCGGGCGCGCTCCTCCAGACCTTCGACGGGGAAGCGACCGGGGACTTCAGCGATCGCACCTTCCTGATCGGTGGTGCCGGCTTCACGGTCACGCCGGTGACCTCGACGATGCAGATCGAGGGCGACTGGTGCGACGACTTCGGCACCAGCAACAACTGCCTCGGCACGAACTCGGGCACGACGGGGGCGAACGACGACTTCGACGTCGTCTTCACCGGCGCCGGCGTCTCCGCCTTCGGCTTCGAGATCAACGCCCTCGACGCGGATTGGACGGTCTCGACCTACGACGAGAACGACGTCCTGCTGAATACCTACACGATCCTGAGCCAGAGCCCCGGGCTCTCCGGCTTCGATCGCCGCGGCTTCTTCGGTGCCACCGAGACGAGCCTCATCCAGCGCTTCACCGTTCGTTCGACGGGGGACGACTGGGCGCTCATCGACGACGTCCGCTACGTGCCGACGCCGGAGCCCGGAACCGCGCTGCTCGCGGGCCTCGGCCTGATCGGCCTCGCCTACGCGGGGCGTCCGAAGCGTCGCTAGCGGTCCTCTTCGGACGCCTTCATCGCGTCGGCCTGCTTCTTCCGGAGCGCCTCGCTCTCCCGGATGAGTCGACGTTTCGTCTTCTCGTCGGTGAGCATCCCGCGGTGCTCCGTCGCGTCGAAGAGCTCTTTCGAGAAGGGCAGCTCGTTCGTCCAGTCCTCCTGCAGGAGCGAGGACGGGAGGACCGCCTCGGCCCAGTCGCGCGGGGCGACCCAGCCCGGGTGGGCGACGAGGGTTCCGCGCGTCCCGCCGAGGGGATGCTGGCGGCGCCACTCGCTCATCAGTCGCTGCATGCGCTGCAAGACGGCGCTGTGTCGCTTCGAGAGGTCGTTCTCTTCGTTGGGGTCGGCCTCGATGTCGAAGAGGAAGTTCCGGACGCGGGTTTCGGTCTGTCGCTCCTGGATCACCTGGACGAGCTTCCAGCGCCCGTCGAAGATCGCCGTATGGATCAGGCCGGGAATCGGGATCTCGGACACGAAGCCGAGGGCGCGCCGGCGCGGCACCTTCTGGTCGCGGACGAGCGCCGGCCACATGTTCTCGCCGTCGAGATCCGCGGTCGTGGGGATCCGCACGCTCGCCGCGCGGGCGAGGGTGGGCATCACGTCGGTCACGGCCATGCGCTGATCCATGACGGAGCCGGCCTCGAGCCGTGAAGGCCATCGCAGCACGGCGGGCACGCGGATCCCACCTTCGAAGGTCTGGCCCTTCTCCCCGCGCAGGGGCGCGTTCACGCCGCCGAAGATGCTCGAACCGCCGTTGTCGCTGAAGAAGAGGACGATCGTGTCGTCGGCGATCTCCTGTTCGTCGAGGGCGTCGAGGATCCGGCCGATCGCCTGGTCCATCTCGTCGACCATCGCAGCATAGGTCCGGCGGTACTGCGTGCGGGGCAGCGACGCGTACTTCTCGATCGTGGCGGGCGGCGCCTGCATGGGGCTGTGGGGCGCCGTGAAGGGGACGTAGAGGAGGAAGGGCTTGCCGGGGTCGCGTTGCTCGATGAAGCGGACGGCTTCGCGTGCTTCGAGGTGGGTCAGGTACTGCCCCGGCTCCTTCACCGACTTGCCGTTCGCCTGCAGGTCGTGCCCGCTCTCGCGGACGTGTTCGAAGAAGTCGGTGTTGGTATGGAGGTGCCCCCAGAAATGGTCGAAGCCCTGGGCGTTCGGCGTCTGATGGGCGTAGGTGTGTCCGAGGTGCCACTTGCCGACGAGGCCGGTCTGGTAGCCGTCGCGGCGGAAGACCTCGGCGATCGTGAGGGACTTCGGCGCGAGGCCCACGTTGTACCAGGGATGGATCTGGTCGTAGGCGATGCCGAGCTTGAGCGGGTCGCGGCCGGTCATGAGCGCCGCGCGGGTCGGCGAGCAGATGGGCGCGCTGTAGAAGTGTTCGAGGCGGACGCCCTCGCGGGCAAGACGATCGATCGACGGCGTCTCGATCTCACCCTCGTGATATCCGACGTCCGCCCACCCGAGATCGTCGGCGAGGAGGATGACGACGTTGGGCTGCGCGGCCTGGACGGCACTGGAGGCGAGGGTCGCGCACACGAAGAAGAGCGTCGCGAGGACGCATTGCGGGAGACGCGGTCGGATCCTGATCACGGGCACCTCGGGAAGATGGGGTCGCCCGAGTGTCGCGGTTCCTGTGCGACGCGTCGACGATGGAATTGCCCTCGCGTTGCCGACCCGCTGCCCGCCGCCTTCGTGTGTCGTCGCGCACACTCCCTCGCGCTCAGCTCTCCGAAGAACACTCCAGAGGGGCCGAGGGAAAGTAGAGGGGTAGGAGCAGGCTCATGGCACGAATCAAGCGGCGTCGTCGCGTCCGTTGCAAGCTTCCGTGTGAGATCTTGATCGACGGGAAGAAGACGAAGCGTCTTCCCGGTCGCGTGGTGACGCTTTCGGAGGGTGGACTCGCGGTGTTGACCGGCGCGCACTTCGATCAGGGCGATGCGATCCGGGTCTTGATCGATCCGAAGGGCGCTTCGCCGATCCGGGTGAGCGCCATCGTCTGGAACGATTCTCAGGCGAAGACCTCGCACAGCGAGACCCGCCTGCGCCGGTTCGGTTGCGTGATCTCGTCTCCGTCCGATTCCTTCGTCGGGCTGCTCGAGCGGATGCTGCCGAACGAAGCCGCCCCTCCGAGGCGCGTCGCCCGGGATCACACCGACACGGTCCCGGTTCCGACCCCGCAGCCGCGGGACGTCGAGCAGGAGTCCTTCGAGGCGGATCTGCCGCGATCGCGGGAGCTGCAGCCCCCGCCGAAGACCGAGCCCGAGGAGAGCCTCCCGTACTTCCGGGTGCGGCTGAAGCAGATCGGCGGACCGCGCACGCGGATCCTGACCCTCCAGGCCCGCTCGGCGACCCAGGCCGAGGAGCGGGCCATGCAGGAGCTCGCCTCGATCACCGACGACGCCGCCGGCTGGGGCGTGCTGCACATCGCGAAGGTCGTCTGACGTCGCGTCGCGAAGCGGCGCCGACCTCGAGGCGTCCTACCGGGCTTCGTCCGGCGCTTCGCTCGCATGCAGATCCCGGAGCAGGACGCCGAGCGCGGCGTAGAGCGGCGCCCGCGCGTGCCGGGTCAGCGCGTCGCCCATGTCCGCCCAGCCCGGGCCGAGCAGGGTCTCGTCGAATCGCGCGAGGACCGGATCGTCTCCCGCGCCCGGCCGTCTCGCGGCTTCGGCTGCGATCGCGAAGAGGCGAGCCGCGTGATCCGGGGGGAGGCGTCCGCCGGGGCCGTCGTAGGTCGCTTCCAGTCCCAGGCCTTCGCAGGCCAGCGCGACGAGACTCGCGATCTCGCCGCGGGTCTTCTCTCGCGTCGCGTCGTCGCCGATCGTCCGCACGAGCCAGCGCGACCCGAAGGGCGGCACGAGGCCGGGCACCAGGAAGAGGCGCGCGAACTCCTCCGCGAGCGCCTCGCGCATCGCCTCGTCGAAGGGGGCCTCGCTCCAGGCGGCCAATCCCGGTCTCGCCTTGTCGAGCAGCGTCCGGAGGGGCTCGGAACCGATCGCGGCCCAGGTCGCCTCGTCGACTTCGCGGACGAGCAGGCCGGCCGCGAAGTCGTAGAGGGGCGCGCGCTCGGCGAGGGACAGCCCTGCCGTCACCCTTCGACCCGCTTCACCCGGCACACGTTGTCGAACCAGTTCTGTCCGCCCACCAGGGGCTGTGCGTTGATCGCGTAGACGTGATTGATCGGGACGCCGTTGCCCGGGCCGCCGTTCCGGCGCGACCACCAGACTTCGTCGGCGAGCGCCTGTCGGCCGGGGAGATCCGCGGCCATGCCGGCGACGCCTGAGGAGGGCCCGCCGTCGCCGCCCCGGGCGACGGTTCCGTGCTCCCAATGGCCGGCGTGATGGGCCTGCGCGATCACGCGGGGGTGCATGCCCGGAACGATGCGGACGCGGTTGCGAACGGTGCCGACGGGTTCCGCCTCACCGGCGCGGTAGACGCGCCCCTTCGGACGCGCGGTCGTGATCTCGATCTCGTCCCCGGTCGCGACGCCGAGCCGCTCGGCAGTCTCCGGCGACATCATGGCGTGGTTGGTATGGACGATCTCCGCCGCATACTTCCAGTCCGCGGAACGCCCCTGGGTGTGCACGTTCCACTTGAAGGTCGTGAGTACGTACTGGTCGTCGTCGAGATCCTCGTGCTCCGGGACCCGAAAGTAGAGCGGGATGTCGCTCGCGTTCGGATCGTCCGCGGGCAGGCCGGTGTGGCGCGCCGCGAGGGGGAAGATCGGATCGCGGACCGCGATCCGTCGGGTCGGGGTCGGGAAGCCGCGGACCGCGACGCCGTCCTGCAGGATCCCGATCGCCGCGCCTCGCGTGCCGTCGGCTCCGACCGCGTAGATCACGCCGGTCTCCGGATCCGACTCCGATCGGGCGAGCTCGTCGGCCGGAACGGGCCGCTCGTGGAGCTCGTGGTCGAGCGGTCGCTCCGGATCGAACCAGATGCCCTTGCGCTTGAACGTCTCCCAGTCGACCGGCAGGTTCTCGTGCCACGCGCGGTAGTAGTCCTCGAGATCCTCGAAGTCGAAGAAGCGCTCCATGCCGCCGCCGATCCGGCGCGCGAGATCGCGCCAGATGATCTGCGCCGGCCGGGCTTCGCCGAGGGGCTCGGACAGGGGCTGACGAAGACCGACGTACGGACGCAGGCCGTAGCTGTTCGTCCCGTGCGCGTCCCATCGTTCGAGGGCGGTCGCTTCCGGGAGCACGATGTCGGCGAGGGCCGCCTGCTCTCCGTAGGCGATGTCGATCGCGACGTGGAAGGGGATGAGCGACTCGTCCGCCAGGACCTCGCGGGTGAGGTTCGCTTCCGGCATCCCGAAGGCGGCGCCCAGGGTGTACGACATGTAGACGTCGACCTTCTGGCGGCCCTCCTTGATGTAGGGCGCGACGAGCTGACCCACGCGCATCGAGTACCAGTGCCACGAGAGCGGGAACTCCGACGGCGTGGCGAGCTCGCCGAAGTACTTCTTCTGCCACGCGGGCGGGAAGTTCCGGACGCGCTCCTGGACCTCGGCCGGGAGGGCGTCGAACTCGCGGGTTCCGGGCTTCCAGGGTGCGGGCTTCGGCGGCCGGGGGGACGGCGCGTCGAGGCTCGGCAGGCCGTCCTGTCCGAAGCGGCCCTTCTTCCAGCCGCGCAGGCTCGACAGGCAGAAGCCACCCGGTCGGCCGACGTTGCCGACGAGGACGTCGAGCATGCGGATCGCACGGTCGGCCTGGACGCCGTTGTAGTGCTTCGCCGAGCCGCGATTCGAGATCGTGCAGCAGGCGGGGGCGGCCTGGGCGAACTCGATCGCGAGGCGACGGATCGTCTCGGCGGGGACGCCGCTCTCGCGCTCCGCGAAGGCCGGCGTGTACCCTGCTACGTGGGCCTTCATCTCGTCGAAGTCCCAGGTCGACCAGCGATCCCAGAACGCGCGGTCCTCGAGCCCTTCGGAGACGATCACGTTTGCCATCGCGAGGGCGATCGCGCCATCGGAAGCGGGCGCGACCGCGTAGTATTCGTCCGAGCACGAGGCGGTCGCCGTCGGTCGGACCTCGAAGGTCACGAGTTTCGCGCCGTGATCGACGCGGGCGTCCATCATACGCTTGCGCATGAAGAGTCCGCCCTGGTGGGCCTCCATGAAGTTCGAGCCGAAGTTGATCGCGAACTTCGTGCGCTCGAGGTCCTGCGTCTCCCACTCGAAGTCCCGCCCGTAGAAGCTCATGAGCGGCGCGCGCCGATTCGAGCTGCAGATCGAGCGTCGGTTCAGGCGATGGGGCGTGCCGAAGGCATCGGTGAAGCGCTTGCTGAACCCCTTCGTCTTGTCGCGTCCGTAGTGGAAGACGAAGCGCTCCGGCGTGCCGTTCTCCCGGAGCGGTCGCATCCGGTCGGCGATCTCGTCGAGGGCCTCGTCCCAGGAGATCCGCTTCCAGCGTCCGCTGCCGCGCGGGCCGACGCGACGCATCGGATACAGGAGACGCTCCGGCTGTTCCGTCGCGGAGATCATCCCGTTGGCCTTGGAGCAGATCGTGCCCTGGGTGTTCGGATCGAGGGGGTTGCCTTCGATCAGTCGCACGCGGCCGTCCTGGACCCAACCGACGATTCCGCAATGGGTCGTGCATCCGAAGCAGACCGTCGGGACTGCGCGAGCCCGCCCGTAGTCGAGGGCCAGCTTCTCCATCCCTTCGAGGGCGCGCGCTCGCGTGGCGTCGTCGGGGGTCGTCGTGCAGCCGACGATCCCGCTCGCGGCGAGACCCGCGCCGAGCGCGGTGCCGAGGGCGAGGAAGTCGCGTCGGTTGAGGGTGACGCGCTTCTGCGATCCGTCGTGACTACTGCTGCTCATAGATCGGGTCCTCGTCGCGGGGGTCGAGCGCGGCGCCGCGGTTCAGCTTCTCCGGAACCCACGTCGGCAGATCGCGGTAGAGCACGTCCTTCTTCAGATCGTCGGCGTCGGGCCCGGCGAGGGCCTCGGTCGTTCCGCTCGCGCTGACGTCCGCGTGGTCGCCGAAGCGGATCGCGTCGGTCGGGCAGGCGCGGACGCAGGCCGGTGCGAGGCCGGCGCCGGTGCTCTCCGGGTCGCCCTGACACTCGCTCTCGGAGAACACCGGAACGAAGGCGTGCCCGTCGGCCTCCGGTCGCGGGAGCCAGCGGACGCGGAGCGGAAACACGCCGAGCGGGACGTCGTGCGCGGTCTTGCAGGCGACGCTACAGGCGTGGCAGCCGATGCATCGGCGCAGGTCGACGCCGAAGGTCGGCCGTTCGGGCTGGATCGGCGCGCGGGCGCCGACGTCTTCGAAGGGAAGGGCGAGGGTCGGGTCGGGTCGATCGGACAACCGGTTCTCCAGGCGCGACACGATGAAAGCGTCTCGCGGGTCGGTGGACCCGCTTGCCTCGAACCGGGGGCCAGTCTCGGTCGGTCGTCAGCGGGTCCGTGAGCGCCGGCGGTCCAGCGCTCCGTGTCTCCAGGCATCGAGTTCCTCGATGCATCTCCGGATTCAGGTTCGCTGTCGCGGCATCACGACCTCCGTCGGTGCAGACGCCCGATCGACTTCGAAGATCGGGTGAAGCCTGCCGGACGGTAGGGAGCGACCCGAAGGTCTGCAATCACTTCGCCGCCTCGTCTTCGTCGAGCAGCTTGATCGCGCGCTTCGGCGCGACCGCGCGATAGCCGTCTTCGAGGAGTCCCTCGACGACGCCCCAGTCGACCTCGCCATCGACCTCGACGCCGATCCAGCCGCTCGGCCCCACGTAGGGCGGGACGAAGAACACGTCGGGGTTGGCCTCGACGAGCGCCTCCTGGGTGTCGAAGTCGGATTTGATCCAGAGGGCGATCCGGCCGTCGCCGTGGTGGTCCTCCGCCCAGGTGGCGAAGGTCTTGCGCCCGCCCCACCAGGTCGGGCTGCCGTGGGAGAGCCGCTCGTCGGTCTCGGGCCACGCGGCGATGACGGCCCGCGCGCGATCGAGGAGCCGCTCGGACTTCGTCCGGCGCTTCGCCGCCTTCTTCCGTGACTTCGCCGCCATCCGGAGAAGCTAGTCGAGTTCGCCGCCTTCGTCCCGTCGGGTCGGCTGTGCGGCTCGTTCCGGATGTTAGGCGCCGGCGGGGTCGAAGCGCCGCAGGCGCACGCTGTTCGTGACGACGCAGAGGCTCGACAGGGCCATCGCCCCCGCGGCGATCCCCGGCGAGAGCCGCATCGTCTCGCCGCCCCAGGGCACGAAGAGTCCCGCGGCGAGCGGGATCGCCGCCACGTTGTAGCCGAAGGCCCAGAAGAGGTTCTGTCGGATCGTCCGGACCGTCCGGCGGCTGAGGACGATCGCCTCCGCCAGCGCCCCGAGGTCCTCGCGAACGAGGACCACGTCCGCGGCCTCGATCGCCACGTCCGTGCCCGAGCCGATCGCGATTCCGACGTCGGCGCTCGCGAGCGCCGGCGCGTCGTTCAATCCGTCGCCGACCATCGCGACCCGCTCCCCCTCGGCGCGACGGGCCTCGACCTGCGCGGCCTTGTCCGCGGGCAGGACTTCGGAGACGACCTGCGTTTCGTCGAGGCCGAGCTGCGCCGCGATCGAGAGGGCCTGTGCGCGCGCGTCGCCGGTCGACATCGTGACCGCGAGGCCGAGGGCGCCGAGCCGCGCGAGCGCCGGTCGCGCGCTCGGGTCCGGGGCGTCCGCGACGGCGAAGAGCGCCGCCGCCGTTCCGTCGATCGCGACGAAGATGCTCGAGGCGCCGGCTTCGTCGGCGCGGGTGCGGGCCGCGTCGAGCGGAGCCAGATCGACGCCCGCAGTCTCGACGAAGCGGCGGGAGCCGAGCAGGAGGGCGCGCCCGTCGACCCGCGCGCGAAGGCCCTGGCCGGCCTCGGCCTGCACGTCGCTCGCCCGTGGCAGGTCGAGGCCGCGCGCGTGGGCCTCTTCGAGGATCGCGCGCGCGAGAGGGTGTTCGCTGTCGCCCTCCGCCGCGGCGGTGAGCGCGAGCACCTCGTCGATGGCCAGGGCGCCGACGGCGGTCGCATCGACCACCTTGGGGCGTCCCAGCGTGAGCGTGCCGGTCTTGTCGACGATCACGCGATCGATCCCGCCCATCGCTTCGAGCGCCGCCGCGCTCTTGATGAGGAGCCCCCGGCGTGCGCCGACCCCGGTGCCCGCGACGAGCGCGAGCGGCGTCGCGAGGCCCATCGCGCAGGGACAGCTGATCAGGAGCGTCGATGCGGCGAAGAGGATGCCCGCCGCCCGTGGGTCGGTCGTCGGGAGCCAGGTGGCCGCGCCGAACGCCCACCAGACCACACCGACGACGGTCGCGATGGCGATCATCGTCGGGACGAAGATCGCCGCGATCCGATCGACGGCGGTCTGGATCGGCGCGCGGCTGGCCTGGGCTTCGCGGACCAGTCGCGCGATGTCGGCCAGGATCGTGGCGTCGCCGACGGCGCGGGTCTCGATCACGAGCGCGCCCTCACGATTGACGGTCCCCGCATGGACACGGTCTCCCGGGCCCTTCCGGACCGGCAGGCTCTCGCCGGAGAGCATCGACTCGTCCGCGTGGCTCGCGCCTTCCGCGATCACCCCGTCGACGGGAAGTCGCTCACCGGGCCGGACGTGGACCCGTTCCCCGGACCGGACGTCGACGGCCGGACACTCGACGATCGCGCCGTCCCGTTCGACCCGCGCGCGCTCGGGCTGCTGGTCGAGGAGTGCGCGGACCGCGCCGCTCGCCTCCCGCTTCCCGCGCGCTTCGAGCACCTTCCCGACGAGGACCAGGGTCACGATCATCGCCGCGGACTCGAAGTAGACGGGAAAGCGTGCGGGATCCGCGCCGGTCACGAGGACGGCCAGGCTGTAGAAGAAGGCGACGCAGGCGCCCAGGGAGACGAGGGTGTCCATGTTGGTCGTGCGCGCCTTCAGGGCGCGCCAGGCGCCGACGTGGAAGTCGCGGCCGACCCAGAAGAGCACGAGGCCGGCGAGGCCCGCGATCGCTTCGCGACGCAATGGGAAGTCCGGCAGGCCCAGCCGCGGCACGCCCATCCCGAGGAACATGATGGCCGCGCTCGCCCCGAGGCCGACGAGCATGCGTCGGCGCTTCGCTTCGAGCCCCCCCTGCTCGTCGGCTTCTCGCGCTTTCGCATGCTCCGGTCGGACCTGGTAGCCGGCGTCGCCGATCGCCTCGAGAAGCCGCGCCGGAGCGACCCGCGTGGGATCGAAGCGGATCCGCGCATCCTCGAGCGCGTAGCTCACCCGCGCTTCGACCACACCGTCGACGGCGGAGACGTGGCGCGCCACCGAGCGCGCACAGTTGTCGCAGGACATGCCGCCCACACCGACGGTCAGGACCTCGGTCACGTCACGGGCTTCGCTGGGCGTCGGGCTCGCCATCGGATCAGCGCTTCGCGTTCGCCCGGAACACGTCGAGAATCTCTCGGATCACCCGCGCGCGTTCGACTTCGTCGTCGCTCCGCAGGCCATCGGTCACGCAGGTCGAGAGATGGGTCTCGAGTGCGAGCTCGCCGGCGCGGTCGAGGGCGGCGCGGACGGCCTTCAGCTGCTTGAGGACGTCGATGCAGTAGGCATCGTCCTCAACCATGCGCGTGATCCCCCGGACGTGCCCTTCGACGCTCTTCAGTCGGCGGACGATCTCGCGGTTGGCGGCGGCGTGGGCCTCCGCGTGGCCCTCGTGGCGGCGGGGTTCGATCGGCTCGGGTTGCTCGGTGGCCATGGGACGCCTCGCTATCCCACCCCTGGTGGGGGGGGTAAGCGGGAGTCTAGTCCAGACCATTCAGCGCGGCAGGGTTCCCGAGGGGAAGCCGCGTCAGACCTTGATGTCGATGCTTCCGCCGCGTCCGTCGTCGTCGGGCGGGTTCCCGCCCGGCGGGTCCTCGTCCTCGCCCTCTTCGCGGGTGGGTTCCTTGCGCGCTCGCTCGCGATCGCGATTGGCTTCGCGCGCCGGCCGGATCGGTCGGATCGGCGGCGTCGGCGGGGTCGGATTGACGCGGGGGATCTCGCTCATGCGGTCGAGTCCTCGCAGCCGATGCGGGTCGTCGCAGCGGCGTCCAGGGCGTGGAAGGCGTCCCGCGAGTCCTCCCTGGCTGGAGAACTCCGCTCGGAACGCAATCCGGCAGTCCCTGCCATCGGCATCCCTTGGCAGATCTTGAAGCGCGATCGCGTTCGCATAGTGCGCGCGACCCGCCGGTATACTGCGCCCATGGCCGGGATCCAGCGCCTCCTCGACATCATGGCTCGTCTGCGGGATCCGGAGGGCGGCTGTCCCTGGGACCTCGAGCAGGACTTCGCCTCCATCTCGCCCTTCACGATCGAGGAGGCCTACGAGGTCGACGAGGCGATCGCGAGCGGAGAAGCCGAAGCGATCCGGGACGAGCTCGGGGACCTGCTCTTCCAGGTGGTCTTCCAGGCGCGGATCGCCGAGGAGAAGGGGCTCTTCGCTTTCGAGGGCGTCGTCGAGGCGATCTCCGACAAGCTCGTCCGTCGCCACCCGCACGTCTTCGCGAGCGCCGACGCGCCCCCGGACAGCGCGGCGCAGCTCGCGAGCTGGGAGGAGATCAAGGCGGCGGAGCGGGCCGCCGCCGGCGAGGGCGATGCGCCCCCGGATCCCTTCGAGGGCATCCCGCGCCATCTGCCCGCGCTGGCGCGAAGCGCCAAGGTCGCGGGACGAATCGCCGGGACGGGCCTTCCGGCAACGCTGGATCCGAGCGACGCACGGGCGGTCGTCGAGCGGGGACTCGCGGCGCTCGAAGGCGGCGTGGGTGCGGGAGCGCAGCAGGCACTCGGGGAGGCATTGCGGGCGCTGGCCGTCGTCGCGCGCGAGGCGCGGATCGACCCCGAGCAGGCGTTGCGCGAGGCGGACGACCGGGAGATCGAGCGCGTCCGGTCCGCCCTGTCGGCAGCAGAACCGCATCAAGGCGGCAAGACGGCCACCCGATAGACCCCGGAGACGCGCATCCCGCGTGTCGGGGGGGACTTCGCCATGGGTGAGCTGGAGCCGCGATGGAGCCGTCGCCACAAGCGCCGCGCCCGTCGGATCGGCTACGACGTTCGCCTCTTCGCGCCCTTGGTCGCGATCGCGGTCTGCCTGGCGGGCTCTGCCACGGCGATCCTCGCCGCGGAGCGCGTCGCCCCGAGCGGGCTCCAGAAGGCCGGAATCGACGCGCTCGGACCGATCCCCGCCGAGGATTGCCGCCCCGTCGAGTAGGGGGCGCGGCTCGCCCGGTCGTTACTTCACGATCTCGATCAGCTCGACTTCGAACTTCAAAGCGGCACCGCCGGGAATTCCCGGGCGGCCCTTGTCGCCGTAGGCGATCGACGCCGGGCAGACGAGACTCGATTTCCCGCCGACCTTCATCATGGCCACGCCTTCCGTCCAGCACGGGATCACGCGGTTGAGCGGGAACTCCGCGGGCTGACCTTTGTCGACGGAGCTGTCGAAGACGCTGCCGTCGCGGAGCGTGCCGTGGTAGTGGACGCGGACCTTGTCCGTCGCCTTCGGCTGGGCCCCGCTGCCGGCCTTCACCTCGGTGTAGACGAGGCCCGACTCGGTGGTCTTCGCACCGGATTTCGCCCCCTCGCGCTTCGTGAAGTCCGCCGCGGCGGCCTTCTCGTTCTCGAGGGCGACCTTCTGGCGTGCGGTCACGAGGGTGCGGACGTAGTTGGCGCCCTCCTGCTGCTCGACGGCGAGGGGCTCTCCGTTCACGACGTCCTTCATGCCGTCGATCAGGAGGTCCATCTCGCGGGCACTGATCGGCTTCAGCGTCTCGAGCTGGCGAGCCATGCTCGTGCCGATCGCGTAGAAGGCCTTCTCGTCGTCGCTCTTCGGCGCATCGGCGGCGAAGGCCTGCCCCGTCACCAGGGCGAACAGGAGAGAGGACGCGAGCACACGGGTCGCGGAGAAGCGCGGAGCGAAGAACATGGTTCCCCCTGGCCCGCCGAGGACGGTCTCCTGTCGGCCGGGCGCTGGAAATGGAGAGGCGTGACTCGGATCCCCCGCCGCATGGCGGCATCCGAAGTCGCGGGAGCATACCGTACGCCCACGAAAGGGAGCGCGATGGGCGACGAGGCCTCGGTCCAGCAGGCATTCGGAGAATCGGTCGGGCGTCTCGGCCCCGCGCTGCTGGTCGGCGTCGACGCTCTCGAGAAGGCGTTCCGCCGCCTGCATCCCCCTGCGTTCGCCTCGCTCCAGGCCGCCCTGACCGAGCCCCTCGCGAATCTGGAAGCCGCGCGGGGCGCGTTCGCCGAGGCCGCGCTCCCGGATCCCTCGCTGGTGGAGTTCCAGGCCGATCTGCTGGGCGCCGCGGAGTGGACTGCGAGCGCGCTCGGTCGCTTCGTCGATCCCGGCGACGAGGGGACGATGGGCGTGCTGAAGGCGATGCACGATCACGCCCGGGCGCAGGCGCGGCTCTATCCGCTCCGCCTCGCGCTGCCGCCGATCTCGGCCTGGTTCGCGGAGTCCTTCCGGCACGGCGAGCTCGACGCGCTCGAGAAGCCGGACGGGAGCGACGCGAAGGTCGGGCTCTTCCGGTCCGGCGAAACCGACGCGCGGGGCGGCTTCGATCTCTACGTGCCCGAGAGCTACGACGGGAGCGAGGCGTGGCCGCTCGTCGTCGCCCTCCACGGCGGATCGGGGAATGGCGCCGACTTCCTCTGGACCTGGCTCCGGGAGGCGCGCAGTCGGCGCTTCCTGCTCCTTTCGCCGACGTCGCGGGGCTCGACGTGGTCCTTCGCCGCGCCGGACGTCGACGCGGGTCCGCTCCGGGACAGGGTCGCGTGGGTGTCGAGCGAGTGGAAGGTGGACGCGGACCACGTGCTGCTCACCGGACTGAGCGACGGCGGGACGATGACCGGGCTCGTCGGCCTCGGCGCGGACGGACCGTTCACCCATCTCGCGCCGGCGTGCGGCGCTCTGCACGCCGTGCCGCAGGCCCTCGGTGATCTCGGTCGTGCGCAGGGCAAGCCGATCTATCTCGTGCACGGCGCGCTCGACTGGATGTTTCCCGTCGAGGCGGCTCGGGAGGCCGCGGCCGCGTTCGAGGACGCCGGTGCCGCGCTCGTCTATCGCGAGATCGAGGATCTCTCGCACACCTATCCGCGCGAAGAGAATGCGCGGATCATCGAGTGGTTCGATCCACGGCGAAGGACGCCCGCCTAGCGCGGCCGCTGATATCCTCGGCCGACGTGCCAGGAGATTCGTCATGATCCTTCGGCCTCTGCGTGTCGACGACGAAGGGGAGGCGACCCGCGCTCAGGAGCAGATGCTTCGCGAGGATTGGCCCTTCCTTCTCGGATACACGATCGGCGACGACTTCGAGGCCTACGTCTCACGGACGGATGCCCTCAACCAGGGCAACGAACCGTGGACCGAGGGCGGCGTTCCGGGTTGGTTCTTCGTCGCCGAGGACGAGGGGAAGATCGTCGGGCGGCTGTCGCTGCGGCGAGAGCTGAATGCGTATCTCCGCCAGTTCGGCGGGCATCTCGGCTACGGCGTCCTGCCGGATGCTCGAGGTCGGGGCTACGCGAAGGCGATGCTCCGGGAGGGGCTGCGGATCCTTCGCGCCGCCGGCACGGAGACGGCGCTCCTCACCTGCGACGAAGACAACCCCGCGTCCCGTCGCGTGATCGAGAGCCAGGGGGGGCGATTGCTCGGCCTCTTCCCCGGCGAGAAGGTCGGCGCACCGCGGAAGTGTCACTTCGTGTTCGGAGACGGAGAGCTCGAGGTCACGCGCTAGGCGACCTGCCTGATCATGCGGATCTTCGCTTTCGCGCCTTCGACCCTCGCGCAGCGGTGAAGATCGGCTTCAGGCTCCGGCCCGTGTGCGACGCCTTGACCTTCGCGACCTCCTCGGGCGTGCCGCAGGCGACGATCTCGCCCCCGTCCGGGCCGCCCTCCGGCCCGACGTCGATCAGCCAGTCCGCCGTCTTGATCACGTCGAGGTTGTGCTCGATCACGACGACGCTGTTGCCCGCCTCCACGAGCTCGTCGAGGACGGCGAGGAGCTTCCGCACGTCCTCGAAGTGCAGGCCCGTCGTCGGTTCGTCGAGGATGTAGAGGGTCTGGCCCGTCGCGCGCTTCGACAGCTCCTTCGCGAGCTTGATCCGCTGGGCCTCGCCGCCGGAGAGGGTGGGCGAGGGCTGGCCGAGATGGACGTAGTCGAGGCCGACGCGCTCGAGGAGCTCGAGCGGGCCCCGGATCTTCGGGTGCGCCGAGAACACCTCGAGGGCCTCGGCGACCGTCAGGTCGAGCACGTCCGCGATCGAGTGCCCCTTGTACTGCACACGCAGGGTCGCCTCGTTGAAGCGCTTGCCGTGGCACTGCTCGCATCGGACGAAGACGTCGGCGAGGAAGTGCATCTCGATCTTCCGCACGCCGTCGCCTTCGCAGGCCTCGCAGCGACCGCCCTTCACGTTGAACGAGAAGCGACCGGGCTTGTAGCCGTGGACCTTGCTCTCCGGCAGCGCCGCGAAGAAGCGGCGGATCTCGTCGAAGACCTTGATGTAGGTCACGGGGTTGCTGCGCGGCGTCCGACCGATCGGGCGCTGGTCGATGTCGATCACCTTGTCGAGCTGTTCGAGGCCGGACAGATCGGCGTGCCGTCCGACCCGACGCGTGCTGTCGTGGAGCTCGCGGGCGGCGGCCGGATAGAGGATGTCGTTCACGAGGGTCGACTTGCCCGCGCCGGAGACGCCGGTTACGGCGGTGAGGATCCCGAGCGGGATCTCGACGTCGAGGTCGCGCAGGTTGTTCTCTCGGGCGCCATGGATCTTGAGCGCCCCCTTCGCGACGCGGCGCGACGCGGGGATCGCGATCTCCCGCCGACCGGAGAGGTAGGCCCCGGTCAGCGAGTCCTTCGCGCGTTCGAGGCTCTTCGGCGTGCCGGCATGGACGAGCTCGCCGCCACGAACGCCGGCCCCCGGACCGAAGTCGACGACGTAGTCGGCGGCGCGGATCGTCTCCTCGTCGTGCTCGACCACGACGACGGTATTCCCGATGTCGCGCATGCGTTCGAGGGTCTCGAGGAGGCGCGCGTTGTCCCGCGGATGGAGCCCGATCGACGGCTCGTCGAGGATGTAGATCACGCCCGTGAGATCGGAGCCGACCTGGCTGGCGAGCCGGATGCGCTGGGACTCGCCGCCCGAGAGGGACGGACCCGCGCGATCGAGGGAGAGATAGCCGAGACCAACCGCGCCCAGGAAGTCGAGCCGCGAGCGGATCTCCTTCAGGACCTCGGCGGCGATCTTCAGGTCCGCCCCGGTCAGCTTGATCTTCGAGAAGAAGGCGCGCGCCTCGTCGACGGTCATGCCGGAGATCTCGACGAGGGTCCGTCCGGCGACGCGGACGGCGGCGCTCTCGATCCGCAGGCGGGTGCCGTGGCAGGTCGTGCAGGCGGTGTTCGCCATGTACTTGCCGTACCAGCGCTTCATGCCTTCGGACTTGGTGTCGCGGAAGCGGCGCATGAGCCGCGGAATCAGTCCCTCCCAGGTCGTGTGGAACTGACCGCCACCGCTGTTGCCCTTGCCCGTCCACTTGACGAGGTAGCGACGCTCGCCGGTTCCGTAGAGGATCTGGTCGCGCTGCCTGTCGGTCAACTTCGACCAGGGCTTCGTCGTGCTGATCTTCAGGTGCTTCAGGATCTGGCGCCGGAAGCCGCTGCCCCAGCCGTCCTTCTGGGAGACGTCCTCGCCCCAGGGCTTGACCGCGCCCTCGTCGATCGCGAGGGACGGGTCGGGCACGACGAGGTCGGGATCGATCTCGAAGCGCGTGCCGAGACCGTTGCAGTCGCCGCACATGCCCTGGGGACTGTTGAAGGAGAAGGCCTGCGGGGTGAGCTCGGGGAACGAGATTCCGCACTTTCCGCAGGCGGCGGTCTCGGAGAAGGTTTCGTCGTCCTCGCGCGGAACGCTCGCGATCAGCTGGCCGTCGCCGATCCGGAGCGCCGTCTCGACGGACTCGGTCAGCCGGCTCCGGATCCCGGACTTCACGACGAGCCGGTCGATCACGGCCTCGACGTGGTGCTTCTTGCGCTTGTCGAGGGCCTCGAGACCCTCCGTCTCGACGATCTCGCCGTCGACGCGAAGACGGAGCCAGCCGGCGCGTCGCGCTTCTTCGAGCAGCTCCCGGTGTTCGCCCTTGCGGTTCACGAGGAGCGGGGCGAGCAGGACGAGGCGCGTGCCGTCGCCGCGGGCGGCGAGGGTCTTGGCGATCTGCTCCGCGGTCTGGCTCTCGACGCGGTCGCCACATTCGTGGCAGTGCTGCTTGCCGGTCCGGGCCCAGAGGACCCGGAGATAGTCGGAGATCTCGGTGATCGTCCCGACCGTCGAGCGGGGGTTGTTGCCCGTCGTCTTCTGTTCGATCGAGATCGTGGGCGAGAGACCGCGGATCGTGTCGTAGCGCGGCTTCTCCATCTGCCCGAGGAACTGTCGGGCGTAGGCGGAGAGGCTCTCGACGTAGCGTCGCTGGCCCTCGGCGTAGAGCGTGTCGAAGGCGAGGCTCGACTTGCCCGAGCCCGAGACGCCGGTCATCACGACGAGCTGCTTCTTCGGCAGGTCGACGTCGACGGACTTCAGGTTGTGCTCGCGTGCGCCCCGGATCTCGATGTGGTCGAGCTCTTCGGGGCGTCGGGGGCGGGACGAGGTTCGGCGGGTTCCGGAGGTCTTCTTCGCGGGGGGCATGAGGAGGGGAGCGTAGGGAATCCCGGCGACCCCATCGCGGATCGCGGGAGACCCCGGGTCGCGGGGGCTCCGAGGCGAGGCCGCGCGGGGGGTTCGATATCCTCCGGCGCTCGCACACGGCGCGCCCGCGGGCGCGCCCCGATAGGGGGGAGCGATGGACGAGTTCCTGGAGAGCATCGGCGCACGGGCGGGAGAGCCCGTGGTGGAGCTGATCGACCTCGCGATCCTCTTCGGCGCCGCGACCCTCGTCTATTTCGTGGTCCGGATCTCCCTCGTCGCGGGTCTGCGCAATCTCGTCCAGAGCTCGAAGACCCACTGGGACGACGAGCTGGTGAAGGCCGGCGTCTTCGGCCGGATCTCGCACGTGGCGCCTGCCTTCGTCGTCTACTACGGGCTGAACTTCTTCCCGAACCTGCCCGACGTGCTCGTCGACGGAATTCGCCGAATCAGCGTCGCGGTCATGATCCTCGTGGGCGCCCTCGCGATCTCGAGCGTGCTCGAGGCGGCGCAGGCGATCTACGACAGGCATCCGGAATATCGCCAGCGACCCATCAAGGGCTACCTCCAGGTCGTCTCGATCGTCGTCTACCTGCTCGCCGGGCTCCTGATCCTGGCGGCCCTCATGAACCGCTCGCCCTGGATCTTCGTCTCGGGCATCGGCGCCATGACCGCGGTCCTCCTGCTCGTCTTCCGGGACACCATCCTCTCGCTCGTCGCGAGCATCCAGATCGCCAGCAACGACATGATCCGCGTGGGCGACTGGATCGAGATGCCGGATCTGGGCGCCGACGGCGACGTGATCGAGGTCGCGCTCCACACGGTCAAGGTCCAGAACTGGGACAAGACGATCACGACGATCCCGACCCACCGGCTGATCGCCGACTCGTTCAAGAACTGGCGCGGGATGTCGGCATCCGGCGGCCGTCGCATCAAACGATCCGTCTCCCTCGACCTGCAGAGCGTGCGCTTCCTGACCGACGAGGAGACGGCGCGCTTCGCCGAGTGGGGGCTGCTCGCGGACTACATGCGCGGGAAGTCCGACGAGCTCGAGAGCGCGAACGCGGAGCTCGGCTCCGGGCTGCCCGCGGATCTGCGGCGCCTCACCAATCTCGGCACCTTCCGCGCCTGGGTCTGGGCGCTGCTGCGGGCACACCCGAAGATCCACCAGACGGGTCACACCCTGCTCGTGCGCCAGCTGTCCGCCGGGCCCCAGGGCGTGCCGATCGAGATCTACTGCTTCTCGAACGACACGAACTGGATCGCCTACGAGGGGATCCAGGCGGATCTCTTCGACCGGATCCTCGCGATGGTCCCGGAGTTCGGGCTGCGCGTCTTCCAGGAGCCCGCGGGCTCGGATCTCGAGCGGCTGCGCGACGGGAGCGCGTCCGCCGCGTGACGCCGTCGGGAGCGCCGGAGGTCGGTCGGGTCGCGTTCGTGAGCGGCGCGAGCCGCGGGATCGGTGCCGGGGTCGCGCGGCGCTTCGCGGAACGTGGACTGCGTCTCGTGCTCTGCAGTCGAAGCGCGCCTGCGCTTCCGGACGGCGAGGACGTGCTCGCGAGGGCCCTCGACGTTCGCGACGAGGCGGCCCTCGAAGCGCTCGTCGTCGACGCGGAGACCCGCTTCGGCCACATCGACCTCTGGATCAACAATGCGGGCGTCCTCGATCCGATCGCGAAGCTCCGCGACGTCGAGCTCGACGCGTTCCGCGAGCACATCGACGTGAACCTGACCGGTGTCTTCCTGGGGACGCGATGTTATGTCCGTCATCTCCGGCGGGTGGCGAAGCCTGGCGTCCTGATCAACGTCTCGTCGGGGGCCGCGACGAAGGCCTACGAAGGGTGGGCGGCCTACTGCGCGGGCAAGGCAGCGGTCGAACGGCTGACGGAGGTCGTCGCCCTCGAGGAGCGGGCGATCGGACTCCGCGCTCACGCCGTCGCGCCGGGCGTCGTCGACACGGCCATGCAGACCCGGATCCGGGAGACGCCGGAGGCGCGCTTCCCGGACGCGCCCCGATTCCACGAGCGGAAGCGGGCGGGAGCCTTCAACTCGCCGGAATACGTCGCGGACGAGCTGCTCGCCCTCGCGTTCGATCCGGCGCGCCGGACCGACCAGGTCGCGCTCCGGCTCGCGGACGAGGCGCGCTAGGGGGCCGTCCCCTCGCGCGGGATTCCCTTTCGCGGCGCCGGCGCTTCGATCTCGAAGCGGTCTTCGAGCGGGGCATCCGGGGCGGGCGGCGGCGAAGGCGATTCGGCGGCGGGTCGCGCGGGAGCGGCGGCGTCGGAAGGCGACCGGGAGGCCTGCCAGACCAGCCAGGCGGCGACGACGGCGCCCGCGATCAGCACGATGGTGCCGATCTGCTGGGCGCGCCGTCGTTGTCGGCGGCGGGTCTCGATCGCCTCGATGCCCACGGACGTGAGCTCGACCGGCGCCGTGGCTTCGGGATCGCCTTCGGATGCCTCCGCGGGGACCGCGAGGACCTGGACGGTGATGTTGTCCGGGCCGCCGCGCTCGTTCGCGAGGTCGATCAGCGCCTCGACCGCCTCGTGCGGGGTCTTCGTCTGGAGGATCGCCGCGATCTCCTCGTCCTTGACCACGCCGGAGAGGCCGTCGGAGCAGAGGAGGTAGCGGTCGCCTCCTCGGACCTCGACGTCCGCGACTTCGACGTCGACGTCTTCCTGCACACCGACGGAGCGGAGGATCTCGTTCCGGCGCGGGTGGACCGCAGCCTCGTCGGCGGAGAGGAGGCCCCGCCGCTGCATCTCGGCGACGACCGAATGATCGGTCGTGAGCGCCTCGAGACGACCCTTCCGGTAGCGGTAGGCCCGGCTGTCGCCCACGTGGGCGACCGTGCCCCGGCGCTTCGCGTCGAGGTGGAAGGCGACGACGGTCGTGCCCATCCCCTCGAGCTCGGGGTCTTCCTGGGCCAGCCCCCAGATGCGCTGGTTCGCGGAGACGACGGCGCTCGCGAGGGTCTCGTGGGCCTTCCCGCGTGCCCCGTCGCCGAAGGTCTCGGCGATGGCCTCGATCGCGGTCCGGCTGGCGGTGGCTCCGCCGCGGTGGCCGCCCATCCCATCCGCGACGACCAGGAGATGCCCCCCGTCCGCGAATCCCCAGACTTCGCAGCTGTCCTCGTTCGCCTGCCGGACGCGTCCGACGTCCGTTCGCGACGCGATCTCGACCGAGGTGGCCTTCGTCTCTTCGGACGCGCTGCTCATCGCGTGCTCTTCCTCGGTCGCGCGCCGAAAGCGGGCTCACACCGGGCCCGCGCCTCCCGAGCCCGCCCTGGAAACGGCCCCCGGTCGCGCGAATCCACCCGGGTTCGATTCCAGCAGTGTACCCACCGCCCCGATTCGGTTACGCGAACGGCGGATCCAACCGCCGCCGAACGGAGGTTCGCCGCACAGAAACACGCGTGCGTCGATTCGCGGGCCGTCACCCGGAAAAGCTGTGCGGAGCACGCCGGGGCGCCTCGAACCGCTCGGCGTCGCCGAAGGGCTGACCGCGGCGAACCCGCCCGGGCACCCCGGACCGCGCCGCGTCGCCCAACGGCTCGCTGCGTCAAAGGCGCGTCGACGCCCCCCTACCTCAAGAAAAGTCGCGGTCGAGGACGGTCTTGCGACCGTCGCTGCGGGCGCTCTCGATGGCCTGGTCGCACATCGCGCGGAGCCGGTCGGAGAGGACGTCGAGGACGCCCGCCGAGGTCTTCATGTCCCCGCTGCTCTTGATGTAGGCCTTGATCTTGGAGGCGACGACCAGAACTTCCTTGTCCGACATTTCTATGCGTCCTTCAGGGTGCGTCCGCAGGGGCTTCGTGGGAGGCTCGCTTCGTCTCCCGCTGCTCCTGTGACGCGCTCGTCCACGGTCCGTGACGTGGCGCGTGGTGGTTGCAGATCCCGCTGGGATGAAGCGGGCCGCTGAGGGAGAATGCCCGAGATCGACGGGTTCGCAAAGGGGGCGCCGCGCCGCTCGCGTCTATCGGGTGTAACCATTTGGAAAATATGAATTTTTCGATCACTCTCGCGCGTGTCTGGCGGGGCGGATCCAGCGCTCTCGAGGCCCTCACGTCGCCCTTAGACGTGCGTGAGGGACGTTTCGTGGATTCGCGGGAAGCCGCCCCCGTGCCGCGCGAGGCGACGATCGATCTGGCCGGGCGCGTGATCGTGCCCGGGCTGATCGATGCCCACGTGCATCTCGAGCTCGACCCGAAGCTGAGGAGTCCGAAGGAGCAGCTCGCCGTGCCGGTGGCCGAGCGTCGCGCGGCAATGGCGCGGCGGGCGGCGCAGATGCTGGCCGCCGGGATCACCACGACCCGGGACTGCGGGGGCGGGCTCCATCTCGAACACGCGCTCCGCGACCGGGTCGAAGACGGGACCCGGCCCGGTCCGCGGATCCTGTGCTGTGGCCAGCCGATCACGACGCCCGGGGGCCATTGCCATTTCTGGGGCGGCGAGGTGGACGACGATGCGGGGATCGACACGAAGGTCGCGGCCCAGATCGAGGCGGGGAGCGACTGGATCAAGGTCATGGCGACGGGCGGCGTTTTCACGCCGGCAAGCCGAGCCCGCGACACCCAGTTCGATGAGGCCGGTCTGGCCCGGGTGGTCCGTGCCGCGGCCGCCGGGGGGCGAGCGGTGGCGGCGCATTGCCACGGGACCGAAGGCATCGCCCACGCGGTCCGGGCGGGCGTCCGAACGGTCGAGCACGCGTCGTTCGCGGGCCCCGACGGCTTCGGCACGGCGCTGGATCCGGATCTGATGCGCGAGATGGCCGACCGGGAGCTCTGGGTCTCGCCGACCGTGAACGCCGGGTGGGGCCGGCGGATCGAGGACGAGGCAGGGACGGCGACGGACTTCTTCCGTCGCCTGTCTGCCTGCCTTCGTGCGCAGCGAGCCCACGGGATCCGGTTCATCGCCTCGACCGACGCGGGCATCCCCGGCGTCGCCCATCACGATCTGGTTGCGGGACTGAAGGCGTTCGCGCGCTTCGCGGACCTCGCGCCGGTCGACGTGCTGCGCGCTGCGACGAGCGAGTCGGCCCGGGCGCTCGGACTCGAGGACGAGACCGGCCGGATCGCACCCGGCCTCTCGGCGGATTTCCTCGTCCTCGACGCGGATCCGCTCGAAGACCTCGGTGCGCTCGACGACCCCGAATGGGTCGTGTCGCGAGGGGTGTGGTGGAGTCGCGAGGAGCGCCTGGCGTTGACCGAGGGGCGCGGTGGCTTCGACGAAGCGGGGGCTTCCTAGCCGACCGTGGCGTGGAGACCGTCCCGGGCGAGCTGGCAGGTCACGAAGTGCGCGATCGTATGGCGCACGTCGTCGTGTGGGGCATCGAAGGCGAGGCCGGCGTCCCCGCTCCGTACGTAGCGACATTCGGCTCGGGTGCTGACGAGGCCGTAGTCCGGGAGCGCGAGCTGCAGGTCGAGCTTCGCGCCCTTGCGGAGCGCTTCGCCGGTCCGGAGCAGACAGCCGCCCTCCGAGAGCGAGAGCACGGCGCCGATCGACCGACGCTCCGCGCGGATGCAGCGCGCAGAGAGACGGGTCGAAATACGCGGCGTGCGTCGGGGCGTCTGCTCGAGGGCACGCTGGATCATCTCGTAGACCGTGCCCAGGCGACCGGGTCGTGTCGTCCGTGCGAACACGCGCCGATCGATCGGTTCCTCGTGGTCGGAGGACTCGATGGCGAGGACGCGCAGGTCGTCGTCCCCGTCCTGCGGCAGCGTGTCGAGTCGTTCCGCGTCGACCAGCCAGACGCGCGCGCGACTGCAGTCGTCCCCCGAGTCCGCGTCGATCAACACGTAGCCGAGCGCACGGAGGGCTTCGAGCACGCGCGGTGTGACGCTGCGCTCCGACAGGCGGAGCGCGATGGCTCGCTGATGGGTGCTTCCGTCGTGACGGGCCGTGTGCATGGAGAGTGGTTCGGTGCGACCGTGTATCCCGTGAAGGCGATTTCGTCGTGAGTCGGCGAATGCGTGACACATCGATGCGTCGATTGTAATGACGACGCACGGTTGTGATGAGGCTGCAGATCGGACCGGAGAGTGTCGGGCGTGACCCACGAGGAGAGAGGCGGGCGCGGACGATTCGCGCCCTCGACGACGGGGCGGGCGCATCCGGGCACGTTGCTGGCGGCGCTGCTCTGTTGGCTCGACGCGCGCGCGCGTGGCGGCCAGGTCGCTCTCCGACTCGAAGACCTCGACCGGGAACGTACGAAGGAAGGCTTCGTCGACGGGCTGCGAAGCGACCTCGAGTGGTTCGGGCTCGATTGGGACACGGTCGATCTCCAGTCGGAGGCGGCGGACCGTCACGACGCGGCGATCGAGCAGTTCGTCGCGGACGGCCTCGTCTACGCGTGTGACTGCAGTCGCGCGACGGTACGCGCTGCGGGTCGCCTGGCGCCCGACGGCGGCCACGCCTATCCGGGGACGTGCCGTGCGCAGCGCGTGACGCGCGCGTCCTGGCGCGAGGAGTCGCGTCCGCTCCGTCTGGCGCTGCCCGCGTCCCATGTCGAGCTGTACGACGAGAGCGGGGCCGATCTCTCCGGAGATGCTGCCCGCCTCTTCGGTGACCCGATCCTGCGTCGTCGCGACGGCGCGACCGCCTATCACCTGGCCTCGATCCTCGACGATGCGGCGATCGGCGTGGACCGCGTGGTTCGGGGTCGGGACCTGATGCCGTCGACGCTCCTGCAGGTCGCGCTCCAGCGCCTGCTCGGCGTGTCGACACCGACCTATCGCCATCACCTGCTCTTCCTCGAGCAGCGGGGCGAAAAGCTCTCGAAGCTCCACGGGGCGGTCGACGTGCAGGCCCTGCGCGCGCGCTACGACGCGGAGGCGCTTTGCGGAGCGATCGCGGGATTCGTCGGCCTGGCGCCGCCCGGGGGACGTTGTGCGCCGGGAGACCTGGTGTCAGGCTTCGAGTGGAGCCGCGTCGCCAGGGAGGACGTCTGGCTCGAATGGCAACCGGAGCGCGGACTCGTTCGTGGGTCCGACGCAGGAGCAGAGGCTTGAAGCGACTCTCGGGCCGGGTGGCGGTGATCACGGGCGGAGCGAGCGGGATCGGGCTGGCGACGGCATCGCGGCTCGCGGATCGGGGATGCGGTCTCGCGCTGGTCGACGTGAACGCCGAGGCGCTGGCGGAGGCGGAGAAGTCGTTCCTCGAGCGAGACGTTCCGATCTCGACCCACGTCGTCGACGTCGCCGATCCCGCCCAGATGGAGGCGCTTCCGGAGGCGGTCGTGGCCGAACACGGCGCGGTCCACGTTCTCGTGAACAACGCCGGCGTCTCCGTCGCCGCGACCTTCGAGGATCACTCGCTCGAAGATCTCCAGTGGATCGTGGGGATCAACCTCTGGGGCGTGATCCACGGCTGCAAGTTCTTCCTGCCGGAACTCAGGAAGCAGGACGAAGCCCATATCGTGAACATCTCGAGCATGTTCGGGTTCCTGGGCGTGCCCTCCCAGAGCTCGTACTGCGCGACGAAGTTCGCCGTTCGCGGCTTGACGGAAGCGCTCTGGGCGGAGCTTCGTGATACGCAGATCGGTGTCACGAGCATCCATCCGGGCGGAATCAACACGAACATCGCGAAGACCATGCGCGGCGACGATCCCGAGCTGCGCGGCGCTGCAGCCGCTGCGTTGGGGCGCTCGCGTGGTCCCGAGGCCGTCGCGAAGAAGATCGTACGAGCGATCGAGCGCGACGAGTTCCGCGCGATCGTCGGAATCGAAGCCTACGTGTCCGAGTGGCTGAAACGGCTGATGCCCGTGTGGACCCATCGCCTGCTGACGCGCCGCATGAAGAGCTTCGCGCAGCCGGCCGACTAGCATGGACCGAGAGGAGAACGAAGAAATGGGACAGCTCGACGGAAAGACGATCATCATCACGGGTGCCGCCCAGGGCATGGGCGCGGTCCATGCGCGCCGCTGCGTCGAGGAGGGCGCGCGGGTCGTCCTGACGGACCTGCAGGCGGAGGCCGGCGAGAAGCTGGCGGCCGAGCTCGGCGAGAACGCCTGCTTCGTCGCCCAGGACGTGACGAGCGAGTCCGACTGGGATCGGGTCGTCGACGAGGCGACGACCCGTTTCGGCGGAATCGACGGACTCGTGAACAATGCGGCGATCTGGTGGACGAAGCCCGTCCTCGAGGAGGATGCGACGGACTTTCTCAAGATGCTCGAGGTGAACGTGATCGGGACCTGGCAGGGCGTTCGCAAGGTCGCCCCGAAGATGGCCGCGCGGGGCGGAGGCTCGATCGTGAACCTCTCTTCGATCGCGGGAACGCGCGGGATCCCCGAGCACGCGGCCTACGGTGCCTCGAAGTGGGCGGTGCGCGGTCTGTCGAAGGTCGCTGCCGGGGAGCTCGGGGCGATGGGCGTGCGCGTCAACACCATTCATCCGGGCGCGGTCGACGGAACCGGGATGTTCCTCGTGCCCGAGGAGGAGCGGGAGGAGATGTTCGCGACCCAGCCGCTTCCGCGCCCCGCGCGTCGCGAGGAGATCTCGGGATTGCTGATCTTCCTGCTCTCGGACGACTCGAGCTACGTCACGGGCCACGAGCACGTGATCGATGGCGGACGGACCGTCTGGTAGGTCTCCCGTCTCCTTCCGCCAGGAGGCGACGGACGGTCATGTTCGGGCGGCGGTCCTGGCGGCAGCGGTCCTCCGGGTCCTGTGCGATCCGCTCCGAAGTCTCGTATCGTGCGCTTGCGCGAACCCGGCTGTCCACCGGCGCGGCCATGGGGCCGCGCGGGGGTTTCGACCTGCGTTCGCGGGAGGCCCCCAGTGATGAGTCACGTCGCCCGAACCACCCCCGCCGCGCTCCTCTCCGCTCTGCTCTTCTCGCTCGCAGCTTCGACGGCGAGCGCGGGCGAAGCGCCGGCGGTGCGCGAGGCCAACTTCCGGGTCATCGGCGACTACACCTGGCTCCACTACTTCTCGGAAGAGGCCTACCAGTTCCGACCCGGTCCGACGGAGCTCGTGGACATCCAGCAGGTCGACATCGACGACGGCGGCTTCACCGGCATCTACGTGGCCCCGCTCGCGGCCCTCGGTGACGAATTCGGCGTGCGCGCCTTCGCCGGTCCGCGCTTCTCGAAGACCCATGTCGACGTCGCCGATGAGACCGAGACGTACGGAGTCACGATGGGAGGCGACGTCTTCTGGCGCGACCCGGCCGTGGGCGAGGCGGGCCTCGGTACGTTCTACGCGTGGGACGAGAGCGAGACGGGCTCGATCGATCGATCGAATCACGAGGCCGGTCTGGTCGCCTTCGGCAAGGCCTTCTTCGGAACGCCGGGCGAGGGGCTGCCCGTCGACCTCGACGTGACCGTCTCGTTCAGCGACGCCGACATCGACTCCAGTGGCGCCAACTCCGCCAACCGGACCTACTCCGCGGACGGTGGCGTTCGCGCCTACCTGAACGACAACGCCGCGGTCCGGTTGGGCGGGCTCTGGTCGCGGACGAACCTCGGCCCGACGGACCATGTCGAGGACCGGTTCGCGACGATCGACGTCGAGGTCCTGCTCCCGACCGAGCGGAACGTGATCCTCGGCGGTGGGTTCATCGTCGGTGACCGGAACGAATCCTTCATCGAGTTCCAGAAATACGGCCGCTTCGTCTTCGGCATCACGCTGAACGCGACGGTCAGCTTCACGGGCGCGGAGTCGCTCGCCGAGCTGCGACGGAACTTTTTCTAGCGCGGCGCAGAGCGCCGCTGGGCCGCAGGCGCTTTTCGGCGCGACGCAGAGCGCCGCTGGGCCGCAGGCGCTTTCTAGCGCGGCGCAGAGCACCGCTGGGCAGCGGGCGCTTTCTAGCGCGACGCAGAGCGCCGCTGGGCCGCGGGCGCTTTCTGGCGCGACGCAGAGCGTCGACGGGCGGTCTCGTCTAGGAAGCGGCGGGGCGCCAGCCGATCTCGAGGACGGAGTGCTCGGGGGGGACGCCGACGCGGAGCGGGAAGCCGTAGAAGCCGGTGCCGCGGTGGACGTAGAGGCGGCTGCCGCCCCGCGCGAAGAGGCCCTGGTCCGGCCAGCGTGAGCGGGACAGGACCGTCCAGTCGAGGCCGAGGGAAACGAGTCCGACCTGTCCGCCGTGGGTATGACCCGAGAGCACGAGGTCGACGTCGTCCTCGGGCAGGGCGTGGAATCCCACCGGATCGTGGAGCAGCAGCAGTCGGAGATGGCCTGCCCGGCGCGGATGGCGCTCGAGCAGGTCGCTCAGGTGTTCGCGATGGCCGCGGCCGACGAAGTCCGCACCGACGACCTGGACGGGGCCGACCGGGGTCCCGAAGGTGGCTTCGTCGTCGACGAGCAGACGGATGCCGAGACTCGACATCGCGGCGATCACGTGATCGGGCGCTTCGTGGTCGTGATTGCCGAAGATCGCCACGCAGCGGTCGGCGATCGGGCGGAGCGGCGAGAGGGCTTCTTCGAGGCAGCCCGGAGAGCCCATGCTCTCCATCGTCAGGAAGTCGCCGGTCAGTGCGACGAGGTCCGGCTCGCGCCCGACCAGGTCTTCGATCCGGCGGCGCAGGCGCGACACGCTCTGCCAAGGGCCGAGGTGGGTGTCGGTCAGCTGCACGATCCGGAGGGGTCGCTGGACCGGGGGCATCGGGACCTCGCCGTGGATGCGTTCGACGGGCACGCGGCGCATCTGCTCGGGGCCCTGATCGGAGAGCTCGAAGCGGACCGTCTCCGGGCGCGCGCTGACGGAAGTCAGGATGGAGGCGATCGACACGAAGATCGGCAGCGCCTCGAGAAGCACGAGGCCATCGAGGGCCGCCGTCCAGCCGAAGGCGTCGAAGACGAGGCGGAGGGGCAGGAGCAGCAGCAGCCAGGGGCCCGCCAGCATGCCGGCGGCGATGAAGGTCTGGCCCGGGACCGACACCGCCCAGCGGAACAGGGAGCTGCGCATGCGCGCCCGCACGAGATGGGCGAACTGGACCCCCGCGGCCGCCATCGAGTAGGCGAAGGCGACGTCGATCGGCGTCGTCAGGGTCTCCGGGACGAGCAGACGAAGCCGGGCATGGAGCAGCAGCGCCGCCGGCAGCGCGAAGGTCAGCAGGACCGCGGAGAAGATCGCGTAGAAGCGACCTCGCGCGATCGCGGCGTAGATCGGGACGCCGATCCACACGGCCACGGCGAGGGCGGGAAAGAGCCACGCGAGACCGCCTTCACCGATCATCGGTCGGTCCGCCGGGGCGTCGCTCGATGAGCCAGACCGCCTCCTGCCAGGTCTCGAGCCCGGCCGCCTGGAAACGCGGATGCTGCGGCTCGGACGGTTCGCTCCGGTAGCGAAGCGTCAGCGCGAAGTCGTGGCCGAAGAGCTCTTCGGCCCGCACCGAGTGGGGCGGGCCGTTCACGACCGACTGATCGTACTCGACCGTCAGCAGCAGGATCTTCACGTTCCCCGGCAGGACCTTCGCCATGTGCGCGGCGTAGCGGGTGCGCATCTCGGGTGGGAGCGCGATCAGCGAGCCCCGGTCGAAGACCCCGGCGACGCCTTCGAGATCCGCCGCCGACAGGTCGAAGAAATCCCCACAGAGCAGGCGGTAGCCCTCGGCTTCGTAGCGCTCGAAAGCGCCGACTCGGGCCGGTTCGACGGATCGCCCGGCTTCGGCGAAGAAATCTCGACAGGCGATCGACGAGAGCTCGCAGCCGACGACCGCGTGACCCCGTTCGTGCAGCCAGTGCATGTCGAGGCTCTTGCCGCAGAGCGGCACGAAGACCTTCGCGTCCTCCGCGATGCCCAGCGCCGGCCATTCCCGAATCAGCTGGGCGTTGGCCTCGGTCTGGTGCCAGCCGAGCTGGTCCTGCTCCCAGCGCTCCTTCCAGAACTCCGCTTTCACCGCTCTCTCCTGACTTCGCGGGGCGCCGCTCGGCCGCTATGTTGGCCCGTCTCTCGATTCCGGTCGAGACGGAGGGGCGATGCGGCTCTACGACTTCCACGAATCCGGCAACGGCTACAAGGTTCGCCTGCTGCTCTCCCAGCTGGGCCTCGAATACGAGCGGGTCGAGCTCGACATCCTGAAGGGCGAGACGCGGACGAAGGACTTCCTCGCGATCAATCCGAACGGTCGGATCCCGACCCTCGTCCTCGACGACGGGCGAATCCTCTCGGAGAGCAACGCGATCCTCTACTACCTGGCGCAGGGCACGGAGTACTGGCCGTCGGATCGATTCGAGCAGGCGCAGGTCCTCCAGTGGATGGGCTTCGAGCAGTACAGCCACGAGCCCTTCATCGCGACGGTCCGCTTCTGGACCTTCTCGGGCCAGCTCGGCGAGCACGAAGCCGAGCTCCCCGAACGCCGAGCCAAGGGGGAGGCGGCGCTCGACGTGATGGAGCAGCACCTCGCGCGCGAGCCCTTCTTCGTGGGCGGCCGCTATTCGATCGCGGACATCGCGCTCTACGCCTACACCCACGTCGCGGACGAAGGGGGCTACGACCTCGCCCCGCGTCCCGCCATCCGCGACTGGATCGAGCGCGTGGCGGCCCAGCCCGACGCCGTCGAGATCACCGCCGTAGCAAAGCACTGAGCGGCGCCCTCGGCGAAGCGCTTCAGGACCGCGGAAGCAGGTGGAGCACGACGTTCTTCTGGGGGGAGTCCACGTCGGGGAAGGTGCACGAGGGGATCGTCCGCAGAATCGGCGCATCGACCCTCGGCGTGCCCGTCCGCTGCGGATCCGCGAGGAGGATCGGACCGCGGGTGAGCGCCTCGCCCAGGATCCAGTCGCGGAGCCCCGTCTCGTAGAGGACGTCGGCCGCGAGCATCAGATCCCAGGTCTCGGGCGCCTCGGAGGTCGTCTCGATCGTGACGCCGTTCCGCTCGGCATTCAGCGCCGCGGCGCGGCGGGACTGCGGATCGAGGTCGGTCGCCAGAACGCGGGCGGCGCCGGCGCGAGCGGCGGCGATCGCGACGATGCCGCTGCCGGTCCCGAGGTCGACGACCTCGAGCCCCCGTACGAGCTCCGGGTGATCGAGCACGTGCCGGGCCAGGGCCTGCCCGCTTCCCCAGCAGAACGCCCAGAACGGCGGGGCAGCCCCTTCGGCGAGCTCGTCGCAGCCGCCTTCCAGGTCCACTTCGTCTCCGAGGAGCCAGAGCGAGAGCTCCGGACACAGGGGAGGGTGCCGCTCGGCGAGGTGGGTGCCGAAGGCACCGAGATGCGACTCGAGCTCACGCGTCATCTTCGGAGCGTAGGCCACCGGATCGGAATCGAGGGGCCGTCTTCGGAATGCACGCCCGGCTTTCGGGAAATCGTCACCGCAACCGCGCCCCATCGACTACCATCGAAGCCGGTCACGCGTATGCCGATGGACGCGCACGCGCCTTCGGCATGGGAGGAACCGAATGTCCATGGATGAATCCGTGTACGCCGCGCCGGAGAGCGCGCTCGACCGACCGGTCGAGGCCGGGGCGCGATCCCTCGACGACGCAATCGAAGGAAACTGGGACTTCGACATCGTGGAAGTGATGTCGGAGGCCTGGCAGAAGATCTCGGGCGCGAAGGGCGCGATGTGGGTCGGGATCCTGGTCATGTACGCGGCGATCTTCGTGCTGCAGATGGTGGCGGGCGGGATCGGCGCCGCTCTCGGCGAGGGCTCGATCCTGGGGATCAGCATCGCGATGGCCATCCAGCTCGTGGGCCAGGCGATCGCGTACGTCGTGACCACCGGGCTCTACTTCTTCGCGATCAAGTGGGCCGCAGGAGATCACTCGGCGACCGCCACGGACGTGTTGGCCGGGTTCTCGGTCGCCGGCGCGCTGATCGGCGTCTACTTCCTGATGACGGTGATCTCGATGGTCGGCTTCCTGTTGCTCATCCTCCCGGGCATCTACCTGATCGTCTCCTACTCCCTCGCGGCGCCGCTCGTGATCGAACGCGGGCTCGGGGTCTGGGAGGCGCTCGAGACGTCGCGAAAGACGGTCACGAATCACTGGTTCAAGGTCTTCGGGCTCGGACTCCTGTCATCGCTCGCCGTGGGCCTCGGCATGGCCGTCACCCTCGGCATCGGTTTGATCTGGGCCATGCCCTTCTTCTTCATGGTCTACGGCGTGCTCTACAACCGCATCTTCGGCTATTCCGGAGCGGGGGGAGCCGCTGGCTGAGTCCGTCCTGACGCATCCTACCGTCGCGGCCGCCGATGCGACGCTGCGACTGGAGACGCCGGAAGGCATCGACGTCGAGCTTCGGCCGGCAGGGCCCCTCGCGCGCGGCCTCGCGATCATGATCGACGAGGCGATCGCCTGGGTCGTGAGCATCGCCTTCGCGATCATCGTCAGCTACTTCGGCGAAGCGGGCGTCGGGGTCTATCTCGTCGTCTACTTCCTGATCGAGTGGTTCTACCCGGTCCTCTTCGAGGTCCTGCGGCACGGGCAGACGCCGGGCAAGGGCGTGATGGGTCTGCGGGTCGTGTGCGACGACGCGACGCCGATCGGCTGGAACGACTCGCTGGTCCGGAACCTGCTCCGGGTCGTCGACTTCCTGCCCGTCGGCTACCTCGCCGGGCTCGTGAGCGTGGTGACGTCGCGGAGGTTCCAGCGACTCGGCGATCTCGCGGCGGGGACGCTCGTCGTGCACGCGGATCGCGTCGACGGACCCGCCGGCGAGGAGCGTGCGGCCGCGCGAGAGGAGTGGGCCGAGGCGGATCGTCGCCTGGGTGCAGCGCCTCTTCCGATTCCGCTCGTCGTCGAAGAGCGAAGGGGCATCGTGGGCTTCGCCGAGCGCCAGCCCGACCTCAGCGCCGAACGGATCCTCGAGCTCGCCGAACTGCTCGAGCCCCTCTCCGGCGCGCGCGGCGAGGAGGGGCGACAGCGGGTCATCCGAATTGCCAACGGCATCGCGGGGGGCGAGTGATGGACCGCGTCACCCCCAGGCCCGCTCCGTGAAGCAGCGGGTCTTCGAGGAGCAACGATCGGCGCGGTGGGACGAGTTCTCCGCGCTCGTCGATCGGCTCGATGCGAGCACGGGTCGTCGTCGCGCGACCGTGGATCGCACGGCGTTCGCCGACTTCCCGGAGCGCTACCGCGAGCTCTGTCGCGACCTCGCCGTCGCGAGCGAGCGTCACTACAGCCTGCGCCTGCTCGACGGCTTGAATCGCCTCGCCCTCGACGGCCACCGGATCCTCTACACCCGCGACTCGAACATCGCGCTTCGCAGCGTCCGCTTCTTCGCCTGGGACTTTCCGCGCGCGGTCCGACGCGACGGGCTCGCGGTCGCGATCGCGACGGCGCTCTTCCTCGTTCCGGGCCTCGTGGTCGCCGCGATGATCGCCTGGTCGCCGGAGCTCGTGTACAGCGTGATTCCCGGCGGCCAGGTCCAGGAATTCGAGGAGATGTACGACCCGGCGGCGCGTGTGCTCGGGGAGAACCGCGACGCGGGGACCGACATGGCGATGTTCGGCTTCTACATCATGAACAACATCAGCATCGCCTTCCGCGCCTACGCGTCCGGTCTGATCTTCGGTCTCGGAAGCGTGGTCGTGCTCGTGCAGAACGGGTTCCTGCTCGGCGGCGTCGCCGCGCACCTCGTCTCGATCGGCTTCACGATCACGTTCACGTCCTTCGTGATCGGTCACGGGGCCTTCGAGCTGACGGCGATCGTCTTGAGCGGCGCGGCCGGTCTCCGGCTCGGGTGGTCGCTGATCGCCCCCGGCGCCCGGACCCGCTGGGCGTCGCTCCGGCAGGCGGCGAGCGAGACCGTCACGATCGTCTACGGCGTCTTCGCGATGCTGGTGGTGGCGGCGCTCCTCGAGGCGTTCTGGTCTTCGAAGGGCGCCGTGCTGCCCGAGATCAAGTTCGCCGTCGGCGGTGTGTTCTGGGCCCTCGTCTTCGCCTACTTCGCGTTCGTCGGCCGTGGAACGAAGGCCGTCGGTCGAACGGGAGGCGGCGATGGCCGCTAGTCCGCAGGTCGGGAGCGAGGACACGGCGGAGGCACGGCGCGCGGCCGCGCCGATCGCTCGAGGGACCTGGTCCGAACACCTCCGTCCGCGCTCGCCCTACGAGGCGACCGACTTCGGCTTCCAGTTCGTCCGGCCCTACTACGGGACGCTGCTGGCGATCGCCGCGGCGTTCCTCGTTCCGGTGGTGCTCGTCCTCGCGCCCTTCGTGAACGAGCACCCGTTCCTGACCTCCCTCGCGATCTGGTGGGCGAAGCCCGTGTGGGAGCGGCCGATCCTCTTCCATCTCAGTCGCGCGTTCTTCGGGCAGGCCCCGACCGCCCGGGAGTCGCTCCGGGGCCTCGAGTCTTCGGTGTTTCGTGGCCTGCTCGCGTCGCTCACCCTCCAGCGCCTCGCGCCGACCCGCTCCTTCGATCTGCCCGTCTCGGTCCTCGAGGGTGGCACCGGCGCCGTGCGGAGCGCGCGCCTCGGGATCCTGCGGCGTGGTCGGCATGGCGGCGCCGCGGCGGCGCTGACCCTCGTGCTGATCCAGGTCGAGGGGCTTCTCCAGATCGGCCTCGCGTCGCTCCTCTTCTTCTTCCTGCCCGAGTCGGTCACCGATTCGATCGGCGAGTCGCTCTTCGGCGGCGCGGAGGCCCACTGGCTCACCTCCGTCGTCCTCTTCGGACTCTGGGCCCTGTCGATCCTGCTCGTCGCCCCCTTCTACGTCGCCGCCGGCTTCTCCCTCTATCTCCATCGCCGAACGGAGCTGGAGGCCTGGGACGTCGAGCTGATCTTCCGGCGGATCGCGGAGCGCGCATCTCGTCGCGCGGGGCCCGCAGGCGCGGCCCTCGCGATGATCGCCTGCGTCTCGCTCTCGCTGTTGCCCGACCCGGTCGCCGCGTATCCGAACGTCTCCGCAGAGGAAGCGAAGGCGTCGATCGAGACGATCCTCGAGGGCGAGGACTTCCACGAGCCGGATACGGTCTCGATGCCGCGCTTCCTCCACGAGTGGGAGTGGGAGACCGACGACGAGACTGGCGACCCGCCGCCGCAGTGGCTGCAGGATCTGCTCGCCGCGATCGCGACCTTCGTGGCCGAGTTCGGTCAGGTGATCCTGATCGCCCTCGCACTCGGCGTCGTGGGTTGGCTGGTGCTTCGGGTCCTCCGGGAGGGCGGGCTCCGCCTCGACCTGCCTGCGCCGGGCGCTCGACGAAAGCACGTCCCCGGAGAGCTCTTCGGCCTCGAGATCACCGAGGAGAGCCTGCCCGACGACGTCGCCGGAGAGGCGCTCGGGGCGGCGCGGGCGGGACGCCCCCGTGACGCGCTCGCGCTGCTCTATCGGGGAGCACTCTCGCGCCTCGCGCTGGTCCACGGGGCCGAGCTGTCCCGGGGCGTGACCGAACGGGAGTGCCTCGACGTCGCGCGTCCGCTGCTCGCGGCGGAGGCGACTTCGTACTTCGCGCGGCTCACCCGGACGTGGCTGCGCTGCGCCTACGGGCACCTCGATCCCACGGCGGATGACCTCGGCGCCCTCTGCGAGGCGTGGCCCCGCTTCTTCGGCGCCCCGGATCGGCGGACGGCGGAGGAGGCCGTCGCGTGAAGGGGACGACGATCTTCTGGAGCTTCGTCGGCGTCCTCGTCCTGGGCGCCTGCCTCTATCTCTGGTTCGGCGCCGAGTGGATCGAGGAGGAAGTCGATCTCGGCTACTCCGCCGAGGCGCGACGGAACGATTTTCTCGCGGCGGAGCAATTCCTCGCGCTCCATCACGTCGATACGGAGTCGACGACCGGGATGAAGCTCCTCGACGCGCTGCCGCCGGCGGACGACGCGATTCTGATGTCGGCGGCGCGGGAGGCCCTCTCCGAGCGGCGTCGCGACGCGTTGGTCGCCTGGGTCGAGCGCGGAGGGCTCCTCATGGTGATCGCGCACTCGACCTACGACTACGGGGTCGAGGCCAGTCGCGATCGGTTGCTCGACCAGCTCGGTGTGTTCCTGCTTCCGCCGGAGATCGAGGACGAGGAGGAGCTGGAAGAGGGCGTCGACGTCGACCTCGATCAAGCGCTCCCTTCCGAGAACGAGGAGGCGGAGCGCTCCGAGGCGTCCGCGGACGAAGAGGACGAGGTCGTCGCCGACACGCCGGAGAACCTCGGCGAGATGCTCGATCTCTTCCTGGGGACCGCCGAGTGCCGCGAGGGCGAGGACTGGCTCGATCGCGTCGACGTGGGCGTCGAGGGACGAGAGGCCCTCGTCGAACTCCGGAGCGAGAACACGCTCGCGGTCTACGAGGAGCGACTCGAGGACGCGTATCTCTCGCCGAAGAAGCAGGTGCTCTCGCTGCCGGTGGGCGAGGGGCGGGTCGTCGCGATGACGTCGATCCATCCCTTCCGCAACGAACGGATCGCGTGCCAGGATCACGCCTGGCTTCTGTGGCACGTGTTCGAGGGGCGGCCGAAGGTCTGGATGCTCCACGATCCGGAGGTGCCGTCGATCAGCGACCTGGCCTTCGCGACCTTTCCCCTCGTGAGCTGGGGCGGGATCGGCCTCGTGCTGGTCGCCTGTCTGACCTATTCGCTTCGCTTCGAGCTCCCGGTTCGCGGGTCCGCGGTGCCCCGCCGTGAGCATCTGGAGCACGTCGAGGCGAGCGTGACCTTCCACTATCGCAAGGGCGGCTTCGCCCGGTTGATGAGGCGACTGCGCGAAGACCTCGGGGCCCGGGCGCCACGGGATCGCGAAAAATGGGGCGCACGCGCTGGGCTCCCGCCCGACGCGGTCGCCGAGGCGCTCCGGGAGGACGTGCCGCGCAATCGACGCGCGGTGGTCGAGCGGACGAGATCGATGCTCCGGATGAGGAGGACCAAATGAGCGAGACGATGACGGCGGCCACGAGTGAGGAGGTCGCCTGGGCGAAGGGGCGGATCGACGCGATGCGCGAGCAGATCGCGCGCGCGGTGATCGGGCAGGATGCGCTCGTCGCCGACATCCTGGTCGCCTTCGTGGCCGGGGGGCACGTGCTGATCGAGGGCGTGCCCGGGCTCGGGAAGACGCTGATGGTCCGCAGCCTCGCGGCGTGCTTCGGCGGCGAGTTCGCGCGGGTTCAGTTCACCCCCGACCTCATGCCGAGCGACGTGACGGGTCACGCGTTCTTCGATGCCGCGACCCAGCGCTTCACGATCCGTCGCGGTCCGGCCTTCACGAACCTGCTCCTGGCGGACGAGATCAACCGCTCGCCGGCGAAGACCCAGGCCGCGCTGCTCGAGGTGATGCAGGAGGGGCAGATCACGATCGAGGGCGAGGCGCATGAGACGCCGAGCCCTTTCATGGTGCTCGCCACCCAGAACCCCCTCGAGCAGGAGGGCACGTATCCGCTTCCGGAGTCCGAGCTCGATCGCTTCCTGATGAAGCTGCTCGTCGACTACCCCGGGGCCGAGGCGGAAGAAGAGATGCTTCGGCTCGTGACGGAAGGGCGGACCGGCAACGAGTTCCACCTGGAGGGGCTCGAGCCGGTCGTCCAGCCCGACGAGGTACTCCGGCTGCAGCAGGTGGCCGCGAGGCTCGAGGTCGATCGTGAGGTCTATGCCTACGCGGTTCGGATCGCTCGCGAGACCCGCCAGCGGATCGGCGTCGCCCAGGGCGCGGGACCGCGCGCCACGATCTCGCTCATGCGGGCGGCGAAGGCCCACGCGCTCCTCGAGGGCAATGCCTTCGTCACGCCGGACGACGTGAAGCGCGTCGCCCCGGCGGTTCTGCGTCACCGCATCCAGCTGACCGCGGATCTCGAGATCGAGGGCGCGCCGGCGGACGAGATCATCGCCGCGCTCCTCGACGACGTGCCCGCGCCGCGGATCTGACGAGGCGCGCGAGCATGAAGACGACCCAGCGCAGACCGAGCCCCGCGGCCCTCGTGGTCGGCGGCGCGCTGTGGAGTCTGGCTCTCGCCGTCGAGGGGGTCGGGCTCGTACAGGGCGCCCCGCTCGTGTTGGGGGCCGTCCTGGCGCGGACCTTCGTGCTCGCGGTCGTGCTCCTGGCGGGGCTCGCGCTGTTCGTCGACCTCTTCCTGCTCGACCGTGTCGAAGCGCCACGCTTCCGACGGGCGCTCCCGCGCAGCCTGTCCCTGGAGGCGTGGAGCGACGTCGGCGTCGAGCTCCGGACCCGGGGCTTCACCGGCTCCCGGGTCGAGCTGATCGACGGCGTGCCGACCTCCGCCGAGGTCTCCGGTCTGCCGTTGGCCCTCGACCCGGAGCGCGGCGAGCTCCAGCGCGCGGTCTATCGCGTCCGCCCCCTCGTGCGGGGCGACGTGGTGTTCGAGGCGGCGACGTTTCGCGCGCACACGCCGCTCGGATTCTGGCGCTACACGGCCCGCCTCGGGGAGCCGGCCTCGATCCGGGTCTATCCGAACTTCGCGGCGACGACGCGCTTCGACGAGCTCGTCCAGGCGGCGCGCACCCGGGACGTCGGGATCAAGCGACAACGCCTGCGCGGCGAGGGCCTCGAGTTCCACCAGCTCCGCGAGTACCGCGCCGGCGATTCGATCCGCCAGATCGACTGGAAGGCGACGAGCCGCAAGCGCGAGCTGATCAGCCGGGAGTACGAAGCCGAACACGACCAGCGGATCGTGTTCCTGCTCGACTGCAGCCGACGCATGCGGACCAAGGACGGCGACCTCTCCCACTTCGACCACGGCTTGAACGCGATGATCCTGCTCGCGCACGTCGCGCTGAAGGGAGGCGACGCCGTCGGTCTCCTGAGCTTCGGCGAGGAGCGCCGCTGGACGCCGCCGGCGAAGGGCGCGGCGACCGTGAGCCAGCTGCTGCACCGCGTCTACGACCTCGAGCCGACCACCCTGGGCGTCGACTTCCGCGGCGCCGCGGAGGAGCTCGGCCGGCATCAGCGAAGGCGTTCGATGGTGATCCTCCTGACGCACCTGCGTCCCGAGGACGAGCCGGACGTGCTGCCTGCGCTCCGGCTGCTGCGGCGTCGCCACTTCGTCCTCGTCGCGGACCTGCACCCGATCGAGCTCGACGAACGTCTGGCGCGCGATCCCGAGGATCTCGGCGAGGCGTTCACGGCGCTCGGCGCCTGGGACGCGCTCCTCGATCGCAAGGCGATGCACGATCGGCTGCGCGCGGAAGGAATCCGGACCCTCGACGTCTCGCCGGCGACGCTCGGCCCGGCGCTCGTCAGTCGATACTTCGACGCGAAGCGCGGCGGCGGGCTCTAGCGCTCGTCGCGGCTCACGGAACGAGCAATCGCCAGAGGCCGACCGCCGTCACCAGGATCCCCAGCACGATCACCATGAAGCCGGAGCCGCCGATCGCGCCCCAGGCGTAGACGCCGGCTCGCTCTTCACGCGGGATGAGTCCGTGATGTGCGGTCGGAGAGAGCCACCACCGGTCGGGCAGTCGATCCGCGCGAACGAGCGAGCGGTAGAGCACCCAGTGGTAGACGATCGCCGTCGGGATCCCGTACCCGAAGCCGATCGCGGAGATCGCGACACCACCCCAGACCATCGCCTCGGCCCCAGCGTTCGCCGCCCAGGCAAGGACGCTGAAGAGGATCACGATCCCGAGACTGATGAAGGCTTCGAGCATGGTGGCTCCGAGAGGGACACCCGGGGCCTATCGGCAGTTCGGAGAGGCGACTCGAGCCCCCGGCGCCAAGCGCAGAAACGCCGGAGAACCGAGGTCCTCCGGCGTTTTCGTTGGCAGCACCGAAAGTCGTGTCGCACGACCCCGATCACCGAGGTCGCCGTTCGCCTCGACGCCCCGAAGGCGTCACGGCGCTTCTCTCAGTATCGATAGTGCTCCGGCTTGTACGGCCCATCGATGTCGACGTCCAGGTACTCCGCCTGCGCCGGGGTCAGCTTCGTGAGCTTCACGCCGAGCTTGTCGAGGTGGAGTCGCGCGACCTCTTCGTCGAGCTTCTTGGGCAGCACGTAGACCTTGTTCTCGTACCGGCCGCCGTTCTCCTGGAGCTCGATCTGGGCGAGCACCTGATTGGTGAACGAGGCGGACATCACGAAGGACGGATGGCCCGTGGCGCAGCCCAGGTTGAGCAGCCGGCCCTCGGCGAGGACCAGGACGCTGTGGCCGTCCGGGAACCTCCACTCGTCGTACTGGGGCTTGATCTCGATGCGCTCGATGCCCGGGATCTTCTTGAGGCCGGCCATGTCGATCTCGTTGTCGAAGTGGCCGATGTTGCCGACGATCGCCTTGTCCTTCATTCGCGCCATGTGATCGGCGGTGATGATGTCGAAGTTGCCCGTCGTGGTGACGAAGATGTCGGCGGTCTCGACGACGTCCTCGAGGGTGGCGACCTCGTAGCCCTGCATCGCGGCCTGGAGCGCGCAGATCGGGTCGATCTCGGTCACGATCACGCGGCAGCCCTGGCCCCGCAGCGACTCGGCGGAGCCCTTGCCGACCTCACCGAAGCCGCAGATGACGGCGACCTTGCCGCCGAGCATCACGTCCGAAGCGCGCATCAGGCCGTCCGGCAGGGAGTGTCGGCAGCCGTAGACGTTGTCGAACTTCGACTTCGTGACCGAGTCGTTGACGTTGATCGCGGGGAAGAGGAGCTGTCCGTTCTTCTCCATCTGGTAGAGGCGGTTCACGCCGGTCGTCGTCTCCTCGGAGACGCCGCGCATGGTCTCGGCGGTTCGCTTCCAGCGCGTCTTGTCCGACGCGTTGATCGACTTGAGGGTCTCGAGGATGACGCCCCATTCCTCGGAGTCGGTCTCGGGGTTGAAGTCCGGGAACTTCTCGGCGGTCTCGAACTCGAGGCCCTTGTGGATCAGCAGCGTCGCATCCCCGCCGTCGTCCACGATCAGCTCCGGGCCCGAGCCGTCCGGCCACTGGAGGGCGACGTCGGTGCACCACCAGTACTCCTCGAGGGTCTCGCCCTTCCAGGCGAAGACCGGGACGCCCTTGGGATCTTCGGGCGTGCCGTCGGGACCGACGACGACCGCGGCGGCGGCGTGGTCCTGGGTCGAGAAGATGTTGCAGGAGACCCAGCGCACGTCGGCGCCGAGGGCGGTCAGCGTCTCGATCAGGACCGCGGTCTGGATCGTCATGTGGAGCGAGCCCATGACGCGGACCCCGTTCAGGGGCTTGGTCTTGCCGAAGCGTTCGCGCAGGGCCATCAGGCCCGGCATCTCGTGCTCGGCGAGCTCGATCTCCTTGCGACCGAAGTCGCAGAGGGTCAGGTCCGCCACCTTGAAGGCGGGCGCGTCTTTGGAACTCGGAAGGGCCATCGGCTCGGATCTCCTGGTCCTCGTCCCTGGCGGGGAGGGGACCTGTCGCGGACAGCGGGCAGTCGCTGTGCCGGATGAATATCTGAATATGCGGATAAACTGGTATATAGATTGAGGAGCGTCAACCGTCGGGGCGAGATTCCGGGAAAAAGATTGCCATGGCGGGCACATGCAGCCCTTCGTGCGATCTGCGAGCGCGTTCGCAAATCGGCAGAATGGCGACCGCGCGCTGGCCGCCGGTCCGCGGCCGGGACCGCGGTCGGGGCCGGAGCCCGGCCGGGGACGGAGTCGGTCTAGGGGAGGACCGCGGCGACGACGAAGGCGGCGGCGGCCAGCGAGAAGAAGACCGCACCGACGAGCCAGCGCAGCGTCTTCGTCTGCGAGACGACGGCGTTCTCGAGCCGTCGCTGCTGCTCGGAGACCTGGAGCAGCGAGTCCTGCAGCTCGGAGAGCGTTCCGAGCTGCTCCTCGATGTCCCAGAGCTGGGTCAGCCGCTGGTCGACCGTATCGCTTCGATTGATGAGCTCTGCATGGCTCCGCTCGAGCTTGGCTTCGACGGAGACCAGCGCCTGCAACATGGGCTCCACGATCACCGCTTCGATCGCTCGGGTGTCTACGGCGGGTGTCGGAGGCGCGGGCGCGACGACGCTCTTCGCTCGCTCGGCGAGGCTCGGGCGATCGGGCGCGGTGGGTACCGGCGGTCGGGTCTGGGCGTCGGGCGGGGCCACGTGGGTCTCCGGCGCCGGCGGCGGTGTCGAAGCCGCCGGCGAATCTTGATGGCGGCGGCCGAGCGCGATGCGTCGCCAGAACGACGGCCTCTGGCTCTGTGCCTTCTGGGTTCGGGGGCCTCGATCTCCGGGCAGCGCGACGCCGCGGGACTCGGGCTGCGTCCGAGATGTCGGGGTCTCCGCGTCCGAAGGCGGTGGACCACCGGGCGGGGTCGTGAGCGAGTTCGCGAGGCCGGTGGCGGCCGTGGCTCGCGGTGTGGAGGTCGTCGCGGGAGGCGTCGAAGGTGTCGTGCCGCTGGTCGACGTCAGTCCACCGCCGAGGGCCGCGCTTCCGCCGTCATCGTCGCTGCGGCTCTCGTCCGTGCGATCACGCAGGATCTGCGCAGTCGTCCCCTCCGACTCGCTCACGCCGAACTCCCTTCGTAGCGGGGCGGAGACGGCGTCGTCATCCGGAAGGACGAGCTCCGCCGACCGATCCGAAATCTCCGCACCCCGCGGACTCGATACCGTGTCCGCCATGATCCCCCCGACAGCCTCCGCACCGTCTCTCCATCATACAGCGAGATGCGCAAGCGCGAACCGGCTCGGCGAGGCGCCTTCGCTTCGGCATCGACGATTCGTCCGGGCGCGTGCGCACGCGAGGTCGAGCGGGGCCGCAGGTCGCGATGCTGGTTTCCGAATCGACCGTGGCTAGACTCCCGCGCCGTGAACCGATCCATCGACCTCGACGGCTGCGTGAACTTCCGTGATCTCGGGGGCTACCCGACCCGCGACGGTCGAACGCTGCGCTGGCGGCGACTCTTCCGCAGCGATGCGCTCCATGCCCTCTCCGAGTCCGACGTCGGTCGGCTGCGTGACGAACTGTCCCTCTCCGACATCGTGGACCTGCGATCGACCCATGAGCTCTCGAACGAGGGCCGCGGGCCGCTCGAACACGAGCCGATCGCGTTCCACCACAACCCGCTCTTCGACGGAGACCCTTCGACCGCCGAGCGAAGGCGCGCGGACGAGATGTCCCTCGGCGAGCGGTACGTCGGGATGATGGAGTTCGGGCACGAGAAGATCGTGAACGCGGTTCGCCTGCTGGCGCGGGCGGAGCAGGGCGCGGTCTACCACTGCGCCGCCGGCAAGGATCGGACGGGCGTGATCTCGGCGATCCTGCTCGGGACCCTCGGCGTCGACGACGAGCTGATCGTCGCGGACTACGCGCTCTCGGGCGAACGGATCGACGCGATCATCGATCGTGTGATGAGCATGAAGGGCTACGCAGAGACCCTGAAGGACATGCCGGCGGACACGCTCCACGCGAAGCCCGAGTCGATGGAGACCGTGCTCGCGCTTGTCGGGGACCGCTGGGGCTCGATGGGCGAGTACCTGCGGATCGGGGGCCTCTCCGACGCGGATCTCGAACGTCTGCGGGACCGCTGTCTGGAGTAGCGCGCGGCGCGCGACCGATCGGGCCCGTCGCTAGCGGGGCGTGGCTTCCGCTTCGACCCGGAGCAGCGTCGCCACCTGGTCCGGGCCGAGGTCGTACTGCTTGCCGCAGAAATCGCACACGACCTCCTGCGAGGAGGCCGTCGCCACGAGCTCTTCGAGTTCCCTGCGATCGAGGAGCGCCAGCGTCCGCAGCGCGCGCTCGGCCGAGCACGGACAATGGAAGCACGGCGTCATCGTGTGCCGCGCGCGGGTCCCGAGTCCGATCATCAGACGATCGACGAGCTCGTCGGGCTCGAGGGGCGAGCGGAGGAGCGTCGCCAGGCCGGGGAGGCCCTGCACGTTCTCCTCCACGATCGTGAGTTCCTCGTCCGAGGCGCCGGGCAGCGCCTGGATCAGGAAGCCGCAGGCGGCGACGTCGGTCATGCCCGGGCCGAAGGCGACGCCGAGCCCCATCGCCGACGGTGTCTGTTCGCTCTCGGTCAGGTAGAGCGTCAGGTCGCCCGCGACTTCGCCGGACACGAGCGGCACGGTTCCCGTGTAGGGCGAGCGCCAGCGGGGGCGGTGTCGCACGACGTTGAGCGGCCCCTGGCCGATGGAGCGCGCGATGTCCGGCGTTCCATCCGAGAGGACCCGGGAGTGCTCCGGGTGCTGCACCGTTCCGCGCACGCGAGCGCGGGAGTCGGCGATCGCCGTCAGTGAACCGAGGGGACCGTCACCGCGAAACTGGAGCTGGACCGACTCGACGTTCGGCTCGTCGGCATCGTCCGGCGCGCTCCCGACCGCGATCAGCAGGGCGCCCATCATGGCGCGACCGAGCGCGTCCCCGGCCGTCGGCGCGTAGCGCCGCCGACGCAGGGCTTCGCCGACGAGCTCGCTCGCCACGAGGACCTTGATCGCGATCGTGCCGCCGTCGGAAATCGTGCGGACCAGGCGATCGGCGCCGGTATGCGGGGAGGCGACGAGGCGCGTCGAGTCGACGCGGTCGTCGCCGTGCTGCGGGGAGTCCATGCCGCGGACCATAGCGGCTCGGAGGTGTCGATCGCGTCCGCTAGCCCCGGCGCTCCCAGGTCTCGATCACGAACGCGTGTGCGTGGCGATCGTCGACATCGTGAGGCACGCGCCCGGTGCAGATCCAGTCCGCCGGGTCGAGCGGCGGAAAGAAGGTGTCGCCTTCGGGCTCGGCGTCGACGACGGTTCGCAGGACCCGGTCCGCGGTCGCGAGGGCGGCGCGATAGATCGCTTCGCCACCGGCGACGAAGCACTCGTCGTATCCGGCCGCGCGGGCCCGCTCGATCGCCTCGTCGAGGTCCGCCACGAAATCGACGCCCTCGACCGGCGCGTGTTCATTCCGGGTGAGCACGAAGTTCGCGCGTCCGGGCAGGGCCTTCCCGATCGAGTCGAAGGTCTTGCGCCCGTACACGAGCGCCTGCCCCATCGTCGCGCGCCGGAAGAACTTCTGGTCCTCCGGCAACCGCCACGGGATCTCCCCGTCGTTCCCGATCACGCCGTTCCGCGCGACCGCGACGATCAACGAGATCCGCATCTAGACCGCAATGGGGGCGCTGATCTTCGGGTGCGGATCGTAGCCCTCGAGCTTGAAGTCCTCGTAGGTGAAGGCGAAGAGGTCCTTCACGGCGGGGTTCAGGGTCATCGTCGGCAGTGGCCGCGGGTCCCGCGTCAGCTGCTCGCGCACCTGGTCGAAGTGGTTCTGGTAGATGTGGGTATCGCCGAGCGAGAGGACCAGCTCGCCCGGAACGAGGTCCGTCACCTGGGCCATCATCATCGTGAGCAGCGCGTAGCTCGCGATGTTGAAGGGCAGGCCGAGGAAGACGTCGCAGCTCCGCATCGTCATCATGCAGTGGAGCTTCTCGCGCTGGACGTTCCACTGGACGAGCAGGTGGCAGGGCGGAAGCTTCATCGCGCCGAGCTCGCCGACGTTCCAGGCCGAGAGGATCAGGCGCCGGGAGTCGGGGTGGGTTCGGATCTGCTCGACGAGGTCCGCGAGCTGATCGATCTCGACCGCTTCGTCCGAGTCGGCCCCTTCGGGCGCCGCCGCACGCCACCGGCGCCACTGGGCGCCGTAGACCGGTCCGAGGGAGCCGTCTTCGTCGGCCCATTCGTCCCAGATGGTCACGCCCGCGTCGCGCAGCGTGTTGTTGTTCGTGTCGCCGGCCACGAACCAGAGCAGCTCGTGGAGGATGCTCTTCGTGTGGACCTTCTTGGTCGTGATCAGCGGGAAGCCGCCGCCCTCGGCGGGAGAACGCGCCGGGTCGAGGTCGAAGCGCAGCTGCCGTCCGAAGACGGAGCGTGTGCCGGTGCCCGTCCGGTCTTCCTTGTCGACGCCGTTCTCCATGATGTCGCGGAGGAGATCGAGGTAGCTCTGCATGTCGGTCGGACTCGAATCGACGGGGTGTTGACTGGGGGGAGACCCAACGTAGCGCGGCTGGGCCTCGGGCGGGTCCGCCCTCGGTGGCCTCGTCCATGAAGTCGTTGAAATGCCCGCTCTATTCGCCGTGCAGGAGCTCGTACGCGTGCGCGGGGCTCTGCGAATCGAAGCGCCTCTCCTGGAAGGCGGGGTTCGAGCCGACCGTGCGGCCGAGGGAGGCCAGGGCCTGGAGATGCCGGTTTCGCTCGTCCGGGCTCGTGCAGAGGAGGACCATGCAGTGGACCGGTCGCCCGTCGGGGGTGTCGAAGGGCAGACCCTCCCGGTCAGAGTCTTCACGAAGGCGCCATTCGAGCGGGTCTCGCGGACGATCGCGACGATCGTCGCGGGGGCCGTCGCGACCGACGCGGCGCCGGCCGCGCTTCCCGCCAGCAGGACGATGGCGAGGAGCGGGAGCGGTCCCGCATCACACAGGGGTTCGAGGGCCGTCGACATGCCGCGAAACAGAATGCCGCGGATGGAACCCGTCGGGCCGGGGCCGCGATAGGCTAGGGCGGACGTCGGCTCCCTGTCGGCGGGGAAAGTGCATGACCCACTTCGAATACATCGCCGTGCTCGTGTCGCTGGTCCTCGCGATCGGCCTCAGTCACGTGATGGCGGCGATCGCGGAGCTCCTCCAGCGGCGCGAGGCCGTGAAGTTCGACTGGCTCCATGCTGGTGCGACGGGCCTGCTCGTCCTGCTCCTGACCCAGTTCTGGTGGGGCTTCTGGAACTATCGCCTGGTCGAGGACTGGACCTACCTCACCGTGCTGATCGTCCTGACCCCCGTCGCCACGATCGTGACCGCCGGCTTGATCCTGGTTCCGCGTATCGGGGCGGGATCGCCGAACGAGCGCCTGGACCTGGGCGAGCACTACCTCGACCACCGCGCGGGGATCTACGGGATGGCCGCGCTGACCTTCGTGTTCTTCGGGATCGCGGACGTGTCGATCAACGAACACCCGCTGATTCACGCCGAGAACGCGATCCGCGGGCTCGCGATCGGGCTCTGCGTCGCGGCGGCGCGGATCCGCGACCGCAGGCTCCACACCCGGATGATCGGGATCGCCTACGTCCTGATCGCGGTCTTCCTGTTCGTGGCGATCGAGCGCTGAAGACCGATCGCGACGAGAAGATGCTCAGGACGTGCCGCCCACGAGGTTGCTCAGGACTTCGAAGCCGCCGGTGTAGGTCCCGATCAGGCTGCCGATGGTGGTGAGCACGAACACGAGGAAGATCCGCATCAGTCGGCTCTGCCACCAGCGCTTCGGGGCCGCGAGGTCGTCGCCCACGGAGCCGAAGTCCGCGACCCGCGGCGGTGCGGCCCAGAGCTGGGTGAAGGCGGCGACGTAGCCGGCGCCGATCAGCGGCGTGAGGCTCGTGAACGGCGCGGCGAGCGCGGCGGCGACGATCGTCGCGGGATGGCCGAGGGCGATCACCGCGCCGACGCCCGCCGGGACGGCGTTCGCCAGGAACCAGATCATCGCGTTCTCGCCGGCAGCGGCGGCGCCCTGGGTCCAGCCGATGGCGGCGATCGAGGCGACGATCACGAGCGGGATCGCCCAGCCGACGACCTTCCAGAGGCCGCTGCTCTCGGGGATCTCGCAGATCTCGTCCAGGTCAGCCCGCTCGTCGCGGAGCAGCCGGCCCTTCATTCCGTCGACGTGTCCCGCGCCGACGACGGCGACGATCCGTTCGCCCTCGGTCTCGAGGATCTCGTGGGCGAGGTACGCGTCGCGCTCGTCGATCAGGACGCGCTTCAGGTCGGGCATCATCCGCCCCAGCTCGCTCATGACCTCGGTCACGACGTCCTGCTCGCGAATGCGCGCGAGTTCTTCCTCGGAGACCTCCGTGTCCTCGAAGAGCGACGCGACGAGCTCGGTCAGCAGGCGCAGGCGCTGGCCCCAGCCGAGGCTCTGCCAGGCGCGGCGCAGGGTGATGCGGACGTCGCGATCGCAGAGCGAGATCGGGATGTCGTGGTCCTTGGCCGCGCGGGCCGCCTCCATCAACTCGCTGCCCGGGGTCACGCCGAGCTGGAGGCCGAGGCGACGCTGGTAGGACGCGAGGATCAGGTTCAGCATCAGCGTCGCGAGCTGCTTGTTCTTCAGTACCTCGCGGAGATCCTGCTCCTGGAACTTCTTCTCCTGGGAGAGCGCCTCGTAGCGGCCTTCGTCGAGCTCGATGCAGACGGCGTCGGGCTTCTCGCGCTCGATCACCAGGCGGACGAGGTCCACGGATTGCTGGGAGACGTGGGCCGTCCCTACGAGATAGAGCGTGCGCCCACCGACCTCGACGATGTGGACGTCGGATTCGTTCCCGACTTCGGCGTCGGGCTTCGGTTCGTCGCTCATTCGGATGGGGCTCCGGGGGAGGCTGGGGGCGAAGGGCCCAGAGAATGCGTTCCGCGCACGCGCGGGGCAAGCGCTCTCATCGACCGTCCGGTCAGCCGGGTGTAGCCCCCCGGAACGGGCGACTTCGCGTGCAGCCGGACCGGGAGCCCGGTGAAGCCCTTCACGAAATTGGAGCGGACGCGCACGGGCTCGCCCGCGACCTCGACCATGCGGTAGCGCTGCATGATCTCCTCCCAGAGGATTCGCAGCTGCATCTCCGCCACGCGGCTGCCCACGCGGAGATGATTGCCCCAGCCGAAGGAGAGGATGGCCCTCGGGTTCCGCTGCCCCGTCGATCAGGCCGTCCGGGACCGGGCCCGCCAGGCGAGCCGCGCGGCGAGGAGGCCCGCCAGGAGGACGCCGTGGACGATGGCGGGCCGGTAGTCGGCCTTCACCAGCCAGAAGTGGTGCAGGACGGCCAGGGCGCCGGCGCCATACACCGCACGGTGGAGCGTGACCCAGCGGGCGCCGAGGCGCTTGATCCAGCCCCGGGTGCTCGTGAAGGCGAGGGCCAGCAGGATCACGAACGCCGCCATGCCCGCGGTCACGTAGGGGCGCTCGATCACGTCGTCGATGATCGCCGGCACGTCGAGGCCCAGATCGAAGATCGACCACGTCGCGAGATGGGCGAGGGCGTAGGAGAACGCGGCCAGGCCGAGGGTGCGGCGGAGGGGCTGCGCCCAGTGCCAGCCCAGGAAGCGGCGCGCCGGGGTCACCGCGAGCGAAAGCAGCAGGAAGCGCAGGCCCCACTCCCCGGTCACGTGGGTCAGGTCGTCGACGGGATTCGCGCCGGGGCCCTCCGTCGCGAAGCGGAGCCCGAGCCCGAGGGCCGGGAGGAGCACCACGACGATCGTGATCGCCTGCAGTCGGAAGCGGGTCATGGTGCGGACACGCTCCGCCGTCAGAACGAGCGCCGCAGGTCCATGCCCGCGTAGAGCGAGGCGACCTGCTCGCCGTAGCCGTTGAAGGGCAGCGTCGGCTGCTTGCGGAAGTTGCCGAGGCGTCGCTCCCGGGCCTGACTCCAGCGCGGGTGCGAAACTTCGGGGTTCACGTTCGCGTAGAAGCCGTATTCGGAGGGCTGGAGCATGTTCCAGCTCGTCTTCGGCTGCTTCTCGGTGAGCGTGATGCGCACGATCGACTTGATGCTCTTGAATCCGTACTTCCACGGGACGACGAGACGGATCGGCGCGCCGTTCTGGTTCGGGAGGATGCGCCCGTACATGCCGACCGCGAGGATCGAGAGCGGGTTCATCGCCTCGTCGATGCGGAGGCCTTCGCGATACGGCCAGTCGATCACGCGGCGGCGCTGGCCGGGCATCTGCTCCTCGTCGACGAGGGTCTCGAAGGCGACGTACTTCGCCTTGCTGGTCGGCTCGAATCGCGCGATCAGTTCGCCGAGGGAGAGCCCGATCCAGGGCACGACCATCGACCACGCCTCGACGCAGCGGAAGCGGTAGATGCGCTCCTCGAGCACGGCCGGAGCGATCAGGTCCTCGAATCCGACCCGGCCGGGCTTCCCGACCTCGCCGTCGATCACGACCGACCAGGGCTCGGGGCGGAGCGTATGCGCGTTCGCCTTCGGGTCGCGCTTGCCCGTGCCGAACTCGTAGAAGTTGTTGTAGCTGGTGGCGTCGTCGTAGCTCGAGACCGTGTCCTCCGCGCGGAACCCGGGGTCTCTCGGGGTCTCGAACTGGAGCGCGCGAAGGCCCGACGCCTCCGGCGTCGCGGCTTCGGCCTCCGCCTCGTCGGCGCTGCAGCCCGCGAGGGCTGCGCCGATCGCGGCGGTCGCGCCGAGGCGCAGGACCTCGCGCCGGTTCATGAAGACCGCTTCGTCGGTGATCTCCGAACCGGGGAGGGAGGGCAGGTCCTTGTTGCGCACGTTCGCTTCTCCTCTTCTGCCGGCGACTTGCCGGTGGTGCCCGGCCCCATGGGGCGCGGGCGTCTCTCGTTCCGACGCTTCGAGGGATGATTCGTTCGACGGGCCGTCGGGGTTACAGCTTATCCCCTGCTTCGACGATGGGTTCGGTGACCGATGACCCTGCGCAGCGCGGCTGCGCGCCGGGGCGGGTGGCCGAGCAGAGGCCACGGACCGCGCCGGGACCGAGGAAGACCCGTGAGCCAGTTTTCGTCCACGACCCGCGCGCGTTCGCGCCGAGCCCTCGTCACCACTCTCCTGATCGCGCTGGCGATCGCGCTCGTCGTGCCCTCGGCCGCGTCCGCCCGGGACACCGCGGCGCGCAAGCTCGGCCGAGGCGTCTCGAACCTGACGCTGGGTGTGCTCGCGCTTCCGGGTCAGATGAAGGATACGACCGAGGACTCCGGCCCCTTCGTCGGGGCCACCTGGGGATTCGTGAAGGGCGTCGGATACGTCGCGGCGCACGAGGTCGTCGGTCTCTTCGAGCTCCTGACCTGCCCCTTCGAGACGCCGCCCGGCTACAAGCCCATCATGAAGCCCGAGTTTCCCTGGGAGTACTTCACCGAGCGCCGCGCCACGCGACGTTAGGCGGCCTCCGTCCGGCTTCAGCCCCGATCGTTCGGTCGCTTCGGTCCGCGCGTCCACTCCGCCAGGGGCTTCGCGAAGGGGAGGAAGCGTTCCTTGACCCGGTCGACGAGTCCCGGCGTGATCACGTCCTCGAAGTCGTCGAGGGTGAGCTCGAGCCGGACTACGCCCTCGCCGTGCTCGACGCCCGTCAGCCGCGTCTGGGGGGCGAGGCGCGGGAGCGGTACGTAGGTCCGGAAGAGCGCCGCCAGCCGGTTGCGGATGCCCAGGAACTCCTGGTGCTTCGGCTGGAGGACGATCCATCCTCGCGAGACCCTGACTTCCGTCTCGGCGCGACTGATCGGGAATCCGGCGACGTCGACCCGAAACTCGACGGACTGGTCGGTCAGCCGCAGCGCGAAGGGTGCCTTCGACCGGTCGAGCCAGCTGTCGATCTGTCGCTGGTGGAGGGTCAGGACCATTCGGGGCCCTTCGACCACGAAGCGCGCCGGGAGCCCGGGGACGAACTGGAAACGCCGCGCCTCGAGGACCAGGCGTTCGACGGGCAGCGCGAGGACGGCCATGCCGGCGAGCTCGAGCCGCGCGTCCTCGAAATGACCCCGGGCGCTGTCCGCGATCGCGCCGCTCCAGCTCACCCGGGCGGGCATCTCGAGGAAGGTGCTGATCACCTGATCGATGGCATCGGAGCGCATGGTGGATTCCCGGCCGGCTAGCGCGGTCGACTCGCTTCGGTGGTTTCGGCTTCGAGCGCGGCGAAGGCGGCCGCGGCGCGGGTGGCGAGGGACTCGCGGGCCGCCGGGGAGAGGCGCGGCGTGTCGCGCACCGTCTCCTCGATCCGGGCCACGTCCAGCGAGACGAGGGCGTAGGTCTCGCCACTGGTGGCCCGCCAGACCTCTTCGAGCTGGATCCCGCGCATCGAGGTGCTCGAGAGCTGGTGGACGATCGTGTCGAGGTCGCCGCTCCCGCCGCTTCGGTCTTCGAGGCGGACGAGGCTCTCGATGGTCACTTCGAGGCTCCGGGCGATCTCGGCGCGTCCTCGGGCGATTGCCGTCTCGCGGGCCGCGACGCGATTGCGATGCGCCGGGGCGGAGCCGACGCCGCAGACGATCCGTCGTGCGCGCGCCGGGTCGGACCAGTTCGCGCGGCACCCGGAGGTCAGCCATGCGGGTGCGTCGGCGAGCGATGCGGGTTTCGGGGGCCGTGTCGCGTAGCGCGACTTCGCGGGTGGTGCGGAGTTGGCACAGCCGATCGCGAGCGCGAGAGCGAATCCGATCGTGAGCCGGGCAACGCGATCGCTCTTCCCTCGGATCTTCATCGATGGTCCTCTCTTCGAGCGGAGCGGATCACGGCGTGGTCGCCGCCCGTCGTCCCCGTCCGCCCGCAGCGAGCCTGGAACCTAACCAGCGTCCCGCTCCACTGCATCGACGCGACGGCTTCGTCCGCCCTTTCGATCCACGAGTCGCCCGACGGGCCGTTGACCCCGGGGGCCCGAAGCAGGATCATCGGGTCCGATCGCAATTTCCGAGACGATATGAGGATAGGGGGAGATCCCATGCTTCGCGTTCCGTTCCGTTCTTCGTTTTCCGCTCGCGCTTCCCACGGCGCGCTTCGCCTCGGGTTGCTCCTCGTGATCGCCTTCGCCGTCGGCTGCGGCGGCACCACCGTCACTCGGACGGCCGTCGAAGAAGAGATCGATCTCTCGGGCCTCTGGAACGACGTCGACAGCCAGAAGGTCTCCGAGGAGATGATCACCGACTCGCTCTCGCGCTACTGGATCGAGGACTGGCGGGACCGCACGGGCCAGAGGCCGACCGTGATCGTCGGCGCCGTCCGCAACAAGTCGAGCGAGCACATCAACACGCGGACCTTCACCAAGGACCTCGAAAGGGCCTTCGTGAACTCCGGCCGCGTCCGGGTCGTCGCGGACAGCGGCGAGCGCGAGGGGCTTCGCACCGAACGCCTCGACCAGCTCCGCAACGCCACGATCGAGACCGCCAAGAGCATGGGCAAGGAGATCGGGGCCGACTTCATGCTGATCGGCGGCATCAACACGATCATCGACGCCGCCGACAACAAGCAGGTCCGCTTCTATCAGGTCGAGCTCGAGCTGATCGCGCTCGAGACGAACGAGAAGGTCTGGATCGGCCAGCACAAGCTCAAGAAGCTGGTGAAGAACCCCAAGTACCGCCTCTAGGCCCGCGCCTGCCGCTCCCCCCGTCCGCAGGACCGAGCCCATGATCCGCCGCCCGCTCGTCACGCTCCTCGCTTGCCTCCTGGTCGTCACCGCCTTCGGCTGTGCCTCGACCGGTCGCGTCCAGCAGCAGCTGGAGGCGCAGATGAGGCTCGGGGACTACGCGACGGCGGTCCAGACGGTCGAGACCGAGCGGGAGCGGGCCTATCGCGGCAAGAACCGCCTGCTCTACTACCTCGAGCGGGGGATGCTGCTCCACCTCTCGGGTCGGTACGCCGAGAGCAACGCGGCGTTCGAGAACGCCAAGCAGGTGGGGAGCGAGCTCTACGCGGCGAGCATCACCGGCACCGGCCTGTCGCTCATGACGAACGACTACGCCCTCGACTATGCCGGCGAGAACTTCGAGCGCACGCTGATCCATCTCTTCTCTGCGCTCAACTACGAGCAGCTCGGCGAGGTCGACTCGGCGCTGGTCGAGATCCGTCAGGTCGGGGACTACCTGCGGAAGCTCCAGGTCGACTCGACCAACGACAACACCTACCAGGAAGACGCCTTCGCCCGATACCTGGGGGCACTCTTCTACGAGCTCGGCGGCGAGTACGATGCCGCCCTCGTCGACTACAAGAAGGCGCTCGACGCGTACGACACCTACGCCGAGCACTTCGCGGTCTCGCGCCCGCCCTCGCTCTTCGCGAACGCCGAGCGCGTCGCCGGGCGGCTCGGACGCTGGGCCCGGGACGATCTGCGGGATCGCGGAAGCAGCGGCGTCGCGCGCGAGATTCCGGACGGCCACGGCGAGCTCGTGATCCTCCACTACAACGGTCTCGCTCCGATCAAGGACCAGGAGATGATCGTCCTGCCCTTCAACGAGGCCTGGGCGATCGTCCTCGCGCTCCAGCTGATCGGGGACGACCAGGCCCAGCAGCAGATCGCGCGGGCGACGACCTACATCTCGATGCTTTCCGGGGTCGACGTCGTCCCGGTCGCATTCCCCAAGTACGTCTCGCGGCCCTATTCGATCGCCGCGATGGAACCCCGACTGGCCGCCGCGACACAGATCACCGGGCCCGAGCTGGTGGAAGACATCGGCGCCATCGCGGAGAAGGACCTCGCGGATCGCCGCGCACGGATCTACGCGAAGGCGGTGGCCCGGGCGGCGATCAAGTACGCCATCCAGAAGGGGGCCGAAGAAGCGGCGCGCCAGGCGTCGAACGGGGATCAGAATCAGGCTCTGCTCGTGGCGGGGACCCAGCTCCTCGGCACGATCGGGCGCTTCGCGACGGAGCAGGCGGACAAGCGGGTGTGGTCGACGCTGCCGGACGAGATCTGGATGACGTCGATGATCGTGCCGGCCGGTCGACACGACCTCGAAGTCGACTTCTTGACGGCCCAGGCGGGACTCGTCGAATCCCAGAGCGTGAGCGGCATCGAAGTGCCCGCCGGCGGCCGGCGTTTCGTGATCCTCCGGACGGTGAAGTGATGATGACGACGAATCGACTCGTAGGATGGCTGACCCTTCTGTTCGTGACCGCGGCCGTGGGCTGTGCGGGGACGGGCGGCACGCCGGGATGGGTGAACGGCGAGCGTCCCCCCGAATACCCCGAGCGCCAGTACGTGGCGGCGATCGGCCTGGGCGAGAACCTCTCAGCCGCGCAGATCGCCGCGAAGGGCGAGCTCAGCCGGGTCTTCTCGGCGAAGCTCGCGTCCGAGATCGAGCTGATCGATCGCGAGAACGTGGTCGACGGCGTCGCGAACGCGAGCTCCGACCTGCTCGATACGACCCGGATCACGACCGACCTCGAGCTCCAGGGAGCCGAGGTCCCGCTCCACTGGCGCGACCCGAGAACCGGCGAGATCTGGGCCTTCGCCGTGCTCGAGCGGAACAAGGAATGCCTGCGGATCCGCAGCGAGGGGCGCGATCTCCTGACCGAGCTCGACAGCCACGTCGGGGTCGCCCGACGGGATCCGAATCCCCTCGTGGCGATCCGCGCGTCCGTGGACGCGGTCCGCGTGGGCGCGGAGCTCGACGGGCTCCAGGCCCGGAGTCGCGTCCTCGGGACCCAGTGCGCCCCCGCACGATCGATCTCGACCGGCCAGCTCAAGGGCGAAGCCGCCGAGCGGTTGGCGGCGCTCTCGTTCGTGGTTCGGACCGCGGACGTCGATCCGCGCTCGGGTCGCGCGACCGCCGAGCTTCCCCAGCTGCGCGAGCAGATCGCCGGCAACCTGAGCAAGCTCGGCTTCCAGGTGGGCCCCGCCAGCGGCGCGCGGGTCGTGCCGGTCAACGCCCGGCTTCGGCTCTCCCGCGTCGAGCGCGGGACCGAATGGGTCGAGTACCGCTATGAAGGCTCCGCCGAGGTCATGAGCCCGGTGGCGGGCGATCCGGCGACGATCGTCGTCGAGACCTCCGGCGCCGAGAGTCATCCCGAGCCGTCGAGCGCGCGCCTGCGGGCCCGGCGCGCCGGAGAGCGGGATCTGGCGCACCAGCTCGATCAGCGCATCAAGGCGTTCCTCGAAGAGAACACCCCGGACTGAGCCCTCGCGGGGCGGGGGGGCGACTTCCCTCCATGGCGCGGGGTGCGCGCCCCGGAACCCGATCGGCGCCGCGCGGCACTTCCGACCGACCGTGTGAACCCGCTTCGCCGGCGGGGTGGGCTCGACCTGCGAGCCCGGCACGGACGAGCCGGCCGCCGAGCCGGTCCGAGAGTCCGATGGTCGTGCGCCCGACAGGCGGGGGAGCTATCTCCCCGACGACCCGGCCTACGCGGGCGCCGAGCCCGGGCGAGTCCGGGATCCGTGAACGAGCGGGCGCCACGCAGCGAACAAGAGAGGTGAGTGATGGGGATCGAAACTGGAAACCGGAATGGGGTGCTTCGCCTGCGGAGTCTGCTCCTCTGGGCCGGGGTGCTCGCCGGAGCGCTGTTCGTCGTCGCGACATCGGCGCAGGCCTTCTCCGCCGCCAGGGTCTATCGCGAGGCCGCGAGCTCGGTCGTGCTGATCTTCGGATTCGAGGACAGCGGGGCCGGCAGCTCGGGAACGGGCTCGATCCTGACCCGGGACGGGCTGGTGCTGACCAACAACCACGTGATCGCCCGGGGTGAGAGCGGGAAGCTCTACTCGAACCTCGTCGTCTATTTCAAGCCGAATCCGATCTCCGGAGACAACCGGAAGGACCTGACGAAGCCCTTCCTGGTCGACGTGATCGCCCGCGACGCCGAGCTCGACCTCGCGCTGCTCCGCGTGAAGAACGCGCCCCCCGGTCTTCGCCCGCTCCCGATCGGGAACTCGGAAGAGGTCGACATCGGCGAGAACGTCGCGGCGATCGGCCACCCGGGCGGCGGCGGTCTCTGGACGCTCACGACGGGCACCGTCTCGAGCAAGCGGCGCGACCAGAAGCGCGACATCTTCCAGACGGACACCGCGATCAACCCCGGCAACTCCGGCGGTCCGCTCCTCGACGAGTACGCCCGGCTGGTCGGCGTGAACACCTTCGTGCGCCGCGTGAACGAGCAGGGCCTTCCGCTCGAGGGCCTCAACTACTCGCTGCGCAGTTCGCTGGCGCTCGCCTGGGTGAATCGCCAGGGGGCCGGTCGCGTCGGCGCCGTCTCCCGCGCTTCGGCCCAGGCGCCGACCCCCGCGCCGGCCCCGCGTTCGGAGCCTGCGCCCGCGCCGCGTGCCGAACCCGCGCCCGAGCCCGCCCCGCGTGCGGAGGCCACTCCGGAGCCCGAGCCGGCCCCGCGCGGCGACGTGGCGCCCTCGCGCATGCTCGGCGACCAGCCGGAGACCGCTCCGGAGGCGCCGCCCGCCCCCGCCCCGCAGCGCGCCGAGACGCCCCCGCCCGCGCCCGCCGAGCCGGAAGCGCGCGAGTTCGTCGCGCCGGACGGAACGCGCATGTATGGCGTGCCGAATCTCGAGAACGACCTGAACGACTCGCTGATGCAGGTCCGCGAGGCGTACGCGGAGCTCACGAAGCGTCGCGACAAGTCGATCAACGAGATGGAAAAGCTCTTCGACGACTACGACAACTTCTAGCCTGTCGCAGCGGGTCGGGCTCCCTCGATGGCCAATCTGCTGCCGCGATCGCAGGCGCCCTTCCCGGCGCTGACCGAAGCCGAGCGTGCCCGCGTCGAAACGCGGGCGCGCTTCGCGTTGGGCACTCCCTGGACGCGCCTCCGGTCGTTTTCGGCGGACGCTGCCCACGCACTCGCCGCAGAGCTCGACGAGCTCGACGAGGCGCCCTCGCTCCCGGTGGCGCAGGCCTTGCTGGCCGAGCTCGATACGCAGCGCGCCGAGCGGGTTTCGGCCGTCGAGGCCGTGACGAGCGGGCTCCGTGGCCTGCTCTTCCGACCGGGGCGATCCCTCCGGAGCGGGGAGGCGGAAGCGGCGAGTCGCGGCTTCTTCGACGTAGCGGACCGTCCGCCGCCGCTCCTCTGGCTCGAGGCGGTCGCGCGCCCCCGCGCGACGGGCTCCGACGAGATCGAGATCGGGCTGCTCTGCGGCGTGCCCGGAGACGCGCTCGAGCGCGCAGCGGCGGGCGTCTCCGCCTGCGTGAGCGGGGCGCTGACCTGGACCGACGACGCGACCGCCGGGATCGTTTCGACGCTACCGGGTCGGATCGACGGGCGTTAGGCGCTGCGCCGTCTCAGAGCACCCGAACGGGTTGCGACCCCAGCGCCTGGATCCGGACGCGGCGGTCGTCGTCGTAGATCATGACCTGCTGCATGCCGCTCGCGCGGAGGCGCGACACGATGTCCTGGGCGCTGGCCTCGCGCTCGGCGTCGGGGAGGGCGAGCCAGGCGTCGGTGACCTCGCCGACGAAGGATCGGCCCGTGCCGGCGGCGTCGCGGCCGCCGGATTCGAGATAGGGTGAGACCGCCGCGAGCTGCTCGCGGCCTAGCCGGTCGAGGTCTCCGTCACGTTCCGCGTAGATCCAGAGCCCGACTCCGATGGCCCCGGCGAGGGCAAGGCCCTGGGCGACCCGGGCCCACGGGATCTCCATCGAGCGGGCGCGCGCCGGCGCGACCTTCTCGTCGTCGGCGTGAAGCGCCTCGCGGACGAGGTCGCGGGCGTTCTCTCGCGGCGCCTCCGCCGCGTTCGGTGCCTTGCGCTCGCGCTGGGGCGGCCGGCTTTCCTGGCGCTTCGCAGCCCGTTCTTCGCGGAGGTGCTCGGCGAGGGGCTCGAGCAGGAACTTGTTCTTCAGCTCCGAGAGGGCGCAGGCGACCTTGTAGGCATCGTCCGCGATGTTCTGGTTGATCTCGCTCTGGAACACGACGCCGAGCTCGTCGACCCAGGGACCCGACAGCTGATCCGGCGGGAGGTCCGCGTCCTGGAGATCGATGCCGAGCACGGCGACGGAGCGGCAGAGCAGACCGATCAGCACGGCGGTTCCGAGCGGATCGTCGGCGGTGGCGAGCGCGGGGCTCTGGAGGGACTGGCGCTCGCTGTCGGCCAGATAGTCGAAGTCGAGGGCCCAGGCGATCCGGTCGGTCGGCGTCGGCTCGGGCGACCCGTCGGCGAGTCGGCGGCGGACGGCTTCCGCGACCGCGCGAAGCGGGGCGGACTCGAAGACCGACGTGGGTTCCGTCTTCGGGGTCCGGAGGGTGCCCGCGCCGACGTCGCCCCAGTCGGCGGAGTCGAGGAGCTCGTCCTCGACGCGGGCGAGGAGGGCGGCGTTGTAGGTCACGATCGCACGGAGGACTCTCGGCGCGAAGTAGAGGGGGCCGAGCTCGGCCTTGCGCTGGCGCAGGGTGCGCTGGCGAAGCTCTTCCCGGAGCTCTTCCGCGTCGAGGTTCGCAGCGGCGAAGAACTCCCCTTCGATCTCCGCCAGGCGGGGATCGTCGGGATCGTCGTGGGTCTGGCAGAGGGCGGAGAGGCGCTCGGTCAGCGTGACCGGATCGAAGCGGACGGAGCCGCGTTCGGCACCGTGGGTGCAGAGGAGGGTCACGAGGTAGTCGATCGCTCCGATCCGCTCTTCGATGCCGGAAGCGCCCGCGAAGTCCGGGCCGACCAGGAGATCGAGCAGGTGGAGCAGGCTGCGACGATCTTCGTCGCGAAAGCCGGGCAGGGCGGATCGCAGCTGTCCGACCGGCACGCCCGTCGCGACGTGGCGGATCGAGGTCTCGAACTCGGAGAGCAGGTTGTCGATCCCGGCGAGGGCGCTCGGGGAGACGTCGCTGCGGGAGTCGATGATCGTCGAGAGGTGTTTGGTCAGCGCGCGGCCCGTCGCTCCGATCTCGTCGGCGTGTTCGACGATGCCGGCCGGCGCGAGCACGCCCCAGGCCGAGCGCAGGTCGCTCAAACGAGCGAGTCGGGGGCTCAGGGCATCGTCCTGGGTGGTCGCTGCGTTCGGGCTCGTCTCGGCGCTCATGCGAAACCTCGATCGGCAGGCCGGGCGGGCGGGACCGCGCCGGAGACCTAGTAGACGGTTCCGCTCGTGATGCAGGAGCCGAGGATCTCGGGCGTCAGCGTCGTGTGGTCGCAGCCGAGACCGCCGTTCACGAAGCTGCCGTTGCCGGCGGCCTTCTTGTAGCCCCAGATCTGGACCACGCCGTTCTCGTCGAGGTCGGCCGCGGCGTCGGCGGTGTAGCCGCTGGAATCGGCGGAGATCGCGACGGCATAGGAGAAGAAGACGCGACCTTCCGGCGACCAGCCGAGTGCGGCGAAGTCGCTGCCGGCGACGTCGAAGTCGACGGCGACCGAGCCCGGGATGACCGCCGGCTCGGCGTTGGCCGCGATGTATTCGCCGGTCTCGCCGAAGTTCGCCTCCTCGACCACGCGAATGGCGCCGAGGTTGGTCTTGGCCTCGGTGGTCTTCGAGCGCAGCTGCTGCGAGGCGAGCATCGGGATCGCGATGGAGGCGAGGATCCCCAGGATCGCGACGACGATCATCAGCTCGATCAGCGTGAATCCTCGTAGGCGATCCGATCGGAGAAGTCGTTCGTTCATGACGAGAAATGCATCGTCGGGACCGGAGGGTCGCTGGAGTGCGATCTGTCACGTGCGGAAGCCGGGTCGCAGAAACTCCGCCGGCCGGCAGGCGGTCGGCAGGCGACCGGCAACGACGTGCGGGATCCGCGTGGCGTCGTTTCGCGAGAGAACGCGGAGGAGCGATGGATTACGCCGCTACCGCGGCTTGCGCATCGTCGTGAGGAACGCTCTTACCGCGGCCTGCGCATCGTCGTAAGTGTCAGCGTCTGCTCGGCGACCTGCTTGCGCGCGCGGCGGGCGATGCCGCGGGTGCGGACCACCTGGTCCGCGCCGTCCGGAATCACCGTGTAGCGCTCCCCGTCGATCGTCGTCGTCCGCGTCACGAGCTTCGGCGGTCGCTCGTTGGAGGCCATGGCGTGGATCATCTCGACCCCGAACGGCGGCACGATCTCGAACGAAGACGGGTACTCGACGAGCTGGTTCACCTTGTCCTGGTCGATGTACCACTCCTGCGTGATGGGGACGTGGTCGCCGCTCGTGAGGACGTAGATCAAGCGGACCCAGGCGGGCTGGTTCACGCGCACGTAGAGCGAGAGCTCCTCCCCCTCGTCGTAGACGATGCCGCGGTCGCCGCGGTCGGTCCGGACCTCGACGCGGAGGTCGCCGGAAACGACGTCGCCGCCGGCGAGCTTGTCCGCATCTTCGGCGAAGCGCTCGAAGTTCGCCGGTCGCGTCGCGAGGGTCGCCGGCACACCGGAGCCGGCGAGCACGACCTCGGCGCTGGCGAGGAGTCGCCCGGTCGCGGCTTCCTTGGCGTTCACGCGGAGCTGGAAGTCGCGGGCGGGGGCGTCGCGCTTCGACGCGGCGTGGGCGGGCCCCGTGGTGTCTCCGACGTCCGCGACGACCTCGACGGAGGGGTCGGCCTGGAGCTCTGCATAGGTCCCGCGAAGAACGACCGTGCCGCTGGCGGGCGCCGAGCCGACCTCGCTCCGACCGATGGCGGATTCGAGGGAGAGCGCGACCTCCCGTCCGAACGGGCTCGAGACGTCGCGGCCCTGATAGAGGAGCGGGGCGACGACGAGCGTGGCGCCGCGGCCGATGCCGGCTTCGGCGAGCTGGGCGGCGAGGGCCGAGGTCGCGCCCCGGATCGACGTCGCGTCTTCATGGGGGAGAGCGCGAATGCGCGCGCTGATCCGGGTGGACTGGGCGGCCAGGGTCGCGCCGACGTCGTCCCCGAGCAGCCCGCCGCGCGAGAGGGCCGCAGCGACGGCTTCGTGTTCGAGGGCCTCGTCGAGGGAACGGCGGCAACCGCGGTAGGCGTCGAGCGCCTGCTGGGCTCGGCCGGCCGCTTCTTCGGCCGCCGCGGCCTCGAGGCAGCCTTCGGTCTCGGCCATGGCGCGATCGCGCTGGCGACGGCGGGCGCCGGCCGCCGGCAGCCGCTCGAGGATGGCGAGGGCGTAGACGCGCTTGCGCTTGCGGTGGGTCTCGAAGCGGACGCCGTCGAGGCGGATGTCCGAGGTCGCTCGGATGCGGCTGGTGAGCTCGTTCTCGATGTGGCCCTTCTGCTCGTGGAGGACGTCGACGACGTTCGATTCGATCTGGACCGAGACCTGTCGCGCGAGGTCGGCGGCGGCCTGCTGCTTCGCCGCTTCGACTGCATCTTCGTTCTTCCCGGTCGTCTGCGCGAAGCCGACCAGGAATCGTCCGGCCGGGAAGGCAGCGGCCGTGCCGTTCTGCTCGACCCAGTCCGGTGTCGCCGCCGCGGCGCCGGGGCCGGGGACGAGGGTGCCGGCGACCAACAGGAAGTAGGCGAGGCCGGCGGCGAGCGCGGATCGGGCGGATGCGCGGCGATGCATGTGGGGAAATCCTCCGGGGAAGCGCGTCGGCCCGGGCCCCGCGTCGTCCGATCGAATGGACTGGACGGGGCAAGGGAAGAAGGGGAGATACGCGATCGGGAGTGCCGATTCGGGCCGCCTGCGTTTCCGTCGAAAAAGCGCGAAACCGCGTGAAACCTATTCGAAGGGATACGCTACTTAATCCCAGCAGCCGCCGGGGGGGTGTCCCCTGCGACGCGGCGATCCATGGCTTCGGAGGCCTGCGGGGCCGGTGAGGCGTGGGGCGCAGCGAACGCGGTGAGCGTGCGAGACGGGCGCTGAGAAAAAATGCGCTGGGCGGTTGCCCGATCCGGGCAGGAATCGCGCCTACAGAATCGAGAGCGCGACCCATAGGGGACCAGGTGGTCGGGGTCGCACGAGATGAGCCAGCAAGGATTGGAGGCACACGGAATGCGTGTCCAGAACCGAATGATTCGAAGTTTCCTCACCGTCGCGGCGCTGGCCGTCGTGGCCGTGACCGCGGGCTGCGGCAAGGACGTGTCGACCCCCGATGAGCAGATCCCGAGCGAGTTCGCCGGCGCCCCGGACTGGGTGCTCTCCGGCTGCAGCGCCTACTGGGGCGACGATGGCGGCGCGCGCATTTGCGGCGTCGGCAACGCCAAGTTCACCGGCAACATGTCGATCACGCGCACGAAGGCGACCTCCCGAGCGCGCGCCGAGATCAGCCGGACCCTCGAGACCAAGGTCAAGAACATGGTCAAGGACTTCCAGGAGCAGGTCACCGACGGCGAGTCCGAGATGACCGCCGAGCAGTTCTCGAGCACGACCGTCTCCCTCTCGAAGGCCACCCTCAACGGCACCCAGCAGCAGGACACGTGGATCTCGCCGAGCAACGAGCTCTACGTCCTCGTCGCCCTCGACGTGGCCGCCTTCGAGAACTCGGTCCGCGAAATGGACGAGATGAGCGACAAGCTCCGCACCTTCATCGAGTCCCGCGCCAAGAAGTCGTTCGCGGAGCTCGACGAGGAGATGGAGGACTACTGATCCTTCGCCTGCGGGCGCTCGGCGAGCTTGGAGTTCGCTCCGGCTCCAGGGGCGCTCGGCGCGAGTTGGGAGCCAGCTCCGAGCGAGCCGGCAACCGGCGAATGATCCTCTCCTTGACCGGGACGCTCCGATGGAGATGATGATGTTGAAACGAGCCACGAGTCTGTTGGGACTCGTGGCTTGTTTCGTTTCGTGCGCGGGGGCGGAGCGGGGCGGGCCGCCGGTGGTGGATCGGTTCGAGCCGCCGCGGCCGGTGGCGGCCTGGGTCGATCAGCCGCCGGTACGATGTGCGGTCGGGTCCTCGGGGCCGACGCTCAATCCGCGGAACGCGATTCGCTATTCGCGAGTCGCCGCGATCGATGCCCTCGCGGCGGGCTCGCTCTCCGTCGACGTCCAGTCGATCACGGGAACGGGCTCCCGCGGCGAGTTCGAGATGACGACGCAATCCCTGTCCGGGGTTCTCGCGGACGCGCGGATCGCGGCGCTCTGGGCGGAAACGAATCCGGGCATGCAGGGGCGCGCCCGCCTTCGTCAGGTTCACGCCCTCGCGTGCTTCCCGGACGCCGACCTGAGCGGGCTTCCCGACCTCGAATACCCGCGCTGGCTGATCGAGGCACCGAGCGCCGCCGAGCGCGTCTGTGCGACGGGGATCTCCGGGCCGACCTGGAAGGCCGAGGATCAGGAAGCGTCGGCGCTCGGGGATGCGCGCCTCGCGTTGGCGATCGCCCTCGAGAGCCGGATCGAGAAGCGCGTCTTCGACGATGGCCGCGGCGTCGCGCGCATGGCGCGGGAGATCGACCCGTCGCCCTCGGCCCTGCGCCGCGCGGCGGGGGCGGAGGCGCTCGAGGAGCGCTGGCTCGACGAAGACGGGGAGGGCCCGCTCGGGCTCCCCGGCGTCCTCTACGGACTAGTCTGCGTCGAATAGATCGTCGAGGTGGGCGTTGATCTCGTCGTCGCTGTCGACGAGCTTGTCCTTCGGCGGCGGCGGACCCGCCTTCGAGATCGTCTCGAGCATCTCGCCCATCACGACCGCGCCGCTCTTCTCGAAGAGGTCTTCGTCCCGGCCCATCCGGAGCGGGCTGCTGCTGGCGATGATCTTCTCGAGGTGGTCCCGCTGACCGTCCGAGAGCTCCTGGAACTCGAGCACGACCCCGGCGACCCCGTCGTCCCGGAGCGCCGTCGCGAGGACGACCAGGGGCTCGAGCTCGGTCCCGCAATGGAGCGCCACGCGGAGCGTGTCGCCGACGTCGACGGCATCGGTCGGGCCGATGCGCATCCCGCCATGGGAGAGGTCGCGACCGACGAGGACGCGCGCGGCCTCCTCGCCGAGGGCGACGATGCGGCGGTCGTACGGGATCCGCGGGTCGCTTCGTCGCTCGTCGACGTCGGTTTCTTCGGGCTCGACTTCCTCGCCGCCCAGCACGTCGAGGGCGGAGGCCACCTCGTCTTCGAAGACTTCTTCCGGGTCTTCGACCGGCGGCGCGAGGGGATCGAAGTCCGCTTCGAACTCGATCTCGTCCGGGTCCGGGAGCGCATCCGGCTCGATCGCCTCGGTCAGGTCGTCGTGGAAAGTGCCCTCGTCCGTCGCCGGGGCCGCCTCCGCTTCGGCGTTCACCTTCATCTTCGGCTCGGGCGCTGCGGTCGCGGCGGCGGCCGCGGGCTCGTCGATGGCAACCGGCTCGACGGGCGTCCCGGTCGCCGGAGGTGTCGCAGCGACCGCAGCCGCGGGCCGCGGGTGCGCTGCTCGGGTCGGGGGGAGTCTGCGCGCGGACGCTTCGGGATCGATCTCCTCGGGCAGCGGGACCGGCTCGATCGGCGGGCTCGTCGGTTTGGCGGGCGCCTCGCCTGCGGTCGCCTCGAGCTTGCCGCTCCAGCTCGCCGGGCCAGCGGCGAATCGATCGAGGATCGCCGAGACGGCCTTGTGGTGCTGGCGCGGATCGACGAAGGCGACGCCGATGATCGAGTCCTGGCGCCCGTTCTCGCCGGGGGCGCGAATTCCGCGGACGACCTTGGCACTGAGCTTGAGCGGCTTGCCGAGGGTCAGCTCCTTGCCGAGCAGCAGATTGAGCTTCATCCCGACCTTCGGCTCCTTCGGCAGCTCGACGCGTGCGCCGGTATCCGAGAGCTCGAGCAGCGTCGCCCGCTGCTTGAAGAGGCCCGCACCGACCCGGATCGGATGACCGATGTGGGTGCGCTTGCGTTTGCGACGCTCGGGACCCCGGTAGAGCTGGTGCAGCAGGACGAGGCGAAGCGTACGCGGGTGGATCGGTCGGCGGATGACGAGGGATGCCCCGACCCGGTTCAAGTGGGCGAGCATCGTCTTGCTCGCGTTGTCCGCGACCGCGAGCGTGCGGGGCCAGAGCGAGAGATTCGGGGTACGGCCTTCGAGCAGGCGCTTGCCGGCGACGATGACGACCGACGCGTTCGCGACCTCGTCGGGGCTCGGAAGCCCTGGGCCGTCGTGGATCTCCACGGTGACCGCGAGCTTCTGGAGGATCGTCACGAACTCGGAGAGCTCGCCGGCGCGCTGGATCACGATCGCGCGGCTATTCACCTGTTCGCTGCTGGACTCACTCACGAAGTCGCGCTTCCCTTGCCCGCGAATCGAGGGTCCGGGCGGCGCCGCGGAGCGTCTCGACAAGGGGGGCTTCCCCTCTGGACGATTCGACCGTTCGGGCCCCGGTCTGAAGCCCCGACCGAGGAATCCGGCGCCGGCAATCGGAATCCCGAGGTCGGCCCCTTTTTTCCGATCGGTCGGCGGGCGGGGGTGCCGGGAGCGGCCAGAGTCGGCCACCGCGGGTACGGACGCAGGGAGGGGAGGGAGGCACCATGGCAGCGAGGCGCGGGCGCGAGGATCGGGCGCTGCCGGGCGGCAATCGTATCCCGGCCCTCGAGATCGAGGAGCTGGCGAGCCGGGCCAGCGGCCCCGGCGGCCAGCACGTGAACACGTCCAGCACCCGAGTCTCGCTGCGCTGGAACCTGCGCACGTCGAGGGGGCTCATGCCGGACGGCCGGGAACGCCTGCTCCGCAAGCTGGCGAGCCGGCTCACGAGTGACGGCGTGCTGGTGGTCCATGCGGACCGCCATCGCAGCCGGCGCCGGAACCTCGAAGAAGCCCACGATCGCCTCTTCGAGGTCGTTCGGACGGCCCTCTATCAGGCGCCTGCCAGGCGGCCGACGAAGCCGCGCAAGGGGGCCGTCGAGCGACGTTTGCAGGAGAAACGTCGCAGAAGTGCGGTCAAGCGTGAGCGTCGCCACCGACGAGATGACGACTGAGTCCTTCGATTTCGAAGGGCTCGGCGCGACTACGGTCTTCTCCCACCTCGAATTGTTGGGTTCGCCCGATCGATCTGCTCGACGGGGCGGACGATCGGTTGGCCAACGACTCGGCTCGGGGGCCGGTTCCGTTCGCATGCGAACGGGGACCCACGCCCTCGAGTGGGAGAGATCATGGCAGCGAAGAAGAAATTCGGCTGGGGCGGCGCGCGTCCCGGGGCGGGGCGTCCGAAGGGATCCGGAAGCGGACCTTCGCCCAACGCGCGCAGGAACCGCGTCGCGATCATGCTGACCGATGCCGAGCTCAAGAGGCTGAACCGTCTCGCGTCTCGGAAGAAGACGCCGCTGGCGACCCTTGCCTACGAGCTGCTGGCGAAGAGCCTGAAGGCCCAGCGCTGATTCGACACGCTTTCGGACCTGCCCTGGTTCGATTCCCCCTCGTCCACGAACCGGCTCATCCGCACGCCCCGATCCGCCGACGAAGACGACTCGACCGGAGCCGAGAACGAATGCCCCTCGGGGAAGGCCGGCCCGCCATGCTCCGTTGCTTCCCTCGGCCGACAGGGCCCCCTATGGTGTCTCCCGTTCGCCGAACGAGCCGGCTCGGCCGGTTCTCGGGCCCGTTCATGGGGCCCGATCGGGGATGGAGGGGAGAGCACCCTTGTCGACCTGGCTGACCGCCTGGCGCAGTCGTGAGGAGCGCGAGCCCACGGGGCCCGTCATGGAGCTCCTGGTCGTCGCGGGTGCGGACGCAGGCAGCCAGTTCACCCTCGAGGGCAACGAAGTCCTGCTCGGCCGCGGCCAGCCTGCGAGCGGCCAGGTCGACGTGATCCGGCTCGACGACAAGAGCATCTCGCGAAAGCAGGCCTGGATCCGCCGCGACGCGTCCGGCACCTCGATCGAGCACATCCCGACCGCCGCGAACCCGACCCTCCTGAACGGGGCCGAGATCTCTCGCGCGCGCCTCTCGGTCGGGGACCGGATCGAGATGGGCCGGGTCGCGATCGACGTGCGCGCGCGGCAGGGCATGAACCTCTCCGGTCTGACGGAGATCATGGAGGACGCCGCGCGGGAGAGCACCGCGACGGGGGCCACCCTGCGCTCCGCGGTGACCCAGCCCGCCGCGACCCGCTCGCCTTCGCCGCGGGATTCCGCCTCCGAAGTCACGGTTTCGACCGTCGACGTCGGCGCGGGCATCGTCAGCGACGCGACGGACATGCGCCCGGTGGACGTGCAGATCGGCGACCTGATCGTCGCGCGTGGGATCGAAGAGCTCGCGAGCGCACGCTTCCCCATCTCGATGGGGACGACCACGATCGGCCGTGGCGATGACGTCGATGTCCGCATTCCCGAGCGCGGCGTGTCGCGGCTCCATGCGGAGATCGAGATCGCCGGCCGCTCCCTCGAGCTGGTCCACAAGAGCGGTACGAACCAGACCTTCGTGAACGGCTTTCCCGTCGTCGATCGGGTCGAGCTCGAGAACGGGGACGAGATCCAGCTCGCGGATCAGGTGGTGCTCCGCCTGGCCCTCGCGGCGAAGGCGCGACCCGCCGAGCGCGCCGCGAGTTCGCTCTCCGGCTCCGCCCTCTCTGCTCGCATGGAGCACAAGCTCGATCTCGAGCGGGAGATCGAGCAGTTCAACGTGATGGGCAGCTTCCTCGACGTCGACGTCGTCGAGTCCAGAAAGATGAAGGGCGGCGGCGAGAAGGCGGAACACATCATCGTGTCGTTCGATCGCTTCCGCGGCTTCGTGTCCGGGATCTGCGAAGAGTTCGAAGGGCAGGTCCTGAACAGCAACGGCGACGAGCTGATGTGCTTCTTCGAGAGTCCCGAATCGGCGCTCCTGGCCGGCAGCGCGATTCTCGAACGCCTCGAAGCGTTCAACGAGGACTCGAACCTGCTCGGCAAGCCCTTCCGTTTCCGGATCGGCGCCCATACCGGCGTGTCTCTCGTCGATCTCTCGGCGGGCATCGCGTACAGCGAAGTCCTCGATACCGCGGGGCACATCCAGAAGCAGGCCGAGCCGAACACGATGCTGATCTCGGAGCAGACGCTCGAGAGCGTCGGCAAGGACCTGCCGGTCACGAGTGTCGGCGAGCTCGCGGGCGACGGGGGGCCGCTCTATCGGGTGGATCGTTTCCTCGCACCCGAAGACGTTCGTAGCGGCGCCTGAATCCGCGACTGCCCATCGGCAGGGAAGATCACGCCCCGACGAGAAACGGCGCCGCCCGCAGGCGACGCCGTTCTGGTTCGAGCGCTTCCCGGAGCCGTCCGGGAAGGGCCGGGAGCGGCGAGGCGCGTGACGCTCAGACGCCGCCCTCGTTCAGCTGGAAGATGTCCGTGCCGCCGTCCGCTGAGGCGCGAAAGAAGAGCACGGTCGTCGTCGACCCGTTCGTGGCGGTGATCGACTCGCCGGAGGCACCGGACTCGGAGGCCGTGATCTCCCACCCGTTCGCCTCGAGCTCGTCGCTGTAGAAGCGGGCGACCTCCGCCGGCGGGTCGTTCGACAGGAGCTGGACGGCGCTCCGCTCGCTGCCTTCGACGTTGCCGGACATGCCCAGCGCGGGCACGGAGTTCGGGTAGACCGGCAGGCTGCTCGGGAAGTTCGACGGGATCGCAGCCTCTGCGGTATCCGGAAGCGCCTCGGGGAAGCGCTCGGCCGCGATTCCACCGGCGCCCGTGGCGCCCGAACCCGACGCGGTCGCGCTCGGCTCCGAGGCTTCCGGGGTCGGATCGGCGCCGAACTCGACCGGCTCGGCGGTCGGGGCCTCCGGCTCCTGGGTTCCGGACTCGCAGCCCGCCAGGGCCAGGAGTGTGATCAGGGCAGCCGCGATCGCCGCGACGGGGCGGCGGTCGAGGAAGGAAAGGGCGGATCGAGAACGGGACATCGGGCGTCTCCCCTGGAGTTGAAGCGGCCAGAGCATACCAAAGGAACCCGCTGGGCCAGCGGGCGTTTCCTCGCGAAGACGGGGCGGGCGGTTCTTCCCGTGTGACGGCGGGATTCCCGGGCCGCTGGATCGCCGGCGGGTCGGCCGCGAGGTCCGGGCAGCCCGGCGGATCAGGGCTCCGTTTCGGCGAGTTCCGCCCGGAGCTGCCGGGCGCTGACGCGAACGTCTTCGAGAGTTCGCGACCAGTCACCGCGACGGAGCGACTCGGAGAGGACGGGTCGGATCTCCACCCGGCGCCATTCCGGGTAGCACTCGCGGCTGCGGTCGGGGCACGTCTCCGGCGGGCGGGAGAACGACACGCCCGACACCACCGCGAGTCGCTCGAGGTCGGCCCGGTCGACCGCGCCGAGGCCGTTCTCGCCGACCAGGAAGAGGAGCACGCCGAGCGGCCGCTGCTGCGAACCGACCAGGTTCGTGACGTAGGGGTCTCGGACCGCACGCGGATCGGCGTGTCCGCGGAGCTCGATCGCTTCGAGGCTTCTCCAGATCGACGGCAGCGCGCGCAGCTTCGCCAGGTAGACGCGCATCGCCGCGAGCAGATCCTCCTGGGCCTCCGGGCCGAGGGCGGCGCTGCCGAAGCCGTCGAAGAGCTCGTCGGAGAGCGTGATCACGCCGGTCTCGCAATTCGGCTCGAGCTCGAGGGCGAGCAGGACGGGATCTGCGCACAGGGAGGCGAAGGCGCGATCCACGGCTTCGAGGGAGCGGGCCGAGGGCTCGATCGCTGCGAGCATCCGGGGCGATGGATCGATCCGATTCCCGCCAGCGCCCGGATCGCGGCTGCCGGTCAGGAGGACCACGCCGACCGCGACCAGCGCGACGGCCACGAGTCCGCCCCACCACTCGCCGAATCCCGACGCGCCCGCCGGCGTCAGTCCGCCGCGGATGGGCTGCCCCGCGTCCCGCGCGTTCGCGCTCCTGCCGTGGAATCGTGCGCCCACGCGTCAGTCCTTCTCTTCTTCGTCGTCCGCTTCGTCGTCGCGGTCCTTCGCGCTCGTTCCGAGCAGTCCCGACAGCTTGAGATCCTCACCGAGCTCGCGATCCGGGGTCGGGAAGTGGCGTACGTTCGACTGGGGCTCGGACTCGGCGTCGTCGAAGCGCGCGTAGGGGTCGGGACCCTGGGCGCGCGGTGTTCCCATCCGGTAGCCGGAGAGCGCGAGGTCGCGCCCCGTCGATTCGTGGGGCTCCTCGCTCGCCTCGGCCGCCGCGAAGGCGGGGGTCGTCGGCTCGTTCGCGAGGGGCTCCGGCTCGCGCGGCGGTCGAACGGCGCGGCTCGTGTCCCGCGGCGGCTCCGTCTCCCGGGCAGGATCCGAGGGCGGGGCCGGAGACCAGTTGCGTTCCCGCGCCACGCCGGACTCGCGCTCCCGCGGCGCCCCGGCGACGATGTCCTTCGGCCGCGCCTTGCGCGCCGCTTCCGAGGTCGCAGTCTCGAGGAGCGCGACGGCGTCGGTCGCCTGGGTGAGACGCCGACCGAGGTCACCGCCCGCGCCCTGCAGCCTCCGGCTCTCCTCGTGGATCTCCTGGCGGAGCGCGTCCATGGTCTTGTCGATCTGGCGCGTGTGGCTGGTGAACTCGCCGATCGCACGGGCGATGTCTTCGGCGCGGGCCTCGACGTCGCCGACTCCGGTCCGGAGCGGCTTGATGGCCTGATTCATCCACTGCCCGAGGGCTTCGACCTCGTTGCGGACGCGGTCGAGGGCGACGTGGGTCTCGCGGGTCGAGCCCTCTGCGGCGCGGATCGGACCGGCCAGCCGGTCGATCGTCTCGTTGCTCTCGGCGAGGGTGTCGCGCAGCTGGCCGACCGTCAGGCCGAGCACGTCGTCGACTTCGCGGAGGGAGCGCTGGAGCGAGTCGCCGAGTCCGTCCCCCAGGCCGACCAGGGCGCGTCGGATCTCGGAGAGTGAGCGCTCGACGAACTGTCGCTGCTCCTCGACGCCTTCCGCGGCGTGCTCGAGGGAAGTCCGGACGCCCTCGGCCGTTCGCGCGACGACCTGCTGGGTGTCGCCCATGCGATCCGCGGTGTTCGACAGCGACCGACTGGTCGATCCGAGGTGGTCGAGGACGGGTTGCATCTCGCCGGCGGTCCCGTGCATCGTGCGCGCCGCCTCTTCGACGGCACTCGCGCTCTCGATCAGGGTGCGGGCGATGCGGTCCTGTGTCTGCGCGTTCTCGACCATTCGCTCGAAGGTCTCGGCCAGGCCGCTCGTGACCGTTCCCTGGTGTTCGGTGGCGCGCTGGAGCGCGTTGCGCAGCTCGGCGAGGTGGTGCTCCACGCCCTGTCGCACGGAGAGGGAGAGCTCCTGGACGACGGTGTGGAGGGCGCCGCGCTGTTCCTGGGAGACCAGGCTCGCGGCGCGCGAGGTCGACTGCTCGATCCGCTGCAGGCCGCGGTCGAGGCGTTCGTTCAGCTCGTTGCCGAACTGGCCCAGCTCCTTGCCCAGGGTCTCGAGGCTGCGCTGCTGGGTCTGCCGCGTGATCTCGGCGAGCTCGCCGGGGGAGACCGAGCCGTAGGCGCGCTCGACGACCTCGTCGAGCGCCACGGCGCGGGCGTTGAAGCCGCCTTCGAGGAGGCGACCGGTCAGCGAGGCGCCCAGGCCACAGAGGAACCCCCAGGCCGTCACGCGAAGCGCCTGGCCCAGCTGCATGGCGAGCCAGGCCGACTGCGCGTCTGCGCCGGCCTCGTCGGCGGCCAGGCTCGAAAGGCTCGGAATCAGCCCGGCCAGGGCGCCGAAGACCCCGAGTCCGAGGAAGATCCCGGGCAGCGTCGGAAGCAGGCTTCGCCGGGGTCCGAAGGGCAGCAGGGGCTTGTCCTCGAAGACGTCGATCAGTCGGATCGGGGCCCGGCCGCCGGCCTCGCCGAGCTGGGCGGTCGACCAGCGTCGATCGAACTCGGCGAAGGCGTCCGCGAGGGGCGAGTCCGCCATCGCGTCGCGCAGCGGATCCCCGGCGTCGCCGGGCGGTCTCCCTTGCCCGGCGTCCCGGGTCTGGTCGCGGAGGCGCCGTTCGAGCAGAAAGAGGCGGACGAGCCGGACCGCGAGCGGGCCGTAGACCGTGATCGCCGCGAGGGCGGCGGCGCCGAGCACGACCCACAGGGCCTGCTGGCCCGTCCCATCGGACGGCCAGAGAATCGAGAACAACGAGTCCGGATCACCCACGCTACGAGCACCCCTCGCGTGTCGCGCCCGCCGGCGCCCGCACGCATCGAAGCGCGAAACGGTAGCACTGGCACGCAAGCGCGGATCCGAGGCCGGGCCGCCTCCGGGGCAGCCCCGGGTCGGCTGGGTCGAGGACGGCTCAGTTCTCGGTGAGCTCTTCGAGGGGCGGGCAGGTGCAGACCAGGTTTCGGTCCCCGTAGGCGTTGTCGATTCGCGCCACCGGCGGCCAGAACTTGTGCTCCCGGGTCCAGGGCGCCGGGTAGGCGGCCTCGGCGCGGGTGTAGGCGAAGGGCCAGTCGTCGCCGCAGACGACTTCCGCCGGATGCGGGGCGTGCTTGAGGGGCGATTCCCCGTCGGCCACGTCACCCCGCTCGATCGCGACGATCTCCTGCCGGATCCCGATCAGGGCCTCGCAGAGTCGGTCGAGCTCTTCCCTGGACTCGCTCTCGGTCGGCTCGATCATCAGCGTTCCGGCGACCGGGAAGGACATCGTCGGCGCGTGGAATCCGTAGTCGATCAGGCGCTTGGCGATGTCCTCGACGGTCACGTTCGCCGTTCGTTCGAAGGGGCGGCAGTCGATGATGAACTCGTGGGCGACGCGACCGCCGGGTCCGGTGTAGAGGACTTCGAAATGGTCCGCGAGCTTGCGAGCCATGTAGTTGGCGTTGAGGATCGCGATCTGGGTCGCGCGGGTCAGCCCCTCGGCGCCCATCAGCGCGATGTAGGCCCACGAGATGGGCAGGATCGAGGGCGAGCCGAAGGGCGCCGCGGAGACCGCGCCTTCTCCGAAGACCGGGTGGCCCGGGATGAAGTCGCGCAGGTGTTCGGCCGCGCAGATCGGCCCCATGCCGGGACCGCCGCCGCCGTGCGGAATCGAGAACGTCTTGTGCAGGTTCAGGTGGCAGACGTCGGCGCCGATCTCGGCGGGCGAGGTCAGGCCGACCTGCGCGTTCATGTTCGCGCCGTCCATGTAGACCTGACCGCCCGCCTCGTGGATCGCGCCGCAGATCTCGACCACCGCTTCCTCGAAGACGCCGTGGGTGGACGGGTAGGTGATCATGAGCGCACCGAGCTGGTCGCGGTACTCGTCGATCCGTTCGCGCAGGTCGGCGACGTCGATGTTCCCGCGCTCGTCGCACTTGACGGCGACGCAGCGGAAGCCGGCGATGACCGCGCTCGACGCGTTCGTGCCGTGGGCGGATACCGGAATCAGGCACACGTCGCGCTCGGCCTCGACGCGGGCCTGTCTTCGGGATTGGTGGTAGCGCCGAATCGCGAGCAGGCCTGCGTACTCGCCCTGGGATCCGGCGTTGGGCTGCAGGGAGACGGCGGGGAGTCCGGTGATCTGGCCGAGCCAGGTCTCGAGCTGCTCGAAGAGCATCGAGTAGCCCGCCGCCTGGTCCGCCGGCGCGTAGGGGTGGAGCTGGCCGAACTCGGGCCACGTGACCGGGATCATCTCGACGGTCGCGTTCAGCTTCATCGTGCACGACCCGAGCGGGATCATCGACGTCGTGAGGGACAGGTCCTTCGCCTCGAGGCGATGGATGTATCGCAGCATCTCCGTCTCGGAGTGGTGCCGGTGGAAGACCTCGTGGGTGAGGAACGGGCTCGTGCGGACCAGGGACTCGGGAAGGGCGTCCTCGTTCTCGTCGGTCGGCGTGAGGGCGTCAAAGTCGAAATCGAGATCCGCCTCGCCCGCGAAGCACGACAGGATGTCGAGCACGTCGTCCGGGGTCGTCGTCTCGTCGAGGGAGATGCCGAGCGAACCATCGGGCTCCACACCTTCCGCGCCCTGACGATAGAAGGCGCGCAGGTTCAGCTCGCGCTCCCAGCCCGCGGAGAGCACGTCCTGCGCGGAGAGGCCGACGGGCCGGACCCGCAGCGTGTCGAAATAGTCGAAGTCCTCGACCTCCTGTCCGAGTCGGACGAGACCACGCTTGAGCGCGCCGGTCAGGGCGCGGACGCGCTTCGCCGTCCGGGTGAGGCCTTCCGGTCCGTGGTAGACCGCGTACATCGACGCGAGGATCGCGAGCAGGACCTGCGCGGTGCAGATGTTGCTCGTCGCCTTCTCGCGGCGGATGTGCTGCTCGCGGGTCTGGATGGCGAGGCGGTAGGCGAGGCGACCGTCGCGGTCACGCGAAAGCCCCACGAGTCGACCGGGGATCCGGCGTGCGTGCTTGTCGCGCGTCGCGAAATAGGCAGCATGGGGACCCCCGAAGCCCATCGGGACGCCGAAGCGCTGGGTCGTGCCGAAGGCCACGTCCGCACCGAGATCGCCGGGCGGCGTGAGCAGCGTCATCGCCAGCAGGTCCGCCGCGACGCAGGCGAGGGCGCCGGCATCGTGGGCGCGCTCGATGATTCCGCGCGGGTCGCGGACCCGGCCGTCGGTGGCGGGATACTGGAGGATCACGCCGCCGACCCCGAGCGCGTCGAAGTCCGCCGTCTCCGGGTCGCCGACGTGGAGCGTCATGCCGAGGCCCTCGGCGCGGGTCCGGAGCACGCCGAGGGTCTGCGGGTGGCAGTCGTCGGCGGCGAAGATCGCGTTCTTCCGGTCTCCCTTCGCGACGGCGCGACAGAGACCGAGCGCTTCCGCCGCCGCAGTCGCCTCGTCGAGGAGCGAGGCATTCGCGAGATCGAGTCCCGTCAGATCCGAGACCATCGTCTGGAAATTGAGGAGCGCCTCGAGCCTTCCCTGCGAGATCTCCGCCTGGTAGGGCGTGTACTGGGTGTACCACCCCGGATTCTCGAGCACGTTCCGCGCGATCACCCCGGGCACGATCGTGTCGTGGTAGCCCTGGCCGAGATAGCTGCGATGGACGCGATTCTCGTTGGCGATCTCGCGCAGCGCGGCCAGCAGCTCGGCTTCGCCGAGGGGCGCTTCGGGCAGTCCGTCGAGGACGAGCGCTTCCTTCGAACGGATCGACGCCGGAATCGTCGCGTCGGCGAGGTCCTGGAGCCGGTCGACACCGACGCGCGCGAGCATCTCCGGCAGGTCGCTCGTTCGGGGACCGAGATGGCGACGGGCGAACGTGTCCGACGGACGGACCTTCGCGAGGAACGATTCAGGAGACGGCTGAGGCATGCGGGGGGACCTGTCGAGCCGGCGCGATGGGGGGTGCGCGCCTGGCGACCACGGGGTGCCCGGATCCTAGCAGCCCAAGCGAAAACGCCCGCGGCAGGGGCCGCGGACGTTCCAGGAGGCCGGACCAGCCGTCTCCTCGTTCGGTGGTGGATCGCCGAGGCGTCCCTAGAGCTGCCACCAGTAGATGGTCTCGGTCAGCGAGTTCGGGTCGCCACAGTCGGTCTTGTAGAAGCCGATCCCGTCGCCGCGGGAAATGCCCGGGCGAGCCTCCGAGTCGACGTCACAGGACGTCGGCTGGACCGTCACGATCTCGTCGTGGGCTCCGTTCGCGTCGAAGACGATTAGCTCCTGCGTCGTCGCCACGCCGAGGCGGTTCCCCGTTCCGCCGGTGAAGGCGAGTCCCGTCATGTCGAGCAGCGAGTCGACGATCCAGAACGTGTCGGTCAGGTCCTGGGTGTCGCCGGTCTCGAGGTCGAAGATCAGGTCGGCGTTCTGGTCGACGATCGCGATCGAGACGTCATCCGGCGAAGCCAGGATGATCTCTGAGGCGAGGTCGTCGAAGACCTCGAGGTCGACGTCCTGCTGGTCGAAGGTGCCCGCACCTTCCGTGAAGCTCGCGAGTCCGCTCGTTCCGCTGACGAACATCACGTTGTTGGTGCGGTCGAAAGCGATCTGGGTGGTGCCGCTCGTGAAGGTGTGCGGATCCGTCGTGAAGGACGGGCTCGCGCCGAAGGCACCGCCGTCGACCATGCCCGGTCCGTTCGTCACGTTGATGCCGATCTCGCCCGGCTCGTAGAACCCGGTCGTCCAGACGTCGCCGCCGTTGCCGAGAGTGAGCGACTGCGGGAAGGCCGGGGCCTCCTGCTGGACGAGCGTCCCCGCGCCCGCGCCGGCGAGGTCGATGCGGGCGAGGCCACCGCCGGCGCCCATCGCGACGTAGAGGAACTGGGTCGCCTCGTCGACGACCATCTCGACCGGGACGTCCCGGAGGTCCCACTCCGCGGCGGTCGTACCGCTCACGATGTCCTTCAGGACGACGCGGTTGGTGCCGCGCTCGGTCACGAACGCCCAGCCGTCGCAGAAGGGCTCGAAGTCCTCGCCGCGCGGGACCGCGAGCGAGCCCCGGGTCGGGCCGGGGGGTGTGTCCGTCGAGCAGAAGGGATCTCCGATCGTCGTCGCAAGGATGCCGGCCGGGACGCCGATCGTGCTGTTGGAGTCGCCGAAGCCCGCGGCGGGCGCGTACCAGTGGAGCTCGGTGCCGGTCCCGGAGCAGCTCATCTTGGCGATGGCGATCTCGCCGCCGGCGGAGAACTCGGCCTCGTCGAAGCTGCCGCCGCAGCTGCTCGTCGGGGTCGTTCGCGTGATCTCGGCGTGCCTGGCGAAGTCGAAGACGACGTAGGACGAGGCGCTCGTCGCGAGGAGGAAGTCCTCACCGCCGATCGGGTTGAAGGCCGCCGCCGTGGGAGCGACCTCGACCTTCCAGGCGCCCATGACCGTGTCGACGTCCGCCGTCGACATGTCGTTGATGACGTTGCTGCCGGCGAAGCTGGCGTTGCCCGACTCGTTCACGAAGGCGATCCGGCTGTCGTCCGGGGACAGGTCGAGGTCGAGGACCGTGCCGGTCGACGGGTCCTCGTCGCCGGTCGCGGTCAGGACGACCCCGCCCTCGGCGTAGTCGAAGAGCGTGATGTTGCTGTCGTCGATTCCGATCAGCTGGTCGGTGGTCTCGTTGTAGATGATCTCGGTGCCCGCCAGCGTCGCGTCGAGGCCGACGAAGGTCGGCTGGGGCTTGCTGTAGGCGCGGAGCTCGGCGCCGGCATTGGCCGAGACCAGGAGATGGTTGGCACTCTGGGTGATCGAGGTCGGCGCGCTGTTCGTGGCCGCGACATAGACCGTTCCGGCGTCGAGGTCGACGGCCGCGATCAGGCTCTGGTCGGGCAGGGTTGCGTAGACATAGTCCTCGGTCGCATCGAGCTCGAGGTCGTCCGGCGCGCCGGGCAGGTCCCAGCGCGTGTCCCACTCGCCCGTGAAGATGTTGCGCAGCTCGAGCCGTTCGTTGGTCTTGTCGGCGATCAGGACCCATCCGTCGCAGAGCGCGATCACGTCGCCGGAGTCGAAGGGGAGACCGATCCGTCCCGTCTCGGCCACACCCGCGACGGTGTCCGTGACGCAGCTGGTCGCCGCACCGATCGCACCCGCGGCGCCCGGGTTCGGCGTGGGGGCCGGGTCGGAGAACACGCTCGACACGCTGCTGCCCCCGCCGCCGCCTCCGCCGCCAGCGCCGCCGCCGTCCATGTTCGAGTCGAGACAGGCGGTCGAGGCGCTGAGTGCGAGCACCGAAGCCCAGATCAGTGCGGAACGCAGCTGGTCGGGTCGGGGAAACACACGGGGAAAGTGGATCGACATAGGGTTCGTCTCCGATGGGCGGCGCGAAGAGCGCCAACGAGACGGGGAGACGACGGCGGCGCCCGGAATCTCGGCTTCCGGCACGCTGCGCACACAGTTCTCCCCGATCTGGTCGCTTTCGGGTCGGATCGGCGCGCCTAAGGGCCCGCTGTAGTGAAACTTCTTCGCCCGACCGGGCCGTTCGAGCCGTCGCACGAAGCTTCTCGACGGGCGCGAACGGGGAGGGGTGAAAAAGCAACGGTCGAGTCGGGATCGGCGTGACTCCGGTCACGTCGGCTCCGGGGAATCCCGGAGTCTCGCGTCCGCTCAGCCCTCGGCGTCGGCGAGCAGCGCGCGCACGCGGAGGAGCTCCTCGGCGCCGCCCAGGACCAGCAGCCGATCGCCCGGCTCCAGGGCGAAGTCCGGGCTCGGATTCGCGTGGCTGTCGTCGCCCCGCTCGACGACGAGGACGAAACCACCCGTCCTCGCGCGCAGGTCGAGGGAGCCGAGGGTCGGCCGGGTCGTCAGGTCCAGCGGGACCTCGACCCACTCGGTGTCGGTGTGTTCGAGGAGCTCCATCAGCCAGGGATCGATGGGCAGCGCCGCCGGCGCCCGGATCGCGCCGTAGCCCTCTTCGCGCAGCGCCTCGGTGAAGCGCGCGATCGCGCCGCCCGGGACCTCGAAGTTCTCGAGGGCCCGGGCGACCAGCTCGATCGAGCCCTCGAACTCCTCGGCGACGACGACGTCGGCGCCGGCCATCGACAGGCGGTCGACCTCGCGCACGTAGCGCGTGCGCGCGAGGATCGGCGTGTCCGGGGCCATGGCGCGGATCCGTGAGACGATCCGCCGGGTCGCGAGGGGATCCGAGATCGCGACGGCGACGAGCCGTGCGTCCCAGACCGCGAGATGACGCAGGACCTGCGGCCGCGTCGCATCGCCGTAGATCACGGGCTCCCCGGTCTCGCGCGCCTCGAGCGCCGCGCTCGGGTTCGTGTCGACGGCGATGAAGGGCACGTCGAGGGAGCGCAGGAGTCGGATCAGCGTCTGTCCCGCCGGCCCGTAGCCGATCACCACGACCCGTTCCCCCGCGTCGGCGGCCGGCAGCGCCGCGTCCTCGGCGAACCGTTGTCCGGGGTGCCCCAGGCGTTCGGCGATCGCGCCGGCGATCGCCGGTGCGCTTCCGATCAGGAAGGGGGAGAGGACGAGGCTCACGATCGACGCGGCGACGACCCGGGCCTGGAGGACGGGCTCGATCACGCCGACGGCGCTGGCGACGCCGAGCAGGACGAAGGCGAACTCGCCCATCTGTGCGAGGGAGAGACCCGCTTCGAGGCTCACGCGCAAGGAGCGGCGAAGCAGGACCGTGCCGGCGAAGACCACGATCAGGCTCTTGCCGATGAGGATCGCGAGGACGTCGAGCACGAGGGTGCCCGGCGCCTCGGCGACCTGGGCCGGGGAGAAGAACATGCCGACGGCGGTGAAGAAGATGCCGAGCAGGACGCCGCGGAGGGGGACGACTTCGCTGAAGAGCTGGTGGGCGTAGGGGGAACCGCTCGCGGCGACGCCGGCGAGGAAGGCGCCGACGGCGAGGGTCAGGCCGAGGGCTTCGGCGGCGAGCGCCGAGCCCAGCACGATCAGCAGCGCGAAGAGACTGAAGAGCTCGCCGCCGCGATCCTGGGCGACGCGGTCGAGCAGGCGCGGGACGAGGAACCAGACGCCGAAGCCGACCAGGGCCAGCGCGACGACCATCTTGCCGACCGCGAAGGCGAGGGCGCCGGTTCCCCCGACGTCCCCGGCGAGGAGCGGCACGATCAGCAGGAAGGGCACGATCGCGAGGTCCTGCATGAGCAGGACGGCGACCGAGAGCTGACCGCTCGGGGCGTCGATCTGCCCCTCGTCGGTCAGCAGCCGCAGGACGATCGCAGTCGACGACATCGAGACCCCCGCGCCGACGACGAAGGCCGCGGGCCACGTGAGTCCCGCCGCGGCGGCGGCCGCCGCGACGACGGCGAGGGTGACCGCGACCTGGAAGCCGCCGCCCACGAGCGCAGGCCGCCAGAGCGTGCGCACGCGTTCGAGGGGCAGCTCGAGCCCGATCTCGAAGAGCAGGAAGACGACCCCGAGCTCCGCCAGCTCGCGTACCGCGTCGGGATCCGAAACGAGCCCGAGCGCGCCGGGGCCCGCGATCGCGCCGACCACCAGGAACCCGACGACCGAGGGCAGGCGCAGTCGCTCCGTCGCGGCGAGGCCCGCGGAGGCCAGCGCGAGCAGGACGACGGCTTCGATCAGCCCGTGCGAGACCTCCAACGCCGACTACTCCCCGTGCGCGTCCCGCCGCGGCGCGATTCCGTTCAAAGAGCCTGCCGGATCTGTTCGAGGACGAGGCGCGAGCGGGCCTCGTTGCCGAAGACGCCGATCCGGATCCGGAGATCGGTCTGCTCGTCACCCTTCGCGATCAGACGGATGTCGACCGGGTCTCCGCCCGCCGTCGTCGCGCGCCAGCGGATCCGATCGCCGGTGTCTTCGAGGACCGCCTCGACGTCGACGTAGCGAAGGGTTTCGACCGCCGACTTCACCGCCTCGTGGAGTGTCGCCATCGGCACGCCCTCCGTCACCCGCAGCTCGCCCGTCGCGAACGCGATCGCGCTCGTGCCGGCGCCGCCGGCGAGGAGCAACACGCCGCAGCCCGCCTGGAGGAACGTGGCGGCGAAGAGGGCGGCGAGCACGAGGCGGGGCCGCTGCGGGCGAGGCAGGTCGGTCGGCACGGGGCGAGTCTCGTCCGGCTTAGGGGTTCTGTCGAGACGTCCGCTAGCCCGTCGGCGGATCGCGGAAGAGAATTTCGACGCGAGTGACCGTCTCGCGCGGGTAGAAAGTCAGATCCGCGGCGGCCGTCGGCCCGGTCGCCCGGAGAGAACCCGCCCCGCGGTCCGCGCCCGGGACGACTTCGAAGCCCTCGGCGCGGAGCGCCGCGCCGTAGCGTTCGCGTGCGGCGTCCGGTTCTCCGGGCAGATCGACCAGCAGCAGTCGGTCTCCGTTGCGACGGGTATCCGCGAGGACCCGCCCGCCTTCGAGGCGCGGCCACCGCGCGGGCAGGTCGGCGGGCCAGGGTTGCGGCCCGATCCGGCTCTCGCTCCGGGTGTTCGGCTCGTCGAGGGCCGCGAAGGCGGCGTCGGCGCGGCGCTGGATCGACTCCAGCTCCGCCGGCCCGGCGGCGCGCGTCGCCGCCCGGTCTTCCGTGGTGGCGGCCTGCGTGCGCGTCGGTTCGGGTTCCCCGGAAGGGGCGCCGGCGTCACAGGACGCCAGCGCGAGCGGTGCGGTCGCGAGCGCGAGGGTCGCGATCGTCCTCCAGAGTGTGATGGGCCATTGCATGTCGAAACGTCGCCTTCCAACCAGAACGAAGCGATTCCGGGGTGTCTGGAGAGAGTGCCAGGGATCCGCGATTCGGGTCCGTCGAAACGGGAAAAGCCGTAAAGGGCCGGGGGTTGCGTCGCGATAAGTCCAATCGGTTGCCGCCTCTTTGCCGGGCGGTCGACGGCCACCCGGACGAGGCGGAAGCGGGCAGGACCCGAACGCGGAAGCGGGCACGACCCGCGCTGAAGAACGTGGAACGAAGATCGATGAGTAGAAGTAGAGGGACGACTTCGCTGAACCCGGATGGGTCGCACGACGAGACCAACGCGTGGTGCGAGGGGCCGAGCGAACCGCAGAGCGCGATCGAGCACCAGGCCGCCCTCGACGCGACGGTCTTCCGAGCCGCTCGGGATCCCTACGAGCTCGTCCTCGAGCTCGACGCGGGGCAGCTCCGGCTCCGCGCGGAGCAGCGGAAGCGCTGATCCCGGCGAGCGCGTCGAACCGCGCGTGCAGCCGACGAGGCTGAATCCCCCCGGTCAGGCCCGGAAATCTCCGACGAGCGGTGTTAACGTCTTCTCGAGGCCCCTCGGACCACGATGGGGCCTCGAATCCATTGGGGCACCGGCTGCGCCCGATTTTCGACCAACACCGCTCGATCCCAGCGCCTGCCCGCATCCCGCGCGCCTGCCGGCCCCTGCGCGCTTCCCCGGGAGAACCGAATTGAGTCTGCATCCGCTCATCGCCCTCGCGAACGACCGCGACGTCAAGCAAGCGAAGGGCTTCCGTGCCGCCGCCGAGAAGCTGACCGGCGCGTCCCTCGAGGCCGATTACCAAACCGAGACCGCGAACGTCCCGAAGCGCTCGGCCGAGGACCTGAAGTATCTCGGCGTCCGCGTCGGCCGAAAGGCCAAGCAGCGCCAGAACAACAAGGACGAGAAGCACCTCGCCGAGGCGATCGCGCGCGCGGCGCAGGGCGAGAGCCCGCCCACGCTCGAGCTTCCGTCCGGCGAGACGCTCACGATCGTGGACCACAGCGTTCCGATCAAGACCGCTGCGGCCGACAAGGAGAAGGGCGACGCGGATCCGAACGCGGGCGTCGACGAAATCCCGCTCCTCGCCGTCATCGGGGACGACCGGCCGGCGGTCGCGGTCCTGAAGTTCCTCGAGCCCGAAGCCACCCGAAGTGGCGCCGGCGACACCCCGCTTCGTCTCTTCCTGCAGGGACTCACGCACGCGGCGGCCGTCGACGGCAATCGTGAAGCGCTCAAGGCGGAGATCGCCGAGGCGACCGGGAAGACGCTCGGCGAGGAAGCGCCCGCGGTGATCCTCGCGGCGAGCCCGCAGTACTGGAAGCTCTGCCGGAAGCGCGAGGCGCAGAAGGGCGCCGGCTGGATCCGCGAGCTCGAGCGCCTCGCCCGCGAGATCGGCGAATCGATCGGAAGCGAGGTCTTCTTCGTGGCGCTCTCCACCGACACGACGGACGGGGTCGGGTGGACCTACGACGACGAGGGTGCGGTCCTGTCCGGGGCGGTGACCCTCGACAAGGCGTGGGAGACCGGCGCGGGCAAGCTCAAGCCGAAGCCGAAGCCCAAGAAGACGGATCCGGCGGACGAGATCGTCGAGGCCGACCTGTCGCGCCCGGTCCGGACCTACAACATTCGCGAGAGCTTCCAGCCCGGAGATCGCATCGCGCACAAGACCCTCGGCGAGGGCGTCGTGCAGGGCGTCACCGGTCGCGGGAAGATCGCCGTGCTCTTCGGCGAAGAGAAGAAGCTCCTGATCCACGAGCGCCCCTAGCACTTTTTGCCGCTGCGCTGGGCGGATTTTGCCGCTGCGCTGGGCGGACCGGCTCGGGGCGTGGGCTCTGTTCGCGTCCGCGTCGGGCGGATCGCCTCGGGCCCCAGGTTCCGGGATCCCATCCAAGAAAGAAGAAGCCCCCCATGTCCAATGCTGCCGCCGTGGAGCGTTTCGAACGCTTCGAGGGAACGAGCGGGTACATCGCCTCTCGTTCGCTGATCGATGCCGTCAACTGTTCGCTCGCTCTCGAGCGGCCGCTGCTCGTGAAGGGGGAGCCCGGCACGGGCAAGACCCTCCTGGCCCATCACGTCGCCCAGGGCCTGGGCATGGAGATGGACAGCTGGCACATCAAGTCGACGTCGAAGGCCGAAGACGGCCTCTACGTCTACGACACGGTCCAGCGCCTGAACGATGCGCGCTTCGGCGATGGCGACGTCGGCGACATCCGCAGCTACATCCGCAAGGGGCCCCTCGGTCGCGTCTTCTCTGCGGACCAGCGGCAGGTCCTGCTGATCGACGAGATCGACAAGGCGGATCTCGAGTTCCCGAACGACATCCTGCGCGAGCTCGACGAGATGCAGTTCACGGTCATGGAGACCGGGGACGAGGTCGTGGCGAAGCAGCGGCCGATGGTGATCATCACCTCGAACAACGAGAAGGAGCTGCCCGACGCGTTCCTGCGCCGCTGCGTCTTCCACTTCATCGAGTTCCCGGACGTCGAACAGATGCGCGAGATCGTCGACGTCCATCATCCGCAGGTCGAGAAGGCGCTCCTCGAGCAGGTGCTCGTCAAGTTCTACTGGCTCCGCGAACAGAAGGAGCTTCGCAAGAAGCCCTCGACCTCGGAGCTGATCGATTGGATCACCGCACTCCTCCGCGCGGGTGTGAACCCCGCCCAGCTCGAGGCGGAGCTCCCCTTCATGGGCGCGCTCCTCAAGAACGAGCAGGACACGAAGGTGATCTCCCAGTACCTCGATCGGGACGGCAAGCTCCCGACGTCGCTGGACGAGCTGAAGGGCCCGGGCCGGCGTTAGGCCGGGACCGGCTCCGCGAGGCCGCACTTTCCACGAGGTCCGCCGATCAACGAGGCTCGCCGATGGTCTTTCTCGATTTCTTCTACGCGCTCCGCGCCGCGGGACTGAAGAGCACGCTGCAGGAGTGGCGCATGCTCCTCACGTGCCTCGAGAAGGGGCTCCACGGCTCGACCGTCGAGGGCTTCTACCACGTGGCCCGCGCCTGCCTCGTGAAGAGCGAGAGCGACTTCGACACGTTCGACCTGGTCTTCGCCGACTACTTCCGGGGGATCGAAGGGGCGATCGAGCTCTCCCCCGAGCTCCTCGAGTGGCTCGCGAACCCGAAGCCGGCGGACGAGCTGACACCGGAGGAGTTGGCGGCCCTCGAGCACCTCGACATCGAGGAGCTCATGAAGAAGTTCCAGGAGACGATGGCCGAGCAGCAGGAGCGCCACGACGGCGGCTCCAAGTGGGTGGGGACCGGCGGCAAGTCCCCCTACGGTCACGGCGGAACCCACCCGACGGGGATTCGCGTCGGCGGCGCGCCCGGCAAGCGCTCCGCGATGAAGGTCTATGAAGATCGCCAGTTCACCGACTACCGGACCGACGTCGCGCTGGACACGCGGAACGTGAAGCTCGCGCTGCGGCGGCTGCGACAGCTCACGCGGACCGATGGCCCCGAAGAACTCGACATCGATGGGACGATCGACAAGACCTGCAAGGACGCGGGCGAGATCGAGCTCGTCTTTCGGCCGAAGCGCAAGAACGACGTCCGGCTGCTCCTGCTCATGGACGTCGGCGGAACGATGGACCCGTACTACGAGCCGGTCAGCCGTCTGCTCACGGCCCTTCACGAAGAGCGCGGCCTGCGGGACTTCCAGGCCTACTACTTCCACAACTGCGTGTACGAGCGGGTCTACACGACGGCGCGCCTGCTGCGGAGCGAGTCGATGATGACCGCGGACCTGCTCCGGACCTACGGCGAGCGATGGAAGCTGATGATCGTGGGCGACGCGGCGATGCACCCGTCGGAGCTGAACTCCGCGCGAGGCAACATCAACTTCCGGAACGAGACCGAGACGAGCGGCGCTGCCTGGCTCGACCGGCTCCAGCGCCACTTCGACCGGAGCGTCTGGCTGAATCCGGATCGCCCCGTCGAGTGGGCGATGTCGTCGACGTGCCGCCAGATCTCCGGGATGTTCCCGATGTACCACCTCTCGGTGAACGGCCTCGAGGACGGCGTGAAGGGACTCGTCGGCGCGCGGCCGGCGACCGTCCGTCCGGTCATGGCCCCGGGCTCGGGGCGGCTCTAGGCCCCCGACGCGTCTCCGGGGGGTGGCGATCGCAACGCTCGTCCTGCGGTACCTTCTCGGTTCGTGCCGGAGGGTCCCAGCATGGCGAAGAGCGCACCGATCCGATGGCGGCGAGTCCGCCTGCTGCTTCCGGCCCTCGCGATCACGCTCTGCGCGTGCGTCCGCCTCGGTCCGCCCCCGCCCGGCGTGTCCTATCAGGCGGACGTCCGGGTCGAGGTCGTCGATCCGGACGGGGAGCGCCGCCCCGTCGAGCAGCTGACCGAGTTCTACGCCCGCGGGCTGCGACGCCGCCAGGCGACGATCGAAGGGCACGACCTGGTCGTCATCGACCGACCCGATCTCGCCGTCACCTGGATCCTCGATCCCGCAGCGGAGGCCTTCGAGGAGCTCTGGCTGCGCAATACGGACGTCGACGCGTTCCTGACACCCGATCCCTTCGGTCCGCGCATGGAGGGCCGGTTCCGCGAAGCGGGCGTGGACGAGATCGCCGGCACGCCGGCGCGTCGATTCGAGGTGGAAGGGGATCGGGTCCGGGGCGTCGCCTGGATCTCGATGGACGGCGTTCCGATCCGCTTCGAGGGAGAGGTCGAGCGTCGGGACGGCGCGAGTACGGTCCGGATCGACTACGGCGAAGTCCAGCGCGGGCCGCAGGCGGCCTATCTCTTCGCCATCCCGCCGAACTACGCCGGCTACGAGGATCGGAAGAGACGGACGAAGGAGCGTCGAGACGACGGCATCGAACACGCCATCCGAAGGCTCCGCGACGAGCGAGAGTGGCGACCGACGAACATCAAGTAGGGACGGCGGCGCTTCGGCGGGCCCTCAGGACGACTCCTTCCCGGCGACGTCGAGATGGACGTCCATCTGCGGGAATGCGATGACGATCCCGTGCTCCGCGAAGAGCTCGTCGATCCGGTAGCGGATGTCGCTGCGGATCGCGGCGCGGTCGGTCTGTTCGGTGTAGCGGACCCAGAAGCGGACCTCGAAGAGCAGCGCGCTGTCCCCGAAGTCCTGGAAGATCACGCTCGGCTCGCTCGGCCGACGGAGGCACCGAGGGTGCTCGCTCGCCGCCCGGAGGAGCAGCGCCTCCACCTCTCGAGCGGGGGAGCCATAGGCGACGCCGACGCTCACGCGCAGGCGAAGAAGCGGATCCTCGTGGGTCCAGTTGACGACGTTGCTCTCGAGGAAGGCCGCGTTGGGCACGATGATGTGGAAGTTGTCCGGGGTCTGGATTCGCGTGCTGCGCAGGCCGATCGTGTCGACGGTGCCGACGACGCCGCCGACCTCGACGAGATCGCCGGTCCGGATCGGTCGCTCCGCCAGCAGGAGCAGCCCGCTGATGAAGTTCGAGATGACGGTCTGGGAGCCGAAGCCGATCCCGATGGCGAGCGCGCCACCGGCGACGGCGAAGGCGGTCAGGGGGATGTTGACGGCCTGGAGCGCCAGCAGGAACGCGACCGCCATGAGCGCGTAGAAGGTCAGGGAGGCGAAGGCGCTCGAGGCGCCGGCGTCGAAGCCGAACTGGGGGAAGAAGCGCTGGCGGAGCTGGGAGCGGACCAGGCGAGCGACGTAGAGGCCGAAGACGAAGACGGCGAGGGCGATCGCGATCTTGCCCGGGGTGATCGGGCTGTCCTGGGAGGTCGTGAGTTCCCGCGTCCAGAAGGACGTGATCGTGGCCCAGGCGGAGCGGGCCCGCTCGCTCAGGCTGCGTCGCTTCATCCGGGACGTCAGCTCCTCGACGAGTCGCTCCTCGAGGGCGATCGCCGCGTCGAACGAGAGCAGGTCCGCGTCGTAGAGCGCGACGAGTTCGTCCAGGTCCTCGAACTCGAGCTCGAGGAAGCGCTGGGCCGAGGGGGACTCGCTCCCGACCTCCGTCGAGCGCCGGAGCAGGTCGGCCTGGGCGAGCTGGGCCTCGGCGCGTTCGGTCTCGTGAATGCGTTGGAGGTTCTGGAGCCGTTCCAGCTGGAGGTTGGCGGCTGCGCGCCAGCCCGGGGCGGCCTCGAGGTCGAAGTCCGGGCCGAGCACCGCGTAGCGGTGCTGCCAGGTCGTGCGCATCCGCGCCAGGCGCTCGATCCGCTCCGAGAGGAGGGAGACCATCTCCTGGCGATGGGAGAGCTGGGCGCGTCGGGTCGCGAGCTCGAGCGCGAAGTCGGGGGACCTCCCGGCGTCGACACGTCCGCGCCGCTCTTCGGTCGTGCGGAGCGTGCCCTCCGCGGCGACGAGACGCGAGCGTTTCAGGTCGAGCTCGCGGTCGAGGTCGAGGCGCTCCCGGTCGAGGCGGGCGATGGCATCGGTGAGATCCGACTCGCGGGGCTGGAGCTGGGTCTCGACCCAGGTGAGCGCCGCGCGGGTCTGGCGGGTCATCGAGACGTGGATGTCGTGCTCGATCGTGACGCTCGCGACGCGCTGCTCCGCGAGCAGGACCTGCTCGTTGGCGATCCGCAGCTGGTCCTCGAGCACGCGGAGCTCGGTCCGCAGCCGGATCCGCTCGACCTCCTGCTTCTCGCGTTCGAGCACGTCTTTCACGCGCCGTCGCTCTCTGGCGAGGTCGTCGCGGGCTTTGCGGGCGAGGTCGAGGTTCGCGCGCCGATCCTCGAGAATGGACCTCGTCTTCTCCTCCTCGCGCGCGGCGTCCCGCCAGGCCTGGAGCACGCCATCGAGGGTCGGGACCGGGAAGGGCGGAGGATCGGCGACGATCTCCGACGGGTCTCGTGCGAGTCCGGACTCGATCATGCTCCGACCGACCTCGAGGGCATCGATCTTGAGCTGGGCCTCGCGTCGCTGCTCGAGAACCCGGACGAGGCGGTTCGCGAGCTCGATCGAGGCGGAGGGCGGCAGCGGTTCGCCGTCTTCCTCGTCCTCCGAGGCCTGGGCGCTGGTGAGCGCGGCGAGGCGACTACGGGCCTCGGTCAGCGCAATCTCGATCGCGCTCAGGGGATCGGCGTCGCTCGGTCGATCCGGCTCTGCCGCCGCCGGCCCTTCTTCGGATGCATCGAGCGCCCCGAGGAGCGGATTCTGACCGGCGGCCGGACCGGCGAGGGCGACGCCGAAGAGAGCGACCAGGAAGAACGTGCCGACGCGGGAGCGCACCCACGCGCGCACGTCGTCGTCGTCCAGGAAGGGGAGCATGGCGCGCAGCCTAGCAGTCCTGCATCGCTTCCCCGTGCGCCCCGGAGTCGTGTCCGAGGCCCGACAAAAGCCCGACAGAAGCCCGGCGAGGCGCGGGAAAGGCGAGTGAGGGCATGGCCTTGCACGGGTTTTGTCGGCGGACGAAACGGTGCCGGGTCGGATCGCGATCCGTTGACGCCCGCCCCTCCACGAGGGAGTCTTGTGGAGAAGCCCGAGCGTGAGGATCGACCATGGCCGCCGCTTCCACGCGACCCATCGCTGCCGACGCGACCTCCGCGCGGGACGAAGCCTTCGTGCCGGGCTTCGCCGCGGCCTTCGAAGGGGCCTTCGACTACGCCGGTGCGTTCTCGTCGGGTGCGCTCTCGGATGCGATCCGCGAGGACATTCCGGCCGCGCATCGACGCGCCTGGGCGCGACTCGCCCGCCCCGGAACCTGGTGGACCGCCGAGGAGCGCGTCGCGATCGCCGCCGAGACGCGCGCGGCGGTCTATTGCCCGTTCTGTCGGGAGCGGCGCGAGGCGCTCTCGCCCTTCTCCGTCGAGGGGGAGCACGCCCACGTCACGGCAGACGTGCTTCCCAGGGCTGCCGTCGACGCGGTCCATCGCCTGGTCACCGACGCGACGCGGCTCAGCGGCAGCTGGATCGAGGGTCTGGCGCAGAAGGGCGTACCCGATACCCACTATGTGGAGCTCCTGAGCATCGTCGTCGCCATCCGCAGCATCGACGCGTTTCACCGCGCCATGGGGCTCGCCCCCGAGCCCTTGCCGACGCCGTTCCCGGCGAGCGAGACGGGAGCGCCGAGCCGGAAGCGGCCGGCGGTGACCGAGACCAGGACCGCCTGGGTGCCGCTGATCGTGCCGGCGAAGCTCGAGGCGGAGAACGACGATCTCTTCCCGGCAGCGCCGATGGTCCCGAACGTGATCAAGGCGCTGAGCCTCGTGCCCGACGGCGTCCGTTGGCTGAAGGATCTGTCCCAGGCGCACTACCTGCCGATGGCGGGCGGAGAGATGATGGACTTCTCGCGGGGGAGGGGGCCATTGTCCCGGGCGCAGACGGAGCTGATCGCAGGCCGCGTGTCCGCCCTCAACGAGTGTTTCTATTGAACGAGCTCGCACGCGATGATGCTCCGTGAGAGCATCGAGATCGAAGGCGGCGCGGTCGACCTGCGCGCGATCACCGACGGCGATGCCGCCTCCGAGTCGGCGATCCCCGGCGCCGACGCGCTCGTCGGGTTCGTGGAGGCGGCGCTCCTCGAGGACGAGGCGGCGATCGCGAAGGCGCGGGGTCATGTGCGCGAGGTCCTGGGGGCGCCGGCGCTCGTCGATGCAGCGGGGGTGATCGGCAACTTCGAGCGGATGGTCCGGATCGCGGACGGAACCGGAATTCCCCTCGATACCGTGGTCAACGTCGGAACGGCGACGATCCGTGACGAGCTCGGTATCGACGCTTTCGCGGCCGCGGAACGGACGAAGATCGTGACGCCGGTCCAGCGCTTCCTCGGTCAGGTGACACGGCCGATCTTCCGACGGATCATGCGAACCATGGCGCGCAGACGCGCCGACTGAATCACGCGAGCGACCCATCCTCGGAGAGCCATCTTGTTCGAACAGCCGCGCTTCTCGATCTGGGCGGCCCCGACCCTCGTGGCGGGGATCGTCTGGATCTCGATCGCCGCCTCGCATTCGGGGCTGGCCGCCCTCCCGATCGGCCTCATCGGCGCGGGTCTGGGCGCCTCCGGCGTGATGCAGCTTCTCGCGCCCGGGGATCACCGCATCACCCAGCTCGGCGCCTTCGCCGGTCTCGCCGGCGCGCTCGTCGCCCTGCCGATGTCGTTCTTCGTCGGATTCGGCGCCGGCGCCGCGCTCTTCCTCTCGGCGCTGGTCGGCGCGTGGGGCGCGGGCCGAATGGCGATCCAGGTCGAGCCCCACGTCGAGGGCGTGCCGAAGCCGGGAACCCGCGTCTCCACCGCGGCGAAGGTCGCGGTCGACGAGGCCATCCTCGGCTTCGAGACACTCTCGGGGACCGGCGCCATCCCGACCGACGGAACCCTCGACCGGGTGATCGACGAGCTCGATCGGGCCCATTCGTTCTTCACCCGGGAAGGCTTCCTCGAGAAGCCCGAGACCTATCACGTGACGCCTCCGGACCTCGTCGATCCGGACGTGCGGGTGGAAGAGATCGCCAGGCAGCGCGTCGAGATCCTTCGCTTCGAGAGTGGTTACGCGCCGCCGGAAGGCGAGCCCGGTCGTGAGCGCTGGCTCGGCTACGAACCCTGCCGAGAAGCCTGGGCCTACGTCCTCCGTCACGAAGGACCGCCGCGCCCGTGGCTGATCGCGACCAACGGCTACCGCATGGGGCACGCGCGGATCGACGTCTCGCTCTTCGCGCGCTTCTTCAAGGACTACGGACGGCCCGGCAGCCAGGGGGCGGCGGGGCTCGGGGTGAACCTCCTGATTCCCGTCTTGCCGCTCCATGGACCGCGCAAGACCCACTGGCACTCGGGACAGGGATTCCTCGGCGTCGACGTCCTCGACACGATCCATGCCGAGACCCAGGGACTCTGGGACATGCGCCGTCTGCTCTCCTGGGTACGTGCCCAGGACGCGCCCGCGATCGGGGCGTTCGGCCTCTCGCTCGGCGGCCTCACGACCGCGAACTTCGCGAGCCTCGCGACGGGGCTCTCCGCGGCGCTGCCGGGGATTCCGCTCATGTCGATCGAACGGATCCTCCGGCGACATGCGCCCGCCGCCCAGCTCGCCTGGGCGAAGTCGCTGGGCTTCGATCTCGACCGCGCGGCGGATCTGCTCCGGGTGATCACGCCGACGTCGCTCACGCCGCAGGTGCCGAAGGAAAACCGCTTCCTCTTCGGCGCCACCGGCGACCGTCTCGTCACGCCGGATCACGTGCGCGATCTCTGGCGACACTGGGAAGAGCCCGAGATCGTCTGGTACGAGGGGTCTCACATCAGCTTCGGGTCCGAGACCGCCGTCTGGGAGGGCGTCGACCGCAAGCTGCGCGAGAGCGGCATCGCCGTCTGATTCGTTCGATCCGCTTTCGGTCCGCCGCCCGGGTGCATCCCGCCTGCACTTGATTGGAGCGTCCCGAGTGCCGATCTATGCTCTACGGCGCGCCGCGCGCCGGGGGGCGAATGGACGATCGAAGGTCGAAGGACTCGGACCGTACGTCCGGCTACTCGCTGGACGATCGCTACCTGTCGGACGAGGGTGTGGTCTTCCTGACGGGGATCCAGGCCCTCGCGCGACTCCCCCTCGAGCAGCTGCGCGTGGATCGGGCCGCGGGCCTCCATACCGCCGCGCTGATCTCCGGCTATCCGGGCTCTCCCCTCGGTGGCTACGACCGGGCCGCCGCGCAGGCCGCGGCCCTCGCGCCGGAGCTGCCGATTTCGTGTCGCCCCGCGATGAACGAGGAGTACGGCGCGAGCGCGGTCATGGGCTCCCAGCTCGCGGCCGCCCAGCCGGACTGTCGCTACGACGGGATCGTCGGACTCTGGTACGGCAAGGCGCCGGGCGTCGACCGCGCGGCCGATGCGCTTCGCCACGCGGTCTACGCAGGGACGTCGATGCACGGCGGCGCCGTCGCGATCGTCGGCGACGACCCCGCGGCCAAGAGCTCGACCGTGCCCTCGTCCTCGGCCGGGGTCCTGACGGACATGCACGTGCCGCTGCTCTATCCGGGGGATCCCGCCGAGGCCCTCGATCTCGGGCGTCACGCGATCGCGCTCTCCCGGACGACGGGACTCTGGAGCGCCCTCAAGATCGTGGCGGACGTGGCGGACGCGACCGCGAGCGTCGAGCTCGGTCCCGATCGCGTCGTGCCGGTGATCCCGCGGATCGACGGCCGGCTCTACGAGCATCATGCCGACGGCGCGCTCCTCACGCCGAGAACCGTGGAGGTCGAGCGTGAGATCGTCGAGGTCCGCTACGAGCTGGCGCGACGGTATGCGACCGCGAACCGGTTGAACCACGTGACCGTCGACCCGACCGATGCCTGGATCGGGATCGTCTCCTCGGGCATCACCTACCGCGAAGTGCGCGAGGCCCTCGCGCGGCTCGGCCTACGCCGCGACGAGGACATCGCCGCCTGCGGGATCCGGCTGCTCAAGATGGGGATGCCGATGCCCTTCGACCCGGCGACGGTCCGCGGCTTCGCGAAGGGGCTGCACGAGGTCCTCGTGATCGAGGAGAAGCGCCCGGGACTCGAGTCCCTGATCAAGGACGCGCTCTACGCCGAGGTCGATCGCCCGGTCATCGTCGGCAAGCAGGACGCCGACGGCGCGCCCCTCGTCCCGGGCCACGGCGCCCTCGATGCGGACGGCGTGATCCCGGTCCTGCGCCGACGTCTCTCGGCGCGGATCGCCGACCGGCTCGTGCCGGAGAAGCCCGCGCCGCAGGACGCGCTCACCGTCCTCCCGGTGGCCCGCTCCCCCTTCTTCTGTTCGGGCTGCCCGCACAACCGGAGCACCCGGGTCCCGGACGGGGCGCTGGTCGGGGCGGGGATCGGCTGCCACACGATGGTCCTGCTGATGGACGAGAAGCGGGTCGGCGACATCGGCGGGCTCGGCTGCATGGGGAACGAAGGCGTGCAGTGGATCGGGATGTCCGACTTCCTCGACCGGGACCACTTCATCCAGAACCTCGGCGACGGAACCTTCTTCCACTCCGGTCAGCTCGCGATCCAGGCGAGCGTCGCCGCCGGCGTGAACGTGACCTACAAGCTCCTCTACAACGGGACGGTCGCGATGACCGGCGGACAGGATCCGCAGGGGCAGCTCGAGGTGCCGAGGGTCGTGCGTGGGCTGCTCAACGAGGGCGTGGCCCGCGTGATCGTGACGACCGACGACCTCGCTCGCTACGACGCCATCTCGCTTCCGGCCGGTGTCTCGGTCTGGTCGCGGGATCGGATCATCGAAGCCCAGGAGGTCCTGGCAGAGGTCCCCGGCACGACGGTCCTGATCCACGACCAGGGCTGCGCCGCGGAGGCGCGCCGGGCGCGCAAGCGGGGCAAGGTCGAGACGCCGCCCCATCGCGTCGTCATCAACCACCGACTCTGCGAGGGGTGCGGCGATTGCGGCCAGGTCAGCAACTGCCTCTCGGTCCAGCCGGTGGAGACGCCCTTCGGACGCAAGACCGAGATCGACCAGACGACCTGCAACCTCGACTACTCGTGCCTCGAAGGCGACTGTCCGTCCTTCATGACCGTGACGGGCATGAGCGAGAAGGCGTCGTCGTCCGCCCCGGACCCCGTGCCCGAGCCGCCGGTCTCTCCGACTCCTCCGCGGATCGTCCCCGAGGACGATTTCGCGGTCCGGATCACCGGCATCGGCGGGACCGGCGTCGTGACCGTCGCCCAGGTCGTCGGGACGGCGGCGATGCTCGACGGCTTCCACGTGCGCGGGCTCGACCAGATCGGCCTCTCGCAGAAGGCCGGTCCGGTGGTGAGCGACCTGCGTCTCTCGCGCACGGCGCCGACGTCGACGAATCGGCTCGGCGAGGGGCAGGCCGACCTCCTCCTCGCCTTCGATCAGCTCGTCGCGGCCTCGGACAAGGGGCTCCTCACGACGGACCCCGAGCGCACGACGGTCGTCGGCTCGACGACGGCGACGCCCACCGGCGAGATGATCACGCACCCGGAAGTCCAGCTGCCCTCGGCGGCCGCGCTGAGCGAGCGGATCGGCGCGCGGACCCGGCCGAACGCGAGCTTCTGGGCCGATGCCGCCGCGATCACCGAGGATCTCTTCGGCAACGCGACGACGGCCAACCTCTTCGTCGTCGGCATGGCGATCCAGGCGGGCTGCCTGCCGGTCGCGGCCGAACGCCTCGAGGAAGCGATCCGTCTGAACGGCGTCGCGGTCGACGCGAATCTCGCGGCGTTCCGGTGGGGCCGGGCGCAGGTCGCGTGTCCCGAGGACGTCGCGGAAGCCCGTCGCGCCGGCGCGCGGGCGCCGGTCCCGGTGGCCCCTTCGATCTCGTATCCGGTCCCGGCGCCCCTCGAAGCCCGGGTCGTGCGCCTCGACGTCGACGAGGCCCTCGCCGCCGATCTCCGGCGGCTCGCGAGCGAGCTCGTCGCCTGGGGCGGGCAGGCCGAGGCCGCACGATGGCTCGACCTGGTCGAGTCGACCCTCGCGAGCGAGGAACGCGTGGTCCCGGGGAGTCGTCGGTTGACCCGGGTCGTGGCCGAGCAGCTCTACAAGCTGACGGCCTACAAGGACGAGTACGAAGTCGCGCGCCTGATGACGAATCCGGACGGGCTGGCCGCTGCCCGTGAAGTCGCGGGCGAGAACGGCCGGATCGCCTGGCGTCTCCATCCGCCGATCCTGCGCGCCCTCGGCCTCCGCACGAAGATCCGGGTCGGCTTCGGGGCCGCGCCGCTGGTCCGGCTCCTCGCGAAGGGACGGTTCCTGCGCGGCACGCCCTTCGACGTCTTCGGCTACGCCGAAGTCCGGCGCGTCGAGCGGGCGCTCCCGGGGGAGTACCGAAACGCGATCGAGGAGGTCCTCGAAGGCCTCGATGCGCCGAGCCTCGAGGCCGCGGTGGCGCTCGCGTCGCTGCCGGACTCGGTTCGCGGCTACGAGGACCTGAAGCTCGAACGCGCCGCCGCCTATCGCGAGAAGCTCGCGGAGGCGCGCGCCGCGTTCCGCTGACCCGACCGGACTCCGCCGCTCGCGGGCGTGCGCCGTCGTTGGACCGATTTTGCGCCCGAGTCGGGCATCCTTCGCCTTCGTGAAGGCGCGTCGCGGGATCCCTGTCTAGTGTTGCGCGACCGCGGGCGGGTTCTCCGTCCGCGCCCGAGGACGACGCTCGCGTGGACGAAGATCTGCTCTCGAAACCGTTCCGGCCCCTTCCGATTCGCGCGATGAACGCGATCGGTCGCGGTCTCGCGCGCGTGGGCATCGTGCCGATCTCGCTCGATCCGGACGAGCTCCTCGAGACCGCGCGCAAGGACACGGGGCTGTCCGACTTCGGTCCGGACACGTTCGAGCCCGGCCTGCGCAAGCTCCTCGACTCGGTGCAGACGGACGGTCGGCTCACACTCTTCGGCCGCTTCTTCGCGCGACGTCAGCTCCTCGAGCTGCTCTCCCATCGTCTCGAGCTGACCGACTGGCGGAAGCGTCGTCCCGAGATCGCGGAGGTCGAGATCCGACGGCCGCTCTTCATCCTCGGGCTCCCGCGGACGGGGACCACGCTTCTCTACGGCCTGCTCGCCGAGGACCCGGCGAACCGCGCGCCGCTCTCCTGGGAGATCGACCAGCCGAGTCCGCCCGCCGAGAGCGCGACCTACGAGACGGATCCCCGGATCGCCACGACCCAGGCGCGCTTCGACCAGGTGAAGACCCTCGCGCCGGGATTCCAGACCATCCACCCCGTCGGTGCGCTGATGCCCCAGGAGTGCATCGTCCCGACGGCCTCGGAGTTCATGAGCATCCGCTTCCAGATGGCCTTCGACGTCGAGCGTTACGACGAGTGGCTGCTCGAGCAGGACATGCGCCCGACCTACGCCTGGCATCGGCGCTTCCTGCAGCACATGCAGTCCCGCCACGCGTGCGAGCGGTGGATCCTCAAATCGCCCGGTCATCTCGGGCCGATCGACGCGCTCTTCGAGACCTATCCCGACGCCATGGTCGTCCAGACCCACCGCGACCCGATCCGCGTGATCCCGTCGGTCGCACACCTCGAGTACACCATGCGACTCGTCTCGTCGGACGACGTCGACCCGGCGCGGGTCGGGCGCCAGATGCTCGCGGTCTGGTCGAAGCTTCTCGACCAGGGGATGGCGGCGCGGGATCGTCATCCCGAGCGCGAGGCGCGGATCCTCGATCTGTCGATGGGCGAAGTCGTGGGCGACCCGATCGCGTGCGTCGAGAAGATCTACCGCCACTTCGAGCTCGACCTCTCGGACGAGGCCCGCGCGCGCATGCAGAAGTACCTCGCCCTTCATCCGAAGGACGAGTTCGGGACCCACCACTACAGCCTCGAGGCCTTCGGTCTCGAGGAGGACGCCGTGAACGCGGCGTTCAAGGGCTACCGAGAGCGCTTCGACGTGGCCGCGGAGCCCTTCGTCCGCCGGCACTGATCTGCGCGGTGCAGACCCTCAGCGAGAGGCCGGTTGCTGACGGAGCGTAAGGTCTCCTCTGCGGCCTTCGCCCCGAGTGGACGCTGCGCGACGAGCGCATCGGGCTATCATCGCGCCGCCCGCGTGGGCTCCAAACCGCAATTCCATCGACGGACGAGCGTCCCAGTCGTGATCCGCGTCATGGGGCGCGGCGACGACTCGACCGATGCCACGGTGAGGCGTCGGAACCGCTCGATGTGTCGATGCGGGAGGCGCCCGCATTGAAGCGATGTGGCCTGTAGTCAGAGGGGCGAGAGGCGAATGTCGACGGGACCGGGACGATGTCGGGGTGGGATACGGGGCGTGATTCTCGCCTCGGCGCTCGCGCTCGGCCTGGTCTTCGTGCTCGGCGGCTGCCCGAGCGGGGGCGGTGGCGACTCCGCGGCGGGCGTCGGCTCGGTCGGTCCGCCGAGCAGTCAGATCGCCGGTGCCTGCACCACCCAGAGCGACTGCCGTGCGCACTCCACCTGTCAACCCGCGGGTTGTGTCTGTGATGCCGGCTTTCGGGCGGACGGTCTCGACTGCCGGGACGTCGACGAATGTGCCGAGTCGCTCGACGATTGTGATCCGAACGCGGTCTGCACGAACACGTTCGGCGGGTTCGACTGCCAATGCGGGCCCGGCTACGAGGGCAGCGGACGGAGCTGCGCGGACATCGACGAGTGCACGCTCGACACGGACGACTGCCGCGCCAACGCCATCTGCACGAATACGCCGGGCAACTTCAGCTGCGCCTGCGCGCCGGGCTACTCCGGAGACGGCTACGACTGCGCCGACGTCGACGAGTGCGCGACGGGCACGGCGGGCTGCGACCCTGTCGCGTTCTGCACGAACACGCCGGGCAGCTTCCGATGCGAATGCCCGGCGGGAATGGTGGGCAACGGCTTCACGTGCACGGCGCCGACCGGCGGCCCTCTCTTCCTCGACAACGTCCGGACCGCGGGGATTCCGACCTGGGGCGTGTCGGCGATCTCGCTCCCCTACTCGGTCGAGAGCGACGGACTCCTCGTGCTCACGGTCAGCTGGTACGACCCGTCCGAGGCGCTCACGCCGACTTTCGGTGGGACGCCGATGACGTTCGTGGCCGAGGGCGAGACCGCGACGCCCGGCCTGCGACTCACCCACGGCGCGATGTACATGCTGCCCGTCCTGCGCGGCGACTCGGGGACGATCCAGGTCGACTTCGTCGGCGGGAGGGCGCGGCGCCCCACGCTGTCCGCCGTCACCCTGGCGGGCGCTTCGGCCCTGGAGCAGGACCGGGTGCTGGTGACCGACGAGTCGCCCTCTGTCCTCGAGGTGACCCTCGACGTGACGTTGACGACCGAGTCGATCGTGCTCAGCTTTCTCTCCTCGAGCGCTGCGATCGACTCCGTACCCGTCGGCGACGGGCTGACGACCTACGCGAACCCGACCCAGCCGATCACGGATTTCCATGACGGACGCGCCTACGCGGGAAGCGCGCTCCTGGAGGCGGGCGATCACACGCTCGGCTGGGCACAGGATCCGGGATACAGCCCGCCGCCCTCGTCGAGCCAGCTCTACGACTCGGTCATGTTGTTGGGCGTGTTCCGCTAGGGCGCCCGGAGGAGCTGACGATCGGTCGCGGCCCGCGCCGATTCCGCACTCGGCGTCCCGACCGGGGCGAGATCGGGCAGACCCGGGAGAGGCCTCGCGAGCGCGTCGCTCCCCAGGCTTCCGCGCCTCAGCGGAAGCCGAATTCCTGGCGAATGCGCGCGACCAGGTCGGCCGTCCACTCCTTGCCGGGGTCGAGGCACTCGACGCCGCGCCGGACCAGCTCCGCCGCGACGTCCTCGTCGCTCCGGTCGGGGCCTGCGAGTCGTCGGATGAGGTTGAGCTGTTCGTTCACGCGAGGATCGGGATGATAGGCGTCGTCGTTGCCGCCGATCTTCTGGTAGAGCCAGCCTCCCGCGTAGAGACTCGCCGCGAGCACGACGAGGGTGACGACGCGCACGATCGGCGTGCTGTCCGACAGGTCGTGGATCAGGACCTTGAGGCTCGAGGCCGTGAAGATCACGAGCGAAGACTGGCCCACCGTACGATCGAGGCGCTTGATCGAGTAGAGCAGGAGCAGGATCGCGAGCACCGCCCACGCGACGGAGATGGCCATCGCGCTGTCGAGGAAGCGTACGCTCGCCGTCAGCAGGGCGCCGTGTCCGGCGTAGAGCGAGAGCGGCGCCGCGCGGAAGCCCTCCGGGCGCGAACGGAAGACGCCGTAGATCCCGTAGAGCGCGGCGGCGTAGAGCATCAGGAGGAGCGCCGGCATCGGGACGTCGTCGCCACCTTCGGGGCCGAAGATGGCTCGCAAGAAGGACACCACGAAGACGATCCCCGAGACGGCGGCCGCGGGGAGGAGCGCGCGACTCGGACGGGGCGTCGTGCGGAGCACGAACCCGAAGGCAAGCGGAACCAGCAGGCCGGCCCAGGCATGCCATCCGTCGGGCATCAGCTCGACGTAGACGATGTGTGCCGTGACGACCGACGCGTAGGTGCTCGTGAGGAGCGCACCCGCCTCGAGACGACCGGCGTCGTCCATCCGCGAGCGGGCGAAGAGATAGAGCACGACGACCGCGGCCACGCTCGCCAGGGCGAGCCATGGCGCCAGCGCCGGTGCGTGCTCCTTCAGCACGAGGAACTCGATCGCGTAGAAGTAGAAGAGTGCGAGTCCGTGCGTCGCCGCCTCGCCCGAGGTCATCGGTCGTTCGTGGCGGATCGTGAAGGCGACGGAAGTCGCCGAGAAGACGGCGAACTGCAGGAGCTGATAGCCGGCCGCGAGCGCCCAGGCCGACTCGTCGGTCATGCGGAACGCGATGTCGAAGCCGAAGAGGGCGAAGTAGAGCGCGGCGAGATAGGTGGTTCGGCGACCTTCCTGCAGGGCGACGAACGAGAAGAGCAGACCCCAGGCCGAGAAGTACACGACGAGGTCAATGATGTCGGCGCGGGCCGCGTCGATGAGCAGCGGCGTGAGGTACGTGCCCGTCGCGGCCAGCAGGGAGTAGGCGCTGTTCCCGAGTCGTCGACCCAGCCAGATCGCCGTCAACGTGATCGCGGCGACGGCGGCGAGCGCGGTCATCAGACCGAAGAAGTCGTAGAAGACGTGGCCCGAGAAGACGGCCAGGTAGAGGACGACGGTTCCGACCGCCGGGAGATAGGCGGCATAGCTTCGATCGACGCGGGCGAAGGCCAGGCCTCCACCGATCAGGGCGATGCCGCAGAGTCCGGCGAGGCCGATCTGACGTTCGGGCGTCAGCCAACCCGCGTCGTAGACGAGCTTCACGAAGTAGCCCGCGGCCAGGATGAACGCGAAGCTGGCGCCCCAGGCCATCAGCTGCGTCGGATCGAGGCGCGGCCCGCTCGGGCGCGGACGGCGCGCGGGCTCGCGGCGAGCGGCGCGACCGTCGTCGGCGGAGGTCGCGGTCGCCGAGGTGGTGGCGGAGGCCGATGCCGCTCCTTCCTCCGCGTCGTGGAGCCCGAGGGCCGCCTCGATTCGGGCCAGTCGCGCTTCGATCGCTTCGAGTCGCGGATCGTTCTCCGGCATGCCTCGCCCCCCTCAGGCTCAGGCGTGCAGAGTAGGCAGACCACCGTGGGGAATCGAGTCCCGGTGGGGTTCGGGCGCGCTCAGGTCCGGCCGCGTGTCCGATCGGACACGCGGTCTCGAGCCGCTCCAGGTGCGCGCCTTGGATCGAACGCTTCCCGGGTGCGCGTGCCCCGCGATCCGACTAGGTCGTCAGCGAATAGACCCTCGAGAGGACCCGGTCCTTGAGACGCGCGGGCATCAGGTGCATCGCGACCGCCTGCACGTGGGCCGAGAAGGGCGTGTAGTAGCGCTCCTTCGGGCGTCGGGCCTCGGCCGCGCGGACGATCACCTTCGCGACGTCCTCCGGCGAGAGCGGGTTCTCGAGGTTCTTCTTGGCCAGCTCGTCGAGGTCGAACATGGTCTTGCGGTACGGATTGTCCGGATCCTCGCGCAGGTGCTGCGCGCCGTCGCGGGCGTTGTCGAAGACCGCGGTATCGACGAAGCCCGGGATGACCAGGGAGAGCCGGATGCCGAAGGGCAGGAGCTCGAGGCGGAGGGCGTCCGTCGCCGCGTGCATCCCGACCTTGGTCGCGGCGTAGGGGATCGCGAGGGGCGCCGGGATCATGCCGGCGACGGAGCCGACGTTGACGATCCGGCCTCCGCCCTGTTCTCGCATGATCGGTGTGACGTGGCCGATCAGCTGAAGGGCCGAGAGCAGGTTCACGTCGAAGATGTGTCGCAGCTCGGCGCGGGAGAACTGCTCGATCGCTGCCCCCGGCGAATACCCCGCATTGTTCACGAGCAGATCGATCCGACCGAGCCGCTCGTGGGCCTCTGCGACCACCCGCTCGGTCTGGACCTCGTCCGCGAGGTCCGCGGCGATCGGAATCGCCCGGCGTCCCAGCTCCTCGACGCGCTTCGCGCACAGATCCAGGAGGTCGGTGCGGCGGGCGACCAGGGCGACGTCGTAGCCCTTCTCGGCCAGGGCGCGGGCGGCGGCCTCGCCGATCCCGGAGCTGGCGCCGGTCACGAGGGCGGTCTTCGAAGCAGGCGTTTGCGATTCGCTCATGGCGCGCGAGGATGGCGTGTCCCGGCTTCGGATCAACGCTCTGCGCCGCTTTCCGTCCGACTCGAAACGAGCGCGAGTCCGGCTTCGGGCTAGGCTCGGCCCTCCTTCGTCCCACCGCACGCCCAGAGGGGTTCTCATGCACGCTTTCGCTCGCCGTCCTCGCTCCCACGCCTTCCGCGCCGGCATCCTTGCTCTCGTCGGACTCTCGTTCCTAGGCTGCGCCGAGATGCAGGCCCGGATGGAGGCCGCCGGGATCGACATGAACGACATCCTCGTGGCCGGCGCGCCCCTCGACGGTCCGACGGTGGCGACCGGATTGAAGCAGGCGCTCGAGGTCGGGACCCAGCGGACGACGACGACGCTCTCGCGTCCGGGCGCGTTCGGGAACGATCCGATTCTGCGGCTGCGCCTGCCCGGCGAGCTCGGGCGGGTCGCCGAAGTGCTCCGGGGGGTCGGGTTCGGGGCGCAGGTCGATGCGCTCGAGAACTCGATGAACCGGGCGGCAGAAGAAGCGGCGGCGCAGGCGGTTCCGGTCTTCACCGGCGCGATCACCCAGATGACGATCGCCGATGCGTTCCAGATCCTGAACGGACCCGACGACGCGGCGACGCAGTATTTCCGGGAGCGGACGAGCGAGGCGCTTCGAGCGCGGTTTCGCCCGGTCGCCACGAACGCGATGCGAGAGGTCGGGCTCTACAGCATCTACACGGAGATCGTCGCGCGATACGACCAGATCCCCTTCACGAAGCCGCCGGCGGTCGATCTCGAGGGCTACGTCGCGGATCAGACCCTGGCAGCGCTCTTCACCGAGATCGCGAAGGAGGAGGGGCGGATCCGGGAAGATCCTGCCGCGCGATCGACGGCGCTGCTCCGTCGCGTCTTCGGCGCGGTCGGGACGCCGGAAGCGCGGGGGCCCGGCGCGATGTGATCGGTGCGCGCCCCGGCCGATCCGGGCGTGCGGGCGGCGCGTGGACGGACCTTCAGCTTCGGGTCGCGCGCCGCGCCGACGCGTAGTGCACGTCGTCGTGCTCCGCGGGGAAGGTCTCGGATAGGAAGGTCGCGTGCCCGGCCCGTTCCCTGGGATCGGCCGCGAAGTGCTGGCCGAAGAAGGCGCGGACCGCGAGCGTCGTGAGCCAGTGCTGTCGCCCGGCGCTCATCGCGTCGTCGAAGGTGACCTCGCAGGGCATCGTCGCGTCCGATGCATCGAGCAGCCCCTCGTCCGGGCCGCCCAGGTTCGGGAAGGGGTCGTCCCCCGGCTCGAGGTCGAGGTTCGCGACGAGGCTCTGGCAGCCGAGGCCGTCCGGGTTGCCCAGGAGCCGCATCGGTCCCGCCGCGATGCTCGAGAACGCAGCGTGGCTGGCTTCGTCGAGGGTGACGAGGCCGCCGTCGGCGATCCGGTCCGGAATCGGTGCGCCGTTCTCCTCGTAGCGGATCATCGCGTCGTGGGTCCCGGCGATCATCAGGAAGGGGACGTCCGCCTGATCGAAGTAGTCGGGACCGAACATCGCCGACGGGCCCGCGATCGAGATCGCGACGGCGATCCGTGGATCCCCGAGGTCCGGGTGGAAGGCGGCGAGGGTCGTGGTCAGGCCGCCGAGGGAGAGGCCCATCACGCCGATGCGTCCGCGATCGATGCCGCCTTCGAAGGGGCGCGCGTCGGCGGTCAGCCCGAGCACGGAGTCGATCAGGAACGAGACGTCGCCGGGCTGGTTCACCACGTCCATCGCGTTCGGGCCGCCGGGCGCGCCGAAGTGGGAGAGCGGGTAGTCCGTCGCGACGACGACGTAGCCGTGGCTCGCCATGTGCTCCGCGAGGTGGCTTCCGCCGTGGCGATTCGACATGAAGCCGTGGCTGTAGACGAGCAGCGGATGCGGCCCCGGCGCGTCCTCGGGCGACCAGAGGGTCACGGCGAAGGTCCGATCGGCACTGCCTGCGAAGTCGCCGTTCGCTGCCGTCGGCCGGGTCTCGTCGACCCACGTGAAGTCGGTCGTCGAGACGGCGTAGGGGCCGGGCTCGAGGCGGGCGGCGCTCGTCGTGCCGGGGTCGAGGGGCGTGGGCCGCGTCGCGACGAGGGCGATACCGACGCCAGCGGCGGTGAGGACGGCGAGCACGAGGAGGAGACGAAGGACCTTCATGAGAGAACTCCTGCCTACGCCGCGCGGGCGCGCGCGACTTGCAATTCCCGACGGAGGTGTCCATCGTAGGCCATCCACCGGAACCGAGGAGGAAGGCGCCGTGGATCGACGGGATTTCATGAAGAGTGTCGGAGCAGCCGGGGGCCTGTCGATGATGACGGGGGGCCTGGCCGAAATGGCGAGCGCCGACGGACACGCCGAGGGAAGCGGGACGGCTGCCCGGGCGGCGATGCGCGGTCTCCTCGACACGATCCGCGGCGTCGAGGACCAGCTGATTCGCGCCGATCGCGGCTTCACGCAGGCGGAGCTCGCGGAGGCGGAGCGCTCGCTCGCGCACATCCTCTATACGGCGCTGGACTTCTGGCTCGAGGCGAAGCCCCACCGTCCGGTCTTCCGTCCGTACGTCACGCCGACCCGGAAGCTGCTCGGCTGCAATCCCGATTCGGTCTACTACTTCGCGCCGATCCGGGACGACATGGCCTATCGCGTCACCGGCAACGTCGGGGCGGCGGTCTTCACGTCCTTCACGATCGAACGCGGCAGCCACGAGGGTCACGCCGCCCGTGGCTCGATCTCGGCGCTCAGTGATCTCGACATGGAGATCAACGGCGACGGCAGCTACGAGATCATCGTCAGCCGCGACAAGCCCGCGAAGGGCAACTGGATGAAGCTCGAGGACGGCGCCAGCCAGATCACGACGCGCCACTACCACGAAGCGCGCCAGAACGTGGCGGCGATCCCGGGTCGCGTGATCCCGATCAACCTCGAGGTGATCGATCCCGAACCGCTTCCGCCGAACGAAGGGGACGAGGGCGTCGCGAAGCATCTCGAGTGGGTCGCCAACTTCGTGCGCGAGCATTCTGCGATGACGTTCCAGAAGACGAGCCCGGAGATGGCGAAGAAGCTCGGCTGGGTCTCGCTCGAGAAGAACGAGTTCACGGCGCCGGGCCAGTGGGCGAGCGCGTCCGGCGACCAGGCCTACGGGAACACCCACGCCTGGTACGCGCAGACGAAGTACGAACTCGCACCGGACGAGGCCCTCGTCATGACCGGCCGCTTCCCGGGTTGCCGCTTCGCGAACGTCGTGCTCTGGAACGCGTTCATGCAGAGCTACGACTACGCGAATCGCCAGATCTCGCTCAACCGGAACCAGATCACCTACGAGGACGATGGTTCGTTCCGGATCGTGATCGCCCACGAGGACCCGGGCGTGCCGAACTGGCTCGACACGGAAGGGCAGGGCGCCGGCACGATCTACTGGCGCTACATCTTCCCGACCTCGAAACCCAAGCGGGTCCGGACGAAGGTCGTGAAGACGTCGAAGCTGGGCTGAGATCGGGCATGGGAGAGGGCGAAGCGCTGGCGATCCTGCTCGCGGAGCGGGCGATCACGCGGGTGATCCAGCGCTACGCACGCGCGGTGGACGCGCGGGACTTCGAGGCGGTCCGCGCCTGCTTCCACGCGGACGCGCGCGTCCACTACGGCGACTTCTTCACGGGCGACCTCGACGCGACGATGTCGTTCCTGTCCGCATCGCTGCCCGAGCTCGAGTCGACGCTCCATGTCTTCGGGACGCCCTGGATCGAGCTCGACCTCGAAGCGGGGGAGGCCCGGGTCGACACCTACTCGATCAACTCCGCGACCTATCCGCCCGACGCCGCGGGGCTCGTGATGCAGAACGTGAGCGGGACGCGCTACGAGGATCGCTTCGCCTTGCGCGACGGATCCTGGGCGATCGTCGAACGGCGGAACCAGCGGGTCTGGGCGCACAACCTGCCGGAAGAGGGAGAACCCTCGGCGCCGCTCGCGGGGCCCGGGCCGATCTCGGGCGGCGTTGCCCGGCAGGAGCCGTGACGCGAGAGGGCGCGACGCGGTAGCGTCGAAGGACCGACTCCGGAGGTCCCATGTCCAGCACGCCCCATGCCACGTCCCAGGAGATCCGCGCCCGCCTCGATCATCCGGTGATCGACGCCGACGGACACATCATCGAGTTCCTGCCCGCGGTCCGGGACTTCCTCGTCGAGGAAGGAGGCCGGGAACTCGCGGCGCAGTTCGATCAGGTCGTCGAAGCGGGGCGTGCGCTCGAGTCGCTGTCGATCGACGACCGGCGGGCGATGGGGGCCTTCAAGCTCACCTGGTGGCCCTATCCGGCGGAGAACACCCGCGACCGCGCCACGGGAATGCTGCCGGGTCTGCTCTACGACCGACTCGACGAGTTCGGCATCGACTACGCCGTGCTCTATCCGACGATGGGGCTCACGGGCATGAGCCTCGATCAGACCGACCTGCGCCGCGCGTCGATCCGCGCGTTCAATCGCTGCGCTGCGGAGATGTACGCGCCCTACTCGGATCGTCTGTCGCCGGTGGCGATGATCCCGATGTACGACCCCGGGGAGGCGATCGACGAGCTCGAGTACTGCGTGACCGAGCTCGGGCTGAAGGCGGTGCTCCTGAACGGACTCGTGTACCGACCGCTCGTCGACGACGCCGCGGCGCCGAGGGGCGCGCGATGGGTCGACACCTTCGGGCCCGAGAGCCCCTACGACTACGACCCGGTCTGGGCCAGATGCGTCGAGCTCGGGGTCGCGCCGACCTTCCATTCGAGCGCGATGGGCTGGGGCTCGCGGATGTCCCAGACGAACTACGTCTACAACCATCTGGGGAACTTCGCGCAGGCCGGTGAAGCGACCTGTCGGTCGCTGGTGATGCACGGGGTGCCCATGCGCTTCCCCGCGCTGCGCTGCGCGTTCCTCGAAGGCGGCGTCGCCTGGGCAGCGAACCTCTACTCGGATTTCGTGGGCCACTTCGAGAAGCGCGGGGTGCCCGGCGTCCACGCCTACGATCCGGACAAGATCGACCGTGACATGATCCGAGCGCTCTTCGAGAGCCACGGCTCGGCGCGTTTCAAGAAGCACCTCGACGAGCTCGAGGAAGGCCTTTCCCACCTGTCGGGACCCGGGCTCTTCCGCGACGACTTCGAGGCGAGCGGGATCGGGAGCGCCGAGGACATCAAGACGATCTTCGAGCGGAACTTCCGGTTCGGATGCGAGGCGGACGACCCGATGAACGCGGTCGGCTTCAACCGCTCGGTGAATCCCATGGGCGCGCAGATCCGCGCGATCTTCAGCTCCGACATCGGCCACTGGGACGTGACCGACATGTCCGAGACCGTCGAGGAGGCCTGGGAGCTCGTCGACGAGGGACTCCTCTCGGAAGAGGACTTCCGGGACTTCACCTTCGTGAACGCGGCGAGCATGTGGCGCGAAGCGAACCCGTCCTTCTTCGACGACACCGTCGTCGCAGAGGCCGTCAAGGCGCTCTGAGTCCCGCGCGACGCGCCGTCTCGGCCTCTACAGCTTCGCGAGCACCTCGTCCTGGTAGCGCTTGACGAAGGCGCGCTGGCCTTCGATCTCGATCGTCTGGGACTCGCCCTGGCTGATCATCACGCGGCTGGCGCCGGCGTCGACGTAGGACCGGACGAAGGGGACGTCCATCGTCCGCATGAAGTCGAAGCTGGCCGGCCAGATCGTGAGCTCGATCTCGGCGGGGTCTCGGCCCGCGTCGTTCGCGGTCCGCGCGATCGTCTCGGCGCCCTCCGTGAAGGCTTCGGGCGAGATCACGTAGGGATACCAGCCGTCGCCGAGCCGGCCGGCGCGCCGGGCGGCGAACTCGGAGCTGCCTCCGATCAGGATCGGGACGCTCTCGCCGTTGGCAGGCTTGGCGTCCATGTGGACGTTCTCGAAGGTCACGTGCTTGCCCTGGTAGGTCGCGAATTCCTCGCGCCAGAGAATGCGCATCGCCTCGATCGTCTCGTCGAGTCGCCGCCCGCGATCACGATAGGGCACGCCGATCGCTTCGTACTCCTCGCGCTGCCAGCCGATCCCGACGCCGAGGCGAAGGCGCCCGCGGGAGAGGGCGTCGAGGGTCGCGACCCGCTTGGCGAGGATCGCCGCGCTGTGCTGAGAGGCGACTACGACGGCGGTTCCGAGGCGGAGGTGCTCGGTCCGAGCCGCGGCGAAGGCCAGCCACTCGAGCGGGTCGGGCATCAAGGTATCGGGCGCGGTCGGCGCCCGGCCGTCTTCGGAGTAGGGATAGAGCGGCTCGTACTGGTCGGCCATGATCACGTGCTCGACGGTCCAGACGCTCTCGACGCCCTCTTCTTCGAGCATCTCGACGAGCGCGATCACGTAGGCGGGGTCGTCGGTGATCCCCTTGGTCATGGGCGGGATGTAGCCGAGGGCGGGCGTGGTCATCATGGGCTCCTGGAGCGAGTGACTCGGAGAGAGTAGGGGGTCGGGCGGTTCTAGGCCGGGCTCGTGCTCGACCGGACCGCGGCGAACTCCTTGAGATAGAAGACGCCGACGAGGCAGCGGCCGACGATCAAGGCGACGGGGAAGCTGAATCCGAAGGCGACGATCGCTGCCTCCGAATCCGAGCCGCCGAAGCGGGTCCCGAAGAAGTAGAGCATCGCGGCCTGTTGGGTCCCGAGGCCGGCCGGAGAGATGGGGAGCCCCCCGACCGCCTGGATGATCGGCGTCGCGGCGAGGGCGAGGGGGAAGGGCAGGTCGATTCCGAAGGCTCGGGTGCCGAAGTAGAAGACGAGGATGTAGAGGAAGTGGTAGGTGGCCTTGCCGGCGAGCAGGATCCCGAGGTCGCGGGGCGCGAAGCGGCGATGGGCCTGATGGAGGGCGATCTCGCGCCACCAGCGGAGCCAGCGGAAGGTCGGCCAGTTCGCGCGCAGGATCACCAGGTTCACGATCGTCAGTCCGATCACGAGGAGTGCCCACCCGCGCGCCTCCGACAGATCCTCGGCGCCGACCACGAGCGTCGGGAGCAGCGTCATCCCCGCCGTCGCGAATCCCGCGAGGATGATTCCGTCGACGGACTGGTAGAACATGACGGTGCTCGTCGACTCGAGGAGCGGCACGTCCTTCGTCTGCTTGAGTCGAAGGATCACCGCGGCCTTGCCCACGTTCCAGTTGATCGGCGTGAGCAGGTAGGACATGCCGCGGAGCGCGCGGGCCTCCGCGCGGTCGACGGGGGCGTTGAAGCGCGTGAAGAGCCAGGCGTAGAGCGTCGACTCGATCGCGAACCAGGCGAGGACGGCGGCTCCGACGACGCCGGCGAAGCGCACGAGGTCCGCCTCTCGCGCCGCCTCCCACGCCTGCGCGAAGGGAACACGGGTGAAGACGTAGTAGACGAGGCCGGCGGCGACGAGCCAGGGCAGGACCGTCTTCGCGCGCGCGCGAAGCCCCGCCCCATTCGTCGAAGCCGCCGCGTCCATCGAATCGGTCGGGCCAGCGTCTCCCGCTTCGCTCTCGCTGGTCACCCCGATCGACTCCGTCTCGCCCGCCGGGTCCGCCTCAGTCCTCGATCTTGAGGACGCGCCGCGCGTTCTCGTAGAGGAACTTCGGCCAGACGTGGTCGCGGAAGGGGACGTCCTTCATCTCGGTCATGATCCGCTCGAGGGAGAGGCCCATCGGGAAGTAGCCGGCGTAGAGGATCTTGTCGGCACCGCGGGTGTTCGCGTACTTGATGATGGCTTCCGGATAGTGCTTCGGCGCGAAGGCGCTCGTGCAGTAGTGGAGTCCGGGCCACTTGAGCATCAGCTTGACCGCGAGATCCTCCCACGGCTCGCAGCCGTGGTAGGTCACGATCCGAAGCTCGGGGAAGTCGTAACAGATGCGGTCGAGGCGCTCGACCTTCTGCGGGTCCATCGGCAGCCGCGGACCGGGCACGCCCATGTTGAGACCGACTGCGATGTCGAGCTCGCAGCACTTCGCGTACATCGGATACATCTGCGGATCGTCGACCATGATCTGCGGCAGGTTTCCGGCCGGGAACGTGGTCGCCATGCGCACGTCGAACTCCTGGTGAGCCTCCTCGATCTGTCGCACGGCGCCCATCACGTCGTTCGGATCGACGTGGACGTTGCCGAGGAAACGATCGGGGTGGTTCGCGAGCGCCTTTGCGGAGGGGCCGCCGAGCGGTCCGACGCCGACGAGGGCCTGCTTGATCGACCACTTGTCCATTTCTTCGAGGGTGACTTCGACCGGGTCGCGCCCTTCGCCCCAGCCGTGTGGGACGCCCTTGAACATGTACTGCGCCGGGAACTCGAACTCCTTCGAGTCCTTGTCCTTCGCGGCGGCGCGCAGATTCCCGTAGGTCTTCTCGAGGTCGAGGATCGGGAAGGAGAGCATGAGGTCGATGATCGGTGCGTCGGTCGGCATTCCCATGCGATCGACGTTATCACAGCGAAATGGGCCCCGTACGGCGCCGGCGGGGGTGGCCGGCGCGGGTTCCGGCCGGTGATAGACTGGCTCGACCCCGCGGTGCGTCCGCTCACGAGGAAGAGAAGAAATGGAGATCGAAGGCTTCGGAACCCTGGTCGACCCGGACGAAATCGAGTGGTTCGAGACGCCCGGAGGCAACTCGATCAAGGTCTTGCGGGTCTCGGAAGAGACCGGTTCCTACACGGCGCTCTTCAAGGCGGAGAAGGGGACCGTCAACCCGCCGCACATCCACCTCGGCCCGGCGGATTTCTATGTCCTCTCGGGCGCGATGGACTATCGCGGCGGCAGCTCCAAGGCGGGGGACTGGATCTACGAGCCGAACGGCGCGGTTCACGAAGCGACGAGTCATCCGGAGGAGACCGTCTATCTCGCCAACGTCCACGGGGCGATCGCGTTCTACGGTGAGGATCCCGGCGAGGGTGGCGAGCGGCCGATCGTGGGGATCTCGGACTGGCGCGGCATGAAGGCGATCCAGGACATGCAGAAGACGAAGGGCCGCGCCTGAGCCGGCCGCCTTTCGCCGGGCCCGGACGGGGCCACGCGTGAAGAGACGAATGCCCCGGTCGCCGCTCGACGGGGATCGAGTCGGCGCCGGGGCGTGGACGCGGGGTGGGTCGCGGCCCTTCCTCGGTCGGGCGCGCACTCGCGCCGGACCTCCGCGGCGTACCGCGGTGGATGCCTGTCTGCGATCCGTGACCCTGCGTGTCTCCTCGTCGGGATTCAGCGGAAGCCGTTGGCGGCCTTCGCCATGCTCCCCTTGCACTCGGCGTTCCAGCCGCTGGAAGTGGGTGGCGTGATCCTCTGGAGCTGACGTCCCATGTCGCGCATTGCGACGCCCACGACGGAGCCGAGCCTGCTGATGCTCGTGCCCGTGATGCCGTGCGCGGTCCCACCGCCGAGGTCCCGGCGTTGCAGGAAGCGCGCGATCGGAGTTTCCGTCTCGCTGTCCGTCAGCTCGAGGATCATCGTCGCCTGCCCGAAGGACCGAACGAAGCTGACGTTCGAGCCCGTTTCGACGTCCGGTGTATGGAGCTCGAGATCGGTCACGTAGAAGCGGACGCCGAGCACACAGGGCCCCGCCTCGTCGACGACGCCGACGGTGCCGTCCTGCGTGCCCTGGACCGCCGCGGTCAGCATCGCGTTGATGCGGTCCTCGTCGCGGTACGAGAGCCATCGCTGGTTCGGGCTGTAGCGGAAGCCGACCTCTTCGATCAGCACGTCGTCGTAGCGGCCGAGCTCGTGGTCCGGTCGCAGGAGGAAGAGGCCGCGGCCGCCGGTGTCGACCTCCATCATGCCCACGAGGGGCGGAGGGGCGGTCGGGGCGGGGGCGGTCGCGTCCGGCATTCGGAGCGCGGCGCAGCCCGCGGTGACGAGGAACAGGGTCGCCAGGACGGCGGCCGTTCGGGGGGCACGGAAGACCAGAGCGTCGGAAGTCATGTCGCTTCCTCCCTGCGTGGCGTTCAGGCGCTGGTCACGAAGCTATGGAATTCCCCGAGCCTGCCATGGGGGAGAACCCTGAGAGGCTCCGGGTTTTCTGGTTCTCGAATGGTTTTTCTCCGACTTCTTCCTGGGGTATTCCCTCTAGATTGATGAGAATCCGTCGGTGGCAGGTCCGCATCCGCGCGATCTACCCTGCGGGTCACGGCGTTGCCGGGCGACCACGTCGACGCCCCATAGGACGGCGGGAGGACCAGCGACCGGTGAGCGGGGCGGGCGGCATGAACGGGGGATCGGTTGCTGCGACCGGGCTCGCCGAAGCCACGGCGGGCGCGCTCTCCCACCTTCGCGTGCTCGACGCGACCAGTGCGAGCGCCGCCTACGCGGGCAAGCTGCTGGCCGATCTCGGCGCCGACGTGATCAAGGTCGAGCCGCCGGGCGGTGACCCCGCGCGCCGGGAGGCGCCCCTCGGCCCGGACGGCACGAGCCTTCCGTTCCGGTACGAGAACACGAACAAGCGGAGCCTCGTGCTCGACCTCGGGCGCAGCGAGGGCGCGGAGGCGTTTCGTGCCCTGGCGCGGGACGCCGACCTGGTGCTGGAAGCGCTGCCCGGCGACGGTCTGTCGGGGCTCGGGCTCGGCTTCGAGATCCTGTCCGCGGAGAACCCGCGCCTCGTCGTCACCTCGCTCTCGGGCTTCGGACGGACCGGGCCGCTGGCCGGCTTGCGCTCGAACGATCTGGTGGCGAGCGCGCTCGGTGGCGCCATGACGTCGATCGGGGATCCCGCGGATCCCCCCGTCCGGCTCGCGAGCCACCAGGCCGACGTCATCACCGCGACGAACGCCGCGGCGGCTTCCCTCGTCGCCCTCCACCACGCCGCGCGGTCGGGGCGAGGGCAGGTCGTCGACGTGTCGAGCCTCGAGACGATCGCGGCGATCACGCACATCGCGGGCGTCGGGAAGTGGCTCGAGGACGACGTGATCCCGAAACGGGTCGGGACCGGGCTCGTGGCCTCGGTGCCCTCCGGCGCCTATCGCTGCAAGGACGGTCTCGTCTATCTCATGGTGAATCGCCCGGCCCATTGGCTCGCCCTGGCGAACTGGATCCACGAGGTGACCGGCAACGAGGAAGTCCTGATGGACGTGTTCCACGGACCCTCCTCGGCGCGCCTTCCCTATCGCGAGCTGCTCGACCTCTTCATCAGCGATCTGACGGCGACGCTCACCGTCGACGAGGCCTATCACGAAGGCCAGCGCCGCCACATCGCGTTCACTCCGGTGCAGACCGCTGCCCGCCTCGCCAAGGATCCGCAGCTCGAGGCGCGGGGCTTCTTCGTCGAGATCGAGGACGGCGCGGCCGGAACGATTGCCGTGCCGGGGGCGCCGTATCGCCCGGCGAAGCAGCCCTGGCGCCAGGCGCGCGGATTGCCGGCCCCCGACGAGCACGGCGAGGCGGTGCGCGCCGAGGTGAGACCCCCGCCGCGCCCTCTCGTCGATCGGCCGTCGGCGACCCGCGGGCCGCGCAATGGAGGTGCCCTCGAAGGCCTGCGCGTCGTCGAGTTCGGGACGGGCCTCGCCGCACCCTGGATCGGTCGGATCCTGGCCTGGGCCGGGGCCGAGGTCATCAAGGTCGAGTCCCACGGCCATCCCGACGTGCCGCGTCTCTTCGTTCCTCCGCGCTCTCCGGAAGAGGGCACGCAGCCGGAGTGCTCGCCCTGGTTCACCGACTGGAGCGCGGGCAAGCGCTTCGTCTCCCTCGACCTGCGCAACGAGGACGGCGCGGAGCTCGCTCGGCGACTCATCGACGAGAGCGATGCGGTCATCGCGAACTACAGCACCGGTGTGCTCGAGAAGCTGGGCGTCGGCTACCAGACCCTGGCGAAGCGCAATCCCGCGCTCGTGATGCTCGAGTCGAGCGGCTACGGCGAATCCGGACCGCTCTCGAAGTACGTGACCTGGGGCCCGAACATCGAGGCGCTCTCCGGGCTCTGCAGTCTGTCTGGCTTTCCCGAGAACGAGTGCACGATCTCCCACTTCGCCTACCCGGATCCGCTCTCGGCGCTGCACGGGCTGGTCGCACTGATGGCGGCCCTCGCGTCGCGGGACCGCACCGGCGAGGGCCAGGTGATCCACCTCTCCCAGCTCGAGACGACGGTCGCGTCGATCGGCCGCCTGATGACGGGGTTCGCGGGCACGGGGCGGGAGCCTTCGCGGCTCGGGAACGGGGAGGCGGACCGGGCGCCCTATGGCTGCTTCCCGTGCGAGGGCGACGATCGCTGGGTCGTGCTCTGTGTCGAGGACGACGAGGACTGGGGCCGGCTGCGCCGACTGGTCGGCGATCCGGACTGGGCGCGCGACCCGCGCTACGACGAAGCCGCCGGCCGCGTCGCCGATCGCGAGGCGATCGACGCGCATCTCGCCGAGTGGACGTCGAGCCGGAACGACTACGCGATCGTCGACGATGCGCGCGAGCTCGGACTGGTCGCGGGCGTCGTCCAGAACACCGAGGACATGTTTCGCCGCGACCCCCAGCTCGCCGCGCGAGATTTCTTCGAGGAGATCCCGCACTTCAAGCGGGGCCGCGTCACGGCTTCGGGGATTCCGCTCGGGCTGACCGGAACGCCGGGGCAGACGACCCACTCCGGGTCGTCGATCGGCCACGACAACGAAAGCGTCTTCACGGAGATCCTGGGCCTCTCCCGGGACGAGATCGATCGCTTCGTCGCGAGCGGCGCGATCGAGGCATCCGGGGGATGATCACGCGGGGCGTCGCGCACCCCGACACCAACGCGCCGCGGCGCGCTGCCCGGTCTGCGCCCGGGACGAAAGGCAACGATGGACTCCTTCGACGACAAGATCGCGGTCATCACCGGCGGCGGAACCGGCATGGGTCGGGAGCTCGCCCGACAGCTCGCCGCCGCGGGCTGCCACGTGGCGATCTGCGACGTGTCCGACGACAACATGGCCCAGACCAAGGCGCTGTGTGACGCGGAGAGTCCGGAAGGCATCCGCGTCACGACCTGCGTCGCCGACGTCTCGAGAGAGGAGGACCTGCTCCGGTTCCGCGACCAGGTGATGCGCGACCACGAGACCGACTGCGTCCACCTCGTCTTCAACAACGCCGGAATCGGCGCGATGGTCAGCATGATCGACGGCGATCGCGAGACCTGGGAGCGCACGTTCGGCATCTGCTGGTACGGCGTGTACTACGGCACCCGGACCTTCCTCCCGATGCTCGTCGCCGCCGAGGAGGGGCACATCGTCAACACGAGCAGCGTGAACGGCCTCTGGGCGGCCCTCGGCCCCGGGATTCCCCACTCCGCCTACGCCTCCGCGAAGTTTGCCGTGCGCGGGTTCACCGAGGCGTTGATCAACGACCTCGAGCTGAACGCGCCTCACGTGAAGGCCTCGGTCGTGATGCCGGGCCACATCGGCACTTCGATCATCGCGAACTCGGGCAAGGTCCTCGGGAACGACCCGAAGGAGATGTCGGACGAGCAGCTCGACGAGATGCGTGCAGGACTGGAACGGCGTGGCCTCGACCTCGGCAACGCGACGAACGACCAGATCCGACAGGGCCTGATCATGCAGGGCGAGTCGTTCCGCGACGACGCGCCGACGACCGCGGGCGAGGCTGCAGCGATCATCCTCGACGGCGTGAAGGCCGGGCGCTGGCGGATCCTCGTCGGCGACGATGCGCACGTCCTGGACCGGATGCTCCGCGAGGATCCCGAGGGTGCCTATACGCAGGCCTTCTACGACCGGCTGCTCGAGTCCACCGAGTGGCGGCTGGGCAGCATGAATGCGTGATCGCGGGGGCCGTTCCGGGCTCGTCGCGCTCTTCCTGCTCGCGGTTCTCGGGGGCTGTCAGCAGTACGCGAACTCGACGCCGGCGACGGTCCTCGAGTCCGACGACGCGGCCAACTACCAGCGCATCTTCCGGGAGGCGGTTCCGCCGGGCGTCGACGTCGTCCACTCGGTCGTCGTGACCTACGGCTTCCGGATCGGGATCGTCACGACCGACGACTGGGCGTTCGAGATCGTGGCGCCGAGGAGCTGGGTGGAACGCCAGAAGGAGAAGCTGCGGCTCGGACCGGCGGCCGGATCGATCGGGGCCGTCGAGGCGCGCAAGGCGGAGCCGATCCGGCCCTGGTACGCGCCGCGGTCGCTCTCGAACTACGACGCGTTCGTGATCACGACGACGAGCGTCCCCTATGTCCACCTGCTCTCGGAACGCTCGGCGCAGTCCGACGGACGCGTCCGCGTCTTCGTGAGCAAGCACTAGTCGAGCCGGCTCCGCTCCCGAACGAAGAACGCCCCGGACCCAGAGGACCCGAGGCGTTCCTTCGTTCGATCCGATCGAGGCGCCCGCAGTCGGAGGACCCCGGCGAGCGCCCGCAGCCGGAGGATTAGTCCAGGACGTCGCTGGCGATCAGCTCTTCGAGGTAGGGCGTGTCCCACCAGGAGAGCTGGAGCGCCTTGGCGCGGCGGAAGAACATCTGCTGGTCGTACTCGATCGTGAAGGCGACGCCGCCCCAGATCTGGGCGCAGACCCGCGTCGTCTCGCGGTACGCCTCGCAGCAGAAGAGCTTCGCCATCGGCGCGAAGCGCGCGATGGTGCGGCCCTGGTCCGCGTTCCAGGCGGCCTCGTGTACCAGCACGCGCCCGCCGTCGATGCGCGTCGAGGCATCGGCCATGTAGTGGGCCAGCGCCTGGAAAGCACCGAGGGGCTTGTCGAACTGGATGCGCTGGTTCGCGTAGTCGACCGTCTCCACGAGACATCGATCCGCGCCGCCGATCGCCTGCGCCGCGAGGAGGATGATCCCCTCGTGCATCGCCGCGTTCCAGGTCGCCCAGCCCGTACCGGCTTCGCCGATCCGGTTCTCGGCCGAGACGGCCACGCCGTCGAAGTCGATCTGGTACTGGGGTTCGCGGCCCTGGGAGAGCAGCTGCTTCATGGTGACGCCCGAAGCGTTTGGATCGACCAGGAAGAGGTCGACGCCCGCGTCCGTGCGCGCGAGGACGACCAGCTGGTCCGCGGCGGAGGCGTAGGGCACGGAGCGCTTGCGGCCGGTGAGCTTGAAGGTGGCGCCCTCGGACTTGGCTTCGAGGGCGATGCCCTTCTCGCCCTGGCCCCGTTCGGGCTCGAGCCATGCGGGGGTCAGGATCGCCGAGCCGTCGGCGATCTTGCCGAGCCAGGCTTCCTTCTGGGCGTCGCTGCCCGCGGCGAGGAGCACCTTCGCGCTCAGCACGCAGGACACGAAGTGCGGGACCGGCGCCATCGCGCGGCCGAGCTCCTCGTACACGAACGCGCCTTCGAGGAGACCGAGGCCGCCGCCGCCGTACTCCTCCGGGATGAGCAGGCCGTTCAGGCCGAGGTCGCTCATCTGGCTCCAGAGCTCGGCCGGGACGCCGTGCGCATCGTCTTCCATGTCGCGAACGAGCTGGGTCGGGCAATGCTCTTCGAGCATCGCCTTCGCCATGTCGATCACCATCTGCTGTTCTTCTGCGAGTTCGAGATCCATCTTGGATTCTCCTATGTCCGGAGCCGGTGGCTATCCGAGTCGAGCGAACGGGACGTTGCTGCTTCCCGGGAAACCGCCAGCTGGGGAGATCGCGCCCATACCGGACGCCATGGCTGACAGTCTGTCAAAAATTCTTGGGCAGTCCGAGATGTCGCCGCGCGATGATGTTCTTCTGGATCTCCGAAGAACCACCACCGACCGTCTCGTTCATCGTGGCGCGATACGCACCCTCGAAACGTCCGCGAAGCGGTGCGTCGTCCTGGCCTTCCATGATCGTTCCCTCGTGACCCTGGATATCGAGCGCGTCCTTGCAGACTCGCTGGGAGAGGGAGGTCGTGAAGAGCTTGTACTGCGACGACTCGATCGTCGGCGGCTTGCCGCCGGACTTCGCCGCGCAGACGAAGCGCGTCGAGAGCGCCTTCGCGACCGCAGTATCGGTCATGATGTGGGCGATCGTGCGGCGCACGTTCGTGTCGTCCTTCAGCGGCTCGTCGTCGCGCTTCGCTTCCTTCACCCAGTCGACGAGAACCTCGGAGCGGTTCGCGATCGGGGAGAGGGTGAACATCGTGAAGCGCTCGAGGTCGAGGGCTTCCGAGATCATCTGGAAACCCTTGCCCTGCTGGCCGACGAGATACTCGTCGGGCACGAACACGTCGTCGAAGAAGACCTGGTTGGTCGTGTCCTTGCCGATCGTCGGCAGGCTCTGGACCTCGAGGTTCGGGTTGTCCATGTCGATCAGGAAGAGGGAGAGGCCGTCGTGCTTCGGCTTGTCCTGGTCGGTCCGCGCGCCGACCCAGTACCAGTCCGCGAAGTGCGCGGAGGTCGTCCACATCTTCTGGCCGTTCAGGAGCCAGCCGCCTTCGACCTTGTCCGCGCGAAGCTGCATGTTCGCGGCGTCCGAACCCGCTTCCGGCTCGGAGTAGCCGACCGCGAACTCGATCTCGGCGTCGAGGATCAGCGGCAGGAACTTCTGCTTGAGGAAGTCGTTGCCGTGGCGGATCAGCGTCTTGCCGATGATGCCGACGCCCTTGCCGATCTGCGGCGCGGCGTGCTTCGAGAGGGCCTCGTTGAGGATGTACTCGTAGACGCCTTCGATCTCCTGGCCGCCGAATTCCTTCGGCCAGGACATGCCGAGCCAGCCCTTCGCGGCGAGCTTCTTCATGAAGGCGCGTCGCTCGGGGGTGTCGGAGAGCTGCGTGAAGTTCTCGCGGTGGTGGTCCATCACGACCGGGTCGCGATTCTCGACCAGCCAGGCGTCGACCTCTTCGGCGAACTTCTGTTCTTCGGGGCTGAAATCAAAATCCATGACGTGGACTCCTGGGGCCGCCGCGTACGGGTCGCCATCGATCGTGGCGAGGGGCGTGCGGCGGGGGGTGGAGGGGCGATTCCGTGCGAACCGCGCCCGCCGACTATATACGAGACGCACCGTTCTGTATAGGCTCCCGCGGGGTATTCGAGCGGCCGGACGAGGCCCGGTAGACTGGCGGTGTGTGCGGAGCGGCCCAGGGCGAGGGGCGCGCCGCGACCACGAGGGGTTCCGCATGAACGGCTCTCTCCGACTCGGCCCCGGGCTCGCAGCGCTCGGTCTCGCCTCGCTCGTGCTCGCGCCCGGCGCCGGCGCGCAGATGGTGATCGACGAAGTCATCGTGACGTCGGGGCCCTGCACCCTCGACGGCGTCCACGAAGGCTTCTTCTTCGACCCGGTCGTCTTCGGGAGCGGGATCGCGGGCGTCGCGCTCGACACGGGATCCGGCGCGACCCTGCCGATGACCGAGGTCGAGGACGACGAGTTCGTCTGGGACGACCCGGCCGGCGACTTCTGTCGCCGCTTCGACTCGCTCGCGGAGATCGACGCGCTGGGCGCGCTGACCTTCGACTTCCTGGGCGAGTTCGGTGAGCTCGACACGATCGTCGTGCCCGTCGCGGACTACGAGAACGGCGCAGGGCAGCCGGGTGGGCCCGTGATGGTCGCTCCCGCCGCCGGCGACACGAACCTGCCGCCCGGGAATACGTTCGTCTGGGCGACCGCGCCCGCCTGGACCGAGCTGATCTCGGTCGATCTCGTCGATGCCGCGATCGACGACGGGATCGACGAGGCGCTCTTCACGAACCCGGCCGCGACGAGCTGGACCCCGAACGGGATCGTGCCCGGCAACACCTACATCCACGAGGTCTCGTTCATCGACGCCTACTTCCTCGGAGACGGTCGGACGAGCGCGATGGGGCGCGACTACGAGTTCATCTCGGGCTTCCAGGCTCTCGAGCGGAAGTACGTGCCGGAGCCGGCCGTCGGCGGCGCGATCTGCTTCGGTGCCGTGCTCCTCGCCGTCCGCGCCCGCAGGCTTCGTCGTCCTGGCTGAGCGAACGATCGGACGGTCGGGCGCGCGGTCCGGAGCACGCGCGACGCATGCCTAGACGTCCTCTCCTGATCTCGGTCGGCCTGGTTCTCGTGCTGGCCATGGCCTTCGGGCTGGCGATCCACAACCGCCATGCGCTGATCGTCCGCGCCATCGCGACGGACGGCCCGCCCCCTCCGCTTCCGAAGACCGACGAGGGGCCCGGCGTTCGTTGGTTCGACGACTGGTTCACCGTCGAGGAGCTCGCGGGCGGCACCTGGGCGATCGGCGAGCCCCGGTACGCCCAGTTCAACTTCAGCTACCTGATCGAGGGGGCGGATCGGGCCGTGCTCTTCGACGCAGGACCCGGCGTACGGGATTTGCGCCCGGTCGCGCGCTCGCTCACGATGCGCCCCATCCTCTTCATCCCCTCGCACTTCCACTACGACCACGTCGGCAACGAGGTCACGTTCGAGGACGTGGCGGTGATCGACCTGCCCGGATTGCGAGAGCGGGCGCCGGACGGACGCCTGGCCCTCTCCTGGGAGGAACATCTGGGGGTGACCGAGGGCGTCGCGCCCGTCCCCCTCGAGGTCGACCGCTGGCTCTCGCCCGGGGAGTCGATCGAGCTCGGCGGGCGGCGCCTCGAGGTGCTCTACACGCCCGGACACACGCCCGACTCGATCTCCCTCCTCGATCGCGAAGCGTCCCTGCTCTTCACGGGCGATTTCCTCTACCCGGGGCCGCTCTTCGCGTTCCTGTCGAACAGCAGCCTCGGCGACTACCAGCGCGCCGCCAGCACGGTGCTGGCGCGCGTCGCCCCGGACGCGCGTCTCTTCGGTGCGCATCGCGTCGAGCCGCCGGGCGCTCCTCGGCTCGCGATGGAGGACGTCCACGATCTCGGCGCGACGTTGCAGGCGCTGTCCCGCGGCGAGCATTCGGGCACCGGAACGTATCCCGTCTCCTACCGGGTCAACGAGCGGATCGACCTCCTGGCCGAGCCCGCCTGGCTCGCGCGCTGGGAAGAGACCCACCCGGGCTTCGGCGCGGAGACGCCCTAGAAGACCCCGTATCGCGTGAGCACCACGCGCGCTTCCTCGGGACCGACGGCCTTTTCGGCCGTCAATCCGGCGCTTCGCGCGCCCTCGACGTTGATCTGGTTGTCGTCGAGAAAGAGCACGCGTCGCGGGTCGCAGCCGAGTCCTTCGACGGTGTGGTCGAAGGCTTCGCGATCGGGCTTCACGAGCCCCATCTCGTACGAGAGGTACTGCTCGTCGAAGAGCGTCATCAGGCCGAACTGCTCTTCGTAGCGTTCGCAGTGGGCGCGGTTGGTGTTCGACAGGCACGCGAGTCGGGTCCGGCCGTGGAGGTCGGCGACGAGCTCGCGCGCGCCGGGCAGGAGTCCCTTCGGCCAGGAGATGAACGCATCGAGGAACTCGTGGGGGGAGGCGGGCATCGCCCAGGTCTCGACCATCCCGCGTGCGAACTCCATCTCCCCGCACTCGCCGCGCTCGTAGCGGCGGACCCAGGGGCAGGAGAGCCAGCGGCGCCAGATCTCGTCCTCGTCCGGCTCGTCGGCGAGCATCGCCATGTCGCCCATGCCGCCGAGGCGGATCAGGACGCCTCCGAGATCGAAGAGCACCACGTCGATTTCGCGGGGGCGGGACGTGTCGGACAAGCAGGGACTCCGGCGCGGGAAGGGGGAGGCTAGCCCACGCCTCGCCCCGGCGACGCGCTAGGTCCCGTCTTCGGCGCGGAGCTGCTCCAGGTAGCGACCGAGCTCCCGGTCGAGGGTCTCCGGGTCGAGGAGTCCGAGCTGGGCGAGGACCTGGCCGAGCGGGAGATGGGTCTCGCGTTGGGTCTCGAGGATCGCGTCGACCTGCTGCGGCTCGAGGTAGCCCTTCGCGACGGCGAGGACGCCGAACCGGACGGGCTCTTTCTCCTGGGTGCGGAGCACGTCGACGACCTGGTCGAGGGTCATCAATCCGAGCTGGTGCGCGAGGCGACCGAAGGAGACGGTCATCTTCGCCTGCTTCTCGAGCGCCTCGAGGAGGGCTTCTTCGCGGAGCAGGCCGCGGTCGACGAGGTACTTCCCGAACACGACGATCTCAGCGCCTCGCCGCCACGCTGTTGCGATCGTTGCGGTGGCTGTACTCGAGGATCTCGAGGCCACGAGGCGCCTGGCCTTCCGGCAGGGGCTCGATCGTCAGCTGGGCCCGGCGGAGGACGAGTCCCGCGATGCCCTCGAGGTCGTTGCGTGCGCCCATGCGTGCGTTCAGTCGCTCGAAGTCCTCGGCGGCGGAGTACTCGTAGACGAGGACGAAGGGCTCGTCGGGCGCCACCGAGCGGCCCGTGAGGGCGAGGTCCACGGTTCGCTCGAGGAATCGGGGCCGCATGCCGAACGTGTCCGAGAGGCCGCGGATCTCCGCGCCCGCGGCGGCCGCCGACCGGTATTCGGCGGTCGACGGCATCGCACGAAGCGGGACCGCCCGGAGCGAGTGGTAGAGGTCGAGCGGAACGTTCCCCTTCACCTCCGCCTCGATCTCGACGCGGGCGACGTACCCCTTCGGCAGGGCCAGGTACTGGTTCGCGAAGACCGGCTGGAAGCTCAGGAAGTCGATGGTGTCGCGACCCTGTTGGTTCCGCTCGCTGCGAGTCCGCGCGAGCTCTTCCCGGAAGTGGTCCGCGTCCAGGATCATCGTCGAGGGCGTTTCGATCAGCGCGTACTCGATCCGCTTCTGGGCGGCGTTCGCATCCTGCAGGACCGGAAGCTCGAGGCTCCGCGCCTGGATCCGGGCGAGCAGGGCCCGACCGGGGTCGGTCGTCGGGACTGCGCTCTCGATCCGTTCGTGTCCCGCGAAGAGAAAGGGCGGATTCGTGAGGCGCGCGCGTTCACAGTCGCTGCGGTCCTCGCTGCAGAAGAGGAGCGTGTCGTCCGCTTCGGCGAGTGCGCTCATGCGCATGTAGGTGTTCGCGAAGGGGACCGCCCGCGGCTGGGCGTATTCGCGGAAGACGCTGCGCCCGCGGAAGTGTCGCGTCTCGTGCTGGAGTCCGAGGAGATCGAGGATCGAGACCGCGACGTCCGTCTGCGAGGTGGGTGTGGTCACGTCCATCTGCTCGCCGGACGGGAGGAGCGTGACGAGGACGCCCCAGGCCTGCGACAGCATCAGCTCGGGATCGCTCAGGTCGCCGCTCCGGGTGTCGAGTCCGAAGGACTCGTCGCTCGTGAGGACGACGACGGTGTCTTCGAGGACGCCTTCGCGTTCGAGGTTCGAAAGGAACTCGTCCAACGCGAAGTCGAGGTACTCGATCGCGCGGGAGAAGCTCGGGACCTCGCCCTCCTCGAGCAGATCTGTCGGCACGTGGAAGGGGTGGTGCGTCCCGCTGGACAGCAGGGTGAGGAACCACGGTTTCTCGCCCCGGTCGAGCTCGTCGATCAAACGCATCGACTGTTGCAGGAACGCGCGATCGTCGACGCCCCAGGCCTGCTTCTCGCTCGAGGCGTCGAAGAACTCGATCCCGTGGAAGCGTTCGAAGCCGGCGAAGGGCATGAACTTGTCCTTCGCCATGAACGAGAGTGGCGCCGACTGGAGGAAGGCGGTCGCGTAGCCGTTGCGGGCCAGCGCGCGGGGGAGGCACTCGGCGTCCTGCCCGATCGCGCCGACGTCCGACATCTTGGGAGCGGCGGTCGTCTGCTTCGGGAGGTCGCCACAGACGAGGGCGTAGAGCCCGCGGTTCGTCTGTCGCTGCTGGTTGGCGAAGTTGACGAGGGTGACGCCTCGGCGACTCGCCCGGTCGAGGGAGGGCAGGCGGGGGCGTTCGCCGTCGAGGCCCTGCATCGCCGCCAGACGATCGACGTAGGCGCCGGAGACGCCTTCGAGGACGACGAGCAAGACGTTCTCGCCGCGATGATCGAGCGGAAGGATCGCCTGTCCGTCGAGGGTCGCAGGGAAGAGCCCCGGGATCGGTCGCTCCGGGGCGGCGACGGCCGTGCCCCCGGCGCTCGTCAGCCAGCGCAGGTTCTCGAGCACGAAGTGCGTCTGGCGCCAGGTCGCCGCGTCGCTCGCGGCCGGGAGCGCGAGGCGCAGGCCGAGGACCACGGCGCCGATCGCGACGAGGGCGGTTGCGCGGTGTCCATCGAAGCGGCGTCGCGTGGATGCGAAGCCGGCGGCGGCCGTCGCGGCGAAGAGGAGGGCGAGAGCGAGGGGATGGCTCAGGTGCGTCGCCGACCCGGAGACGAAGGTGTCGTCGAAGAGGAAGGCGATGTTCGCCGCACCGAGCAGCGTGCCCAGATTGCGCACGTGCTCGAGGTTGGCGTTGTTGCCGAAGACCCAGAGCGCGACGAGCGGCACCGCGACGGCCAGGGCACGGGTTCGACCGAGCAGCAGGTTCGCGCCGGCGACGAGGCCGGCGAGGGCGAGGGCGAGCCCGAGGTCGGCGAGCAGGCCGCGGACGTCGCCGTAGCCGATCGAGACGTTCGCGTGAGCGGCCTGCAAGCCCCGAAAGGCCAGAGGCGAGACGACCATCGCGAGCGTCAGCAGGACGAAGTCCGCCGCTCGCGCTTCCTCGACCGTCTGGTTCGGCTCTTTTTCGGACACGTCCGGGCTCCCGTCTGGGGGACGTGCACAGAGGCCGGCTCCCCGCCTTCTACATCGACCGGGAGACCGCGAACTGAACCGGATTCGTGAGCGCGGACGGGGAGATTGGGCGTCGCTTGCCGTATCCGGGCGACCCGGCCGGCGAGGACGCTTCGTCGCGTCGAAAAGCCTACGACCCGCCCAGGGCCTTGCCGCAGTGGGGGCAGGCGCCGGTGTGGTCCATCAGGTCCTGGCGGCGCATCGCAGCGGCGATGATCTCTTCCGCGACCTCGGGCTCCACGTAGAGCTGCTCCGCGAGCTCGGCGTAGGCGTGGGCTTCGTCCGCGGTCACGATGCCGTCCGCTGCCGCCTCGATCGCCTCCTCCTTCAGGGTCTCCTCGTTCCGGTCCATGATGTGCGCGAACCCGGAGGCGAAGAGGGAGGTCGGGAGGGCGACCATCGCGATGCCGACCATCTGGATCGCGGACGCGAGGATCTTGCCGAGGGGCGTGGTCGGGGTGACGTCGCCGTAGCCGACGGTCGTCAGCGTGCAGACGGCCCACCACATCGCCGCGGGGATCGAGCCGAACGCATCGGGCTGGGCGCGGTTCTCGGCGACGTACACGAAGCTCGCCGAGAGGACGATCGCGACCGCCATCACGAAGAAGGACGCGGTCAGGGCGGCGCGCTGGAGGCGGTAGACCTCGGAGAGGCGACCGAGCGCCGCCGAGTAGCGGGTCAGCTTCACGATTCGGAGCAGGCGTAGGACGCGAAGGAATCGAAGGTCGAGGGCGAAGAACGCGGAGAGATAGAAGGGGGCGATCGCGAGCACGTCGACGATCGCCATCGGCGAGCCGAGGTAGCGGAGGCGCCGAGCGAGGGCGTGTTCGCGAGGGGACGCATCGGAGGCCACGGACCAGAAGCGCAGCAGGAACTCGGCCGAGAAGGCCGCGACGGAGACTTTCTCGAAGGCGATGAAGAGATCCTGATAGGCGCGCCCGATCGAGGGGACCGACTCGAGCACGACCGCGACGACGTTCCCGAGCACGAGGCCCATGATCATCACGTCGATCGTGCGCGAGAGCTCGTCGCCCTCGGCGCCCGTCTCGAGGACCTCGAACGTGCGTCTGCGAACGGCCGCCAGGGACTCCATGTCCGGGCTTTCGGCCCGCCGGACATCCAACGCAAGCGTGGATGCGTTCCATGCCCGGGAACGGGGGCGCGCCTGCGGGTTTCTCCGGAGCGGGAGTCGGGTCAAGGGACGACGCGCCTTCGCTATCGTCCGGCGCTTCGATCGGACCCCGCACGACGCGCGGGGTCGGGAGCAAGGCCCTCATGAAGTTCGAGACCCGCGCGATCCACGTTGGCCAGGAGCCCGACGAGCAGACCGGTGCCGTCATGCCGCCGATCTATGCCACGTCGACCTTCGCGCAGACCGGCCCCGGCGAGACCCGCGGCTACGACTACACGCGTTCCGGCAACCCCAACTTCACGCGCCTGGGCCGGACCCTCGCGAGCCTCGAAGGCGGTGAGTTCGCGACCGTGTTCGGGAACGGGATGGCCGCCATCACCGCCGTCCTGTCGACGCTGTCGAGCGGCGATCTCGTCCTCGCGGAGGAGAACGTCTACGGCTGCACCTTCCGCATCTTCGCGCAGGTCTTCGAGAAGTTCGGCCTGCGCGTGCGCTACGTCGACTTCGCGGACGAATCGCAGCACGCGGCGATCGCGGAGGAGGCGCCGGCCCTCGTCTGGCTCGAGTCGCCGACGAACCCGATGCTCAAGATCCTCGACATCGCGGCGATCTCGGCGGAGGCGGCGAAGGTCGGGGCGCCCGTCCTCGTCGACAACACCTTCGCCTCTCCCTATTTCCAGCGTCCCCTCGAGCTCGGGGCGACGCTCTCGCTCTCGAGCACGACGAAGTACGTGAACGGGCACTCGGATTGTCTGGGGGGCGTCGTCGTGACCAACGATCCCGCCTGGCAGGAGAAGATGATCTTCGCCCAGAAGGCGGTCGGCCTGAATCCGTCGCCCTTCGATACCTGGCTCGTCCAGCGTGGCGTCAAGACGCTGGCCCTCCGGATGAACCAGCACCACGCGAACGCCCTGGCGATCGCCGAGAAGCTCGAGGGCTGCGCTTCGGTGAAGTGGGTACGCCATCCCTTCCTGGCCTCGCACCCGCACGTGGACGTGGCGAAGAAGCAGATGAGCGGGGGCTCCGGGATCGTGACCCTCGAGCTCGATGCGGATCTCGAAACGACGACGGCCTTCGTCTCCGGACTGGAGGTCTTCGCCCTGGCCGAGAGCCTCGGCGGGATCGAGAGCCTGATCGACCATCCGGCGTCGATGACCCACGCGAGCATCCCGCGGCCCGAACGGGAGAAGGTGGGCATCCGGGACGGGCTCGTGCGGCTCTCGGTCGGGATCGAGCACGTCGACGATCTGCTCGACGATCTCGATCAGGCGCTCGCCTCCGCGGGGCTCACCGGCCTCGGGTAGCGCGCTCGGCGCCCCTTCTCGCTCGTTCGGATGGGAATCCTGCTTCGGGCATGGCACTTTCCAGCCGATGGGCCCATTGTGGAGGTGACGTGTCCGAGCCGATGACAACGCAGGCGAAGGCGCTCGCGCTCAATCTCGATCCCGGGATCTACGGCAGCTTCGCGGAGATCGGCGCCGGTCAGGAGGTCGGCCGCTGGTTCTTCCGCGTGGGGGGTGCCGCCGGGACGATCGCGAAGACCATGTCGGCCTACGACAAGAAGGTCAGCGACGCGATCTACGGGACCGCCGAACGCTACGTCTCGAGCGGTCGGCTGATCGCCATGCTCGACCACGAGTACGATCTGCTCATCGAGCGCCTCGACCCCGAGCGCGGAGAGGAGAGCGCGTTCTTCGCCTTCGCCGACACGGTCACGGCCCAGAACTATCGCGGGGACGCAGACTGCGACGGATGGATGGGGATCCGCTTCCAGGACCATCCCCAGTCCGAATCGAACCAGATCATCCTCCACACCCGGATGCTCGACCCGGATGGAATCATGCAGCAGGAGGCCCTCGGCATCCTCGGCGTGAACCTGATCTACGGCGCCTTCAAGCACCACGACCGACCCGAGATCCTCCTCGGTTCGCTCCTCGACAACCTGGGTCGACGCCGGATCGAGATCGACATGATCGAGTTCAGCGGGCGGGCCTTCGAGGACATCGACCACCGGCTGCTGAGCCTGCGGCTCGTCGAGTACGGCTTGTCGAAGGCCGCGATGTTCTCGGCCAAGGGCGAAGTCCTGCGCCCTTCGGAGATGCTCTACAAGAAGCCGGTGATCCTCCAGCGGGGTCGCTTCCGTCCTCCGAACCTGGTTCACGCCGACATCCAGCGCCGGGCCTTCGAGCGCTTCGCGGCCGATCCGGAGGTCGACGCGTCGAAGATCGTGTCGCTGCTCGAGATCTCGGTCGGTGAGCTCCGGAAGACCGCCGAGGTCGGCGTGCAGGACTTCCTCGATCGACTCGACGCGCTGACCGCGAGCAACCAATCGGTGATCGTCTCCGACTATCCGGAGTACTACCTCGTCGCCGAGTACCTCGCGCGCTACTCGGCGACGCAGATCGCGCTCCCGATGGGCATCGGAAACTTCACGGAGCTGATCCGCGAATCGAGATACGAGCACCTCCCGGGTGGGCTCCTCGAGGCGACCGGCCGGCTGATGGGGCAGGGCGTGAAGGTCTACGTCTATCCCTGGCTCGACTCCGAGACGGGGAAGCGACTCGCGCTGGACACGATCGAAATGCCCGACACCGTCCGGCAGCTCTTCGACTACCTCCGCGATCGCGGCTACGTCCAGCCGCTCGAGGGCCTCTCGGACGACGCGCTCCGGGTGAAGTCCGACCACATCTACCAGTGGATTCGCGACGGAAACCCGCGTTGGGAGAAGCACGTCGAGCCGGGCGTCGCCGAGGTGATCCGCAAGGGCCGTCTCTTCGGCTACAGCGGAGACTGATCCTCCCTCCATCTCCATCTCCATCGCCGGTGGGTGCTCGCCGAAGTCTCCTCGTTCCCGAGCGCCTGGACGGACGCGCTCGATCCCGCCCGCTTGGCCAGCTTCTGGCCGTCGTTGTATCAATGGTCCTCCTGTTTTCCGGCCCCGCGCGGGTCGTTGCCGGAGGTTCCGCATGTCTGCCCTCGTCGACGAAGAGCCGATCTGGAAATCCCGTCCGGGCGAGATGTTCGCTGCGGTCGTCGGGACCGAGAAGATCAACGACTTCATCCACCTCTCCGAGGGGCTGTCCAACAGCTTCCTGATCACGACCGACGAAGGGAACATCATCGTCAACACCGGGATGTTCTTCGAAGCGCCCTATCACCGGGACAGCTATCGCGCCGTCAGTCAGGCGGAGACCCGGTACATCATCTTCACGCAGGGACACGTCGATCACGTCGGGGGGACCGACTTCCTGCGCGACGACTCGACCGAGGTCATCGCGCAGGCCGGCAACGTCGAGCACCAGGCATACGACAAGCGGCTGTTCAGGTTCCGTGCCTCCCGATCGGGCTTCGCGTTCCTGCAGAAGAACGGCGCGACGATCCGACAGGCGATGGCGGACTACGGCGAGCTGCCCGCACAGGCGGAGCCGGTCCCGGACATCACCTTCGAGGACGAATACGCCTTCACCCTCGGCGGCCTGCGCGTCGAGCTGATCGCCGTCCCGGGCGCCGAGACCAACGACTCGCTGATCGTCTGGCTGCCCGACCACGAGATCTGCTTCGTGGGCAATCTCTTCGGCTGCCTGATCGGTCACATCCCGAACCTCGTGACCGTTCGCGGCGATCGCTACCGGGACGCGCTGACCTGCGCCGCGGCCTGCGACGTCGTGGCGGCGCTCCAGCCGAAGCTCCTGCTGCCGGGCCACCACGGCCCGATCGAGGGCAAGGCGCTGATCCAGCGCGAGCTCGCTCGGATTCGCGACGCGACGCTCTACGTGCACGACGAGACGGTGAAGGGGATGAACGAGGGCAAGGACCTCTTCACCCTCAAGCAGGAGATCCAGCTCCCGCCGGAGCTCGCCGTCGGCGAAGGCTACGGCATGGTGCGCTGGGACGTGCAGGCGATCTGGGAGCACTACGCCGGCTGGTTCCACCACGAATCCACGACCGAGCTCTACTCGGTTCCCCAGCGGTCGATCCACGGCGACCTGATCGAGCTCGCGGGCGGGCAGGACGCGATCGTCGAACGCGCTCGCGCGCGCTTCGGGGCGGGGGATCGGGAGGAAGCACTGCATCTGCTGGATGTCCTCTTCTCGCAGGAGGAGCCGAGCGCGGCGGCGCTCGAGCTCGGGATCGAGATCCACGAAGCGCTGCAGCCCGAGAGCACGAATTTCTGGCTCTCCGCCTGGCTTCGGAACGAGACGGGAAAGCTCGGCGAGCGCCTGAAGGCGCTCTAGAACCGACGGGCATGGACGAGAAACGACGCGGCGCCGCGCGACGGCGCCGGGGCGGGAGGCGAGGGAACGATGAAGGTTGAGACGAGCTTCGATTTCGGCGGGGCGACGGTCCTCGTCACCGGTGGCTCGAACGGGATCGGCCTGGGAATCGCCCGGGCCTTCGCGGAAGCCAACGCGCAGGTGACCGTGACCGGCCGGCGCGCCAGCGCTTCGGAATACGAATCGGACCTCTCGGGCTTCGGCTACCGGCAGGCGGAGATGACCGACGAGGCGGGGCTCGACGAGCTCGCGGCTTCCTTCGATTCCCTCGACGTACTCGTGAACAACGCGGGGGCGTCGCTCATGGCGGAGAACGAGTGGGAGCCCGAGGTGTTCCAGCGCGCGGTGTCGCTCCATCTCTTCGGGTCGTTCCGACTCGCGGTGAGGCTCAAGGACCGGATCTCGCAGAGCGCGATCGAGGGCGGGGGGAGCGTGCTGAACATGGCGAGCATGTCCGCGTTCCGCGCCGTGACCGTCGTGCCGGGCTACGGCGCGGCGAAGGCGGCGGTCGTGCAGATGACGAAGAACATGGCGGCGGCCTGGGCGCAGGAGAACGTCCGCGTGAACGCTGCCGCGCCGGGTCTCGTCCTGAGCAACATGACCGAAGGCATGAGGGGAACCGAGTTCGAGGATCCCGAGATCGAACGCACGCCCATGAAGCGTTGGGGGACGCCGGAGGACGTGGCGCCGCTCTACGTCTTCCTGGCGAGCCCGCTCGCGAAGTTCATCACCGGTCAGACGATCTGCGTCGACGGCGGGCAGTCGTGCTGCTGAAGGGCCGAGGAGGATCGCGATGAGTCTCGAAGGCAAGGTCGCCGTCGTCACCGGATCCGCCGGGGGCATCGGGCGTGCCTGCGCGATCCGCCTGGCCCGCGACGGGGCGGAGGTCGGCGTGCTCGACCTGAAGGAGGAGGCGCTCGCCGAGACGCAGTCGCTGGTCGAGCAGGAGGGGCGACGCTGTGAGGCAATCGCGGTCGATCTGACCGATCGCGAGGCGACCTCGGCGGCCTTCGATCGCCTGCGGGAGGCGCTCGGCTTCCTCGAGATCCTGCACAACAACGCGGGCGGCGCCGCCGGTGGGACGCCGAAGACGTTCCCGAAGGCCGATGCGGCGCAGTGGGACGCCTATCTCGATCTCAATCTACGCGTCGCCGCGGATTGCAGCCGGCTGGTTCTTCCGGAGATGATCGAGCGGGGTGCCGGTCGGATCATCAACACCAGCTCGGAGCGGGCTTTCCTGTCCGCGCCGGGGATGACCGAGTACTCCGCGGCGAAGGCGGGTCTGCTCGGCTTCACGAAGGCCCTGGCGCTCGACGTCGCGAAGCACGGCATCACCGTGAACGCCGTCTGCCCCGGCATCATCCGCACGCCGCTCACCGACGCGATGCCGAAGGAGCGCATCGAGAAGTCGATCGCCTCCGTCCCGGCCGGCCGGATCGGTGAGCCCGAGGACATCGCCCACGCCGTCTCGTTCCTCGCGAGCCCGGGCGCCTCGTACGTCACGGGAGAGCACCTGCTCGTCACGGGTGGGCGGACGATTCACTGATTATCGGTCGGCGCGAAGCGCCTCTCGTCGCGTCCTTTCTGGGACGCGACTCGCGCTGAGGGCTCGGGTCTCGGATCGGCGGGTTCGGCGAACGCCTAACTCGTCTCGGAGGCCCAGCGGAGGCGCCAGCTGCGGAGCTGGGCGACGAGGCGGCGGGCCGACTGGATTCGCTCGTCGGGGTCCTTGGCGATGCACTGCATGCAGATGTCTTCGAGCGCCTGAGGGATGTCGCGGTCCGGGGCGACTTCGGAGGGTTTCGGCGGCAGGTCGTTGCGGACCTGGGCGAGCACCTCGGAAACCTTCTCGCCCTCGAAGGTCGTGCGGCCGGCGAGGATCTCGTAGAGCACGGCGCCCATCGAGTAGACGTCGGAGCGATGGTCGAGGTCCTTCGACTGCTCGACCTGCTCCGGCGACATGTAGTGGGCGGTGCCCTGCAGCTTGCCCTGGGCCGTGAGCGACGGGTCGGCGTCGCCGAGGAGCGGCATCTCCGGCGTCTCCTCCGGCGCTTCGCTCCAGACCTTCGCGAGGCCCCAGTCGAGGAGCAGGACCTCGCCGAAGGGGCCCATCAGGATGTTGGCGGGCTTCACGTCACGATGGACGACGCCGTGGCTATGGGCGTAGTCGAGGGCGTTCGCGACCTGGATGAGGAGCGTCACCATGCGGTGGAAGCCGTATCCGTCGACCGCCTGGGTGCCCTCTTCGATCGAGAGGTCGATCACCTCGCGAAGCGTGTAGCCCTCGACGAGCTTCATCGTGAAGTAGTAGTGGCCGCGGTTGTCTCGGGAGAGTTCGTAGATCGGGATCGTGTTGGGATGCTGGAGCATCGCCGTGACCCGCGCCTCGCGCAGGAAGCGGTTCTGTTCGAAGGGGTCGTCGGCGATCTCCTTCAGCAGGCTCTTGTAGGCCACGACCCGGGAAAGGTGATAGTCCTTGCAGGATTGGATCAGGCACTTGCCGCCCTTCGCGATCGTCTTGAACTGCGTGTACCGCATGTCTGTGTTGCGGACGTGCTTCGGCAGATCGAGGTCCGTGTCCTCGATGTGGATGACGGGATACTTGTCCTGGGGATGCGGGAAGAGCCTGGCCATGATGTGCGGCGCCCTCCTGGCGACGGTGAGCGGACCGGGCGGAAGCGGGGGCGTGCGCCGGCCCTTGGTGTCCTGGATCGGAACTTAGCCCACGAAAGTCTTGGCATTCCGTCGCCTTCCCGGTTTCGCATCGATGTGTCTCGCTGTCCCGACCGGGGTACCTTCGCGCGACGAACCCGAGGCCAGGATCGGGATCGCTCACGACTCTGCACCCGACCCGAGGATCCGACCCCGTTTGCCCTTGCCGCGCCCGATGCTCCCCGCCGCTCCCGTGAAGCGACCCGCTGACGGATGCGTCGCCGTCTTCCCCGTCGGCGCCGTTCGGCTCGCGACCCTCGTCGTCGTGACGATCGGTTTCGTCGCGTTCACGGCCGTCGCAGACGAGGCGGAGCGTTCGCTCGGACTGCGGCTCGCCGACGAGGGACGATGCGGGCCGGCCCTCGAGGTGCTCGCGCGGGTGCAGGGCGACCCGGCCGACGACGCGGAAGTCGCGCTTCGCGACGGGCTCTGCTCGATCCGTCTCCAGGACTTCCGTCGTGCGATCGCGAGTCTCGAGGACGCCCGGGACCTCGACCCGCTCGTCCCTGGGGTCGATCTCTTTCTGGGGATGGCCTACTACCACGCGGGTCGGATCGACGACGCGGCGGAGGCCCTGACGCGGGCGGGGGCGAGCGACGGGGATCGCGCGGAGTTCCTGCTCTACTCGGGACTCGTGGCCTACGCACAGACCGACTACGTGGCATCGGTGGGTCGGCTCGACGCGGCCTCGCAGCTGTCGGAGGCGCCGGTCGAGCCGATGGCCTCGTTCTTCCTGGGGCGCGCGCGGCTGGGTGCCGAGGAACCGGTGCGTGCGCGCGAGGCCTTCGAGAAGGTCGTGCAGGAGCATCCCGGAACGCCGTGGGCGACCGAAGCGGCGCGGGCGCTCGAAGAGATGGAGAGCGGGGGCGACGTTCCCTGGTGGGTGACGGCGGAGCTCGGCCTCGAGGTCGATGACAATGCGCTTCTCCGCGGACGCGGCGTCGGCCTGCCGAGCGAAGTGTCCGGCCAGAGCGACGTTCGTGGTTTCTGGTTCCTCGACGCCGGCGCTTCTTTCCTCGAGTTCGAGGAGGTGACCGGTGGCGGGACGCTCCGCTTCGCCGGCTCCGAGCACGTCGATCTCGAGCAGTTCGACACGCTCGCCCCCGGACTCACCTTCTGGCTCGATCGCGCGATCCCGGAGACCGACGCCTCGCTGCGTCTGCAGTACGACTTCGACGCGCCGTTCATCGACGCGCCGCGCGACCAGAACCTCGACCCCTTCGTGATCAGCCACGTCGTCGGTGCCTCGATCTTCAAGCCGTGGAAGGGCGGGCAGTACACGATCCTGGGGACCTCCGTCGGCGTCGACGACTACAAGTACGAGCGCTTCGATCTCGCGCTGCCGCCGCCCGACCGGAACGAGGAGGAGGCGACCGACCGCGACGGGGTCGGCGTGAGCGCGAGCGCGCTCCACCACGCCCCGCTCGCGCTACGGGTTCCCGGCGTCGAAGACGGGTGGCTCGAAGGCGAGTACCGTTACCAGCGCTATTGGAGCGAGGGCAGCGAATACGACCATCAACGCCACCAGATCGAGGTCGGGGTCGGTGCGACGCTGCCCTTCGAGATCGGTCTGCGGGTGAGCGGTCGCTACGCCTGGGTGCCCTATGGCAATCCGACGGTCTTCCCGGATCCGGGCACGCTCGTACCAGACGACGACGATCGCGAAGAGCACGAGACGGGCGTTCGGATCTCCCTCTCGCGGGCGATCGGCGAGCACCTGCGGGTCACGGCCCGCTACAGCCGGACCCGCAATCGCTCGAGCGCCGAAGTCTTCGACTACACCCGGGATCTCTTCGGGCTCTCGGTCCGGGTCGGCCTCGGTGGCTGAAGTGGTGGTTGAAATGGTGGTTTTTGCACCCATATGGGCCCCAGGTCCTGCTAGGATGCCGGCATGCGACCCTCCCTCCTGACGCGGAAGTGCGCCTTCGTCGCGGCCTCGATCTTCTGGATCGCGTCGAGCGCCACCGCCGAGCTGCCTGCGGGTCTGGCCCCGCCCGGCCCCTGCGCGGAGCCGCGGGAAGCGGTGTCGGGAACGGCGGCTCCCGGGAGTGGGAGCGCCTCTCCGATGGACATGGTCGGTCCGCTCCAGAGCTTCTTCAGCCCGAACGACGTCGCTGCGGCGCCCGGGGCGCCGGCACGCCCGGCGCCGAGCGCCGCCACGGCGGTTCGCTATCCGGGCGCCTGCGAGGCTGGGGGCTCCGCCTGCCAGCGAGCCCTCGCGGATTCGCCCGGGACTCGCCCCGTGATCCCGGGACCGCGCGGCGGCTCGACCGAGCCCGGCTTCGGCCTGCCCGGCGCCCCGCCGCCGCCCGAACCGCGACCGGTCGTCCCCGGTGGCCGCCCCGCCCGCGCACGCTAGACCCGCGGGGCAATCATCCGGGACGGGCCGGGTCCCAACGTCCGCGAGGTCCGCTGCTCGCGCGTTTCCGGGTAACCTCGGTCGTGTGAGCCGGCCCTTCCGGAGGGGCGGGTTTTCTTCACGGACCGGAGCGGTTTCGGGCACCCGATCGCCGCTCGCGACGACCTACGGAAACGACTCGGATGAATCAGAAGGCGGAGGGCCGGAACGACCAGGACGCGCAGCTGCTCGAGGCCGTGGCCGCCCGTCGGGACCGGGACGCGTACCGGTCGCTCTTCGACCGTTACTACCCGCGCGTTTTCGTCTTTGTACGTCGTAGGTTGGAGGATCAGGAACTGGCGCGAGAGATCACCAGCGACGTCTTTCTCGAGGTCTGGGCGAGCGCCCCGACCTTTCGGGGCGAATCGAAGATCTCGAGCTGGATCTTCGGCATCGCGCGCTTCAAGTGCCTCGAGGCCCTGCGCCAACGCGGCCGCTTGAAGCGTTCGCGGGTGATCGCGACCGAAGACGAGGTGATCGCGCAGGTCCCGGAAGAGCGTGCATCGGCGACTCAGCTGGATGCACGGGAAGAATTGCGGCGCGTCGGGCGGATGCTCGACCGGATCCCTTCCGATCAGCGGGATGCGCTCCTCTGGACGGTGATCGAGGGGCAGTCCCTGGAAGAAGTGGCGGAGCGGCAGCGGGTCACGCGGGAGACCGTGAAGACCCGGGTTTCGCGGGCGCGACGCGCGCTCCGACGGATGATGGGCTCGGCGCCGGAGGGCGCGATGGATCAGGAGGGGGCATGACGAGAGAGGCGCGATCGATTCGCTGTCCGCAGAGCGTTCTCGGCTGGATTCCCTGGTACGGGGAGACCGACGAGCGAGGCGAACGCCTGCTCGACGCCCGGCAGCGGGGCGCCGTCGAGGCCCACGCCGCGGAGTGCGCGGACTGTCGCGCCGAGCTCGACATGATCTCCGGCGCGCCCTTCGAGATCGATGTCGCCCTGCCGGATCCCGACCGGGTCTTCGACGAGATCACGGCGCGAATCGACGCCGGCGAGGCCGATGGAGTCGACACGGCCCCCCCGTTTCCCGCGCCGTCCGCCTCGCCCGCCGAGGCGGAGGTCGTCCCGATCGAAGCCGCCGCGCCGCTGACCGAGGACGAAGTCCGCGAGCTGACCCGCTGGGTGCTGAGCGAAGAGCGTGAGCGGGAAGCGGAGATCCGAACGGATTCCGCGGTGGACGACGTCGTCCGCGGCCCCTGGGGCATCCGTCCGGTTCAGATCGCCGCCGCGGCCGCCGCGATCTTCGGCCTCGGCCTCCTCGGCGGCGCCGTGGTCGAGAACCCCTTCGTGCAGAGCGCCGACTACACCCTCGCGTCGGCGCCGGCGGAAGTCGCTTCCGGCGCGCTCCTCGACGTGGTCTTCGTCGAAGGCGTGACCGCCCGGGAGATCGGGGAAGGGCTGCGCGCGGCGGGGCTCGAGATCGTGTCCGGTCCGTCCAGCGTGGGTCGGTACCGTCTGCGCGCGACGGGCATCGAAGGGCCCGAAGCCGAGGCGGACCTCCAGGTGATCGCGTCCCGACTCAGGGAGGGGCCGACGCCGCTCGCCCTCTTCGCGGAGCCTGCCTCGCCATGATCCGACGTTCCCTGCAGCTCGCGCTCGTCGCAGCGGCGTGCCTCTTCGGCACGCCGTTCGTCGCGTTTGCAGGGGACGATTCCCTTTGTGGTCCGTTCGCGCTGGGCGCCGCCGCGCAGGCGGTGAGCGAGCTCGCCGAACCCGGGATCAGCGCGGGCCGTACGGCCGGCGATCCCGGCTCGATCGTGCCGCTGCCGGCGCCGGGAACGACGGGTGCTTCGCCCGCGGCGGGCGGTCCGAGCGAAGCGATCCTCGCGCTGCCGAAGGACCCGTCGGGTCAGCTTCCGCAGGACCTCGAGCTCGCGCCCGACACCCGCGTCGCCGACAGCTACTGGAGCCCGGTGGTCTGCGCGACGGTGGCGAGGATCGCCGGCCCGCCCGGAACGCCGATCGACCAGCTCGTGACCGTCCTGCCCGACGGCAGCGCCCTCGTGCCGAACGACGTCTACGCGAGCGCTGCGGCGGAGATCGAGACCCTCGACGCGCCCGACACCGCGGAGGTCGAGCCCGACCCCTACGCCAGCCTGCAATACGGCCTGGCGGTCACCGGCGTGCGCGAGGCACGCATGATCTCGAGCGGCGAGGGCGTGACCGTCGCGCTCCTCGACTCCGCACCGGAAACCGAGCACCGCGACCTCTCCGCCGCCCGGATCGTGCCGCTCGCCAGCGGACCGGCGCGAGAGGTCGGCGTCCACGGCACGCTGATGGCCGGCGTGATCAACGCGATCGAAGACAACGGCTTCGGAATCGCCGGGGTCGCTCCGGGGGCGGCGCTCGTCTCGATCCCCGTCTGCCGTCCGACGGCCGGCGCGGGCGGGCGCTGTACGATCTACGACCTGCTCCAGGGCCTCGACCAGGCCTGGGACGCCCAGGCGCAGATCGTGAACCTCTCGCTCTCGGGGCCGGCGAACGTCCTGCTCGAGCGGGGTGTCGCCCGCCTCGAGGAGCTCGGGGCCGTCGTCGTGGCCGCCGCCGGGAACGAAGGGACGCGCGATCGCCGCTATCCCGCGGCCTATCCCTCCGTGATCGGGGTGGGCGCAGTGGATCGCGAGGGCCGGCTCTTCGAGGCGAGTAATCGCGGACCCTGGGTCGAGCTGATGGCGCCCGGCGTCGATGTCCTCTCGACGGTCCCTGGGAGCGCCTTCGCGTTCGGGAACGGGACGAGCCTCGCAGCCGCCCACGTGACCGGCTCGCTGGCCGTGCTCACGAGCGTGACCGGGGATCCGAAGCTCGCGCGCGGCGAGCTCTTCCGTGCGGCGGGCGCCGGCGCGGCGGGTCGCTCGATTCCCCCGGTGTGCGAGGTCCTGGCGCGCCTCGAGCGTGCCTGCGAGGCACCCGCGCCCGCAGCGCCTGCGGCGCCCACGACGTCTGCGGCGCCCGCAGCGCCCACGACGTCTGCGGCCCCCGCAACGTCCACGGCGCCCGCGGCAGACTGAAGCGGCGCGAGACGGTCGGGATCGCAGGGTCCCGCAGGCGGCCCCCGTAGGTCAGGCGGCGACGGGGCTCCGCCGTCGGGCCGCGCGCTTCTTTCCGTCGCCGTCCGCCGCGTCGTAGCGCGCGCGCAGATCCTTGAGTCCGCGCAGGACGCGCATCTTCGTGGCGGGCTCGGAGAGGCCGAGGCGCTCCGCGATCGCGCGGTAGCCGAGGCCGTCGAGGGCCCGCAGCAGGATCGCCTGCCGCGTGAGGGGATGGAGCTCGTCGAGGGCGGAATCGAGCCAGTCGCGAAGGAGCGGATCGCCGTCGATGTGCGTTTCGCTGTCGCGGCCCGGATCGAGCCGGTAGGCCTCGTGGCGGCGATCGCGGCCGGCGCGTCGGCGGAGCTCGATGCGGCAGGCGTTCAGGGTCACGACGGAGAGCCAATGGGAGAAGGGCCGGTCGGGGCGGTAGCGATGGAGGAAGCGGTGGACGTTCACGAACACTTCCTGGACGACGTCCTCGGCTTCGCTCTCGTCCCCGAGGATGCGGGTGGCGCGGCCCTTGATCCGGCCCGCGTGGCGCTCGACGAGGAGCGAGAAGGCCAGAGCGGCGTCCGGGCCTCCCGCCTGGCAGCGTCGGACGAGCTCCGCGTCGGGGTCCTCGAAGCGCGCCGGGCTGTCTTCCAGCTGCGTCGGGACGGTGGTTTCGATTTCGTTCTCGCTGGCACGCATGGCGTACTCGACTCCCATGGGGTTCGGAGAATGGGTGATCTCCCGTCTGCGGCCCGTGCCCGTTCATTTGCGTCCGAAGGTCATCTTTTTGGTGGGAACGGATCCCCTTCTTCGATACACGGGCACGCAGCCCGCGGGGGGGGCGACCGCGGCGCGCGTCGCAGGCCCGGGGACGGCCGGTTAGCCTCCCCGCGATGGCCATCGACTGGGGCGAACAGGAACGCGAGCTGACGGATCGGGTCAGCGTGTTGATCGGGGAGAAGGGCGGCGGCTATCCGCACGGCAACTCCGTCCTCGTTCGCGGTACGAGCGAGACTTTCCTGATCGATCCGTCCGTGACCGTCGTCTCGAAAGGCGGGGCCCCGGCCGCGGTCGACGCGCTCCTGCACAGCCACGCCCACGAAGACCACATGTGCGGCAACCGCCTCTTTCCCGACGCACGGGTCCACATCCACGAACGGGATCTGGTCGGGATCCAGAGCGTCGACGGTCTGATGGGCATCTACGGAATCGAGGATCCCGGCGTCGCCGCAGGATTCGAGAAGATGGTCCTCGAAGAGTTCCACTTCGAGCCTCGGCCCGACGCGCAGGGCTTCGCCGGCGGCGATCGCTTCGACCTCGGCGGGATCGCGATCGAAGCCGTCCATCTCCCCGGACACACCCGGGGCCACAGCGGCTTCCGGATCGAGGGCGAGGTGTTCTTCCTCGCCGACATCGACCTGACCGGCTTCGGTCCCTACTACGGGGACGCCTGGAGCGACCTCGATCAGTTCGAGGAGAGCCTGCGCTGCGTCCGTGACGAAGAAGCCGCCTACTACGTGACCTTCCACCAGAAGGGTGTGATCGAAGGACGTGAAGACTTCCTGAGGCGACTCGACGGATTCGCGGGCGTGATCGACCGGCGCCACGGGGCCATGCTCGAGTTCCTCGCCGAACCGCGCTCGATCGACGAGATGGTCCGCCACCGCTTCATTTACCGACCGACGGCGGAGACGCCGATCGCCGACCCGGTCGAACGCCGGAGCGCCGAGCTCCACATCGCGCGCATGCTCGAACGCGGCGAGGCCAGCGAGGTCGAGCCGGGCCGCTACCAGGCCGCATGAGCGACGCGGCGACCTCCCTCGCGCCCGCGGTCCGCGAGCTCGTCGAGCGCCTGGCGCTCGTGCCGCATCCGGAAGGCGGCTTCTTTCGCGAGACCTGGCGATCGCCGATCGAGCTCGCGGCGGAGTCCCTGCCCGAGGGCTACCCGGGACCGCGGGCGGCGATGACGTCGATCCTCTTCCTGCTGCCGACGGGAGCGTCGTCGGCGCTCCATCGCGTCCGCTCCGAGGAGCTGTGGCTCCATCATCAGGGGGACGCCGTCGAGCTCGGGATCGGACCGACGATCGAGGCCGCGAGGGCAGAGGCCGGACGTTCGACGCTCGGGCAGGATCCGGCCGCCGTGCTGCAGGCGATCGTGCCGGCGGGGCACTGGCAGACGGCCCGGGCGCTCGAGGGTCCGGCGGGCTACGCCCTGGTCGGCTGCGTCGTCTCGCCGGGCTTCGACTTCGACGACTTCGAGATGCTGGACGACGGATCCGGCGGAAGCGCCTAGCTCGCGGCTCGGAAGCGCCTAGCTCGCGTTTCTCGCGCGGACGATCATCTTCGCGTCCATCGTCAGGACGGTCTCTTCCGCCTGGTTCAGCACGGTCTGGCGGGTCTGGACGACGCCGGTCTCGGGACGCGACTTCGAGCGCCGCGCCTCGACGACCTCGAGGCGCAGGCTGAGGACGTCGCCCGGACGCACGGGGCTCGGCAGGAGCAGCTGGTCGAGGCCGAGTCCGGCGTAGAGGGCCGGCCGGACGGGCAGCTGGTTGTGGAGTGCGTTCCGGATCGCGAAGGTGAGACAGCCCGGCGCGACGAGTCCCCCGAACGGGCCGTCCTTCGCGGCGACCGGGTCGGTGTGCATCGGCTGCGGGTCGAAGCGGCGGCCGAATTCGAGGATCTCCTCCTCGGTCACGACGTAGCGTCCGCCTTCGAGTCGCCGGCCCGCCTCGAGGGCCTCCGCGTAGTCCTCGAGATGCCAGAGCTCCGGATCGGCGGCCAGGGCGTTGATCTCGTCGCTCAAGCGCTCTCTCCGCGCGCTTCCCGGAGAACCGCGCGCATCGCGTCCGCCGTCCGACGACCGACCTCCTCGGGCGACATCGTCTCGTGGTCCTTCTGGATGACTTCGACGCCGATCGGCGCGAGCGACCCGATCGAGTCGAGCGTCTGCACGAGGTCGACGAGCGGGATGTCCCCGTCGCCGGGAAGCCGTCGCGCCTCCATCGCCTCGACCATCAGGTTCTCGCCCGGTCGCTCCGGCGCGTCGTTGAACTGGGTGCTGCCGATCCGTTCGCCCGGGATCTTCGCCAAAGCCTCGAGATCCCGCGCGCCGCGGAACCAGTGCCACGAATCGAACATGATCGTGGTGTTCGGGCAGCCCGTGCGTTCGAGGAGGTCGAGGGCCGTCGTCACGTCGGGCACGCCGCACCAGGGCAGGAACTCGAAGTTGACGTTCCGCCCCTGCTCGCCGGCCCGCCGGGCGATCTTCGCGAGATCTTCTGCGGCGCGGTCGCGGTCGAGCTCGCTGCCGAACCCCTGCGCCACGTTGATCGCGTCCGCGTCGAGGGCCTCGGCGATCTCGAGGAAGCGATCGGTTCCGACGATCTCCACCATCGCCTCTCCGGGCTTCGGCAGCGCCTGCTCGGTCCAGCCGAGCAGACAATCGACGTCCGTCACGACGAGCCCGTGATCGTGGATGAAGGCCTTCACGTCGCGAAGGGACAGGCCCTCCGACTCCGCGCGGGCCACGTCCGAGGGCCAGATCGTGATGCCCTGGTACTCGCCGGCGACGGCGGCGGCGACGATCTCGCGGACGCCGCCTCCCAGGATGTTGGTCGTGTTGAAGACGAGGTCGTGGGGGCCGAGGTCGGACATGGGGCCAGTCTAGGGGGCGCGCGCCGCGTCCGCCGGGTCAGGACGGGAAGAGCTCGGCGAGGAAATCCGTCAGCGTCTGCCAGGAGCGGCGATCGGCGGACGGGGAGTAGAGGGCGGCGCCGCCGGGCTCCTGGTATCGCGCGTTCGTGAAGGCGTGCACGGTGTTCCCGTAGGCGACGAGCTGCCAGTCGGCGTCTCGCGCGCTCATCTCCGCGGCGAAGTCCGGGATCGCCTCCGGCGGGACGTAGGGGTCGTCCCAGCCGTGCAGGACGAGCACCTTCGGCTCGATCGGCCCGGCGAGCGCTTCGCTTCCGTCCGGAAGCGCGGGGGCGGCGAGCAGACCGTGAAAGCTCGCAACGCCGGCGAGGTCGGCGTTCATGCGCGCGAGGTCGAGCACGCACATCCCGCCGAAGCAGTACCCGATCGCGGCCATCCGCGTGGCGTCGACCTCCGGGAGCGCTGCGGCGGCTTCCAGGCCGGCGCGCAGTCGCGCCTGGAGGTGGCGTCGGTCCGCCTGGAAGGGCTCCATCAGCTGATAGGCCTCCTGGTCGTCCGTGCCCTTCACGTCCGCTCCGTAGACGTCGAGGGCGAAGCCGGCGTAGCCCAGGCCGGAGAGGGTCACGGCGCGTTCCTCTTCGAATCCCTGGTTGCTCTTCATCGCGTCGTGCACGACGACGACGCAGGGCCGCGGCTCCGTCCACGCGTCGTCCCAGGCGAGCTCGCCTCGGAGCGGGTGGCCGTCGTGGTCGTAGTCGATCGATCGGATGCGCGCGGTCATCGGTGGGGCTGCTCCTCGTGGAGCGCGGAGCATCGCCTAGTCTAGGGTCCGGGAGCAACGGCTCGGCGAGGGAAGAGGATGAGCGACGGAACGGACGCGGGGCTCGAGGAGGGGACCGCCAGCGATGACTTCTTCGAGGTCGTGTCGACGGCGCGATCGGTGCGGCGGCGACTCGATTTCGATCGCCCGGTGGCGCCGTCGTTGATCGAACGTTGCATCGACGCGGCGGTCCAGGCGCCGACCGGGCTCGACCGCGAGGCCTGGCGCTTCGTCGTGCTGACGGATCCGGAACCGAAGCGAGCGGTCGCCGAGCTCTATCGCGAGAGCATGGCCCAGCTGGCCGAGCGGATGGCCAACCGGCTCCCGGAGGCCATGAAGGGCGCGAAGCTCCCGAGTGAGCGGCCGACGTACGTGGGGCTCGCCGAGAATCTCCAGCGGATGCCGGCGCTGATCCTGGTCTGCTCGCTCGGTCGGCCGGACCCCGCGAATACCGCGATGCAGGTCGCGTTCTACGGCTCGGTCCTGCCGGCGGCCTGGTCGCTCATGCTCGCGCTGCGCGCGTCGGGGCTCGGGACGACCTGGACGACGCTGCTCGTGAGCGAGGAGGAGCGCGTCGCGCAGGCGCTCGGGATTCCGGAGGACGTGACGCAGACGATCCTGCTGCCCGTGGCCTGGACGAAGGGAGCGGTTCTTCGACCCGCCGATCGGAAGGGTGCGGCGGAGGTCACGCACTGGAATCGCTGGGAGGGGTCGCGGCCCGAGTAGCCGCGCCTCCCGTCGGAGGGGGTCAGCCCGTCGAAACGCGACGCAGTCGCGGGGGCGACTCGATCACTTCGGCCAGCGATTCGACGAGCGGTTCGAAGTCCCGCTCGACGATCGGGGGAAGCGACTCGCTCCGTCCGAAGCTGCGCAGCCAGAGCCAGGCGAAGCGCGGGGATCCGGTGAGTCGGAGCTGCAGCGCGCGCACGCGGCGGAGCATCGTCCCTCGCACGCGAAGCGCCAGCGTCGCCAGCAGCTCGAGGGCGAGCTCCGGCTGATCGCTCGCGGCGTAGAGCGCCGCGAGATCGATCAGCAGGTCATCGTCCCAGGGCTCGATCTCCCGCGCGCGGGTGAGCAGCGCGATCGCCTGGCCGCGCTGGTTCGGTCCACCGAAATGCATGCGCCCTTCGATCAAGGTCTCGAAGGCGCCTTCCGGCTTCTTCATCTTGAGCTGGAGCTCGGCGCAGAGTCGCCAGGCCTCGAACTCGCCGGGAACGAATCGGCAGGCCTCGCGATAGACCGCGAGGCACTCGGAGTACTGTCGCGCGCGGGCGTAGTCCATCGCGGCCCGGCGATAGAGCTGCCAGGCCTCGAAGGGCTCCCCCGCGCAGGCGAGCATCGGTGCGACCCGAAGCGCGACCTCGAGGTTCGCCGGGTTTTCGACGAGGAGGCGGCGATAGAGCCGGATCGCGGCGCGCGCCTTGCCCCGGGTGCGGGCGCGATGGGCGTCGGTCAGGAGCTGGTACTCGCGAGAGCGCACGGGGCGCAGGGGCGTCGCCACGGGAATCTCCGGACCGGTCCGCGCCGGTCGATCGGGTGGTTCTGGACGGATCGGCGTCGCGGGGCCGGTGCGGGTGACGGCGATCACCGGTGCCGGGCTTCCGCGCGGCGTCTGCCGGTCCGCGCGGGTGGCCTTCGCGGCGTCGCTCGCGCCGGCAGCTGGGGCATACTCCCGCCGCGCCGATGCCCTGCCGCGGGCGTGCCTCCCTCGTCCTCCCTCCGGATTCCGCTTGTCCTCCTCCATCCAACTCCTCGAGCTCGATGCGATCGCGGGTGCGCCCGTCGGTGGCAAGGCGGAGGGGCTCGCCCGGCTGATGGCCATGGGGCTGCGGGTGCCGGACGCGATCGCGGTCGTGGGGCTCGGCGAGGACAGCGACTCGGCGGCGCGCGCGCGATGTGCGCAAGCGATCCTCGCGCGATTCGGTCCGGGTCGGCTGGCGGTGCGCTCTTCGGCGATCGGGGAGGACGGTGCGGAGACGTCCTTCGCGGGGCAGTACGAGACGGTGCTCGAGGTGGAGGGCGAGGCTGCGCTCGTTGCGGCGATCGAACGATGTCTGGCCTCCGCCCACAACGCACGGGCCAGCGCCTATCGCGAGACGCAGGACGAATCGGCGGACGAGGGCGAGCCCGTCATGTCCCTGGTCGTTCAACGGATGGTCGACGCACGGGTGTCGGGGGTCTGCTTCACGGCCTGCCCGGTCACCCATCGTCGAAACCGCCTCGTGATCGATGCCGCGCTGGGTCTCGGGGAAGCGCTGGTCTCGGGGGCGGCGAGTCCGGACCATGAAGAGCTCCTGCGCCGCGAAGAGATCTTCGCGCCGACCCAATGTGCCGGGGAGAAGGCGGTTCTCGAGGACGCCGAACGTCGCGCGATCGCGACGGACGCGATCCGCGCCGAAGAGACGGTCGGTCTCCCCCTCGATCTCGAGTGGTCCATCGATCGCGAAGGCACCCTCTGGTGGCTGCAGGCGCGGCCGATCACGACCCTCGGCCCCGATCCGCAGGCGCTCGATACGCCGCTGCGCTTCGCCTCCGACGTGCACACCCGTTGCAACGTCGGCGAGATGATGCCGGGGGCCGTGTCTCCGCTCACCTACTCGACCTGCGCGCGCGGGATCGACGAAGGCTGGCAGCGCATCAAGGACGATCTGCGCATGCCGCGGGATCGTTTCCCCGCCGAGCCCTATCTCGCGATGTCCCATGGCCACCTCTTCATCAACATGAGCGAGGGGGTGCGCTTCGCCTCCGGCGTCAGCGGCGGGACGGCGGATCAACAGAGCCTCGCGCTCTGTGGCCGGATCGTGCCCGAGATCGTCGAGCCTCCCGCGGCGCCGCTCTGGCAGCGGATTCCGCGCCTGCTGCGCCAGATCACGTCGATGCTCCGACCGGGTCCGCGGATCCGCCGGATGGAGGCGCTCGTCGCGAAGGGGCCGGTTCCGGCCGGGGAGGACGGGCTCGCGTCCTGGCGCGCGATCGATGCACGCATCGGGGAGCTCTTCGAGGCCTATCAGCTTCACCTCGTCGTCTCGTCCACCGCCGGAGCCCTGTCGCCGATCCTCCTGCAGATCCTCGCGCGGGGCGAAGCGCCGAGCGACGAGCACCATGCCGTCGTGGCGTCCGTTCTCTCGGGGGCGACCGACGTCGAGAGCGCCGACATCGCGCTCGGCGCCGAGCGCGTGCTCGAGGCGATCCTCGCAGAGCCCGAGTCGGCGGCGACCTTCGCGGCCTCGACGCTCGAGTCGGCGCAGGCCTGGCTTTCGGGCGACGTGTCGGGCGGGGCCGGCACCGCCTTCCGGGACTATCTGGCGCGCCACGGCCATCGCAGCCTCCGGGAGCTCGACATCCGTCAGCCCGAGTGGCGCGAAGACCCGACGCCGGTCCTCCGATCGCTGCAGACGCAGGTGCGGGGTCGTCTCGATTCGCAGGCCGGGTCGACGCCAACGCGCGCGAGCGCGCCCGCCCAGCGACCGGCCGGGGCGGCACGCTTCGATCGCTTCCAGTTCCTCGCGCACGCTGCGGTCCGCAATCGCGAGCGGACCAAGTCGCTCCTCGTCGAGACGACGGCGCTCTTCAAGCGCGCCTATCGCGCGCTCGGCGCGCAGCTCGTCGCGGAGGGGCGCTTGCCCGACGCCGATGCCGTCTATTTCCTGCTGCACGAAGAGCTCGAGGCGCTCGCCGCGGCTGCGCCGGGACACCCGTTGCGAGACGAAGCCCTCGGTCGTCGTGAGGCGTTGGCCTATCAGGAGACGCTCCGGTTCCCGGAGGTCGCCGTCGGACATCCGCAGCCGGAGCCGATCGACCTCTCGGGTGGGGACGACCGCGTCGTGGTCGGCAAGCCGGTCAGCCGGGGAAGGGTCGAGGGCCGGGTCCGGGTGGTGAAGCGCCTCGAGGAGGCCGAATCCCTGAAACCGGGCGAAATCCTGGTCGCTCCGATCACGGATGTGGGCTGGACGCCCTATTTCGCCGTGATCGGCGGCCTCGTGACGGACGTGGGGAGCGCCGTGTCCCATGGCGCCGTGGTGGCGCGGGAGTACGGCCTGCCCGCCGTCCTCAACACGGGGAACGCGACCGAGATCCTCCGGACCGGCGAACGCGTGGTCCTCGACGGCGATCGGGGCACGATCGAACGCCTCGACCGGGACTGACGCCGGGGCTCCGATCCGAGCTCAGCCGAGCCAGTCGAGGATGCGCTCGCCGTGGGCGCGCAGCCCGTCGAGATCGCGACCGACGACCGGTACGACGATCTGCTCGACGCCGAGCTTCGCGAACTCGGCGACCGCGGCGGCGCTCTTCGCGTCCTTCGAGGGTGACGCGATGATCCGCCGGTCTGCGAGGGATGCACCGACGCGCGAGAGACGTTCGGACAGGTGCTCGAGATGCTCGGCGCAGCGGGTCGGGGTGAGGTCGAAGCCGAACCAACCGTCGGCGTGGGTGGCGACGCGGCGGAGGGCTGCGGGGCTCTCGCCGCCGACGAGGATCGGCGGATAGGGCGTCTGCACGGGCTTCGGATGCGCCCAGGCGCCGCGGAAGGAATGGAACTCGCCTTCGAAGGTCAACACCTCGTCGGTCCAGAGCACCTTCATCGCCTCGAGCGATTCGTCCATGCGTCGTCCGCGCTCTTCGAAGGGGAAACCGAGGGCTTCGTACTCTTCGCGTTGCCAGCCGACGCCGACACCGAAGTCGAAGCGGCCGCCGGAGAGACGATCGAGATCGGCGACGGCCTTGGCGAGGTAGACGGGGTGACGCTGGGGGACGATGCAGATGCCGGTTGCGAGGCGGATGCGGGAGGTGGTGGCGGCGAGGAAGGTGAGGGCCGCGAAGGGATCCAGCACGCCCTTCGGATCGCCACGCAACCGACCGTCGTCCGAGTAGGGATATTTCGCTTCGTACTCCGGGAAGAAGAGGACATGCTCCGGGACCCAGAGCGAGTCGAAGCCGAGCTCTTCGATCAGCGCACCCGCGTCCCGGACGAATCCGGGGTCCCGGCTGCCGTCGAAGCCGATGATCGCACCTCGCAGCATGTCGGATCTCCTCCTCGTTCCGGGCCTCGGCTCGATCGTCGTCGATCGACGGTCCGGCGCAAGTCCCGTCCCGGACGCCCCGATTCGCTGCACTGGCGCCGCGCAAGCCTTCCCTACCTTCGGAGAGCGCCCGAAGGAGTCGTCCCGCCATGCGACGACCGAACGACGACCACCTCGCCCAGCCCTATCGCGTGCACGCCCTCGCGCCGGACTTCGAGCTGCTCGACGTCTGGCGCTACCCGATCGTCGCGCCGAAGGACGTCGCCTTCGCGACTTTCCTCGAGTTCATGGTCGAGTCCCAGCGAGCCCTCGTCTCTGGAAACGGGCCGGCGGCCCGCCTCTTCCGCCTGCGCGGATGGCTCGGGGAGCGCTTCGGCTGGGATCGCGAAGAGAGCAGGCCCGACGAGGATACGCCGCAACGCGAGTCCCTTCGGGCCCGGCTCCCGGCGGCGGACCGGGACGCGGCGGACCCGATGGCGGATCTGCGGATCGACGGCGACATCGGCTTCGACGCGATCTATCGGAACGAGAACGAGAGCCTCGGCGAGATCCGGAACGCGACGGTCCACGCCCTGATGCACCTGGGTCGCGTGGAAGTCGAGGGCGGTTGGTCCCCGCAGATGGCGGTCTACGTCAAGCCGCGGGGCGTATTCGGTCGGTTGTACATGGCGGCGATCGGGCCGTTCCGCCACGCGATCGTCTACCCGGCGATGATGCGCGCGGCGGAGAAGGGGTGGCCCGGATTCCTCGCCCGGCATCGCGACGCGGACTGAGCGGATCCGCCCGCCGCGGGGACCGATCGCGAGGCCCATCGCCTCTTCGAACTCGCGAGACAGATCGGCGAGCCGACGTCGCGCGTCGTCTGCTGATCCCTTCGTCTATGCTCGCGACCCGCGTAGGCACGCGGGACGAGGAGGGGACGCGTGACGAGATGGCATTCGGTTCGGCAGGCGGTGGCCTTCGTCGCGGGGGGCGTCCTGGCGCCGCTCGTGGCGAGCGCGACCTTCATCGCGCCGGAAGAAGCACCGGTCGACGCGGACGCCTCGCCGATCGGCGGCGTCTACGCCGAGGGCGGCTGGTCGACGCTCCACCGGAGTCCGGCGAACCGGAAGTTCGTGCCGTCGGCGCCGCTCCGGATCGCTCGGACCGATCGCCACCTGCTGGAGGGAGCCGCCATACTGACGGCGCCGACTTTCACGCCGGATGGCGAGACTTTCTTCGTCACGACCGGTCAGGGCGAGGGCGCCTCGAACCTCCACGCCTTCGACCGCGAAGGGACTCCGCTCTGGCGTGCCCCGGCCTGGACCGATCCGGCCGCTGGCGTCGATCCCTGCGCGATCCTCTCGAGCCCGATCGTCGACGCGGCCGGCGACGTCTACATCGGCGACTGCAACCAGCTCTTCGCCTTCCACGCGGACGGCCGATCGAAGTGGACCGTCGATCTCCCGCCGACCCGGGACGGGGACTGGATCGTGTCCGAGGCGCTCCCGGTCAATGCGTTGACGACGGCGGTGTTCACGCGGGACGGCGACGTCTTCGGCGTCACGAACTTCGGGGACGTCGTCGTCTTCGATCGCGCGACCGGACGTCGCCTGAACGATGACCTCCGCCTTCCCGGCCACGTCCCGCCGGAGTCCGGGGTCATGCCGCGCCCGCCTTCGATCTTCGAAGGAGGGCTGGTGGCGGAGGCGATCCGCGAGTGGGCCTGGCAGCTGTTGGCGGGCGGGGCGATGCCGTCGGCGAACACGCCGGCGGTGGACGTCGAGACGGGACGCATCTTCGTCGCCGCGACCTCCACGACCGAGGGGCTCGGGGCCCTCCACGCGCTGGACCTCGAGACGCAGGGGCAGGGCGAAGCGCGCCGGGTCGTCATCCGCACGGCCTTCGTCACGGACATGGGCCCCGGGAGCGGCTCGAGCCCGACGCTCTCGCCGGCCAGGGATCGCGTCTACGTCTCCGACGAGAACGGCGTCTTCTACGGGATCGATGCGCGCGCGGGATCGATCGTCTGGCAGGTCGACACGAAAGCGACCTCCGCGGCGGCGGCGGTCGGGGGGAACGGAGACGTCTACGCGCTGCAGGCCTTCGGGCCGGCGCTGATCGCGATGCGCGAGGACGGAACCGTCCGGTGGGAGAGCGAGCTCGCCCACCTCGCGAAGGCCAGGCTCCCGAAGAGCTTCTGGCTCGGCGAGCCGCAGGCGATCGGGAACGGAAATCCGACGGTGGTCGGCGGAAACGTCGTCGTCCCCGTCGTCTACGGCTACGAGACGAAGCTCTTCGGTCGGACGATTCCCTGGCCGGTCGAGTCCGCGCTCGTGGAGATCGATGGGGCGACGGGCCGGGGAATCGGCGACTTCCTCGAGCTCCCGGACGATTCGACCGGGATCACCGTCGTGCTCGCGGACGGCACGATCCTGAGCAGCCTCGGGACCGCGCTCACGTCGGGGGTCGCGCCGCTCTACGGGCTCGCGGATCGTCTGCTTCCCGGGGATCGCAAGGCGCTGCGTGCGAGCGGGGGCTTGCTGCTGAGCCGCCCCTGGGCGCGGCCGGTGGACGCAATGGCGGAACGTGTCCAGGCGCGCGTCGGCGCCGATCCGGAGAAGGATGGACTGCGTGAGCCCCTGACCGCGATTGCGCTCTCCGGGATCGAGTCGGGCGATCGGGTCGCGGACCTCATGGCGGGCGACGGTTGGTGGAGCGAGGTCCTCGCTGCGGCGGTCGGCCCGGAAGGCCACGTCGTCTCCCAGAACAGCGCGCTCGTCGCAGAACGCTACGGCGAACGGATCGCGGAACGGCGAGCGACGGGGGGCCTGGAGGGGGTCGAGGAAGTGGTGCAGGAGCTCGACGAACTCGATCTCGGCTCGCAGCGCTTCGACTCGATCTTCCTCGCGCTCTTCTATCACGACACGGTCTGGATGGCGCTGGACCGGGTCGAGATGAATCGGCGGATCTTCGAAGCGCTGCGACCGGGGGGGACCTTCGTCGTGATCGATCACCGGGCGGAGGCCGCGGCCGGGACGTCGGTGGTCGAATCGCTCCACCGGATCGCGCCACGCGTCGTCGAGAAGGAAGTCACCGCCGCCGGCTTCGTCCTGGAGGACGTGTCCCCGCACCTCCGCAATCCAGCCGACGATCTCTCGCGGAGCGCCTTCGACCCCGAGCTCCGCGGACGAACCGACCGCTTCTTCCACCTGTACCGCAAGCCCGAAGCCGAATAGCGCGTCTGCAGCGAAGCGAAGCGACGGCGCTCCGTCGGACACCCAGGCGGCCGGCGTCTCGTTTTCCTCTTCGATTCCGACGGCTTGGATGGGGACGTCCGGACGGGTGCTTTGTGGCAACATCGATCGCATGAGGAATCCCTTCGATGGCGTCGCGATCGTCGGCGCATACAACACGGTCCAGGCGAAGCAGCTGCCGAACTGGACGGAGCAGGGCCTCGTCCTCGATGCGATCCGCGGCGCACTCGCCGACGCGGGCCTCACCCCGGGCGACGTCGATGGCGTGAACATCTCGAGCTGGGTCACGCGAATCGCTTCGCGCACCACGGCGCAGTGGTTCGGAGGTCGACCGGCCTGGACGGGGACGGCGTCCCCGGGCGTCGAGGGCGTGCTCGAAGCCGCCGCCGCGATCCAGACCGGGCAGGCCGAGACGATCGTGATCGCGACGGCGCAGTGCGGCGAGTACACCGACCGTGAGTCGACCGTCTCGTGGACGCGACCCGAGAACGAGTTCGTCGAGTGCTGGGGCCTCTACACGGCCGCGGAGTTCGCGCTGATGGCCCAGCGGCACATGCACATCTACGGCACACCCCGGGCCGCGCTCTCCGAGGTCGCCGCTTCGATCCGGAGCAACGGCGCGCTGAACCCCGACGCGGTCTTCTTCGGTCGCGAGTGTTCGCCGGCGGAGGTGGAAGCCTCGCGGATGGTCGCGGACCCCTTCCATCTCCTCGATTGCTGCATCGCCTCCGAGGGCGGTGCGGCGATGGTGCTCACGACCGCCGAGCGCGCGAAGGATCTCGACTGCGAACCGATCTACGTCCTGGGCGGCGGGATGGATCGCCAGGGCATGTCCTACGTGACCGCGCCGGTCTGGGAGCGCTACGGCTGGGTCGGGCGCCGCGCGATGGAGATGACCTTCGAGCAGAGCGGTTTGTCCCACAAGGACGTCGACTTCGCCGAGTTCTACGACCCCTTCTCCTTCGAGATCATCCGCCAGCTCGAAGCCTTCGGGTTCTGCAAGGAAGGGGAGGGCGCCGACTTCGTGCTCGAGGGACGGATCCGCATCGACGGGGACCTCCCCGTCGCGACCAACGGCGGGATCATGTCCTACTCCCACGCGGGCGTGGCGCAGCTCCTCCAGAAGCCGATCGCGGCGGTCCAGCAGCTGCGCGGACAGATCACCCCCGAACTCCGACTGCACGAACCGAAGGTCGCGCTGGCGACGAACGGCGGTTCCGGCGCGCTCTTCTGCGACGTCATGGCCCTCGGAAAGGAGCCCGTATGAGCGCCGGGAAACAGATCCCCCTCCCGCGTCCGACGCCCATCTCGCAGCCGTACTGGGACGCCTGCAAGAAAGGACGCCTCACGGTCCAGCGATGCCAGGACTGCGACGCCTATACCTTCATTCCGCAGCCCTGCTGTGGCGAGTGCATGGGCGAGAACCTCGAGTGGGTCGAGTCGACCGGGCGCGGCTCGCTCTACAGCTTCTCCACGGTCTATCGCCCCCAGCAGCCGGTCTTCGAGACGCCCTACACGGTCGTGATCGTCGAGCTCGAAGAGGGCTACCACATGCTCTCGAACCTGATCGGCGTCGAGCCGGAGGACGTCGCGATCGGCACGCCGCTCGAAGTGTTCTTCGAGGAGATGTCCGAAGAGATCACCCTTCCCTATTTTCGGGTTCGCGTCTTCGCCGGCGGCGAGGGCGCTACGCGGGACGTCGGTCCGCCGCGGGGATGTCGGAGGCCTTGATGACCTTGAAGGTCGCCTCCATGAGGGGGTCGGCGAGCAGGGTACGGATCAGGATCTGGCCGTTCTTGTTGCCTTGTGTGGTGATCCAGTTGAGGGTCCCCGGGTCTTCGGGCGCGGCGTAGATCCTGAAGCTGCCGTCGGCGTTCGACACGACGTCGCTGCCCTGGATGCCGACCTTGTAGTGCCGGAAATCGCCGCTCTCGAGATAGCGGGTCAGGATCTGCAGGTTCCAATAGCGGCACGGGACGTCCTTCCCCTCGACCAGGATCACTTCGTCCGCGGCGATCTTGAACGTGCCGCCGATGTACTGGATCCCCGGCCCGGGCAGATTGTTGCGGACGAGCTTCGGGTCGATCATGGCCGCGAGCTCTTCCGGCGTGTACTCGTCCGACGACGCTTCGTCCAGGACGAGCTCGCCCTCCTCGATCCGGGTCATGCTCCCGCTGCGTTCGCTCGTTCCCTCGTACTCGATCCGATTCAAGCCGATGAAGATCGACAGGCCCAGGGAAACGTCCGTCGCATCCTCGACGAAGTCGACGACCCGGCGGAGCCCGCTCTCCAGCTGCTCTTCGTCGTAGTGGGCGAGGGGGGCGGTCTCGGAGAGGCACTCGAGGGTCATCGCCGCCGATCGCTTCTCCCCGCGATCGACCGCGTCCACGAAGGTGTCGAAGTACTCTCGCGTGAAGAGGATCGGGTTCCGACCCTTGAGCTCGATCCAGTTCCGGGCACCGTCCGGGCGCTTCTCGGACAGGTAGACCTCGGCGATCTGCTGCCCGAAGACGTTGTCCCAAACGAGATCGTCGTCGATCAGGTGATCGACGATGTAGTAGGTGTCCTCCTCGTCGTAGGCGTAGACGGTCGCCGAGAAGAACAGGTCGTCGCCGCGTCGGATGGCGTACTTGTAGACGAGGTTCTCGTCGAGCTTCGCCTCGCGGTAGAGCGTGTCCGTTCCATCCCCTTTGAACTTCCGGATCGGCGTCATCATCCGCTTGAGCTCCGGGAATCGACGGTCGGACTCCATCTCGAGGTCGTGGGCAGCGGAGATGAGACGAAGCAGATAGCGGTAGCCCTCGGCGCGTTCGCGTTCGCCTCGGGCACCGGTCGGTGCGACGATCTTGTCGCCGATGCGCTTCAGCGCGTCGGCGAATTCGTTCCAGGCCTTCTGGGCGCGAGAGGGTTCGGACATCGGAGTCTCCGTGCATGGGGTGGGGCGCAGGATTCGGAACCGCATCGACGGTACGATGGGGAAGTCGGGCGTCAACGCCGGGTCGGACCCGAAGCGGCCCGGAGACGGACGTCCGTCGCGCGAGAAGCGCGATCGGCTACGACGGAGGGCCATTTCATGTATCGACGACGGGTTCGCCTGGCGCTCGGACTCTGGGCGACCGGTCTCCTGGCGGCCTGCGTGTCCTCGTCCGGTCCGCCGCTCGCGGCCCCGGACGCGGAGCGCGACGCGGCGATCATGGCGGTGCTCGACCGCTACATGGACGGGCTGAACGCGCTCGACCTCGAACGCCACGTGTCGACCTACCACTTTCCGCACTATCGCCACGCGAGCGGACGGATCGTCGTCTGGGCGACCCCCGAAGAAGCGCTGCCCGTGCTCGCACTGCCCGAGGCGGATCGCCTCGAAGCCGTCCGCGCCGTCCTCGAGCCCGACTGGGTCCGAAGCGAATGGACCCGCCGCGACATCGTGCAGGCCGACGACCAGAAGGTTCACGTCGCGACCACCTTCGTCCGACTCCGTGCCGACGGCAGCGTCATCAAGCGCTTCGACTCCCTCTACGTCCTCACCCTGGAGGCCGGTGCCCACGGCGCGCCCCACTGGGGGATCAGGGGTCGCTCCAGCTTCGCGCCGTGACGCTCTCCGCGCTCCAGTCGACCCTCGTCGCCGCTTTCCTGCTCCTCCTGATGTTCGGGATGGGCGCGACGCTGTCACGCGAACGATTCGCGACGGTCGTCGCGGCCCCGAGGCCGCTCCTGATCGGACTGGTGAGCCAGTTCCTGTGGATGCCCTTCGCGGCCTTCGTGATCGCACGGGCCCTCGAGCTCCCCGACGCGGTCGCGATCGGGCTCGTGATCATGGGGTGCTCGACGGGAGGAACGAGCTCGAACTTCTTCACCTGGTTCGCGCGCGCCGATCTCGCTCTGTCGATCTCGATGACCGTGACGTCGACGGTCGTCGGCGTCGTTGCGATCCCGCTCGTGCTCTCCATCTGGACGCGGCCCTTCACGCGCCCCGACCTCGAGATCCCGTACACCAGCATCGTGACGACGCTCGTCGCCGTGATCGTACCCGTCGCCCTCGGTGTCTGGCTCCGGTCTCGGAGCGTGCTCTGGGCTTCCCGGGCGGAACGCTTCGGGGGCCTCTGCGGCTGGGGCGTGCTCGCCCTCGTGATCCTCGGCGGCGTGATCCGCGACGCCGACATCCTGCTGAGCATCCCGCCCGAGGTCTACCTCGCCGCGACGCTCCTCGGCCCTCTCGGCTTCGGCCTCGGCTGGATCGGCGCCCGTCTGCTCTCCCTGGACACGCCCCAGCGCCGCGCCGTCTGCCTCGAGACGGGCATCCAGAACGCCCCCCTCGCCCTCGCCGTCGTCACCCTGAGCTTCCCCGCCGATCAGGCCCCCGAAGTCCTCGTCGCCCCCCTGCTCTACGGCGTCCTCGTCGTCCCCTGCAGCGCCGTAGTCGCCTACGCCTTCCGCCGAAGCCCGACGGCCTAGCGAACAGCAACGCGCCGAACGCCCACCAAACCCCAACCGCCTGAGGGCGTCGATAGGGGTGGAGATTCGCGAGCCTCGGAGCGAAGGCCCGCGCAGCCGTACTCCCGTACGGCGAGCAGGCCGCAGCGAGAAGCTCGCGAAGATCCGCCGCTAGCGGCGGCCGACTTCAGAGCAATCGAGTTTCGTGGCCCGCCCAATACTCATCCTTGAGCAGACGCTTGTAGAGCTTGCCCGTGGGATGCCGCGGAAGCTCTTCGCGGAAGTCGACCGAGCGGGGGCACTTCACGTCGGCGAGGTGCTCCTTGCAGTAGGCGATCAGGTCGAGCGCGAGCGCCTCGCTGGCCTGTGACGGGTCGACGAGCTGGACGACGGCCTTCACCTCTTCGCCGAAGTCGGCGTTCGGTACGCCGAAGACCGCGACGTCGGCGACCTTCGGGTGGATCGTGAGGACGTTCTCCGTCTCCTGCGGATAGATGTTGACGCCGCCGCTGATGATCATGTTGGCCTTGCGATCGGTCAGGTAGAGGAAGCCGTCCTCGTCGAGCTTGCCGATGTCGCCGAGGGTCGACCAGCCGTTCGCGAGGAAGGCGTCCTTCGTCTTCTCCGGGGCGTTGTGGTACTCGAACTGCTGCATGTTGCCGGCGCCGAAGTAGACCCCGCCTTCTTCGCCGACCGGGACCTCGTTGCCGTTCTCGTCGACGATGTGGACCTCGCCGGTCAGGGCCTTGCCGACGGTTCCCTTGTGGGCGAGCCAGTCCTGGGGCGAGGCGTAACACATGCCGTTGCCTTCGGTTCCCGCGTAGTACTCGTGGATCACCGGTCCCCACCAGTCGAGCATCTTCTCCTTGACCGCGACCGGGCAGGGCGCCGCCGCGTGGATCGCGAAAGTCAGGCTGCTCACGTCGTACTGGTTGCGCACCTCGTCTTCGAGCTTCAGCATTCGGACGAACATGGTCGGCACCCACTGGCTGTGGGTGACCTCGTACTTCTGGATCGCGGCCAGCGCTCCTTCCGCGTCGAAGCGCTCCATCACGACGATCGTCGCGCCGAAGCGCTGGAAGGTCGCGCAGTAGCGGAGGGGGGCTGCGTGGTAGAGCGGCGCCGGCGAGAGGTAGACCGAATCCGAGGTCGCCCCGAAGAGCGCCTGGATCATCATCGCGAAGCCGTCCGTCGCGCCGAGCGGCGCTCCCGAGAAGGCGGGCTTCACGCCCTTCGGACGACCCGTCGTGCCGGACGAGTAGAGCATGGGCTGCGCTTCCATCCGATCCGGCAGCGGCGTCGGGTCGTACTTCGCGATCGCCGCCTCGAAGTCCTCGAAGCCCTCGATCTCGCCACCGATCGCGAGCTTCGTCGGAATCTTGTCGAGCACGTCACCGAGCCCGGCGATCGATTCGGCCTTGTAGGGGCTCGAGATGAAGGCCTGGCTGCCGCTGTCCTCGAGGATGTACCCGAGCTCGTCGGTCGTGAGGCGGGAGCTGATCGCGGTGTAGTAGAGGCCCGCGTAGTGGGCGCCCCAGAGGACCGCGAGGTACTCGAGGCGGTTCTCCATGCAGAAGGCCATGTGGTCACCGGGCTGGAGACCCGCGGCGCGGAAGAGCTGGGCGAGGCGGTTCGCCTTGTCCTCGAGCTCCGCGTAGGACATCGACTCGCCGCTCGAAGCCATGATCACGGCGGGCTTGTCCGGCGTGCGCGCGGCCCAGGTTCCGGGGTGGTTCGGGTTCTCGGGGAGATCGGTGGGCGCGGTCATCGGGGGGGCTCCGGAAGGTTGTCAGGAGCCGAGGAGAATAGGGCAATCAGGCGCGGGTCGCGTCGTCCCGGAGTCGTGCATCGAGCTCGCCCCGGATCCTCGCGTGCTCGGCCTCGGTCAGGTTGAAGCGACTGAAGAGCAGCGCGCCGAGCAGGTAACAGACCAGTGGGAAGCCGCCCATGAGGACGATCATGGTCGTGTTCACGAGCTCGCTCTGGGTCTCCGCGTCTCCGTCGAAGCCCGACCACTCGAGGGCCCAACCGACGACACCGATCATGATGCCCGCGGCGAGCTTGTTGGCGAAGCTCCAGCCCGCGAAGTAAGCGCCTTCCTTGCGTTCTCCGGTGGCGTGCTGGTCGCAGTCGACGATCTCGGATTTCAGCGTGTAGCCCAGGACGTTGGGGCAGCTCGACGCGGTGCCCGCGATCAGGCCCGAGATGGCGATGATCTGCCAGTTGCCGGGGCCGACCAGCGTGATCAGGCCGTAGCCGAGCGCGCTGCCGAACATCGAGACCATCATCAGTCGGCGCTTCTCGAAATGCCGTCCGAGCCAGAGCCAGAGCGGAATCGCAGCGAGGGTCGCGAGCATGTTGACGCCGAGCAGGATCGGGATGAGGTCCTCCCGGCCGACGACGTAGTCGACCACGAAGGGTGTCAGCACGCCGATGCCGCCCGTCCCGATCGCGTCGATGAACACGACGAGCAGGAGCAGACGGGCGTGCCGGTTCGAGAGGACGTCGCCGACGGCACGGAACGGGTTCTCGCCGCCCCGGCCCTGGAACTCGGCTCGCTCCGGAGGAAGGAGACGCACGCCCCCGAGAATCATCACGAGGGTGATGCCCGCGACGACCAACGACATCGAGCGCGTCGGTCCCGCGCCCATCGCGACGATCGCCGTCCCGGCGAGTCCCGCCGAGAGCGGTCCGAGGGTCTTCAGGAACTGACGCACGGCGAAGAGGCGATTGCGCTCGGCGCCATCGAGCGAGAGCTCCGCCCCCAGCGATAGATGCGGCACCTCGAAAGCGGTGTACGCGGTGTAGAAACCGAAGACCGCGACGGTGATCCACGCGATCAGCGCGGCGCCGTCCAGGGAACTCGGCGGGGACCAGGCCATCACGCTGAAGACGGCGAGCAGCGGCGCGCTCGCCATGATCCAGGGCCTTCGCCTTCCCAGGCGATGACGGGTCCGGTCGCTCAGATTGCCGACGGCGGGGTCCGTGACGGCGTCCCAGACCTTCGCGAGGAGGAAGACCGTGCCGACCGCAGCGGTGGACGCGCCGAGCTCGACCGCCGCGTACTTCATGTACATGATCAGGATCAGTACGTAGCTGTACATGACCGGCGTGACGGCGATGCCGTAGCCGAAGAGCGTCGAGCTGGTGAGCCGATCCTGGGTTCGCACGAAGCCTCCGCGGTTCGCTTCGCCGAACCAGGACGCGCAGACGCCCGAGCATAGGCGCCTCGGCGGGCGCTACGCTGCCCCTTCCGGCAGATTTCGAACCGCCGCCTGGAGGACCCGATGAGGATTCGATCGCTCGTGCTCAGCCTGATGAGCTTCTTCCTGATCGTGCCGGCGCTCCCGGCCCAGGAGGTCGAGAAGGACGTCGACGTGCGGGTCGACGATCTGCAGCGGATGGGTGCTGCGGCCGTGCCGATGAACGACTTCGTCTACCGGATCGAGGGAGAGGGCGCCTTCTTTCTGATCAACACGAGCGAAGGCGCCGTCCTCGTCGACACCGGCACGTCGCTTCCCCAGAACGAGGAGCAGATGCGCCTCGTCGCGGAGCATGCGTCCGGGCCGATCCGGAAGGTGATCGTGACGCACGCCCACGGCGACCACTCCGGAGGGTTGCCGCGGTTCGAGGACCGGATCGACGCAGGCGAGATCGAGTTCGTCGCCCACCATCGCTACGGCTACATGTCGCGCCTCCAGGACGACTTCCTGCCCTATTTCAAGACGCGGTATCACGTGCTCTATCCGAACCGGGTCGATCTCGGTCCCGAGAAGCCGCGACCCTACTGGAACATGGAGCCCACCCGTCCGGTCTTCCCGGGGTACGACTACGCGTTCGAGCTCGGCGGCGTGAAATTCGTCGTGATCGCGCCGGAGAACGGCGGCGAAGGCGAGGACGGCATTCTCGTCTGGCTGCCGGAGTCGCGCATCCTCTTCACGGGGGATCTCTTCGGGACGCTCTATCCGATGTTCCCGAACCTCTACACGGTGCGCGGTGAGAAGGTGCGGGACCCCCTCGACTACATCGATGCGCTCGACCGGGTGCTCGAGTTGAAGCCCCGGACGATCGCCCACTCACACTTCCGGAACGCCGAGGGTGAGGCCTACATCCAGGCCAGCGTGACGAAGATGCGCGACGCCGTGCAGTACATGTGGGACGAGGTTCGGAAGGGGATGAACGGTGGGAAGACCGTGTGGGAGCTGATGCGCGACATCCAGCTCCCGCCGGAGCTCGAGCTTTCGCAGGGACACGGCAAGGTCTCGTGGTCGGTGCGTGCCGCCTGGGAGCTCGTGGCCGGCTGGTACTACTACGACACGATCGCGAACCTCTATCACGTGCCACCGACCGCGGTGCACGAGGACCTCGTCGACATGGCCGGGGGGCCGAACCAGATCGCCGACCGCGCGCGGCGCTACCTGAAGAAGGACAAGCCGCTCGAGGCGATCCGTCTGCTCGACGTCGCCGCGGGGAACGAGAGCCGGTGCGTGCTCGAGACGCGAATCGAAGCGGTCGAGCGCCTGCTCGTCGGGGCGAGGGAAGGACTCGGCAACTACAGCGAGATCGGCCTGCTGGAGGCGGACCTGCGTGCCTCCCGGAGCAAGCTCGAAGCGCTCGCTCGGTAGAGGATCCGGCGACGCGGCGCGCTTCTGGTCCCGAAAGGGGCGGGTGCAGCGATCCTCGTGAGGTCAGCCCAGGGGTCGGCCTCATCACTGCACCCACCCAGTCCAATTCGCCATTATTCGTTGCGGGAGTCAAGCGACAGAATCGGACCGCCCGTGACTTTTGGTCAACGGCCGCATGAACAGGGTCGTCGGATCGCGCGCCGCGTGGGCGGATCGGATTCGTCACGCGAACTTGCTCGTGAGTTGCGTGAACCAGACGGTACACACAGGGGTGACGGGCCTCGTTTCCGTGAGCGGCGGACGATTCCGCAGGTCGCGGGATCCGATCGAAGCCGAGGGGAGGAAGCATGGAGAAGTTGATCTACGTCCTGGTCGGGGCCACGGACGCAATCGAAGGACGATTCGACCGACTCGCGGCGGACGTCGTTCCTGCGGCGCGCGGCGTCGGCGGCGAGCGGATGGCGCTCCTGCTGCCGGACGAGTTCGACGCGATCGCGGACCGATGTCCGGCGCGACTGATGGGGGAGTTCGGTCGGGTGGCGGCGATCTTCGAGTGCTGGCTGCCGACCGTCGATCGGCGCAGTGAGATCGAAGAGGCGCTCGCGAAGCACGGCGAGACGCTCTGGGGCTATCTCGTGACCGAGTCGACGATGGATCCGTGTCCCCACGATCTCGATGGGGGAGCGCGCGTTCCCGGCGTCTCGCAGTGGACGATCAACGACAAGCCCGAGGCCGTCGCCCTCGACGACTTCTACCGGGAGTGGGCGGTCCACTCCGAGATCTCCTTCGATCTCCATCCGGAGCGCGACTCCTACATCCGGAACGCGATCACCCGGCCGCTCACGCCCGACGCGCCGCGCTACCTCGGGATCGTGATCGAGCGCTTCCCTTCGCTCGAGGTCTTCGTCGACGACACGCGGTACTTCGGCGATCCCGCGGTCACGAAGAAGATGATCGAACACACGCCGACCTTCTACGAGTTCGCCGGCGCGATCAGCGGCGGCTTCAGCGAGTTCCGCTGGCGTTAGCCGCCGCTCGCGCCGCCCGGGAAATCAGGATCGACGGCGCGACCGGCAGGTCCTCGAAGACCGTCGAGGATCCGCGCTCAGCCGACGCGAACGACCACGCGGCCCGTCGTCCCGCGATCCCGCATCCGCGTCATCGCGTCGGGCAAGCCTTCGAACTCGACGACCTCGCCGATCACCGGCTTGACGTCGCCCGAACGAACCTTCTCGACCACACCCGCGGTGATCGCAGCACCCAGGGAGTCCGGTGCGAAGTTCCAGCCCGTCGCCTGCTTCATGACGCCCGCCATGACCGGGTTCGCGTAGGAGAGCAGCACGCCGCAGAGTCGGAAGTTTCCGGCGGAGACCTTACGCGGGACGATGAACTTCTCGTCGACGTACTTCTTGTCCGACGCGAAGCCCATCATGAGGTATCGGCCGTTGTACGCCGTGCAGGCCATCGACGCGTCCATCACGGCTTCCCCGACGCCGTCGAACACGACGTCGACGCCGCGGTTCGCGGTCTTCTCGAGGACGATCGACTTGAAGTCCTCGCTCTCGTAGTCGATGACCACGTCCGCACCGAGCCCTTCGACGAGCTTCACCTTCTCCGGTCCGCCGCAGGTCGCGAAGACCGTCGCGCCCAGGCTCTTGGCGAGCTGGACCGCGGCGGAGCCGGCGCCGCCGGCGGCTGCGTGGATCAGCACGCTCTCCCCGGCCGCGAGCTCCGCCCGGTCGACGAGTCCGAGCCAGGCGAGGTGGAAGGGGAAATAGAGCGCGGCCGCATCGGGGAAAGCGATGTCCTCCGGCATGTCGAAGGCCGCGGTCGCGGGACCGCAGGCGTACTCGGCGAAGCCGCCCGTCGCCTGACGGGTGGTCGCGACGACGCGTCGTCCGAGCTGGTCTTCCGGAACGCCTTCGCCGCACGCGGCGATCGTTCCCATCACTTCCATGCCGGGCGTACAGGGGAGCTCCGGCCGGACCATCATGTTCTCGCCGTTGATCCGCTCCAGGTCGTTCAGGTTCAGGGCAAGGCCCTCGACGCGCACCATGACCTCGCCCGGCTGCGGCTCCGGGAGCGGGACGGTGTCGAGCTGGAGAGCCTCGCTCGGGTTGTCGCCCCACTCGTGGACGCGCCAGGCGCGCATGGACTCGGGAAGCGTGTTCGATTCGGGCATGGTCTGCGGGTCTCCTACTGGAGGGGCGGGATGCCGGTGAGGTCACAGCCGGCCAGCAGGCCGCCATCGACCGGGATCGCCTGGCCGGTGATGGCCGAGGACTCGTCGCTCGCCAGGAAGAGCACGAGGTTCGCGACCTCTTCCGGCTGGATCGTGCGGCCGAGGGCATGCATGTCCGCGATCGCCTCGCGGCTCTTGAGGCCGATCCCGACGACCGCGTCGAGCATCGGCGTCTCGACCGCTCCCGGACAGATGCAGTTCGCGCGGATCCCCTTGCGGCCGTATTCCAGCGCGGCGGTTCGCGTCAGGTTGATGAGGCCCGCCTTCGCGGTCGAGTAGGGCGCGTTGCCGGCGTTCGAGACGAGGCCGTAGATCGAGCTCGTCGAGACGATCGAACCGCCCCCCTGCCGGATCATGTGCGGAATCGCGGCCTTCATGCCGTACATCGCCGCCGTGAGCATGACCCGGAGGCTGTGGTCCCAGCCTTCGGGATCGAGATCGGCCACGTAGCCGCCCGTGCTCGTCGCGGCGTTGTTGAAGAGCACGTCGATCCGACCGAACTCGGAGACGGCGAGGTCGACGCTGGCCTTCACCTCGTCCAGGTTCGCCACGTCGCAGCGGGAGTAGATCGCGCGTCCGCCGGAACTCTGCAGCTCGGCCACGAGCTTCTCGCCGCCTTCGTCGTTGATGTCGGAGCAGACGACCGCCGCGCCTTCCTGGACGAACCGGCGCAGTGTCGCAGAGCCGATTCCGCCGCTGCCGCCGCTTACCCAGGCCACCTTTCCTTCGAGGCTTCCCATCGCCTTCCCTCCCGCTTCGTTCGCGTCGTGGAGGAGCGAGGGTAGTCGGCTCGTGGTGGCTCCCTCAAGGTGCGGATTCCCGCTCAGTCGGCGCCGGGGAAGGGCATCATGGCGGTGATCAGGAAGTCGGTCGGGCCCGGATCGACGCCCGCCTGCATGAGGAGGGTCGTGACCTGGCCGCGGTGGTGGGTGCCGTGGTTGAAGACGTGGGCGACGACGTGCCAGAGGGGCTGCGCGAACGGAATGCCCTTGCTGTTTCGGTACTCCAGATCGGAGGCGAGCAGATCGGGCGTGAGTTTGTCGACGAAGCGCTCGAGGACGATATCGGTCTCGCGGCGGAACTCGACCAGCTCGTCCCAGTCCTGGGTCACGCCCGCGCGCAGATCCGTGAGGTTCTCGACGAGGTCCGCGTCCTCGAGGGAGGAGAAGCGGAGCGATGACTTCCGCACCCGTCCGAGCCAGCTCCGGTCGCAGAGCAGGACGTGGTCGAGGGTGTCGTGGATCGAGCCGAAGAACGCGCCTCGATCGCGCTTGCGTTCGGTCTCGCCGAGGCTCGACGCGTGTCCGAAGAGCTCACCGTTGAACCAGGTGTTGTATTGGGCCAGGCGAACGAAATGGCGTTGATGCGGCGAGAGCGACGAGGGCGCGGCGGGACGGGTGGACATGGGACACCTCCGGCGGCGGGCGCGGCGGAGGTGTAGCAGATCGGCGTTTCGGGCCTAGCTCGCGCTCGTCTGCGCGATGGCCTCGAAGATCGCCTGGGAGAGCGCCTCGGCGTGGCCGAGCATCGGCGAGTGATCGAAGTCGAGGATCGTCGAATGGGGGAGGCGCTTCGCGACCGCCTCCTGGTAGGCGAAGCGGACCGCCCGGTCGTCGGAGCAGGCGATGTAGGTGACCGGGAGCTGCTCCCAGAAGGGCGGATCGGCAGGCTGTGTTCCGTAGACGAAGGTCGGGCGGAGCTGGTCCAGGGCGGCTTCGGCCTCGTCTTCCGTGCAGCGGTGGTAGAACGCGGCGCGGGCGAAGTCGCGGGGCAGGATCGCGCGCCCGTCGTCCTGGGGCTTCAGGTTCTCGATGAAGCCGTCGGTGATCAATTCCCGGTCGTGCGGGAGATCGGGGTGGTTCGCGACGGGGCCGGCGAGAAGCATCGCTGTCGCGAGGGTCGACGGATCGAGCGCCGCGACGGAGCAGCAGCCGAGCGAGTGCCCGATCGCGTGGACGCGATGGCCCGACTCCCGGAGCGCGTCGACGGCCTCCTGGAGCGCGTCGCGATCCGCTTCGAGTCCCCCGCGGTTGAGGTCGACCGCGACGCAGTGCACGCCGCGCGCCTCGACCCGTTCGATCGTCGGTTGCCAGCACCAGGGACCGTGGAAGGCGCCGTGGGCGAGGACGAGAGCATCAGTCATGGGATTCTCCGTGGGCGAGGACGAGAGCATCGGTCATGCATTTCTCCGTGGGCGCGAGAGCCGCGCCCGTTCAACCGTTTCGGGATCAGCTGCGGTTCAGACGTTCCGGTAGACGCCGCCATTCACCGACAGGATCTGGCCGGTGACCCAGCTCGCTTCGTCGGAAGCGAGATAGACGACCGCGGGGCCGACGTCAGAGGGCTGGCCGTAGCGTCCGATCGGGATCCCCTTCGGCGGCCCGGGGTCCCAGTCGCCGGGAATCATGCCGAGGGAGACCGCGTTGACGGTCACCCGGTGCTTGCCGACTTCACACGCGAGCGAGCGCTGGAAGCCGAGGGCGCCGGCCTTGCCGCCGCTGTAGATCGACATGCCCATGTTGATGCCCTGGCGGCCGGCGTCGGAAGAGATCGTGATGATCCGGCCCCCGCCGCGATCGATCATCCCTGGCAGCACGGCGTGGATTCCGTTCAGCACGGCGTAGAAGTTGATGTCGACGTATTGGCTCCAGTCGCTCGGATCCATGTCGACGAGCTTCGCGGGCCGGGCCGGTCGGGCCCCGGAGTTCCCCGCGTTCGACACGAGGATGTCGACGGGGCCGAGTTCCGCCGCCACCCTCGCGACCATCTCGTCCACGGCGGTGCGATCCGTGGCGTCCGCCGGCGCGGCGATTGCCCGGGCACCGGTCGCCCGGATCGCCTCGGCGGCCTCTTCCGCGCGGTCGGGCACGATGTCGTTCACAGCCACGGCGGCTCCCTGGGCCGCGAGCGCTTCGGCGATCCCGCGGCCGACGTGTTGGCCCGCGCCCGTCACGAGCGCGACCTTGCCGGTCAGGTCGAACATCCTGAGTCCTCCTCGGTTCAGATCCCGATCAATCGCCGCGATTCGTTCCATCCTGCAGGTGTTTCACGTGGGGCCATACCCGGTCCTCGAACAGACGCAGACCCGACCACGACAGCTCCGGATCGAGGCCCCCGAGGAGCGGGGTCAGGATGAAGGTCCGGTCGCGGCCGAGCCCTTCGATCATCTCGACGGCCTCCTCCGGTCGGAGGCAGAGGTAGCTCCCGCTCGCCTTCAGGTCGTCGATGTCGACGCCCCCCGCGAAGGGGCCGGCGGCGCGTCCATAGGCCTCGACGGTCCATTTCGCGTAGGACTCGACGACGTGCTTCGCGTGGGGGGCGATCTTCGCCCAGTCGCCGTCCGGGTCTTCGGTCACGTGGGTGTAGATGGGGCCGAGGGCCTTGAAGGAAGCCCCGGGGTCGGGCTTGCCGAGCTCGAGGCAGGCCTCCCGATAGACGTCCCAGTTCTCCCCCGCCGGCGGATAGAAGCCATCGGCGATCTTCGCGGCGCGCTTCGCGACGGCCTTGTGCGTTCCGCCGAGCAGGAGACGCGGCGGCGGGTCCGGGACCGGACGGACCGTGACGCTCCGCCCCTCGTAGTCGAAGGTCTCGCCGCTCCACGCCTTCTTGAGGACTTCGAAGGCGTTCACGTAGAGCGCCTTTCGATCCTCCCGCCGCTTGCCGAACATCTGGAACTCGTACGGGACGTAGCCGGCGCCGATCACCACTTCGAGTCGTCCGTCGCAGATGTACTGGAGGACGGCGAGATCCTCGGCGAGCTTCACCGGCTCGTAGAGCGGCGCGAGCAGGACGTTCGGTCGGACGAGTATGCGCTTCGTGCGGCCGCCGATCGCGCCGGCCATGGGAATCGGCGACGGCAGATATCCGTCCTCCGAGGCGTGGTGCTCGCCGAGTCCGACGGCGTCGAAGCCGAGCGCGTCCGCCCATTCGCACTGGTCGAGGGTGGCGGCATAGATCTCGCGCGCGGGCGTTCCGAAAGCCGGGGCGCGCAGGTCGTAGCTGATCACGAATTCCATCGGTCTGCGGATCCTCCGTTCGAGTCTCGACGGTAGCGGGTCGGGATCGGGCATGGGTTCCGCCCGGGTGTCATCATCGACTCGCGCGATCGATTCCGTTCGCGAACGAGGAGCGCCCGATGGACATGAGCCGCGACCCCGACGAGTACCTCGCCTCCGGTGACGCCTGGGCCGACTACTGCGAAGGCATCAAGGCCGGCGGGCAGGACCTCTTCCGGGAGCTCGCGCCGAAGGGCCCGCTCGATCTGGCCGAAGGCCACCGCTACCTCGCGCGCATGGTCCGCTTCGGTCTCGAACACATCATGGAGGCCGGCGACCCGAGGCTCCCGGTCTTCTTCCCGAGCCTGTGCGAGGTCCAGAAGAGCGGCTGGGACAATCCCGACAACCATCACACGAACGCCTACATCAACGGCAACCACGATTATCGAGTGTGGGGGCGGATCGGAGACGCGCACACCATGAGCTTCGCGGTCTATGGCGGATCGCTCGGGCGTGACGGTGGACGACGCACGGTCGCCTTCGTGAAGATCGAGGACCTCGAGGTCGGGGTCGACGGTCGCTTCGAGGTCGTCCTCTCGAAGGAAGAGAAGCCCGGAAACTGGATTCCCCTCGAAGAAGACGCGACGACCCTGATGGTCCGGGAGACCTTCACGCGCAAGTCGGAAGAGGAGCGGGCCGTGCTCCACATCGAGTGCCTCGCCGACGACGCCCCGCCGCCGCTCTCCGCGGACTTCGTGGTGAACGCCTTCCGTCGGTCGATCCGTTTCATGCGCGGGAGTGCGAAGACCTTCTTCGACATCGTCGACGCCTGGGTCCCCGAGCCGAACGTCTTCCAGGAGGGCGACAGGGAGCAGGCTGCGTCGACGCTGGGGATTCCCGATCAGTTCTACCGGAGCGGCTGGTGGGAGGTCGGTCCCGACGAGGCGCTGGTCGTCGACTTCGAGCCGCCGGCGTGCCGCTACTGGGGGCTCGCGCTCTGCGACTACTGGGGCGCTTCCTTCGACTACCGGTACTGGAACATCCACGTGAACGACCGAACGGCGTGTCTTCGCTCCGATGGCTCGGTCCGGATCCTGATCGCCCACCGGAATCCCGGGATCGCCGAAACGAACTGGCTCGATACGGCAGGCCATGATCGCGGCGTCTGGACGCTGCGCTTCCTCGAGGCGTCGCACGATCCCGCGCCGACCGTTCGGCGGGTCGCCTTCGATCAGCTCGCCGCGCTCTGACCTTCCTCATCGGGGGGGGCGGTGAAGAGGCGACCGCGGGCATTCTCCGAGATCGCGACGATCGCGGGATGCTGGAGGCGGCGCTCGACGGAGACGCCGTAGAAGCGCTCGCGGACGTCGTCCGTCCGTCCGATCACCTCGACACCGTACTGCTCGACGATCTCGTCTTCGATCGTGCTCGGGGCGGCGAAGACGCCGAGGCCCGTGGCGCCGAAGACCTTCATGAGGGCCGAGTCGTCGAAGGCGGCGACGCTGCGTGGCCGGATTCCGAGATCCTGGAACCAGTGCTCGAGGGCGGTGCGGAGCGCGGCGATCGGCGTCGGAAAGAGCATCGGGGCGCCGTCGAGGCTCATGGGGAAGCCAGGCTGGAAGCGTGCTGCGAGCGCCTTCGTCGCGAAGAAGGTGACGCCGCACTCACCGAGCAGGTGATCGAAGGCCCGGACGGCGACGTCGGCGCCGCGTGGGGCGTCGGTGAGGACGAGATCGATCGAGTGGGTGGCGAGCTTCGCGATCAGCTGCTCGGGCTCGCCCTCGATGCAGACGAGCTCGATCGGGACCTCGCTCTCGAGCGCCGGTTCGAGGAGTCGGTGGGCGATCAGCTTCGGCACCGACATCGAGAGGCCGACCGTGAAGCGAGAGGCGTGCGCGTCCTCGCCGGTCCGCACGGCGGTCTTCAGCTCCTCGCCCAGCTCGAAGACGCCGTCGGCGTAGCGGAGGACGACGTGGCCGAGGTCGGTCAGGACCAGGCTGCGTCCGGTCCGGACGAAGAGCTGGCCCCCCATCTGCTCCTCGAGCTGCTTCAGCTGGGAGGAGACCGTCGGCGGGCTCACGTTGAGACGCTTCGCCGCACGGACGACACCCCCCTCGCGGGCGACGGCCCGGAAGTAGAGGAGGTGGTGGAAGTTCAGCCAGTCGAGTGCCATGCAGGGTTGATCGATCGGTTCACGATAATCTAATCTGAATTCGCAAAATTCGTCAATCTCTTACGAAAGAGAGAAAAGTCCGAGAAATCAGATGCTTACGGTGTATTCTACTCTTGGTTAGGGATTAGCGAATCGAATCTTGTGAATTTTCATATTGTCTAATCCAGAATCCGGACGATGGTTCCTGGAACGCTCGGACGCTAACGAGCGAAGGAGAGGTCGAGTCGTATGGAGTCCATTCTCGAGGGCATCGAGCGTTTTCGGACGAGCGTCTTTCCCGACCGCCGCGAGGCGTTCGAGGCGCTGGGCGGCGGACAGCAGCCGAAGATCCTGCTGGTGACCTGCTCGGATTCCCGGATCGATCCCTCGATGGTCACCCAGACCGATCCCGGTGAGGTCTTCGTCGTGCGGAACGCCGGCAACCTCGTCGCGCCCCACAGTGCCGCCCCCTCCGCGGAAGCCGCGACCATCGAGTACGGCATCGAGGCCCTCGGCATCCCGGACATCGTCGTCTGCGGACATACCCACTGCGGTGCGATGGCGGCCCTCGGTCAGCCCGGCTCAGCCGACGGTCTGCCCTCGGTGAAGGCGTGGATCGAGACCTCGACCGCAAGCCTCGACCGTCGGGAGCATGTGAGTGGCTTCGACGACGACCTGACGAAGCTCGTCGCGGCCAACGTCTGCCAGCAGCTCGATCATCTCCGCGGCCATCCCAGCGTCGCCAGGGGGCTGGAGGCGGGCACGCTCCGGCTGCACGGCTGGGTCTACGACTTCGAGCGCGGCGACGTCTACGCCTGCGACGAGAACGGGAACTTCTCCAAGATCTGAACCGCCCTCACGGCCGCTGACCCGCGAGCGCGAGCGAAGAGATAGAGAGAAGAGAGGGAGCCCATGTCCAACGAGTCCTCCGCGATCGACTTCCGAACCATCCTCCGGAGCGATCTGCTCGCCTCGGTGGTCGTCTTCCTGGTGGCGCTTCCGCTCTGCATGGGCATCGCGATCGCCTCCGGTGCGCCGCCCGCCGCCGGTCTCGTGACGGGCATCGTGGGTGGACTCGTCGTCGGCTTCATCGCCGGCGCCCCGCTTCAGGTGAGCGGCCCCGCCGCCGGCCTCTCGGTGATCGTCTGGGAGCTGATCCAGACCCACGGCTACGGCGCGCTCGGCTGGATCGTCCTCGTCGCCGGCGGCGTGCAGATCGTCGCGGGCCTGATCGGCTTCGGTCGCTGGTTCCGCGCCGTCTCTCCCGCGGTGATCCACGGCATGCTCGCCGGAATCGGGATCCTCATCTTCGCGAGCCAGTTCCACGTGATGGTGGACGACGCGCCTCGCGGGAGTGGTCTCGCCAACCTGCTCGCGATCCCGGAAGCGATCATCAAGGGCTACACGCCGACCGAGGACTCCGTGCACTTCCACGCGGCGATGATCGGCCTGTTCACCCTCGCGATCCTGGTGTCCTGGAAGTTCGTCGTGCCGGGCAAGCTGAAGTCGGTGCCGCCGCCGCTCGCCGCGGTGATCGGCGCCACGCTCGTCGCTTCGTTTCTGGACCTCGAGCTGCTGCGCGTGAACGTTCCGGAGAGCATGCTCGACGCGATCGCGGTCCCGCCGGTCGAATCGCTGACCGCGCTCGGTTGGGGCGTGCTCGGCTCCGGCTTCGCCATGGCGTTCATCGCGAGCGCGGAGACGCTGCTCTGCGCCACCGCCGTCGACAAGATGCACACGGGCCCGCGCGCGAAGTTCGACAGGGAGCTCGCGGCACAGGGCGTCGGCAACATGATCTGCGGTGCGCTCGGCGCGCTGCCCATGACCGGCGTCATCGTCCGAAGCTCCGCCAACGTCGAAGCCGGCGGCAAGACCCGCGCTTCGGCGATCCTCCACGGCGGCTGGCTCCTGCTCTTCTGCGTGGGCATGCCCTTCGTGCTGCGCGAGATCCCGACCTCGGTCCTCGCCGCGGTCCTCGTCTTCACCGGCTACAAGCTGGTCAACATCGTGGCGCTCCAGGGCATCGCGAAGCTCGGCCGCCAGGAGGTCGGGATCTACGCCGCGACCGTGATCGGGATCGTCGCCGTGGATCTCCTGACCGGCGTCGTCGCCGGCATCGCGCTCTCGCTCGCGCGGATCCTCTACGACATGGCGAACCTCGACGTGAAGATCGAGGCGGCTCCGGACGGCTCCCACCACGACATGTGGCTCTCCGGCTCCGCGACCGTCGTCTCGCTCCCGAAGCTCGCCGGAACGCTCGAGGAGCTTCCGAACGACATGAAGCTCCACGTCCACCTGCACGGCCTCGATTACATCGACCACGCCTGCCTCGACCTGCTGATCAACTGGCAGAAGCAGCACGAGGCGATGGGCGGCGAGCTCATGATGGACTGGGAAGGCCTGCAGGCGCGCTTCGGCAACCGGGGGCTCCACCCGAGCCCAAAAGGCGAGAGCCCAGTGAGGGCGGCCTGACCGCCTCTGCCGACGGCGCCTAGACCTCGCTCGCGACGCCGAAGTATTCCTGGAAGGGTCGGAACGCCGCGCGGGCCGCGGCGATCGTCTCGGGATCGCCCATCTCGTAGTCGTGCTTGCCGAACTTGTCCTTGGGCTTGTTCGCCACGTAGTCGACCATCGCCCGCTTCGATTCCGGCGGCAGCGGGAGCGCGAGCTCGCCGTAGAGCTTCTCGAGCGCAGCGTCCGGGTCGGCGAAGAACGCGAGGTAGTCGATCGGGAAGACCCGGTCCTTCGGGATCGTGCCGTCCTCCATCCACTCGATCATGTCCTGGAGGGTCTGGTAGGTCTCCTTGCCGTCGATCGACTTGCCGAAGCCCTTGCCGAGGGAAGTGTCGTCACTCCGCATGTAGTAGAGCACGCCGGACACGTCGACGACCGACGCGGCGGACTTCACCGGGTCGCGCAGCATGAGCGCGAGCTTCGCGTCGGGATAGGCCTCGAAGAGGGCGGGCAGAACCGGGAGGTGCGTCGGGCCCTTGAGGAGCCAGTGCCCGGGCCGGCCGGTGGACTGCAGGAGCTGCAGGATCTTCTTGTGCCAGGCGAAGGCGGAGCGGTGGTCGTTGCTCGCCACGTACTTCGTGTAGTTCGGGACGTAGAACGAGGCCGAGAACGCGTAGGACACGAAGGACGAGTAGGTCCACTCGATGCACTCGACGGGCAGCTCGGCGCCCACCTTGTGCATCGTCGCCCACTCCGGCGTGATCCGGTCCTGCAGGCCGACCACGTCCTGGGCCTGCGCGATTCGCGGATCGGGAGGGGGATCGTTCGGAGCCGGCGGCGGGACGGGAAACTTCGCTTCCCACATCCGGACGGCGCGCGCGTTCGGATCCGCACCGAGGATCTCCTGCATGATCGTGGTTCCGGAGCGGGGGAGGCCCACGATGAAGACCGGGGCTTCGATCACCTCCTGCTCGACCTCCGGATGTCGCTTCAGCCAGTCGACCACCCGGAGCCGTCCTTCGAGGTGGATCAGGAGATCCGATCGCGTCATCACGCGACCGAAGAAGTGGAGGTTCGCGGTCTCCTCGAGATCCGAGAGGAGCAGCCGGAAGGGCTCGACCCAATCGTCGTCGCCGAAATCCTCGAGGCCGGTGTTCTCGCAGGCGGCCCGGAGCAGGGAGGCTTCGTCGAGGGGGACGACGCTGCGGGCGTCGATGCGGTGGCCGATGTCGATGAACTCACGGGCCCAGTCCGGGCGGGGCTTCGGCTGATAGACGATGGCGTTGTGGTCGAGCGGGGACATGGGCGGCCTCCCTGGAAGCGGGCTTTCCACGTTAGCCGAACGAACGGGGGCGACCTCCACCCCGAAACTCCTGCGAGGTGGACCGAAGAATGCACCTGTCTCGTCGGCTCGGTCGGGACACGCCGAAACGAGTGCTGTCATTCACGATCCGTTCGGTCAACGAGACCGACCGTTCACGGTTTCGGCCCCGCCGGACGATGAAGTCGCGCGATCCGCGGGAGGGCGCAATCGTCGGTCCACCTCCGAAGTGCTGTGATAGGATCGATCGGACCATGGCGGATGGATCCGAACCTGCGGAAGCGACGCTCGGCCCGATCGCGACGAAGGTCCTCTACGAGGACGAGCGCGTCCGGATCTGGGACCAGCTGATCGAGCCCGGTCAGACGACGGGGCCGCACCATCACGCCTTGCCCTACGCGCTGGTGACGGTCGAAGGCGCACCCCTCGACGTGATGCCGGTCGAGGGCTTTCCGATGATCCACGGAAGCGATCCGCTCTCCGTCGAGCTCGAGGACCGCACGGCGGGCGTCCTGGAAGCGGGTTCTTACGAGGACGCGCGCAATACCGGAGACCGTCCGTATCGCGCGATTCTCGTGGAGTTCAAGCAGGTGGGGACGTCCGACACCTAGCAGCGCGCGACCCCGCGCGAAGGAGACCTCGTCGATGGCCCACCCGCATCTCCTGGCTCCCGGTCGGATCGGCTCCCTCGAGCTCCGCAACCGGATCCTGATGTGCCCGATGGGGGACAACCAGGCGACCGACGGCGGCTACGTGACCGATCAGCAGATCGACTATTTCGAGGCGCGGGCACGCGGAGGTGCGGCGCTCCTGCTGGTCGGGTCGGTCGGAGTCACCGCACCGGACGGCCTCTCCACCCCGCGCCAGAGCGCGATCGGCGACGCGACCTTCCTCGACGGCTGGCGCCGCATGGCCGACCGCGTCCACGCCCACGGCGCCAAGCTCGCCCTGCAGCTCGTGCACAACGGGAAGAACGCGGTCGAGGACATCGTCGCGGGGCGCCCGCTCCTCGTTCCTTCGCTCCTCCGCAAGACGCCGGAGACCGATCCGTTGATGGGCATGCTCACCCCCGACGAGATCGCGAACATGGGGACGCCGGCGCAGGTCCAGGGCGGCCGCGTCGAATTCCGCGAGATGACCCGGGACGACATCGCCGGGATGGTGTCCGCCTATGCTGAGGCGGTCGTGCGGGCGCGCGAGGTCGGCGTCGACGCCTGCGAGCTCCACGCCGGTCACGGCTACTTGATCGACAACTTCCTCTCGCCGACCACGAACTTTCGCGAGGACGAGTATGGCGGCCCGGTCGAGAACCGAGCGCGCTTCCTCGTCGAGATCCTGGAAGCGATCCGGGCGCGGGTCGGCCGCGACTATCCCGTGTGGATCCGGATCAACGGCGGCGAGGTCTTCGTCGAGGGCGAGACCCTCGAAGACGCCTGTCGCGTCGCCGAGCTCGCCGAGGCAGCGGGCGCCGACGCCGCCCACGTCAGTCTCTACGCAGATCCGGCGCGGGCCATCGGATACACCGAGGCCCACGCAACCGATCTTCCGGGGCGCTTCGTCTCGCTCGGCGCGGCCGTCAAGAAGCGGGTCGGTATGCCGATCATCACCGTCGGCAAGATCGCGCCCGACGAGGCGGAGCGCATCCTCGCCGATGGGCAGGCCGACTTCGTCGCGATGGGACGCAAGCTGCTCGCGGATCCGGAGCTGCCGAACAAGCTGGCGGCGGGGGCGCCGGAGACGGTCCGACCGTGCATGTACCACTACCGCTGCATCAGCCAGATCTTCGTGCGCTCGCACGTGCGGTGCGCGGTGAACGCGATGACGGGATTCGAATCCACCCGCCGACTCGAGCCGGCGGCGGTCGCGAAGCGCGTGCTGGTCGTCGGCGGTGGACCCGCCGGAATGGAGGCGGCCCGCCTCGCTTCCCTGCGAGGCCACGAGGTCCGTCTGGTCGAGGCCGCCGACCACCTCGGCGGTCGCTTCGCGCTCGCGGCGAAGACCGCGGAGTCGAACGCGGCGCTGCTCGAGTGGCTCGAGGGCGAGATGACGCGCCGGGAGATCGACCTGCGGCTCGGCGAGCGGGTCGAAGCGAGCGAGATCGCCGACGCCGGCTTCGACGAGGTGATCCTCGCGACGGGGGCGACGTGGCCGCGGCCGGACTGGGGCGGCGTGGATCCGCGCGTGGTGGGCATCGACGACCTCGGGGACTGGCTCGCGGAAGAGGGCGAGGAGACCGGTCGACACTTCGTGGTCGTGGGCGGCGATCGCGCGGGACTCGCCCTGGCACGCGTGGCCCGGAGGCGCGGGGCGTCGGTCGAGGTGATCGAAGCGACGGAGGTCTTCGCCTCGGCGATGGGACTCGTCGGGCGCTGGCGCTTCGTGCACGACGCACGCGAGGAGGGGGTCGTGCTCCACGGAGGCGCGCGGGTCGAGGGGATCGACGCCGATGGGCTTCGCTGGACGGCGCAGGGCGGCACCGCGCGCGTCAGCCCCGCCGACCTCGTCCTCGTCGCGAGCGGCGCACGGGCCGGCTCGACCCTCGCGGCGGCGCTCCGTCCCCTCGGTGTGGTCGGCCGGATGATCGGCGACGCGAAGGAGCTGCGCTTCGTGGAAGGCGCGATGGAGAGCGCCGCCGAGGTCGTGCTCTCGCTCTAGCGCGGCCTACTCGATCGGGACGATCGCGTTGCCCTCGTCGTCGAACCGGGGGAGGTACTCGGCGATGCCGTTTCGGTCCGCCAACGCGCCGCGGTCCCCGGGACTCGTCACGGTTGCCGCGCGCGACGTCGCCGAGGGTCGGCATCGCGCGGCTCCGTCGGCGACGCGCCCGGATCGAAACCGCCCGCGCGGGGCCGAGCGAGAGACGCTCAGTTCGGCGTCGCCTCGGCCCGCCGAACGGCGAATCCGAGCAGGAGCACGGTCGCGAGGAGGGCGACACCGGCCCGCGCCGCGTCCCCGACGAGGACTGCGCCCGCCGCGACGATCGCCGCATAGATCCCTGCGGTCGCCGCGGCCACGTCGATCCAGGGGCCCCAGCCGAGCGGCTTCGCCGGCAGACCGAGCTTCCGGGCGACGGGGTCCCAGGCGCCGGCCGGCCGGACACGTTCGTAGAAGCGCGCGAGCACCGCTTCGTCCTCCGGTGGCGTCGCGAAGGTCACGACGAAGGTCACCGGAAGCGTGAGCGCGACGACGACGACGAGGGAGAAGGGGAAGGCGATCTCGGTGAAGGCGTCGACGACGTTCGCGAAAACGAGGCTCGCGCTCATGACGGCGATCTCGCTCCAGGCGTTGATCCGCCACCAGAGCCAGCGCAGCAGGAGGATCAGGCCGGTTCCGGCGGTGATCGTCGCGAGCAGCTTCCACGCGTCGGCGACGGAGTCCATGCCGAGGGTCGCGAGGGCCCCGATCGCGGCGAGGAGGACGACGCTCGCGCGGGCGACCCGGACGAGCCGGGCCTCGTCGGCGTCGGGGTCGAGGAATCGCGCATAGAGATCGTGGGTCAGGTAGGAGGCGCCCCAGTTCAGCTGGGTGTCGATCGTCGACATGAAGGCCGCGAACATCGCCGCCATGAGGAGTCCGAGGAGTCCGGCGGGCAGGGTGTCGAGCATGACCTTCACGTAGCCCGCCTCGGGATCCGCCAGGTCCGGGTACTGCACGACGGCGACGAGTCCGATGACGATCCAGGGCCATGGACGGATCGCGAAGTGCGCGATGCCGTACCAGAGCGAGGCGAGCCGGGCGTCGCGCTCGCTGCGGGTCGCGAGGATGCGCTGGGCGATGTAGCCGTTGCCTTCGGTATTGCCGCTCGACCAGCTCTTGATCGCCACGAAGGCGAGGAACGCCCAGAACGCCTCGCGGTCGGCCGGAGCGGGGACGACTGCGAGCAGATCGCGCCGATCGCCGAGCGCTTCGAGGAGCGCGCCGAGCCCGCCGCGATCGCCCACCGCCATCACGGCCAGGAGGATCGAGCCGGCGAGGGCGAGGCCGAACTGGAGGAAGTCGGTGAAGACGACGCCGATCAGCCCCGCGAGCAGGGTGTAGGCGACGGTGACGAGGAAGAGCCCGAAGAGGAGCCAGAGGCTCTCGGTCTCGTCGAGGCCGAGCGCGAGGGTGAGGACCTTGACCATCGCCAGGTTGACCCAGCCCATCACGATCGCGTTGCGGAGCACGCCGAAGTAGATCGCCCGGAACAGACGGAGGCCGGCGGCGGGGCGACCGCCGTAGCGGAGCTCGATCAGCTCGTTGTCGGTCAGCACGCCGCTTCGCTTCCACAGGTGGCTCACGAGAAAGGTCCCCATCACCGCGGGGAGGACGTCCGCCCACCAGAACCAGTTGCCCGCGACTCCGCCGGTCGCGACGAGGCCCGCGATCGCGAGCGGGGTGTCGGCGGCGAAGGTCGTCGCGACGATCGACGTCCCTGCGAGCCACCAGGGGAGGGTCCGGTCGGCCGCGAAGAAGGCCTCCGTCGAGCGTCCAGCGCGTCGGGCGTGCCAGGCGCCCCAGCCGAGGGCGATGACGAGGAAGAGGACGACGATCGCTAGATCGAGGCCCGTCAGGAGCCGAACCCCGGGCCGGTCGGGTCGGGGCGCGCGCTGACGACGAGATCCCGCGCTCGTCCGAAGGCCCGCTTCGCGCGCTCCTCGAAGGAGGCGAAGCTCGCGTAGCTGAGCGGGATCACGAAGAGGGTCCCGACCATCGCGAAGAGGAGGCCGAAGGCGATCGCCGCCGCGAAGGGGCCGTAGCTCTTGGAGGATCCCTGCAGGCCGAAGGCCATCGGCAGGAGCGCCACGACCGTCGTCATCGTCGTCAGGATCACGGGCCGCAGCCGCTGCGCGCCCGCCTGGGCGACCGCTTCGAGGAGCGGCATGCCGTCGCGTCGTGCGCGGTTGATGAAGTCGACGAGCACGAGGGAGTCGTTCACGACGACACCGGAGAGTCCGACCGCGGCGTAGAGCAGGTTGAAGCTGATGCTGTAGTCGCGAATCAGCACACCGAAGATGATCCCGGCGAAGCCGAGCGGAACGGAGGTCAGCACGATCAGGGGCTGCGTGTAGCTCCGGAAGAGGGTCGCGAGGAGCATGTAGATGGCGAGCAGCGCGACCGGGAAGGCCGCGAGGGTCTCGCGCATCGACTCGTTCGACTCCTGGTACTCGCCGCCGTAGATCAGATCGACCGCCGGGAAGCGCTCGCGGATGTCCGCGAAGCGTGCCTCCAGATCCCGGTTGACCGAGATGCTCGTCGCGAGATCGTCGTCCACGTCGGCGAAGACCGTGACCGCGCGCTTGCCGTCCACGCGCCGGTAGGCGAGGTAGCCGCGGGTGACCTCGAGCCTCGCCACGTCGGAGAGGCGGACGAGCTGTCCCTCGCTTCCGCGGACGTCGATCTCGAGGAGGTCGAGCAGCCGGTCGCGTTGGCCCGGCTCGAGGAGGACGCGGATGTCGTCGTCCTCGACGGCGGTCGGCGAACGGAAGCTCGAGCTGACGACGCCGTCGTTCGCGCCGCGGAGCGCTCGCGCGAGGTCTTCGAAGGTCAGGCCGAACTGCGCGGCTCGCTCGTCGTCGATCTCGAGACGGATCTCGCGCGGCCCTTCCTTCAGGTTGTCGTCGATCCCGTCGACTCCGAGAATCGTCGCGAGATAGGCCTTGATCTCCTCGGCGATCTTCTTGTTGACCGCGAAGTCCTCGCTCTGGATGCGGACCTCGACCGGGCGGCCGACGGGCGGTCCGTATCGCTCAGACTCGACGCGGAGCGTGACGACGTCCTCCGGGTGGTCGGCCTCGAATGCGCGCATCGTCTCGCGGACGCGTTCGAGCACGTCCTGCGGTCGGAGCTGGTTCCGCTCGGTCTGCGGGATGGCGACGGTCGTCATGGCCAGGTTCGGGGCGATGATCCGGTCGTAGTTCAGGTCGACGGCGAGACCGACGATCGTGTTGAAGTCGAGGATGTCCTCCTCGGGAAGACCGAGCAGCGCTGCTTCGATTCCCTGCGTGACTTCGGAGGTCTGCTCGAGGCTGTAGTCCGGCGGCGATTCGAGGCTGATGTTGAAGGTCGCGAACTCGCCGGGAAAGAGATCGAACCGAACGCGGGTGCTCGCGGCGGCGGTCACCATCAGGAAGGCGATGAACAGGACCGTGAACGAGAAGCGGTGGCGGATCACCGGCGCGAGGAGGACGAGGTAGCCGGCGCGGAGCGCGCCGAATCCCTTCTCCATGCCGATCCGACCCTTCCCGAAGAAGTCCAGCAAGGTCCCGGCGAGGCCGCTGCGCGTGCGGGGGCCGGCGGCGGCCGCCTTGGCCCGGGCGCTCTGGCGCGATCCGAAGTCCAGATAGTGGGCCGGCAGGATCAGGAGGCACTCGAAGAGCGAGGCGACCAGGCAGACGACCACGCACTTCGGCATGACCGAGACGAACTTGCCGGCCGTTCCGCCGACGAGGAGGAGCGGGGCGAAGGCGGCGATCGTCGTCGTGACCGCCGTCGCGACGGGCCAGAGGACTTCGTTCGAGCCGACGAGGACCGCCTGCTTCAGCTCCATGCCCTCTTCGATCTTCCGGTAGATGTTCTCGAGGACGATGATCGCGTCGTCGACGAGCATGCCCGAGACCAGGAGCATTCCGATCAGCGTGTTCGAGTTGACGCTGATGTCCAGGATCGGGAAGAAGATCATCGCCGTCAGGAGCGAGAAGGGGATCGCGATGATCGTGAGCATCGCGTTCCGGAACCCGATCGTGAACCAGAGGAGCGCCGCGACGAGGAACATGCCCGCCGCCAGGTTCTCGAGCAGCACGGCGATCCGGGGCGTCACGAAGTCGGAGCTGTCGATGGTCGTGTTGACCTCGATCCCATCCGGCACGAGCGGGTCGAACTCCTCGAGGAAGGCGTCGACGCGCCCGACGAGGTGGCGGACGTCGGTCTTGTCCTTCTTGGCGACGGAGATGACGACCGCGGGGCGGCCGAGGTAGCGCGTGACGAAGGTCGCCTTCTCGAGGCCGCGCTCGACGCGCCCGACGTCGCGGACGCGGACGAGGGTCCCGTCCGGCTCCTCGAGGACGACGGTGTCGAGGATCTCGTCGACGGATCGGTAATCACCCGTCGCCCGGACCGTCGCCTCGCCGAACTCGTCCTGGAGCGTGCCCGCTGGGAGGTTCTGGTTCTGGCGCCGGACGCGCTCCGCGATGTCGGCGATCGTGAGCCCGTGGAGGTTGGCGCGGGCCCGGTCGACGAAGACGCGGACCTCCCGCTCCTGGAATCCGCGGATGTCGACCTTCGAGACGCCGGGGATCTCGCGGACCCGGGACTCGACTTCCTGCGCGATGTCGCGGAGGGCGAGCTCGCCGACGTCGCCCGTGTCGCTCACGACGATGAAGACGACGTCCGAGACCTCGGCGGAGATGATCTCCCGGAGGCTGGGTTCCTCCGCGTCGAGGGGCAGGTCTTCCGCCTGGTCGATCGCGCCGCGGATGTCGTTGACGGCGGATTCGTAGTCGACGGTCTCGAGGGTCTCGTCGATGTCGAGGCTGATCATCGAGATGTTCGACTGGGACGCCGAGCGCATCTCCTCGACGTCGCCGATCGTGATCAGCTCTTCCTCGAGCTTCGCCGTCACGAGGCGTTCCACTTCGTCCGCCGAGGCGCCGGTCCACTGGGTCGTGACGACGACCTGGTTGAGCACCACGTCGTGGAAGTACTCGACCTCGGTCAGCTGGAGTGCGTTCCAGCCGCCGATCATGCAGACGAAGAACAGGACGTTGACGAAGACCGTCTGGCGGACGCTGAACTCGGGGAGCGTCATCGGACGAGTACGCGCATGCCGGTTCGCAGCTGGTCGACGGCGGTCACGACGACCCGGGTACCGTCCTCGATCCCGTCGGTGATCTCGACGCGATCCGGACGGAAGGGAACCGGCCGTGTCGAGACGCGGACGCGGGTCGCGCGGTCTTGCGCATCGAGGACGTAGACGTACTGGAGCTCGAACTCGTCGAGGACGGCCCGCGCCGGCAGGCGGATCGCGGCTGCGCGTCCGACCTCGAACTGGACCTGGGCGACCATCCCGGGGCGCGGATGGCGCGCTTCGTCGCCGTTGGGCACCGCCAGCTCGACGACGACGGGGTAGCGGCTGCCCTCGTCGACGGGCGCACCGGCGACCCGGGCGATCCGACCCTCGAAGGGCGCGTCGCCGAGCACGTCGACGCGGATCCGGGCGTCCGCACCCGGTGTGAGCGAGCCGACCTGTCGATCGCCGACGAGGACGGTCACTTCGAGGACCGAGAGGTCGAGGACCTCCGCGATGCGCGAGCCCGGTTGGACATAGGTCCCCGGATCGAGGTCGAGCGCGTTCACGAGCCCGTCGAAGGGCGCGGCGATCCGCGTGTGCGCGAGGCGGGTCCGCGCCTCGAGCAGCGCCGCATAGCTTCGGCGCTCCTCCGCGATGGCGGAATCGAGCTCCGCCTCGCTCGCGACGGAGCGCTTGCCGAGTCGCTGCTGGCGTTCGAGCTCGGCCTTCGCGAGGCGATGGCTCGCTTCCGCGCGGATCAGCTCCGCGCGCGGGAGCGCCGAGTCCAGCTCGACCAGGACCGCGCCTTTCGTGATCGGCGCGTGCTCGGTCGCCGGGACCGAGACGATCCGTCCCGCGATCTCCGCGGAGACCCAGGTCGAACGCACGGGTTCGAGGCGTCCGACGAGCTCGACGATCTCGGCGGACGGGATCGCCCGCGCGATCTCGGTCTCGACTTCGAGAGAGGGCGCGGGCTCTGTCGGTCCGCCCTCCTGGGCGGCGGCGAGGCGTGCATCGCGCTCTCGGGCCTTGGCGGCGCCGTCAGACGTATAGAAGCCCCAGATCGCGAGCAGGCCGAGCAGGGCGGCCGCGACGAGGACCAGCGTGGGCGTGGATCGTTGGGAGAGTCGGGGCATCCAGTCACGGGGTGCGCAGTCGGAGGGGGTCGTTCCGGCGCGGGGGTGGATCACGAGGTCGTGGACGAGCGCGCCGCCTACTGTAGCGCTCGCCTTGCCGGGAAGGGGCAAGGGGGGAGGACGGCCCGTCGCGCGGGCTCCGTGGCGAGTTAGACTCGGAGGCCCGCGTTCGCGGTGGTCCCCTCTCTCCCAACTCCGAGGATTTTCCATGCCCGCCTATCTGATCGTGAACTACAACGTCGAGAACGCCGAGCAATACGGCGAGTACTCCGCCGCGGCGGGACCGGTCCTGCAGATCGGGGAGAAGGCGAAGCTCGTGGCTTTCGACGGGGACAGTCAGAAGCTCGAGGGCGCGCCGGGTCACCAGACCGTCGTCCTCGCCTTCGACTCGATGGACGAGGCCAAGGAGGCCTATCACTCGGGCGAGTACCAGAAGCTCGCGAAGGTCCGACTCGACGCGACGTCGAACCACTTCGCGGTCCTGGTGAACGGGATCGGCTAGCGCGAGGCGCTCCCAGGAGCTGGTCGCCCGCGTTTTTTCTCGCGGGCCTCGTCAGTCCTCGATCTCGACCTCGTCGGCTTCCAAGAGCGTGGAGAGGGAGACGGCGTCGACGTCTTCCACCGCGATGACGTCGCCGAGCATCACGTCGCCCGGAGTCCGGAAGAACTCTTCCTCGCTTCGGGGTGTTCCCGGCGCGTCGAAGTAGAGCGTGCCCGCGTCGAGCGGGATCGGCTGGCCGAGGACCGAGATCGTCGGCGTCACCCGGTCCAGCGCGGTCACCGGTCCCTGGAGGCGGACGTCGTCCGCACCCGGCGTCGCATCGTCGCGTCGGATGAGGCGAGCACGCACGTCCCCGCCGTCTTCGTGGCCGCGGACCGTGAGATAGTCGTCGACCGCGATCTCCGCGAACGTGAACGACTCGTCCTCCGCATCCGAATCGTCTCGAAGACGAGTGCTGCCGTCGACGCGGACCGTGACGCCGAGGAGCGTGAGCGTGTTCGAGCCGACGTCGATGCGCGAGACGGCGCCTTCGAGCCGGGCGCCCGCCAGATCATCGGACTCGTCCTCGACCTCGTCGGCGATCAACACGCCCGCTACGACGGATCCCTCGACTTCCACGCGGTCACCGGGCATCGGAACGAAGCCCGACGGCTCGAAGACCGCGGAGGAGGCATCGACCGGAACTCCGCGGACGCAGAAGTCGGGTGCTGTCGGGCAGTTCACGACCAAGCCTTCGATTTCGGCGCGGGCCAGGTCCGCCGTGCCGAAGCCGCGCTCGGCGCGTTCCACGAGCGTGGCGTCGACCTCGTCTCCGCTCGGTCGAAGCGTGCCTTCGACCGCGACGCGGACGCCGTTCTGGAGCGCCGGGCGCGTAAGGTCGTCGAAGGGCGTGGCGGTCGCGTATCTGACCGTGATCGGGCCGAGATCGAAGATCCCGCTGCCATCTGGATTCTTGACGAGATTCGTGACTTCGTCCCGCAGGTCGATTTCGTCGACGGTCGGGTAGACGCCGCGAAGTCGGACACGCGTCGCGCGGATCGTGCCTGCGTCGTTCGCGAGGCCGCTCACCTCGAGCACGTCGTCGGTCGCGAGGGTCGCAAAATCCGCGCCGTCGGCGAATACCGTTCGCGTGGCGTCGACGATCACTGTTCGGCCCAGGATCGAGACGCTCTTCTCGACGCCCGGAATGATTTCGATCGGGGGGGCTTCGATCGGTCCCTCGAGCTCGGGGTCGTAGCGAACGCGGAGCGCGCGCCCGGAGGTGTTGCCCGGGTCGAAGTCGCCCTCGACGCGGACGACCATGCCGAGGCGCAGATCGGCCTCCGTCGCGCTCTGTCCGTCGAGCTCGACGGCGGCGCTGAGAAGCGTCCATCGCACGGCGCCGACGAAGATGCTCCCGAAGGCCGTGATTTCGCCGTCGCTGATCCCGGTTCCGCTCATGCCGCCGTTGTCGGCGAACCCGCCGCTGCCATCGGTACACGAGAGCACGGGCAGTAGCAGGAGCGCTGCGAGGAGGTTGCGAACACGTCGCGCGCCGCGGCGGTCTCCGAGGCTGAAACGAGGCGAGGTCTCAGTCGTCATCGAGGGGCTCCTCGTAGTAGTAGATGCCGACCATCGCTCGGTGACGTTCACCCGCGGGCGGACGCTCTCCGGTCATGTCGGCGTCGTGCTGGCGCATGTCGGCGTTGAGCTCTTCGAGCAGGGACTGGCCGCGCTCGGCGAGCAGCGCGCGAAGCGCGGGCAGGTAGTCGGCAGGGAGGTGGTCGTAGGCGACCTTCCGCTGAAAGTGCGGCGCGCGGCGCTCGGGCTCGAGATTGTGGTCGATCGTGGCGACGAGATCGGCGACGTCGGTCCCGAGAATGTCGAGCTTGGCGTCCTCGTCGGTCGCGGGGACGTAGGCTCGCTCGAGGAGCCGGATCCGACCGTCGTCTCGGCGTTCCGCGGCGCCGACTCGCAAGAGCTCGTCGAGGACCGCGCGGGGCCCGACGTCTCCGCCGTGGGCGGCGACGAGCGCCGAGAAGCTCGCGTCGTCATCGGATTCGAAGGGCAGCGTCGCGGGCTGCCCGCCGGCATCCTGGTAGGGCGTCTCCGTCACCCAGGCGGAGACGACGCGGGCGGCGCGATTCACCTGGCGCCGCGTGATCTCGGTCGGTCTCTCCGTCTCGGTCTGCATCAGTCGGCTCGCTTCCTTCCGCGTCAGGCCGGTCAGGACGGCGACGCGGGAGATGGAGAGCTTGCGATCCGGGACGGTGAAGTCCTCGACCGCGGCGTCGACGTAGGCGCGCTTCACCAGCTCGGCGAATCGTCCGTAGGCGAGGCCCCGCTTCAGCACGAGTCGAACGACCGGTCGCAGCATCGCGATCACCGCTCGCTCGAGGGCTGATGTCGTGGACTCGCTCAAGGCGCGGCGTCTCCGTTTCTCGAAGGGGGCGCGATCGCTCGACTCGTCGCGGGTCGGGTGCGGCGACCCGGCGGTCGCCTCCCGTCCCCGCGACCGAGCCGGAGGCTACCGCAGCGACCGACGCTTTCGTCGTTCGCTGCGGCCACCTCGTCTCCGTCCCTTCGGACTCAGTCGTCGTCCGACGAGTCGTCGTCCTCGTCCTCGTCGTCGGGGTCGGGCGCTTCGTCCTCGTCGTCGTCCTCGAGCTCCGGGGCTTCGAGCTCGACCGAGTCGGCCACGTCGATCGACGTCTCGTCCCCGTCCTCACGGTCGCGGACGTGGACCTTCCAGCCGGCCTCGACGCGGTCGAAGAACGCGTCGCGACTCAGCCGAGCGCCGTCTTCCATCTCGAATTCCGTGCGGGACGAAGTCGGGATGACGATGCCGAGGACTCCGATCTCGTGGGCGTCGCGGTCGATGGTCGTCACCGGCCCCTTGAGGCGGATGTCGCCGGACCTGTCACGGTGGACGTGGGCCGCGATGACGCTGCCGTCGGGGCGCGCGATGCCGCGGACCTCGAGGAAGTCGCCGGCGCCGACGTCTTCGAGATCGAAGCCGTCGATGCGATCGCGGCGATCGCGCAGCCGGGCGCCGTCGTCGACGGTGATCGGGATGCCGAGCAGCGTGAGCTCACGGTCGACCGGGTCGATGTCGTCGTCGAAGGCGACCTCGGCGTGGATGCGAACGCGATGCGACCGGAACTTCAGCTTGGTCGCGACGAGGACCCCGTCTTCACGGCAACGTCCCTCGGCTTCGACGAGCACGCCGTCGCGGAGCAGGGTCGGGTCGTTCGGCATGAGCCGCGCACCACTCGCGTCGACCTGCCGGCCGCCGACCTTGAAGTCTGCGATCGAGACGTAGTTCGAGACGATGCCCTGGATCTCGACCTCGTCCATGTCGTCGTCGTCATCGTCTTCGCGGCCCTTGATGTGGGACGCGTCGATGGCGTCGTTCGCGAGCAGGACGCCGCGGACGCGGACGACGTCGCCTTCGCTGAGACCATCCTCGCCGAGGTCCTCGAGCTCGGTGTCGCCGTCGAAGAGGATCTCGCTCGTGCCGATCATGAAGCTGCCACCGGACAGGCCTTCGACAGTGCCGAAGGTCCGCACCCGGCTCTCGCCCACGATCGCGTCGCCGCGATCCCGCAGGAAGGTTGCCTCGAGCTCGTCCGCTTCGTTGACCAGGCCGCTCACCAGGACGAGGTCGTCGACCTCGAGGTCGTCGAGGGTCGTATTCCGGAAGTGAGTCGAAGCGCGTGAGACGATCGCGCGTCGACCGAGGATCTCGAGCGCGCGCGCGTCGGGGGAGAGCTCCTCGATCGATCGGATCGGCCCGACCAGACGAGGGGCGAAGATCACGCGTCGCGCGCGGGCGCGGCCGTTCGACCGCGAGCCCTCGATCCGGACGACCATGCCGACGGCCAGATCGGATTGCGATCCGGGGATGCCTTCGACGTCCACGTCGGCGCCGCTCGTCTCCCAGCGATCGCCGTTCATGATGATGCTTCCGAAGCCCGCGATCGGGCCTTCGGAAGTCGATGTGACCGCGGAGGCGGTGCCTGCGGAGTCCTCGCCGCCACCCCCTCCGCCGCAGCCCACCAGGGCGACGATCGTGAGTACGGCGACGACCGTGATTGCTCGTCGGAAAAAGCGTCCCATGAGTCCCACTCCTGTTCCTTGTCCGTTGCCGGCCCGAGGGCCGAGCTTGATTCGATCGCCCGAATCTAGACAAAATTGGGAAAAAAATCCCAATAAATGAACCTGGGTTCGCGAGAATGAACGTGAAGTGGGTTTGAGCGCTATCCCATCGGGGAACGCGATCCGATCGAAATCGGGTGATCACCTTGCAGGAGCTTGCTCTGGACGCGCGCCGCGCTTCGTCCGGAGACCCGGCGCCCCAAAATGTCGCTCTCCGAGCAGGCTCCGCCCTTCTGGCCAGGCGGGTGCCTGGCGGAGGCGCCGACGGCACGGTTCGCCTCGATCTGCCGGGGAATCGGGCTGACGAGCGAAGGACGTGCCGGGGCCTCGCTTCGTGGGCGGTTCTCGCGTCCCCGATCGACCGCCTACTGCGGGGTGATCATGATCGTCAGGGTGTCGCTGTACGCGCCGGTCGGCGCGGCGGAGATCGCGGCGTTCCGGATGTTCACCTGGATCGTTGCGGGGTTCGCGCCGCCGCAGTTCAGACTGGTGCTGTCGCCGACGAAGCCCGTCGCCGGGGTGCCGTTCGAGAGCAGCGTCAGGCCACTCACGCCGTCGTTCCAGCGCACGCGGTAGTTGATGAACGCCGTGCCCGAGTTGAGCCGGAAATTCCCACCGGCTCCGTTGCTGCTCGAGGCGGTGATCTGATAGCTGCCGGTACTCGTGTAGATGCACGCGGTGGCGGTGCCGCGGGGGGCGGTATCGCCTTCCGTCCAGGGCGCGAGGACGATGTCCTCGAGACCCGACGCCTGCGCGGTCTCGCCGCGGACGATCGAGACCTCCGTCGAGCCGACCGAGCTCAGTCCGAGCGCGCCGTCGGTCGCGGCGTGCGTCGCCGCCGGGACGAGCAGGGCGAGAGCGGCGAGGAAGCCGAGCGCCCGGATCAGCCGGGGGGTCGGAACGCACGGGAACGAAGGCTCGGTCATCGATCTTGGACTCCGCACAGGGGGGCGGGGTCTCCTCCCCATCGGTCGGCTCCGGGTTTCCACTGAGACCCATTGCCGGTGCGCTCGCGAATCGACTCGAATGTAGCTTTTGTACCACGATTCGAGTCGTTCGCGGCGGCGAATCCGCGCACCGGGCCCGGTTCAGACCCCGGCGCCCTCGCGCAGGAGTCGTGCCGTGTCCTCGATCGATGCGATCGGCCGGCCGACCTCGTCGCAGAGCTTGCGCGCGGCCTCGAGGAGCTCGAGGTTGGTCGGCGTCCCCGGCCCCGCGTAGTCCTCGAGCCCGACCCGGAGGTGGCCGCCGCGCTCGAGGGCGAGGCGGGCGACCGGCGTCGCGAGCAGGTCGCCCCCCGGAATCGCGACGCTCCAGGGCATCGGGCAGTCGCCGAGGATGTCGAGGTAGGCCTCGAGACCGGCGGGCGTCGCGGGCAGGCCGAGCGGGAGGTACTCCGATCCGAAGTAGATCTTGATCTGACCCCCGAACCGGATCCGCCCGGAGCGGACGTACGCGACGGCCGCGCGCATGAAGCTGCCGTCGAAGATCGAGAAGCTGATCGGCACCTCGAGGGCGACGCAGGTGTCGACCATGTGCCGCGTATCGGCGTAGCTGTTCAGGTAGATCGTCTCGTCGTCGCTGGGTGCGCCGTCGGGCTCGAAGCGACCGAGGTTGACCGAGCCCGGGTCGACGATGCCCATGGTGAGGGCGCCGGCTTCGGCGATCTCGGGGATATGGCCGTAGCGCTGCTCGATCGTCGTGTGCGGGCCGCCGCCGGTCATGGTCGGGTAGAGGAATGCGCCCGGGTGGACCTCGAGGATCTGTCGCCACGCCTCGATGTAGGGATCGGCGGAGTGGGACGCGGTCACGCCGTCGAAGATCGGATCGTCCGTGTGGTTGTGGACGATCGACGCGCCCGCGTCGAGACACGCGATCGCCTCGCGGGCGACCTCGTCCGGCGTGCGCGGCACGTTCGGGTTCCGCTCGGGGCTCGTCACGCCGTTGATCGCGGCTTCGAGGATGACGGGGGTCACGTTGGGCATTTCGGGGGGCATGGCGGGGCTCCGGCTCGGCCTCGCGTCATCGCGCGGCTGTCGGGATGATCGCGAAAGGGATCGACCGTCGCCGCTAGCTCGCGCCGACCGAGTAGGTCTCGGCGAAAGCGGACATCTCGTCGAGCTTGTACCGGAGGCTCGTCTCCGTCGCCTTCAGTCCGTCCGTCCACGGCGGCTTCAGGTAGTCGGTCACGCCCCACTCGCGAAGCTGTGCCATTCGCTCGGGGGTGGGCTCCGTACATCCGACGATGATCCGGAAGTCGTCGAGGTGGCCCGCCGTGTCGAGGCGCGCCTGCTTCGCGCCCGCGACGTAGCGCTCGATCTCGTCCCACGGATACACCGCTCCCTCCCAGCCATCGTGGCGGGCGGCGCGGCGGAAGGCGGCGGGAGAGGTTCCGCCGATGTAGACCGGGATCCTCGACGGCGGCGGAGGCTGCATCCGAACGCGGGGAAACGCGTAGAACTCGCCGTCGTGCTCGACCATCTCGCCGGACCAGAGCTTCTCGAGGACCTCGAGCTGCTCGTCGACGTGTCGGCCACGCCGGTCGAAGGGCTGGCCCGAGAGTCCGAACTCGAGCTTCTGCCAGCCCACGCCGACGCCGAGATGCACGCGCCCGCCCGTCACGACGGAAGCGGTCGAGATCGCCTTGGCGGCCGTGAAGGCGTCGCGGAGCGGGAGGATGTAGACCGTGGTCATGAACCGGAGCGTCGTCGTCTCTCCGGCGAGGGCCGCGAACTGGACCCAGGGGTCCGGCCAGGGGACCTGGTCCTCCCACGGTGTGACGCCGTCCTTCGCGATCTCGTAGCGGTCTTCCTGGACTTCGGCCGTCACCCAGTGATCGCCCAGGGTCATGCCGCAGAAACCGAGCGACTCGGCGTGGCGGGCGAGGGGGGCGAGCTCCTCGATCGGCGTGTAGCCCATCCCGTGCCAGAAACGCATCGAGCTCTCCTCGGTCAGGCCGTCGGTCGTGTGTTAGTCGGTGCCCTGGCCGCCGTTCTGCCGGCTCCCCTGGCGGTTGCGTTCGATCGCCCGGCGGTGGGCGGCTTCGTCGAGGCGGAACCGGCCCAGCGCGACGACGGCGAGCACGTTCAGGGTACAGGGAACGAGCCCCGCGGTGAAGCGGATCCAGTCCCGTGTCGCCTGGCTCTGGGCCGCGAGCCCCGGGTCGTAGCTCGCGGCGGCGAGGATCGCGCCGATCAAGCCACCGGCCAGGGCCGTCGCGGACTTCTGCGCGAAGTTCCAGGTCGCGAAGTAGGCGCCCTCCCGGCGCGCTCCGCTCTCGGCCTCGTCCCAGTCGATCACGTCGGCCTTGAGGGACGGTCCGATCACCGAGCTCGAGCCGCCGAGGAAGCCGATCAGGAACGTCCAGGCGATCGCGACCGCGGTGTTGCCGCTCTCGATCGAGAAGATGAAGGCGAGGGTGACCGCGCGGGCCACCATCGACACCGCCCAGACCCGGCGCTTGCCGAAGCGGCGCGCGGCGACGACGGCGACGGGGAGCGACGCGGTCATCGCGAGCACCGCCGTGCCCATGTAGATCGCCGTGTTGCCCGGGGTCTCGAGGACCCAGTTCGAGAGGTAGGGGATCGACGCGAGCAGGATGGAGAGGCCCGCCTGGTCGAGGAAGAAGATCAGGATCAGGATCCGCGCGTGGGGATTGCGGAGCACGTCCCGGAACGCGACGAAGCCGCTGGTCGAGGATCCGCCCTGGAATTCGGGTCGCTCCCGCAGGCGGGCGGTCGCGACGAAGACGAAGACCACGACGGCGAAGCCGAGCGCGACGGCGACCTGGCCGGCGCGCGCCCGTGGATCCTCTGCGTTCTCGATCAGTCCGACGGCGACCGCGGCGGCGACGAGCCCCATGTTCTCGAAGAACTGGGAGCCGCCGAAGACCCGCGTCCGGTCGTGGTAACCGCGACCGAGCTCGGCGCCGAGCGCGAGGTGGGGCACGCGAAAGGTCGAGTAGAAGGTCCGCAGCAGAAGGAACGAGACCAGGACCCAGACGACCACCTGGGACGGGTCGAAGCTTCGCGGGGGCTGCCAGACGGCCACGGTGCAGACCGCGAGGGGGATCGCCGAGGCCGCCATCCAGGGACGCCGCCTTCCCCAGCGCGAGCGGGTCCGGTCGGAGAGGTGGCCGATCGGCGGATCGTTGATCGCGTCCCAGACCTGCCCGATCAGGACGATCATGCCGGCGGTGGCCGGCGCGATCCGCAGGACGTCGGTCATGAAGACCAGGAAGAAGGTCGAGACGAGGAAGGACGCGGCAAAGACGGCGCCGACGGGGGAGCCGTAGAGCACGATCGTGGAGAGCGGGAGTCGCTGGGCGTCCATCGCGTGTGGGTGTTCCGGCGCCCTCAGTCCGTTCCGGCCCAGCCGTCGAGACGCTCCATCGTGTCCGCGTATTCCATGGCGAGCTCCTCCATGACCGTGCGGACCGACTTGACGTGGTTCATCGATCCGACGATCTGCCCGACGAAGTAGTTGTCGAGCTGCTGACTGCCCGCGTGATTGTGGCTCGTCCGCTTGATGCGAGCCTGTGCCTCCCGGATCAGTCGCGGCTGGAGCGGCATCGGGAGCGGGTCCGGATTCGACTCGTCCTCCCACGCCTCGGTCCAGGCGCTCCGCAGCATCCGTGCGGGCTTGCCGGTGAGCGACCGACTCCGGATCGTGTCACTCGTCCCCGCCGCGAGGAATTTCTCCTTCACGACCGGCGACGTCTCGGCCTCTTCCGTCGTCAGCCACAGCGATCCGATCCAGACGCCCTGGGCACCGAGGGCGAGGCTCGCCGTGATCTGGCGACCGGATCCGATCCCGCCGGCGGCGAGGACGGGAACCGGCGCGACGGCATCGACGACTTCGGGGACGAGAACCATCGTCGCGATCTCGCCCGTATGGCCACCGGCTTCGTAGCCCTGAGCGATGATGATGTCGGCGCCGGCCTCGGCGTGGCGCCGGGCGTGTTCGACCGTCCCGGCGAGCGCGGCGACCTTGATGCCGCGCGCCTTGCCCTGCTCGACCATCCACGCGGGCGGCGGCCCGAGGGCACTCGCGATCAGCTTGATGTCGTATTCGAAGAGCGTCTCGATCACTTCGCGCTGGCTCTCGAAGCCGACCTGGAACCCGCGCCCGACCTTCGCGTCCTCCTGGAGCGGTGGAACCTCGTGCTTCTCGAGGAGATCGTCGAGGAAGGCGCGGTGGTCGGCGGGGATCCGCTCGTCGAGCTCGTCCTGCGAGAAGCCGCCTCGCTCGCTTCCGGCGTACTTCGTCGGGAGGAGCAGGTCGACGCCATAGGGCTTGCCCTGGAGCTCGTTCTCGATCCAGTCGAGCTCGGCCCGCAGGTTCTCGGCGGAGTGGGCGGCGACGCCGAAGACGCCCAGGCCGCCGGCCTTGGAGACCGCGGTGACGACGTCACGACAGTGGGTGAAGGCGAAGATCGGGAACTCGATACCCAGCTCCCGGGCGAGGTCGGTATTCATGGAGGCTCCTTCCGGTGAGGCCGGAGACGCTTCGATCGGACCCGCGGATCGTGGCGCATTGCGGTGGGACCGGGCGGGACTTCGAGTCTGGGAGCGCTGCTCGCTCGGGCGCGTCGCAAAGGCTATCCCCCTACGGAACCGCCCGCTCCTGGAGGAATCATGAGTCTGATCCTGTACGGCGCCCCGCTCTCTCCCTTCGTCCGCAAGGCCGACGTCACGCTGCGCGAGAAGGGGCTCGAGTTCGAGCTCGAGCCCGTCAACATCCTGCCCATGCCCGACTGGTTCCTCGAGATCAGTCCGGCGAAGCGGATTCCGGTCCTGCGCGACACCGACTACGGCAAGGAGGGCGTCGCCGGCACGATCCCGGACTCGTCGGCCATCTGTGCGTTCCTCGAGCGGAAGCACCCCGAGGTCCCGCTCTATCCGACCGATCCCTACGAGTACGGACGTGCGCTCTTCTACGAGGAGTACGCGGACACCGTGTTGGTCGCGCCGATCGGCATGGGGATCTTCCGGCCGATCATGTTCAACGTGTTCCAGAAGAAGGACCCCGATCTGGATCGCGCGAAGCAGACCCTCGCCGAGCAGATGCCGCCGATCTTCGACTACCTGGAAGGAGAGCTCGACGGCAAGGCGTTCCTCGTCGGCGAACAGCTCGGGGTCGCGGACATCACGCTGGCCTGCATCCTCACGCAGCTGACGCTCGTGGCTGGCGATCTGGACGCGGCGCGCTGGCCCTCCCTCGCCGCGCACTACGAGCGCATGATGGCGCGCCCGTCGTTCCAGCCGAGCCTGGCGATCTGCAAGCAGGTGGTGCCGGAGCCGTTCCTCTAGGCAGACGAATCCGGAACCGGAGTCGGTCCGCGTTCGAAGCGACGCTCGCGTTTTCGTGTCACCCGCGACCCTCCCACGGGGTGCGCAGTCCGCGGCCCGGATCGCCGTGCCTCGGAGGGTGCTTGACGCCTGCGGCCGCGCTCGCCACGCTCGTGGGGTGGGCCTTGCGACGTGGCCCCGTCCAGGAGGCGCGGCCATGAGCGCGACGACCGAGGAAGTCGATCCCTTCGAGGCCTTCGACACGGCGATGGGCATGGACGAATGCCGCGACCCGTATCCGGAGTTCGCGGCGATGCGGGCGAAGGCCGGCGTGATCGAGGATACGGCTCCGAGCGGCGCGATGGCCGCCATGCTCGGCGAGGAGAAGAAGAGCTTCATCGCCGTGAGCTACGACGCCGTGTCCGAGATCCTTCGAGACGGGCGGATCTTCTCCTCCGGTGCCTATCGCGAATCGATGGGCGCCGTAATGGGCCCCAACATCCTCGTGATGGACGAACCCGAGCACGGACGATACCGGCGGCTCATCCAGCAGGCCTTCAGCAAGAAGGCCCTCGAGGTCTGGGAGCAGGAGCTCGTCCATCCGGTCGTCCACGGACTGGTCGATGCCTTCGTGGATCGCGGCTCCGCCGACCTCGTTCGCGAGCTGACCTTTCCGTTTCCGGTCCACGTGATCGCGGGCATGCTGGGGTTGCCCGAGGAGGATCTTCCCTGGTTCCACGCGCGCGCCGTCGACGTGATCAGCGTCGCCCTCGATCCGATGCGAGGGATCCAGGGCTCCCAGCAGCTCGGTGAGTACCTCACGCCGATCATCGACGCGCGTCGCGCGAACCCCGGCAAGGATCTGATCAGCGTGCTCGCGACCGGCGAGCTCGACGGACAGGAACTCGACAACGAGCACGTGCTCGGCTTCCTGCGCCTGCTCCTTCCCGCCGGCGCCGAGACGACCTACCGCTCCTCGAGCAACCTGATCTTCGGGCTGCTCTCGAAGCCGGAGCAGTGGCAGGCACTCGCCGACGACCGAGGGTTGATGATCCAGGCGATCGAAGAAGGGCTCCGTTGGGAAGTGCCGTTGACCGGGATCGGACGCCTCTGCGTCGAAGACACCGAGGTCGCCGGAACCGAGATCCCCGCCGGCTCGTACGTCCATGTCCTGATCGGTGCCGCCAATCGCGACGAGACGCGTTGGGATCGCGCGGACGAGTTCGACATCCATCGTCCACCGCGCCAGCACATGTCCTTCGCTTTCGGCCCCCACCGCTGCCTCGGCATGCACCTCGCGCGGATGGAGACGAAGGTCTGCCTCGACGCGCTCCTCGACCGGCTGCCGAACCTGCGACTCGACCCCGCAGCCGAGGACGTCCACATCACGGGCCGGGCCTTCCGGTCGCCGCGCAGCCTGCCCGTCCTGTTCGGATAGGCCGCCGCGACGGATGATCCACGCCATCGACCACACCGCGATCTCGGTCCCAGACCTGGACGAAGCGGTCGATTTCTACACGAACGTGCTCGGCTTCGAGGTCGAGAGCGAGTCGGGCTGGCCCCGTGGTGCCGCGCGCGTCGACCAGCTGGTGGGGCTCCGGGACTCGTCCTCGAAGGTGGCGATGGTCCGGCTCGGAGACACCCGGATCGAGATCTTCCAGTACGTGTCCCCCACGCCGAACGTGCGGGATCCGGGCCTCCGGGTCTGCGACCACGGGATCACCCACTTCTGTCTGCGGGTGACCGGAATCGAGGACGAGTACGCGCGCCTCGAGGCGGCGGGCGTCGAGTTCAACGGTCCGCCCGTCGACGTCGGCAGCTCGATCTGCGTCTACGGACGCGATCCTTTCGGCAACGTGATCGAGTTGAAGCAGCAGAAGCCTTGATCCGGTGCAGTTCCCCCTCAGGCGGGGCCTGCCGGGGGCCGATTTCGGAAGCTAGACTGGTTGCGTCTACCGGGTGAACGATCGTTCACCTCTCGAGGAGTCCCCGACATGGCGTCCGCCCCCGTTCCCACGCTCGACATCGATCCCCACGACCTGATCACGCCCGCGAACTACGGCGTCGCCGGTCAGCCCCACGAGGTCTGGACCCAGCTCCGCGCCCACTCGCCCGTCCACTACGTCGAGACGGACACGCATCCGCCCTTCTACGCGATCACGCGGCACGCGGACATCATGAGCATCTCGTGCAAGCCGGACATCTTCAGCAACAGCGAGGGCCCGTTCCTGATGGACAAGGTCCAGACGCTGCAGCGGATGGACGCGCCCGAGAACCGCCCGCCGATGCGCACGATCATCGAGATGGACCCGCCGGAGCACCGCGACTACCGCAAGGTGGCGAGCGGCTTCTTCACGCCGCGCTCGATCCATCGTCTCGACGAGATCGTGGCCGACTGCGCGCGCGCCCAGATCGACAAGCTCGGTGAAGAGGGCGAGTGCGACTTCGTCGAGCAGATCTCGCAACGCCACCCGCTTCGCGTCCTGGCGACGATCCTGGGCATCGAGCCCGAGGACGAAGACCTCCTCCTCGAGCTGACCCAGCAGCTCTTCGCCGCCGACGATCCGGACCTCCAGCGCGAGGCCGCGGACCGGCAGGAGGCGAGCAAGCAGCTCTTCGCGGACTTCGGTGCGCTCTTCACGCGGATCATCGCCGATCGCCGCGAGAACCCGACCGACGATCTCGCGAGCATGCTCGCGAACGCGAAGATGCCCAACGGTGAGCCGCTGCCGCCCCTCGAGCTCTTCGGGTACTACCTGATCGTCTTCACCGCCGGACACGATACGACCCGCAACGCGATCTCCGGCGGGATGCAGGCACTGCTCGAGAACCCGGACCAGATGCGCAAGCTGAAGGCGAATCCGACCGAGGCGATGGGCAAGTCGACGGTCGAGGAGGTCGTCCGTTGGACCTCCCCGGTCAACTACATGAAGCGTCGCCTGCTCCGAGACGCCGAGGTCGGTGGCGTCAAGATGAAGGCCGGCGAAGACCTGATCATGTACTACGCCTCGGCGAACCGGGACGAGGCGGTCTTCGACCGTCCCTTCGAGTTCGACATCGAGCGCCATCCGAATCGCCACCTGGGCTTCGGAACCGGAGAGCATTTCTGCCTCGGTGCCCACGTCGCCCGGCTCTCGTCCCGCGCGCTGTTCCTCGAGATCGCGAATCGGGTCGAGGAGATCGAGCCCGCCGGCGATCCGACCCACATCTCGGCGAGCTTCGTCGCCGGTCTGAAGACGCTGCCGGTCCGGTACAAGATCCGCCCCGCGGCCTGATGGCGACGCCCCTCGCCCTCACGAAGCTCGTGGTCCACGACCTCGAGGGCATGTCCGCCTACTACCGACGCGCGTACGGCCTGAAGGAGTTCGGGCGCGTCCGTGCGGAGATCGTCGGGGAATCCATCGACGAGATCTTCCTCGGCGTCGACGCCGGCCACGGTCCCGGCTCGCTCACGCTGCTGCAGTACCCGGAGCGTCCGGCGCCGACGCCCGGTGGAATCATCCTCGGGTTCGTCGCCGAAGATCTGGATGCCCTCGTCGCCGACGTCGAGGCGGCGGGCGGAACGGTGCGCGAGGGGATCCGCGATTCCGACGTCGCGCCCGTCCGCGTCGCCTTCACCGCGGATCCCGAAGGCAACCTCGCCGAGAACGTGCAGGTGACAGGCCCCGCCTGATCCGGCTCAGGCGTCCTTGGCGTCGAGGTCGCGGAGATAGGTCCGCGCGCCCAGGACGTAGTGCACGGCGGCCCACGCGACGAAGACGACCAGGGCCACGAGCGCAAAGCGGATCTCCGGTCCACCGCCGAACGCGTCGGAGAGCCCGCCGACGAGAATCGGGCCGAGCCCGAAGCCGACCAGGTTCATCGCGAAGAGCGCGAGCGCCGACATGACCGCGCGCATCCGCGGCCGGACGAGGTTCTGCATGATCGCGTGGGTCAGCGCCGAGTAGGCGTGGTTCAGGAACGTGGCCGCCGCGATCATCGCGACCGCGAGCGTCGCTGTCTCCGTCGTGTAGGCGAGCACCGAGAAGGGCAGCGAGAGCACGCAGCCGATCGCCGGGATCCACCAGGTCCACCGCGCGTCCCGGGGCGCGAGCCGCTGGCTCAGCCAGCCCGCGCCGTAGACCGAGACGGCCCCGGCGAGCCCGGCGACCAGTCCCAGGCGGACCCCCGCCTCGGTCGCCGTCAGCCCGTGGACGCGCTGGAGGAAGGACGCGTGGAAGGCGCCGGCGCCGGCGAGGAAGAGCGTCTGCAGGGAGGAGCCGGCGAGGGCGTGGCGCATCGAGGGGAGGCGCGCGATGAACCCGAACGTCGCGCGGACGGATTCGAGCTCGCTCGAGGCGTTCGCGTCGAAGCGTCCGCGCTCGGGCTCGCGGAGCGTGAGCTTCGCGAGCAGCGCGAGGACGACGCCCGGAATCCCGACGACGAAGAAGGCGGTTCGCCAACCGAGCTCGTCCGACAGGTAGCCGCCGGCGGTGAAGCCGAAGAGGATCCCGAACGGAACGCCCAGCCCGTAGACCGAGAGCGCGAACCCTCGGCGCTCGGGCGGGTACGTGTCCGACAGGATCGAGTGGGCCGGCGGCGTGCACCCGGCTTCGCCGACGCCGACGCCGACCCGCGCGGCGAGGAGCTGGAGGAAGTTGGTGGCCATCCCCGACGCGACGGTCATCGCGCTCCAGATCAGGAGGGCGAGGCTGATCAGGTTGCTGCGATGGCCGCGGTCGGCGAGTCGCGCGATCGGGATGCCCGCGAACGCGTAGAAGAGCGCGAAGCCGCCGCCCATCAGGAATCCGAGCTGTCCGTCGGTCAGGTCGAGGTCCGCCTTGACCGACTCCGCCAGGATGTACATCACCTGGCGGTCGATGTGATTCACGACGTAGATGACGAGGAGGAGACCGAGGGTGTACGCGGCGCCCTTCGCGGGCGGCGGTTGCTGCATGACGAGCGACGGTACATCACGACGCGCCGCGGGCTACCGCTGCAGGCCACACGGAACTAGCCTCGGGAGATGCCCCGCTTCGGACTCGCGACGCTGAACCACTCGCCCCTCCACGGCCTGCCCACCCAGTGGGAGGCCCACCTCGACGCCGCCGCGGAGGCCGGCTTCGACGCGATCGCGCCGGACGTTTTCTGGCTGCGGAAGCTCGAGGAGGAAGGCGTCGCGCTGGCGACGCTTCGCGCGGGCCTCGAGTCGCGTGGACTCGCGTGCATGGAGCTCGCGGGGATCGCGATCGGAGCCCCCGACGCGACCGCTGCGGAGCTCGAAGAACACGTGCGCTGGTCGGAGGCGCTCGGCGCCGAGTTCGTCAATGCGCGCGTGGTCGAGCCCGTCGACGCGCCGATCGTCGAACGCGCGCGGGGCGTCGCGGAGGCGCTCGCCCGGGTCGGAACCCGGCTCGCGCTCGAGTTCAGCCGGGGCACGAAGCTCCGCTCGGTTTCCGACGCACGGGCCTTCTCCGAGGCGCTCGGCGTGGCGGGGGTCGGCGTCACCCTCGACACGTGGCATTTCTTCCTGCGCCCGGAGGGCGTCGAGTGGGAGGCCCTCGAGGCGCTGCCGCTCGAGCACTTCGCGAACGTCCAGCTCTCGGACGGCGTTCCCTACGGCGAAGGCGAGTTCGGACCCGCGACGATGGACCGGCGGCGGATGCCGGGGGAGGGCGGGTTCGATCTCGCCCGCGCGGCGGCGCAGGTCGAGGCGCGCGCGTCCGATCTGCCCGTCGTGGTCGAAGTGCTGAACGCGGATTGGCGCGCGCGACCTCTGTCGGCGTTCGCACGGCGCGCGGCGCTCACGTCTCGCGCTGCCTGGTCGACCGGACGGGCCTGAGGAGATCGCCTCTGATCCGCGGTATTCTCCCACCCGCATGACACGCGTACTCATCGTCGGCGGTGGATTCGCGGGTTTGCGCGCCGCTCGCGATCTCGGAGGTGCTCCCGACGTCGAAGTCACGCTCTTCGACGCGCGGAACCACCATCTCTTTCAGCCTCTGCTCTATCAGGTCGCGATGGCCGGACTGAGTCCCGCCGAGATCGCTGCGCCCATCCGGTCGCTCCTCGCCCACGCTCCGAACGTGCGGGTCCGGCAGGAGCGTGTGCTGCGGATCGATCTCGATGCCCGCCGCATCGAGACGGCGAGCGGGTCCTTCGACTACGACGTGCTGGTCCTGGCCGCCGGGGCGGGACACTCGTATTTCGGCCGCGACGACTGGGAGCCCCATGCGCCCGGTCTCAAGACGCTGGCGCAGGCCACCGAGATCCGACGCCGGGTCCTGCGCGCCTTCGAAGAGGCTGAGAAGGAGTCGGATCCGGCCGTTCGCCGCGCCCTGCTCACGTTCGCCGTGGTGGGCGGGGGGCCGACGGGCGTCGAGCTCGCCGGCGCGATCGGCGAGATGAGCCGCTTCACGTTGTCCCGGGATTTCCGGGAGATCGATCCGAAGCTCGCCCGCGTCGTCCTGATCGAAGCCGGCCCCCGGATCCTGCCGATGTTCTCGGAGCGGCTGTCGAGCCGTGCGGTTCGCGACCTGGAGAGCCTCGGCGTTCAGGTCTGGGCGGAGAGCCTGGTCACCGCCGTCGACGAACGGGGCGTCGAGGTCGGTGACGAGCGACTGGAGGCGCGGACGGTCTTGTGGGCCGCCGGCGTCGCGGCGAGCCCGCTCAACCAACAGCTCCGGAGCGCGCTGGATCGGCAGGGGCGCGTGCGCGTCCGGCCGGATCTCTCGCTCCCGGATCGTCCGGAAGTGTTCGTGGCCGGCGACCAGGCGCACGTCGAGGGCGGGGAAGGAGAGCCGCTCCCTGGCGTCGCACCGGTCGCGATGCAGCAGGGCGCCTATCTCGCGAAGCGGATTCGCGGGATGGCGGCCGGTCGAGTCGACGATCGTGCGTTCGTCTACGTCGACAAGGGGCAGATGGCGACGATCGGTCGCAAGCGGGCGGTGCTCCAGCGCGGGAAGCTCGAGCTCGCGGGATTCCCGGCGTGGATCGCCTGGCTCCTCGTGCACGTCTACTTCCTCGTGGGCTTCAAGAATCGTCTCTTCGTCGTACTCCAGTGGGCGTGGGCCTACCTGTCGTTTCGGCGCGGCGCGCGCTTGATCGTCGATCGGGAGTGGCGGGAGCGGTCCGGGACCGACGCGTCAGGCGCCGACCGCCCGTGAGGAGCGATTTCGGGGCCCTGCTCGGGATCGCGCCGGCTAGGTCTCGTTCGAGTCTTCCTCGGCGCGGATCGCGCGCGTGACCGCGCGCGTCGGGCCGAAGTTGTGCAGGCCCAACGCATGCAGGTTGCCGAGGCCGCCGCAGACCATCACGAGGATCTCGTCGGGGCGCTCCACCAGGTGCGCGATCCCCTGCGCGTCGATGCGGCCCCGCTCCTCGAGCCAGGCCCGATGGGGCTCCGGAAAGAAGTCGATGGGATGGGCCGCAGCGTGCCAGAGCGCCTCCTGCGTGTCTTCGATCGTCGGGAAGTCCTTGGCGATCAGGTCGGCCCACGGCGGGGCGAGGCAGACCATCGTCTCGGCACCCCAGTGACTGACGTAGGCGTTGGTGCCCGGGTAGGCGAGGCTCTTGCCGATGAGCTCGGTGAGGGTCCGGCCCGTGTCGGCGGCGACGTCGGCGATGTCCATCGTGCCGATGCAGCCGTAGACCGTGACCGCGTCGCCCGTCACCCCGCGGCGCTCGGCGAGGGGCGCCCAGGGAGAGCGTTCCTCCCACTCGGCGACGACGATCCCGGTCACCCGTCCCGGCTGTCCGAAGACGCTCTTCGAGTTCTCGCCGATCTTCTGGCCGCCGATGTTGCGCATCGTGAGGCGCAGCGCGCGTCCGATCGCCGGCGCCGTCCCCGGCACGCCCCCGAAGCACCCCGCTTCCATCGGCAGCTCGAGGGAGTGACGGATCGGTCCGTTCACGAAGACGCCCGGAACGACCGAGCTGGTCGTCGTGTTGAGTGAGAAGAGGTCGAGGGCCGGGTCGACGCAGGCTTCGATCGCAGTGCAGAGAAGCGGCATCGCCTCCGCCGGCGCGCCGGCCATGACCGCGTTGATCGCGAGCTTCTCGACGGTGCAGCGCCCGTCCCGGGGCGGCAGGACGCCCAGCAGCTGATCGGGAAAGCGGCCCGAGGCGGCGACGAAGGCGCGCACGCGCTCTTCGGTCGGCGGGATCAGCGGCAGGCCGTCTCCCCAGCCCGCTTCGGTCGCGAGCTTCGCGAAGGCCGACGGGTCCGCGTCGATCTCGAGGCGCTGGCTCGACAGCCAGCTGACCTCACAACCCGAGGGTCCGCAAGAGCGGTCGATAGTGCTCTCTTGCAATCTCACGCACCTCCTTCTCGGGGCGACTGTCGAGGGGATAGGGCAGGACGTGAACGCGAAGGCCAGAGCGACCGGCGTTCGCGGCCATCGTGTGCGCCAGGGCTTCGAACTCGGAAGTCACGACGGCGACCGCCGTCTTGCCCTCCTGCAGTGCGACGACCGCGTCGTGCACCGTCCAGGAGGTACAGCTCCCTCAATTTCCGAGGCCGCTGATCAGCACCTCCCGATCCGTGACGAAGCCGCGCAGGTCGCCGAGGGTCGCTTCGGCGGCTTCCCCGGTTCGGTCGCCGGCACACCATTGTGTCACGACGCCGCCTTCGTCGGCGAGCATCGACGCCCACTCGTCGCGCACCCAGTCGAAGGAGCGCCAGGTGAGGTCGTAGCGGATGCCGAACCGGGTGGACGCCGTGGCGCCCAGGGTCGGGCCGGGGTCGGCGTCGACGTCGGGCGGCGGGGCGGTGGGGTCGAGGATCGTGATGCGGGACATATCGGGTCTCCTGCTTCGAGCGTTCGAATCGAAGCGCCGAGTGTAAGGAAGTCGTGCCGGTCCTCGCGACCCGGCGTCCGGCTCCCGCCGGTGGTAGTGTCGCCGCATGCCGGAAGCCCAGGCCCTGTCGGGGGTCCGTGTCCTCGATCTGACGAATCTCTTCGCGGCCCCGCAGATCGCCGCCACCCTCGCGGATTTCGGGGCGGACGTGGTCAAGGTCGAGCCACCGGGGGGCGATCCGATCCGCCGGATCGGCGTGTCGAGGGACGGAGCGTCGCCGCAGTGGGCGCTGGTCGCGCGGAACAAGCGCAGCATCGCCCTCGATCTCGACGACGCGGCGGATCGCGCGCGCTTCGAGCGCCTCCTGGCGGAAGCCGACGTCCTGGTCGAGAACCTGACGACGAAGCTGCTCACGCGCTGGGGTTGCGACTACGCGACGCTGTCGGCGCGCCATCCCCGGCTCGTGGTGACGAGCATCTCCTGCTACGGACGGACGGGGCCCTACGCGGATCGCGCGGGGGCCGGGACCCTGGCGGAGGCCTTCTCCGGCTTCGCGCACCTGAACGGGGAAGCCGAGGGGCCGCCGATGGTGCCGTCGCTGCCGCTCGGAGACACGCTCTCGGGGCTGTCCGGCGTGATCGGCACGATGATGGCGCTCTACGCCCGGGACCGACCGGGCGGGACCGGTCGGGGACAGCACGTCGACGTGACGATGGTCGAGCCGATCCTGCAGCTGCTCGCGCTCCCGCTCGTCACCTGGGACGGCCAAGGCCCTCCGCCCGCGCGCATGGGCAGTCGGGTCGCCGGCGGCGTGCCGCGCAACCTCTACCGGGCGCGGGACGGCGACTATCTCGCGCTCTCGGGGACGACCGACGCGCAGGTGGCCCGGATCCTCACGCTCCTGGGGCGCGACGGTCCGGCGGACCGCGAACGCTTCGGGACGAGCGAAGCGCGACTCGCGGCGGCGGACGAGCTCGACGGTCACGTCGCGGCCTGGATCGCGGAGCGGTCCCGCGACGAAGCCCTCGAGGCGTTCCACGGGATCCGGATTCCGGTCGCCCCGGTGAACGACCTCGACGCGATCCTCGAGGATCCCCACGTGCGCGCGAGATCGAGCGTCACGACGCTCGAGGATCCGCGGATGGGTCCGCTCCGATTCGTCGCGCCGGCGCCGCAGCTGTCGGACACACCGGGGCGCCATCGGCACGTGGGCCCCGAGGTCGGCGCGCACGATGCCGAAGTCTTCCGGGACTGGCTCGGCGAGTAGTCGCGGGTCCCGGCGCTAGAGCTGCTCGACCCACTCCCGGAAGCCGAGCCGCTCGACCGCGGCGGCGGAGCGTCGCGTCACCGCGAGCACGGTTTCGTTCCGCTCGGTGAGTCCGGCGAGTCCGAGCGGGACGACGCCGACCATCAGGGTCTGGTAGGAGAAGGCTCGGTACTGCTCGAAGGCATCCGCGTAGGGCAGGTCGACACCGCGGGTCGCGAGGGCGTCGCAGTAGCCTCGGATCAGGGTCTCTTCGTTCTCCGCGAGGACGTCCGGCTCGAGGGAGTTGATCAGGAAGTACTGCACGTCGCGCATGCCCTTGCTCCACTGCACCGCCTGGAAATCGATCATGCCGACCCGCGTCCGCCCGTCCTCCTCGTACTCGAAGCAGTTGCCGAGGTGGCTGTCGCCATGGCAGAGCGTCATGGGTCCGTGGAACCATGCGTCGAGGATCGCGTCCCATCGATCGACGGCGATCCTGCACGTCTCGACGAGGCGCTCGGTCACGAGGTCGGGCGCCGCCTGGTGGGCCGGTTCGAGGGCCGCGTAGTTGAGCATCGGCGTCACGCGCTTCGAGCGTCGCGAGCGGTAGGTGTCGAACTCCCGCGGCAGCAGGGACTCCCGCTGGGTCCGCCCCCAGCCCCAGAAGTGGGCGTGCAGCTCGGCGAAGGTCTCGAGGACGCGGGCGGCGCGTTCGGGGGTGGTCCCCGCTGCCATGTCCCGGTTGATGAACATCTGGACGCCCGGGCTCTCGTGCAGGTTCTCCATCACGAGGACGAAGCGGGAGCCGCGCTCGGCGACGGCGTAGACCTTCGGGATCCGGATCGGGATGTGCTGGGCGATCCGGGAGCAGAAGAGACACTCGAGGGACCAGTATCCGAGGGTATTCGCGAAGACGCGCGGCCAGGTCTCTTCGCAGGGGATCTTCACGTAGGCGGTCCCGGGGAGATCGTCGCGTCGTCCCTCGAACTCGAGCTCGACCAGGAAGTTCACGCAGTTGCTGCTCTCGAAGTCGACTCCGGGGAGCTTCACGCTCCGGAGCCGCGGCATCGGCATCTGCCCTTCCGGTGTGTGGTTCTGGAGCAGGTCGTCCATCACGCTGCGCCGCGCGACCCCCTCCCGCGTCGCCGGGAGCGCGTTTCCGAGCCGATCTCCGATCTCGTCCTCGATCACGCGCCCGAAGGCCCGCGCGGTCCGGAGCCCGAGGCGGACGCCTCCCCTCAGCTGATCGATTCGAGACAGGAGCTTTCCATCGAAGGAGTCGGACATCGGCGTGGGGCGCTACGAGAAACGGATCAAGTCGACGAGAGCAGGTCGTGGGCGCCGCGCATCCGGCCGGGGATGTCGACACCGTCGGGGCAGGCGTTCGTGCACGGCGCCGAGCAGCTCGCACAGACCGACGCGTTCCGCTCGAGGGCCCCGTAGAGTCGCATGCCTTCCTTCTGGGCGCCGAAGTGCTCGAAGTACATGCGGTGTCGGAGCACGTCGTGGATCGGGAGGCCCTCCGGGCAGGTGTCGAGGCAGATGCCGCAGTGGGGGCGGCAGTGGCTCTCGGTCGTGAGTGCCGAGTAGCGTTCGAGGACGTCGGTGTCGCCGGGACGCAGGCTCTGACCCGACGCGTAGAGGAACTCGTCGAGCTGCCCGGTCTCCCAGAGCGAGATCACGAGGCAGGCCACGCTCGGGTTCGAGAGGACCCACTTGAACGAAGCCTGGGTGAAGGAGTCGCGCTCGTCCGGCGTCCAGTCGAGGAAATGGTGCATCGACCCGCGGAGCGTCTTCATCGCGACGATGCCGATGTCCTTCGCGGCGGCCCGGTCGACGATGTCCGCGAGCCGCGGCCAGGCGCCGAAGTGATAGGCGAGCATCATCACGTCGAAGCGGTCGCTGTCGATGGCGGCGTCGGCGACGGTTTCGAGGTTCGGCGTATGGGTCGACACGCCGAGGAAGCGGACCTTGCCCTGTTCCTTCAGGCGGTCGAAGGCCTCGTGGACGTTCGGGTCCATCAGCCGCTCGACGCTGTCGCAGGAATGGACGTGGACGAGGTCGACGTAGTCGGTCTGGAGCCGTTCGAGGCTCCCTTCGACCGCACGCATGTAGCCCTCGACGGGGGTGCCGGGACCGAGGTGCCCCGTCGGCAGACAGAACTTGGTCGCGACGAACATCCGGTCGCGGTAGCCCTTCATGGCCTCGCCGAAGCGTCGCTCGGAGCCGGTCTCGGCGTAGTCGGGGGCGGTGTCGAAGTAGTTGATCCCGCGCTCGATCGCCTCGCGCGTCACCTCGACGGTCTGGCGACCGCCGGTGCTCGACCCGGAGCCCAGCGAGATGTCCGAGACCATCGCGTTCGTGCGGCCCAGCCGCCGATAGCCCTGGACCTTCGAGCCCACCCACTCGTCGCGGCGGACCTCGGATCGGTACTCCGGTCGGACGGCGAAGATGTTCTTGACCGTGACGCTGCCCCACTTGCGGTTGGGCCAGACGGCGGCGGCCAGGCTCGCCCCCACGCCGGCGACGGAGGCCGCGGCCGCGCCCAGGAACCGGCGGCGGCTCGGGGCGGCGGGTTCACCCCCGTTCGGTGTGGAGCCGGAGGCGCCGATCGCGCGGATCGTGAGGGCCAGGCTGATTCCGATGGAGCCCACGACCAGCCCGACCATCGCGAGCTCGCCCGCGGTCGTGAGGCGGCCCTCGACGCGGTGGCCCAGGAACTCGCCGAGAAAGCGCATCGAGAAGAGGATCGTCAGCAGCCAGGAGAAGAGCACGATTCGCATGCCGGTCCCTCCACTCAGGGGTCGCGGTGAGAGTAGGCTGCGGGAGCGCGGGGTGCGAGCGCGTGCTGGCTCGCGAGGTGTTCCCCGAGGAGGTCGCGACCGAAGTCGTTCTCCGGGTGGCGGTACACGAGGTGGATGTGATCGGCGGCTTCGGCGGTGTCGTCGAACTCGATCGAGAGGCCTCCGCCCTGGATCCTGTAGTAGAGCGCTCGCCCCGCCTCGACGGGGACGGCGTCGTCGTCGGCGAAGGAGGCGTACTGGATCGTGACGGGGCCGTCCGCGCCGCGCAGCATCGCGCGATAGCGCGCCGCGATTCCGGGCTGGAAATGGCGCAGGAGCGCGTCCACGAGCGCGTCGAAGGCAGCTCGGGATGCGGGTGAGACGGCGTCGCGCGCGAGTCCCGCCGCCGGCGGCAGGACGAGGTCGACGTCGTCGCTGATCGACATCGGGCGGTTGATCGCGCTGCCCTCCTGCCAGGGGATCCGGGCCCTGCCCCGTTCGGCGTCGGAGAGGCCGTTCAGGAAAGCGACCGCGAGGTCTTCCTCCAGATCGAGCACGCGGAGCCCCGCCCGTTCCATCGAAGCGGGGACCTCCCGCGGCTGACCGCCGAAGAAGAGCGGCGTCGCGGAGAGCGGGCGTCCGGGGACGGCCGTCACGTTCATCGAGAGATGGTGTCCGTCGAAGCGGAAGCCCCAGACCCCGTCCGCGGCGGGCTCGCCGAAGACGGCGAGGAAATAGCGGCCGACCCGCCGGATGCGATCCATCAGGAAGCCGAAGATTCCGCCCTCCATCTCCTTGACCTCGTTCTCGAGGCTGCGGATCGTGTTCATCGTCTCGATCCCTTCCGGCGAGAGGACGCGACCGAGGAGCGCTTCGAGCTCGCCCCACTGGGCGTCGCTCATCTCGTCGATGCGAAGCCCTTCGAGTCCGAGGGGCGCGAGCCGAAGGTCGAATCGCTCGTCGTCCTCCCAGGCGTAGAGCGCCGAGTCACGCTGGTCCTCGTCGAGGGTCGCGACGAAGGCCCCCATTCCGGCGCCGAGCCGGGCGGCCTCGTCGGGCGGACTGGCCTGCGCGGACGCGACGCTCGGGAAGAGGAGGAGAAGGAGGGCGAGGAGGGGAGTCGTCTTCATCCCGAAACGATGGCGCAGACCGCGCGGCCGACAAGTGGAGGCGGATCGCTGCATGCGTGACGAACACGGCACTGTGTCGCGCGAGCGCGTCGCGCGCCTAGCGTCCGACCGCCTGCTCCGCGAACTCCTCTTCCGGCGAGAGGATCATGCGATGGCGGGCGTAGACGGCGAAGTAGACGACCGAGAGCGCGTACCAGCCCGCCACGCCGTAGATCCCCGGCCGGTAATCCTCGTTCACGAAGAGGAACACGAGGGTCAGCGCAGCGATCGCGGCGGCGACGATCGCTCCGGCGCGCCCCAGCGGGCTGAGGTACGGACGCTCGAGCCCCTCGAGGCCCTTGATCTTCAGGTAGGCCGCCATCTGCATCAGGTACGCGATCACCGCCCCGAAGACGGCCATGTTGAGGAGCACCCCGCCGACGGGGACGTCGCCCAGGAACGCCTGACCGTATTCGATCAGCAGCGCGACCACGTAGCCCGAGACCGCGCCGACCACGAGCGCGACGTGGGGCGTCTTGCGGGTCGGGTGCGTGCGCGACATCCAGGTCGGGAAGTAGCCCGCGCGCGAGAGCGAGTAGATGTTGCGACCGTACGCGTAGATGATCGCGTGGAAGCTCGCGACGAGGCCAGCGACCGCGGCCAGGGCGAGGCCCGTCGCGCCTGCGCCCGGGCCGAAGATCGTGCGGAAGGCGAGGAAGAGCGGCTCTTCCGAGGCGCCGACGACGGCGGCGCCCGGGGCGATGCCCGCGTTCAGGAAGAGGGTCAGCAGGGACGCGACGATCAGGGTCGCGAGGCCCCAGAGGAGTCCCCGCGGCATGTCGCGCTTCGGGTCGTGGCTCTCCTCGGCGGCCAGCGGCAGCTGCTCGATCGCGAGATAGAACCAGACGGCGAAGGGCAGGCAGGCGGTCACGCCCTGCCAGCCGTTCGGCAGCCAGCGCGTGTGGCCCGGCGACGGTTCGACGGCGAGGGCGGCCTCCCACGAGAAGTGGGGCAGGGCGCCGATCCAGAACACCGCGAGGACCGCGAGGGCGAGGGCCGTGATCGCGACGGTGACGCGGAAGGTGAGCTCCACGCCGGCGATGTTCACGCCGACGAAGATCGCGTAGAAGATCGCCCAGAGGAGCGGGGCGGGAACGGCGAGGCCGAGTCCCGTGTCGAGGATCGTGCCCACGTAGCCGCCGATCCCGACGACGATGACCGCGGGGGTGAGGACGTACTCGATGCTCTCGGCGAGGCCGGTCAGGAAGCCGCCCCAGGGACCGAAGGCGGTCCGACCGAACGAGTAGGCGCCGCCCGTGTGGGGGAGGGCCGGGGAGAGCTCGGCGATCGAGAAGCAGAGTCCGACGTACATGACCGCGACGATCCCCGTCGCGATCAGCAGGCCGCCGAATCCTCCCGAGAGCAGGCCGTAGTTCCAGCCGAAGAAGTCCCCCGAGATGACGGCGCCGACGCCGAGTGCCCAGAGCGACCAGACGCCGGCGAAACGCCGCAGGCCGCGCTGTTCGAAGTAGTCCTCGTCGGCGCTCCGGTACGTGACGCCGCTTCGCTCGGGCATGGGCTTCCTCTTCAGGGCTCGACGACGGTTCGAACGGTCTCGCCGCGCCGCAGGGCCTCGAACGCGTCGTTGACCTCGGCGAGGGGGATCCGCGTCTCGACGAGCTTCTCGAGGTCGAGCGTGCCCTGCTGGTAGTGGCGCATGATGCGCGGGATGTCGCGGGCGGGGATGTTGCCGCCGCCCATGCAGCCGAGGAGCTTGCGGTCGGAGAAGAGGACGCGACTGTCGATCGTGACCTGCGTGCCGGGCGGCGGTGCGCCGACCATGACGGTCGTTCCGCCCGTTCGCGTCGAATCGAAGGCCTGGGTCACGAGCGGCGTGTGGCCGACGACTTCGAAGGCGTAGTCGACACCGGCAGGGACGAGGGTCTTCACGCGTTCCGGAATGTCCTCGGCGGGCTCGATCAGCAGGCAGTCCGTCGCGCCGAGATCCGCGGCGAGGTCGAGCTTCGATCGCTGGGTGTCGCAGGCGATGATCCGGGCGGCGCCGGCGATCGCGGTTCCCTGGATCACGTTCAGGCCGACGCCGCCGCAGCCGATCACGAGGGCGCTCGAACCGGGGAGGACCCGGGCGATGTTGAGCGCGGCCCCGATCCCGGTCGTCACGCCACAGCCCGCGAGGCAGGCGAGGTCGAGGGGGATCCCGGGGTCGATCTTCACGAGCTGGGCTTCCCGCACGACCGCGTACTCGGCGAGGGACCCCGAGCCGCACATCGGCGCGATCGCCGTCCCGTCCTTCGACAGGCGCGTCGTCCCGTCGGGCATGCGCCCGTACATGTTGTGGGTGCGCGTCTCGCTCCAGCAGTTGGTGATGTCCCCGGCGCGGCACTCGTTGCAGGTGCCACAGGGGCCGTAGAGCGCGATCACGACGGCATCGCCCTTCGCGAGTCCGTTCACGCCGGGCCCCACCTCCTCGACGACGCCGGCGCCCTCGTGTCCGAGCACCATCGGTGGTTGCGAGACCGGGCTCTCGCCCTCGAGGGCGTGGAGGTCGGAGCGGCAGACGCCCGAGGCCGCGATCCGGACCAGGACCTCGCCGTCCCGAGGGCTCTCGACGTCGATGTCCTCGACGACGAGGGGGCGATGGGTCTCGTACATGACCGCTGCGCGCATGGCGTACCTCCTGGAGGGGTCGAGTCTAGGACGTGCGGTGGGCGATCGGACAGGGCGTTCGACGAGAGGGTGAAACGACTCGGCGCCCGGATTAGAGTCGCAGGATCGTGTTGCCACTGAGGTCCCCTCGATGAGCCAGATCGTCATCTCCGCCGACAACCACGTGAACGAGCCGCCGCACGTCTTCGACCGCGTGCCGGCCTCGATGCGCGATCGCGCACCGAAGATGCTGCCCGGCGCCGATGGAGGGCACGGGTGGAGCTTCGACGGGGGGCCGCCGAAGCGCACCTTCGGGATCGAGGCGATGGCCGGTCGCTCGAAGGACGACTACAAGCTCGACGGTCTCTCCTGGGACGAGATCCTGAAGGGCAATTACGACGGCACCGCCCATCTCGCCGACATGGAGCTCGACGGCGTGACCGGGGGCGTCGTGGTCTACCCGAACCAGGCGATCTTCACCTACATGACCGAGGACCGGGAGCTGGGGATCGCCTGCATGCGCTCCTACAACGACTGGATGCAGGAGGAGTTCGTCGCGGCGGACCCGAAGCGGATCGTCGGCTTCAGTCTCCTGCCCGTCGACGATGGAATGGACGTCGCGATCGCCGAGCTCGAACGCTGCGTCGCCAAGGGATCGCGCGCGGGCTTCCTGCCCGGGATGCCGAAGCGCCCCTACAACGACGGCTACTACGAGCCCCTGTGGAAGGCCGCGGCCGAGGCCGGGATCCCGCTCTCGTTCCACCGGACCTTCGGCGGTGCGCCGCCGGACCAGGACTGGGACGAGCTCGTCGAGCAGAACGTGAGCGTGCCGGGAATCGCGAGCCGCTTCTTCTGTGCGGTCCGTCCCCTCACGTACATGATCTTCGCGGGGATCTTCCAGCGGCATCCGACGCTCAAGGTCGTCGCCGCAGAGGTGAACTTCGGATGGATTCCGTTCTGGCTCCAGACGATGGACCAGGAGTGGGAGACCCAGAAGGCGTGGGCGCCGGCGACGATCGACTGCGCGCCCTCGAGCTTCGTCGGCGAGAACGTCTTCACGACGAGCCTCGACGATCACGTGGGTTACGACCTGATCCGCGGCGGCTCCCCGGGGCTCGCCCGGTCGACGATGTACTCGACCGACTATCCGCACAGCGTGACGCTCTGGCCGGACTCGAAGGAGCACATCACGAAGCTCACGCGAGGTCTGACCGAAGAAGACAAGCACGCGGTCCTGGCGGGCAACGCGGCGCGGGTCTACGGCTTCGAGATCTGAGCGAGCACGGGCGGAAGGAGGACAGGGAGATGACGCTGCTCTCGGGCGATCGGATCGACCACTGGATCGCGGGGACGCGCGTCGCCCCCGCTGGCGGCGCGTACCTGGCGAGCGTCGATCCGTCCGTCGGCAAACCCTGGATCGAGATTCCGGACGGGGACGCGAGCGACGTCGACGCGGCGGTCGCCGCGGCGAAGGCGGCCTTCGGAGGCCCGTGGCACGACATGGCCGCGATGCAGCGAGCGGCGCTCCTTCGCGCGGCCGCCGTGGAGATCGCGAAGCACGCGGAAGAGCTCGCGACGATCGAGTGTCGCGACAACGGCAAGCCGATTCGCGAGGCGATCCCGGGCGACCTGCCCTCGGTCGTCGAGATGATGAACTACTGGGGCGGCCAGGCGGACAAGATCCACGGCTCGACCGTCGAGATCAGCCCGCTCTCCCACAACTTCGTCCGCCACGAGCCGCTCGGCGTCGTCGGGATCATCGTCCCCTGGAACTCCCCCCTCGCGATCCTCGCCGCGAAGGTCGGCGCCGCCCTCGCCGCCGGGAACACGGTCGTGCTGAAGCCGGCGGAGCAGGCTGCCGCTTCGATCCTCACGATCGCCGACTGCTTCGACGCGGCAGGCTTTCCGCCCGGCGTCGTGAACGTCGTGTCCGGGCGCGGGGAGGTCGTGGGTGATGCCCTCGTGCGCCACCCGGACGTGCGCAAGATCGCGATGACCGGCTCGACGGAGACTGCCCGCGTGATCAGCGAGCGCGCCGCGCCGACGCTCAAGCAGCTGGCCTTCGAGCTCGGCGGCAAGTCGCCGAACATCGTCTTCGCGGACGCGGATCTCGAGATCGCGGTCCCGGGCGCGAGCACGAACTCGGTGTTCACGGGCGGGGCCGGCCAGACCTGCGTCGCCGGCTCGCGGCTGCTGATCCACGCCTCGATCTACGACGAGCTGATCGACCGGATCGAGGCCCACGTCGCCGAGAACGTGCGACTCGGCAACGCCCTCGATCACGCCACCGCGATGGGCCCGATCGCCTTCGACCGACAGTACGAGAAGGTGAAGTCGTACATCGAGCTCGGCCAGAAGGAGGGCGCGGAGCTCGCTTTCGGGGGCCGCTTCGGACCCGAGAACTTCGAGGGGCGCGACGACGCCTCCGAGCTGGAAGGCGGCTATTTCGTCTCGCCGACCCTGTTCCGGGGCGCGACGAACGACATGCGCGTCTGTCGAGAGGAGATCTTCGGTCCTGTCACGTGCGCGATCCCCTTCGAGGACGACGACGAGGCCCTCGCGATCGCGAACGATACGGACTACGGCCTCGCCTGCGGCGTGTGGACGCGCGACCTGAAGCGCGCGCACCGCTTCGTGCGCGACGTGCAGGCGGGCGCCGTCTGGGTGAATACCTACCGGCGGATCCACTGGGCGGCGCCCTTCGGCGGCTTCAAGGACTCGGGCTACGGGCGCGATTCCGGGCTCGAGAGTCTTCGCGGCTATCAGCAGACGAAGACGGCCTGGATCGACCTCGCCTAGCGCGCCGCGGGGCTCATTCGTCGCCGGTCCATCCGACGACGTTCCGGAAGTACTCGAACACCGACGTCCCGCCGACGGAGACCCTGCGGAGGTTCCGACTCGTGCCGACGGGGACCGCGTCCCGCGCGTGCTGGAGCGCGCGGTTGTCCCAGACGACGAGGTCGCCCTCCCGCCAGGCGTGGACGTAGGTGAACGGGCCGCGATAGAGGTGCTCGAAGAGCGCCTCGATCAAGGCGGCGCTCTCCGGCTCCTCGAGCCCCTCGACGAGATCGGTCTGTTGTTCGCTCACGTAGAGGGCCGGGTCGGGGCTGCGGGAGCCCTGCCAGAGGATCGGATGCCAGGCGCCGATCGCGTCGTCGGGCCGTCGAGGACCGCGAACCGCGACGTCTTCGTGGCGTCCGTCCGGATCGATCGTGTGTCGCGCGCGTCGCCCCTCCACTCGTGAACGGAGCGCGTCGGGAAGCGCGCGCGCCGCGGTGATCGTGTTCACGAAGCGAGTCGACGAGCCGGCTTCCGGGACCTCGAGTCCGTAGAGGGAGATCACGTCGATGGGCTCGTCCATGAACGCGTGATCGGAGTGGTGGGCGAAGCGCTCGTCTCCGAGGATGCCGTCTTCGCGGGTGTTCGAGACGAACTGGTAGAGCCGGCCGGAAGGGTTCTCGACGAGCGGCTCGCCCAGGGTCGCGGCCAGCGCGACCTGCTGGTCGGCGGAGAGCGAGAGATCCCGGAAGACGAGGAGCTGTTGCTCGGCCAGGGCGTCGTGCCAGACCTTCGCCGCGTCGGGCTCGACGAGGCGGTCGGCCTTCGCGCCGAGGATCTCGACCCCGAAGGCTTCGGGGAGTGGACGTAGGTTCGACGACGAGTCCATGGCCCGAGTCTACACTGGCTCGACCGTGCCAACCCACCGGAGGAGACCGCCATGAGTGAGCCCGTCGTGCTCTACGAGGAGAAGGGGAGCGTCGCGATCGTGACCCTGAACCGGCCCGAGAAGATGAACACCCTGACCGAAGGGATCATCCAGGGCGTCGCGGACGGGATCGATCGCGCGAACGCGTCGAAGCCCGTTCGCTCGATCGTACTGCGCGGAGCGGGGCCGACGCTGACCGGGGGCTACGACCTGAACCCGGGCGAAGGGGCGGACATCGAGGACGGCTGGTCGAGTCCCTTCGATGCGCCGGGGCCGGAACGCCGGGCGGGGGCCTGGGATCCCGTCCGCGACTACCAGTTCATGGGAAACAACGTCCGGCGCTTCATGAAGATCTGGGAGTCGCCGAAGCCGGTGCTCGGGCAGATTCACGGCTGGGCGATCGGCGGCGCGACCGACCTGATCCTGTGTTGCGACCTCCTCTACATGGCCGACGACGCCCACATCGGATACGCGCCGTCCCGGATCTACGGCACGCCCACGACGATGATGTGGGTCTATCGCCTGGGCCTCGAACACGCGAAGCAGTTCCTGCTCTCCGGCGATGCGATCGACGCGGCGACCGCGCTCCGGATCGGGCTCGTCTCCCACGTCTGTCCGCGGGACGAGATCGAGGAGCGGATCGAGGCGCACGCGCGGCGGCTCGAGCACATCCCGGCGAACCAGCTCGCCCTGAACAAGCTGCTCGTCAATCAGGCCTTCGAGAACATGGGTCTCCGGACGAGCCAGCTCCTCGGGACCTTCTTCGACGGCGTGACCCGCCACACGGAAGAGGCCTACCGCTGGGTCGAGAGCTTCGAGGAGAAGGGCTTCCGACAGGTGATCAAGGAGCGTGACGCGCCGCATGCCGACTACGGCGAGCGACCGAAGAAGGGCTAGACGTTCGCGCTAGACCACGCCGTCCTCGCGCAGGCGAGCGATCTCGGCGTCCTCGAGGCCGAACTGTCGGAGGATCTCTTCCGTGTGCTCGCCGGGCTCGGGCGCCGGGCGCCGGATGTCGCTCGAGACCCCCTCGAGATGGGTGGCGTTGCGCAGGATCTCGATCTCGCCCACGACGGGGTGCGTGACCGGGGTCGCGACGGCGAGATGGCGGACCTGTGGGTCCGCGAAGGTCTCCGCCAGGTCGTTCACCGGTCCCGACGGGATCCCGACGGCATTCATGGCGTCGACCCATTCCCGGGTGGTCTTCGTCGCGAGCGCGCGATCGATCTCCTCGTTGAGCGCGTCGCGGTTGCGGGCGCGATCGGCGGCCTGCGCGAAGCGGGGATCCGAGGCGAGCTCCGGGCGTCCGATCACGTCGCAGAGCGCCGACCAGAGTCGACCCCAGGGCGCGGCGACGTTCATGTAGCCGTCCCGGGTGGCGTACATGCCCATCGGTCCCATCGTCGGATGGTGGTTCCCCGCCTGCGGCGGCACGTCCTTCGCGACCGTGTAGCGGGCCGCCTGGAAGTCCATCATCCCGATCATCGACTCGAGCAGCGATGTGTGGACGTAGCGTCCACGTCCCGTTCGTTCGCGCTCGTGGAGCGCCACCAGGATCCCGACGGCGAGCTGGAGACCCGCCGTCACGTCGGAGATCGCGACGCCTGCGCGCACGGGTCCCTGTCCGGGCAGCCCCGTCACGCTCATCAGCCCGCCGAGGCCCTGGGCGATCTGGTCGACGCCGCCGCGTTCGGCGTACGGGCCGTCCTGACCGAAGCCCGAGATCGAGCCCATCACGAGTCGCGGGTTGATCGCGGAGACCGTCTCCCAGTCGAACCCGAGCTTCTCCTTCACGTTCGGTCGCATGTTCTCGACCAGCACGTCCGCCCGTGCGACGAGCCGGTGGAGGAGGGCGCGACCCGCTTCGCGCTTGAGATCGAGGGAGAGACTCCGCTTGTTGCGGTTGAGGTTCAGGAAGTCGGGGCCGTGGCGCCCGGCGCTCGTGTCCTCCGGTGCGGGCGGTTCGATCAAGACGACGTCCGCTCCCCAATCGGCGAGCTGGCGGACGGCGGTCGGGCCGGCGCGTGCGATCGTCAGGTCGAGGACGAGGAGGTCGGCGAGGGGGAGCGGGTCGGCGGGCGCCATGGGCGCTCGAGTATACGTCGGGTAGGCTTCGTCGGAATCGAAAGGAGTCCCCCACCATGCTCGACGGACAGCGGATCCTCGTCACGGGAGCGACCGGCCAGGTCGCCCGCCCCCTGACCGAGAAGCTCTCAGAGAACAACGAAGTCTGGGCCGCCGCCCGCTTCTCGGATGCCCAGGCGAAGGACGAGCTGGAAGCGCTCGGCGTGAAGACCGCCTTCTTCTCGATGGGCGAGTCGGACCTCGCGGGGCTGCCGGACGTCGACTACGTGATCCACTGCGGCGCGAACGTCGATCCCAAGACGCCGGAGATCGGGATGGCCCAGAACGCCGAGGGCTCGGGCTTCCTCATGCAGCGGTACAAGGACGTGAAGGCATTCCTGCACATGTCGTCCTCGTCGGTCTACCGGGTTCCGGCGAGCTCCAGCGAGCCGATCACCGAAGACAACGAGCTCGGCGGCTACGCGAGCTACTCGCCGCACTACGCGATGAGCAAGCTCGCGAGCGAGGCGGTCGTCCGGTTCCAGGCTCGCGCCCTGAACCTCAAGACGATCATCACGCGGCTCGACGTGGCGTATGGATCGCGGGGGCACGGCGGCGTGCCGATGATCATCTACGAGTTCATGAAGAACGGGATGACGTACACCCGGGCGGAGGGCGGGGACAGCTACTGCTCGCCGATCCACGAGGACGACATCGCCGAGCAGGTCCAGAACCTGATCCTGAAGGCGGACGTGCCGGCGCCGATCGTGAATCTCGGCGGCGATCAGGTCGTCGCCGTCGAGGAGATCATCGCCTACGTCGAGAGTCTGACGGGGCTCACGATGAAGATGGAGACCGGACCGGACGCGTCCTGGGGGATGAAGGTCCTCGACAACACGCGGCGGAAGGCGCTCGGCGGACCCTGCAAGGTCGACTGGAAGGACGGCGTCCGGAGCGCCCTCGAGAAGCGTCACCCGGACGCGCTCCAGGGCTAGGCGCCCGGTGACCGCTACATGATCCCCTGCTCGCGGGCGACGCGGACGTAGTCCGCGGTCAGGTCCGTCTCGGACACGTGATAGCGGCGGAGCGTGCGTGGACGGTCGATCGGTTCGGGCCGCGCGTGCTGGATCGTGAGGTTGTCCCAGATCAGGAGATCGTGGGGCTGCCAGCGATGCTCGTAGATCGCGTCCGGGGCGTAGAGCGCGGCGAAGAGCTCCTCGAGCAGACCGTCGGAGACCGTGCGCGGGAGGCCCTCGAAGCGATCCGTGTGTTGGAGGCAGACGAAGAGCGTCTCGACTCCGAACGCATTCTCGAGGATCGCCGCGTGGTGGTGCCAGTAGTGGGCGGGACCCCAGCCCGGCTCTCCGCGCGGGATCAGCGGATCCGGTTCCTCGCTGCGGGCGTCCGGCGCGTCGTGTCGATAGAGGAAGCACGCGTGGACCGCGGTCAGGTCGCGCAGGCGCTCGACGGTCTCGGGCGCGAGGCGGTCGAGCACGCTCGCCCCGCTCGCGAAGCAGGTCGGCGTGACGTCCCCGTCGATCGTGGCGCCGTAGAGGGAGATCACCGGGATCGGCGCCGGGTCGTACGCGTAGTCGCAGTGGAAGACGAGCTCGCCCTCGGGCGCCGTCGTCTCGTCGTGCTGGTTCGTGACTTCCATGCGCATGGGCGCTCCGCTCTCGTCCGGCTCGACCCGTCCGAGGGCGGCGAGGAGCTCGATCTGGCGCGCATCGTCGATCGGGCCTTCGCGCACGAGCAGAAAGCCGTGCTCGGCGAAGGCGCGGCGCAGGACGTCGACTTCTTCGGGACCGAGCGCGTCGTCGGTCTCGAGGTGGAGCTGGGCACCGAAGGGTGCATCGAGGGGCGTGACGTGCATGGCGACCTCGTGGGGTCGACCAGCATAGCCCGATCGGCGGTCCCCTAGAGCCCGCCCTCGCGGACGAGCGCCTCGAGGGCCGCGACGACGTCACCGTCGAACTGGCCGCCCACGTTCTCCCGGAGCTCGGCCAGGGCCTCGGCTTCCGAGATGGCCGGACGGTGGTAGTCCTCCGTCCGCATCGCATCCCAGGCATCGCACACCGCGAGGATGCGCGCGCCGAGGACGATGTCGTCCCCGACCAATCCGTCCGGGTAGCCGGTCCCGTCCGGGCGCTCGTGGTGCTGTCCGACGATCGGCGCGGCGCCTTCCCAGACGCGGATGCGTGAGAGCATGCGGGCTCCGACGGTCGCGTGCTTGCGAAAGAACTTCGGATCGCGTTGGTGAGCGGGGGGAATGCGGAGCATGCCCACGTCGTGGAGCAGCGCCGCGAAGTGGAGGTCGTGCAGCGCGTCGTCCTCCACGCCCATCGCCCGACCGACCCGATTCGCCAGGGCCGAGACCCGGGACGAGTGGCCCGACCGGTACTGGACGTGGGTGTCGAGGGCGGCGACCACGAGATCGGTCATGTGGCTGAAGAAGTTGCGTTGGCTGTCGCCGCGATCCGCGCTCGTCCAGGCGACGCCCGTCTGGGCGGCGAGGGTGGCTACGGCGTCGACTTCATTCGGCGAGAAGGCCCGTTCGCGGCGTGCGACCACGAGATGGGCGCCGGGTTCGGTCTCGAGGGCGACGGGGACGAGGACGACCGAAGGTGCGTCGCTGCCCTCGCCGTCGATGCGGATCGGGGTCTCGGCTTCGACGTGCCGACTCGCCAGCTCCCGCCACTCGTCGCCGCAGGCCTCGAGCCATGCTTCCGCGTCTCCCCCACGGCTGGCGAGGACCGTGAAGGGCTTGTCCCAGTCTTCGCGCGTGACCATCCAGCTCGCGTCGGCGTCGGTCAGGCGCGCGGCCCAGACGGAGGCGGTCTCCGCGACGATCTGTGCGTGCGGAGCATCGGCCAGCTCGCGGGCGACGAGGAGGAGCGACTCGAGACGGTCATTCTGATCGGTGATGTCGGCGAGGGTTCGGGCGACGATCCGCCGGAGCGCGAGGAAGGCGCCGAGGGAGAGGAAGCCCGTCGTGACGACGAGGCTCGCGAGCGCAATCTGGTCGTCGCGACTCTCGAGCGCGGGCATCAGCCGTTCGCTCACGACCGCGAAGCCGAGGAGCGGGGTGACCGCGCCCAGGAAGAACGCGACGAAGACCGACCGATCGAGGGTTTGGTCGAAGAGGGAGTTCGTTTTCCTGGCCATCTCCCCCGCGTATCGGCCGGCCCCGACCGGGGCCTTTGCCCCTACGGGCGCGCGGAGAGCGAATCGGAGTTTCTCGCGAGGGAACCTCGGCGGAAAGCTCCAGATCGAGCGGAACCGGGGACCCGGGAACGGCGTGTCCCGGGCTCAGGCGGAGGGAACGCCCTCCTGGTACCAGCCCACCGTGAGCCCCGCGTCGACGACGAAATCGCCCCCGGTACAGGATCGGCTCTCGTCGGACGCCAGGAAGAGGGCCATGTTCGCGACGTCGCGCAGGCGACTGCCCGGCACCACCGGCTTCGGATCCTTCAGGATCTTCTGCATCATCTGGTGGGGTACGTCGGTCAGGTCCGGACTCCCGGGGAAGAAGGGCGCGCTCATGTTCGGGTTCCCCGCTTCGGGACAGACCGCGTTCACGCGGATGGCGTATCGGCCGAGCTCGATCGCCGCGGACTTCGTCAGGCCGCGTACCGCCCACTTGCTCGAGGCGTAGGCGGCGACGCCGTTCATGCCCTTGATGCCGTCGGTCGAGGCGATGTTCACGATCGATCCGCCATCGTGCTCCTTCATGACGGGGAACACGGCCTGCATCCCGAGGAAGGGCCCGAGCTGGTTCACCTGGACGATGCGCAGGAACTCGTCGGGGCTGATCTCGTCGAAGGGTTTGAGCAGGAGGATCGCTGCGTTGTTCACGAGGACGTCGACGCCGCCGAAGGCGTCCACCGCGGTGTCGACCGCCTTCGACCAGTCACCCGGGTCGGAGACGTCGAGATGGACGAATCGAGCAGGCCCCCCGAGCTCCCGGGCGACGGATTCGCCGCGTTCGTCCTGCACGTCCCCGAGGACGAGGCTCGCGCCTTCCTCGGCGAAGACGTGGGCGAGGACCTCGCCGGTTCCCTGGGCGCTGCCCGTGATGATCGCGGTCTTTCCGTCGAGTCGGCCCATGCTTCCTCCTGGTGGCACGCGAAGCCTCGCTCGCCGTGCGTCTCGTTCCGCGTTTCATTCTACTCACTGGCGGCAGCGATGGGCCCGCCCCGGCCGGCTTCGGAGGGGGTAGAATGGAGCGGCCCGATCTCGTGGGTCGGGCCAAGGGAGACGCGACGATGGCGACCGAACCCCTCCTCGACTTCGACTGGGATCCGATGGACACCGGAACCCGGATCCCCTTCGACGTCTACGCGCGCCTGCGCCGCGAGCAGCCGATCTCGAAGACCCGGGACGGGGCCTGGTTCATCGCCTGCCAGGACGACCTGATCGCCGCCACGAAGGAAGTCGACGTCTTCCGGGCGAGCATGCGCGAGCCGGGCGTCGTCGTGCCGCCGGAAGAGATGTTGATCTCGGAGATCCCGGAGCCGCGACACGGTCAGGTCCGGCGGATCGTGAACTCCGCCGTCGCCGCACACCGACTGGGGCGCGTCGAGGACTTCACCCGCGATCTCACGCACCGCCTCTTCGACGAGGCGATCGCGAAGTCCGAGGGCGGCGAGCTCGTCGAGCTCGTCCAGGAGATCGTGATGCCGGTCCCGACTTCGGTGATCGCCGTTCTGCTGGGCGCTCCGCCGGAGGACCACGCGCTCTGGGGAGCGTGGTCCGACGAGGTCGTCCAGGGGGACTACCCGCGCTTCAATCGCAATCACCGTGGGGAAGGTCTCGCCGCCGCGCACCCCGAGTTCACGGCCTACGTCGACGCCATGATCGCCGAGCGGAAGGCGGATCCCGATCCGCCGCCGGACTTCACCACGCGACTCCTCCAGACGGAGATCGACGGACATCGCCTGTCCGACGTGGAGCTGCGCACGCTGCTGGTCTTCCTGCTGATCTCGGGCAACGAGACCACGCGCCATCTGATCTCGAACCTGCTGCACCGCCTCGCGACGACCGAAGGGCTGCTCGAGACCCTGCGCGAACGCCCGGAGCGGATCCCCAACGCCGTCGAGGAGAGCCTCCGCCTCGACAGCGTGATCATCAACCTCGTGCGAACGGTCATGCGGGACACGGTCTTTCGCGGCCATGCGATGCGCGAAGGCGAGCGCGTCTTCTTCGGCGTCGCTTCGGCCAACCGGGACGAGTCGCTCTACGAGGATCCCGCCGCGTTCCGGCTCGACCGGCCGAAGCCGAAGGGGCACGCGGCCTTCGGCGGCGGGCCCCACGTCTGCCCCGGCGCCTCGCTGGCGCGCCTCGAGGGTCGGATCGTGCTCGAGGTGGCGGTCGAGCGGCTCTCCTCGATCTCGCTCGAGCCCGGCTTCACCTGGGAGAAGGTCCCGGTCTTCTGGGCGAACGGTCCGACGCGACTGCCCGCGAAGCTGGTCGCACGCCCGGCCTCCTGAGCCGCCGGTCAGGCGTCGGAGCCGTCGCGGATCTCGTCGGGCTCGTCCGCCTCGGTCGGCGTGGGCGTCGACGCGGGCAGGGATTCGATCGTCCAGACCCGGTCGTGGTTCCGCCGGACCTCTTCGGGCGTCGCGACGTGCTTGCGCGTGCAGCCGGTGCCGAGAAGGGTCAGGCTGACGAGGATCAGAAGGACACGGGTCATCGGGCCGCTCCCTCGGTCGAGCGTCCCGCGAACGCGTGCGGCGCGCCGCGATCTTCTCCGCCACCGCGAAGCGCGCCGGTCGCGCGGAGTTCGTTGGCGAGGTCGGCGATGGCCTCGGTGATCTCGGAGACGGTCCGCCGGTGGGTCTCGACGAAGACGCCTTCGTAGTCGATCGCGAAGAGCCGGGTGTCCTGGGACTTCAGATGGAAGTCGCGATGGGCGACGAGCCCCGCGCCGCTACGGACCTCGACGCGAACGCGGTAGTCGCTCTCGACGCGGGACGAGAAAATCCGCCAGAGGGGCTCGATCTCGGTCATCAGCAGGTTGCCGTGCACGACGAGCACGTCGTCGCCGGACACCTCCTCGCCGACGACCGCGAAGCCCGCCCGCGCGAGCGCTCGCTCGACGTCCTCGGCGAGCCATCGCCCGATGTCCCGGGAGCAGACGACCTGGATGCGTGCCGGGGGCCGCGCGCGGGAGCCCATGTTCGCCGAGAAGCCCGAGTCGCGTCGGCAGGGCGGGCGCGTTCGTTCGTCCGCGAAGGGCGTGACGACCCGGACGCGTGTTCCCTCGGCGACCTGGACGCCGCTCCATTCATCGACTGCGGGCCGCTGCAGGTCGAAGGGCGGTGGAACGCATGCGACCGCCACGAGGGCGGCGGCGAGGGCGGCGATCGAGACGAGGATCGTCGGGCACCGGGATCCGGCGCCCTCCCGATCCCGTCGGCGGGGCGACGCGACGGAGAAGCCCGGCAGCGAGCGGATCATCCCGGTCAAGGCTGCGCGGTCGGTCGTCCCGCCTCGCGCCAGCCGCTCATGTCGCCCTCGAGATGTCGCACGTCGGAGAAGCCCGCCGCGAGCAGCACGTCACCGGCCAGGCCGGCCCGCCGGCCTTTCTCGCAGTAGACGACGATCGTGCGAGCGCGGTCCTCGCCGAGCTCGGCGATCCTCGCTTCGACCTGGTCGTGCGGCACGTTGATCGCACCTGGCACGTGGCTCGTGGCGTACTCGTCGGGGCGACGGACGTCGAGGATCAGCGCGCCCGCGGGCGGCGCCGAGAGCAGGGCTTCCGGTGCGATCGACGTGATCGGGCTCTCCGCCTCCGCGCAGGCGAAGAGCCAGGCGGAGGCGAGGAGCAGGAGGGGGATTCGGGTTCGCATGGGGCGGCTCCGGCTCAGGCCGTCAGCCACGGGTGCTTCTGCGGCTTGGCGCGGGCTTGCGGATCGATGTGCACGTTGATGATCGACGGCATCGAATCGTCGAGCGCCTGCTTGAGCGACGCCGACAGCTCGTCCGGCGTGCGGACCGAGTAGCCCTTCCCGCCGAAGCCTTCGATCATCTTCTCGTATCCGGCCTCGATCGTGTAGGCCATCGCCGGCGACTGGAAGCGGTCTTCCGGGAGCTGGTCGAATCCCATGCCGATGCCGTTGTTGTTGATGATCACGAAGACGATTGGCAGGCGATATCGGCAGGCCGTCTCGACCTCCATTCCGGAGAAGCCGAAGGCGCTGTCGCCCTCGACGCAGATCACCTTGCGGTCGGGGTGGACGACCTGGGCCGCGATCGCCTGCGCGAGACCCACGCCCATCGTCCCGAAGGTCGCCGCGTCGATCCGCTCGCGCGGATTCTTGTGCATGAGCACCGAACGACTGATGTCCATCGTGTTCGCGCCCTCGGCCTGGATGATCGTGCCGGGGGGCGCCTGGTCCTGGATCTCGCGGAGGACGCGGTAGTACCCCATCGGGACCGCGTCGTCGTTCATCATGTTCTGCACGAAGGTCTTGTTCTCGGAGACCTTCTCGGACAGCGCGCTCCGCCAGGGCGTGTCGCTCGGGTAGGTGAAGGGCTCGGCTTCGAGGGCCGTGTTCAGCTGGCCAACGACGGCCTTGATGTCGCCACAGAGGCCGACCTCGGCCGGAACGTTGCGACCGATCTCCTCACCGTGGATGTCGATCTGGATCGTCTTCACGTTCTCGTTGAAGCGCGGGGGCAGACCGAAGTGCATGATCCAGTTGAGGCGCGCGCCGAGCAGAACGACGACGTCGGCGTTCTCGAGGGCGAGGCCGCGACCCGGCATCACCGAAAGCTCGTGTTCGTCGTCGACGACGCCCTTGCCCATCGGCGACGTGAGGAAGGGCAGCTTCGTCGTCTCGATGAACTGGCGCACCTCCTCTTCGGCGCGGGAGTAGGCGGCGCCCTTGCCGATGATCACGAGCGGGCGCTCCGCGTTACGGAGCACGTCGATCGCGCGTTCGACGTCGGCGGTCGGGGCCAGGGTCCGCGGCGGATCGGGGCAGCCCGCCGGAATCGAGACCGCGTCCTCTTCGACCTGGGCGGAGAGCATGTCGTCCGGGAAGTCGAGGTAGACGGCGCCGGGTCGGCCGTTGATCGCGGTTCGGACCGCCTGCTCGCAGTAGAAGGGGATGCGTTCGGGCTGGTCCGGGCGCGCGGAGTACTTGCCGTAGGGGCGGGCCAGCTCGACCTGCGGTGCTTCCTGGAACGCGCCGCGTCCTTCCTGGTAGGAGTTCGAGGCCCCGCCGAGCAGGATCATCGGCCAACAGTTCTCCTGCGCGTTCGCCATGCCCGCGAGGCCGTGGATCACGCCCGGGCCGGAGACCGTCAGGCAGGCACCCGGACGTCCGGTGAAGTAGCCGACGGCGGCGGCGGCGTAGCTCGCCGCCTGTTCGTTCCGCATGCCGAGGAACTGGATGCCCTCGCGCTGGGCGGCGGCGGCGATCCCGAAGACCGGGAAGCCGACGATGCCGAACATGTGCTCGACGCCCTGCCGCTTCAGGCTTCGGGCGATCAGGGTATTGCCGTCGATGGTGGCCATGGGCGCTCTCCTTCCGTTCGCGCGCTGGCCGGGCCGGGCGCGCGGGAATCGGGGCGGGCCGGCAGAACCGGTCTCCGCGGGGGGAATCCCGAGGCTAGAATGGGCCCGACGCGCGGACAAGGGACGCGGATTCCCCTGATTCGAGCCTCGTCCGCGCCGGCAACGCCAGGAAGACGGAGGGAGCACGACATGCCGGCACTCGATGGAATGCGGATCCTGGACCTGAGCCAGTACGAGGCGGGTCCCTCCTGTACCCAGGCCCTCGCCTGGATGGGTGCCGACGTCGTGAAGGTCGAGGCCCCGGGCTTCGGGGATCCCGGACGCAACCTCGCCGGGACCTCGGCCTACTTCTGGCACTGGAACGCGAACAAGCGGAGCGTCGTGCTCAATCTCCGCAAGCCGGAGGGGCGACAGGTCCTCCTCGACCTCGTGCCCAGATTCGATGTCGTGATCGAGAACTACGCGCCGGGCGTGATGGAACGGATGGATCTCGGTTACGACCAGTTCAAGGCGGTCCATCCCGCGGTCATCTTCGCCTCGATCAAGGGATACGGGAGCGAGGGCCCGTACGCGAAGTATCTGTCCTACGACATGTGCGCCCAGGCCGCGGCGGGGACCTTCTCGATGACCGGCGCTCCGGACGGCCCGCCGACCCTGCCCGGTGTGACGGTCGGAGACTCGGGAACCGGGATGCAGCTCGGCATGTCGATCCTGGCGGCCTACGTCCAGAAGCTGCGGACCGGCGAGGGGCAGCGGATCGAGATCTCGATGCACGAGGCGATCACCTACTACATGCGTACGCACCTCGCGAACACCGGGAACTGGGGCCGGAATCCGGTCCCGCGGAACGGATCGCAGGTCGGCGCCGCGCCGTCGGGGCTCTATGCGTGCAAGGGCGGCGGGCCGAACGACTACGCCTTCGTGCTGACCGTGACGGACACGCACATCGACCGGTTCTACATGGCGATCGATCGGCCGGACCTGATCACCGACGAGCGGTTCGACGACTTCATGAAGCGCTTCGAGCGGACACCGGAGCTCCACGACGAGATCGAGAAGTGGACGCTCGAGCGGAGCAAGCACGACGTCATGCGCATCCTCGGCGAGGCGGAGGTGCCCTGCGCGGCGACGATGGACACCCAGGAGCTGTACACCGATCCGCATCTCGTCGAGCGCGACTTCGTGAAGACGCTGCCCCACCCGGACGAGGGCGAGGTCCGCCTCTTCGGCTGGGCGCCGCGCATGTCGGCGAACGACGTCGAAATGGTTCCCCCGCCCACGCTCGGGGAGCATACGAACGAGGTGCTCGCCGCCGAGCTCGGTCTCGACGGGGACGCGATCGCGACCCTGCGGAGCGCCGAAGCGATCGGCTGAACGAAGACCCGGAACCGACCTTCGCGCCCTCGGCGCGATCCAGAAGGAGAATGAAGATGTCCACTCCCGAATTCGATCTCGTCATCAAGGGTGCCCGCGTCGTCGACGGCACCGGCATTCCCGCCTACGTGGCCGACGTCGGCGTGAAGGGCGATCGGATCGCCAAGATCGGCCGGATCGACACCGACGCGACGCACACGATCGAGGCGAAGGGGCTCGTCCTGACCCCCGGCTTCATCGACATCCACACCCACTACGACGTCCAGCTCGACTGGGATCCGATCGTGACGCCCTCCTGCTGGCACGGCATCACGACGGTCCTGGCGGGCAACTGCGGCTTCACCCTCGCGCCGGCGAAGCCGGAGGACGTCGACTGGCTGGCGGGCATGCTCTCGCGGGTCGAAGGCATGAGCCGGGCCGCGCTCGCCGAGGGGCTCAAGTTCGAGGGCGGCGGCCACGGGGACTACTGGGGGCGCTTCGAGGGCAAGGTCGGCGTCAACGTGGCGAGCTACGTCGGCCACTCGGCGGTGCGTCGCTTCGTGATGGGAGACGACGCCTCGGAGCGCGAGGCGACGCCCGAAGAGATCGAGCAGATGAAGGAGCTCGTTCGCGCGGCGATGCGCGAGGGGGCGATCGGTTTCTCGACGTCGCAGCTCGACCTCCACGTCGGTGAAGACGGTCGGGAGGTGCCGAGCAACCACGCGACCGCGGACGAGGTCGTGGCGCTTTCGGGGGTGCTCTCGGAATTCGATCGCGGCGCCGTCGAGATCATCCCGCGCAGCTTCGGGCGCGGGTACGACGACGCGGATCGCGAGCTGATGATCCGCATGCACGAGGCCTCCGGCCGACCCGTCGAGCTCAACCTGCTCTTCCCGAGCGGCGAAGACCCCGAGAGCTGGTCGAAGTCGCTCCAGTGGTGCAAGGAACAGAACGAGAAGGGCGGGCGCTTCCATCCGCAGTTCGCGACCAATCGCGGCGGGATCCACGTGAAGCTCTCCGATACCTTCGTCTTCGACGACATGAAGAAGTGGCGCGAGGTGCTCTGCCTGGCGGAGCCCGAGCGGAGCGAGCGGCTGCGCGATCCGGCGTCGCGTGCCGAGCTGGCGGTCGAGTTCGAGGCCGAAGCGGCGACGACGATCGGCATGACCTGGGCCAATCTCGCGGTCGAGCAGGTCGCCGATCCGGCGAACCAGGACAAGGTCGGCAAGACGATCGCGGAGCTCGCCGAGGCGGCGGGCCAGAGCGGCGTCGACGCCTTCCTCGATCTGGCGCTCTCCGAGGGGCTCGAAACCTGGTTCAACATGGTGACCGCGCCCGAGGCGGCGGCCTACATGGACCAGATCTGTGCGCAGGTCATGCGGGAGCCCTTCGCCATGGCGGGCTCGTCCGACGGGGGGGCCCATCTCGCCTCGTTCGTGGGCGCCGACTACACGACGAACCTGCTGACCGACTTCGTGCCGGACGTCCTCTCGCTCGAGCAGGCGGTGTTCAAGCTGGCCTACATGCCGGCGATCGTGCACGGGATCCGCGATCGCGGCGCGATCCGCGAGGGGTACTTCGCGGATCTCGTCCTGATCGACCTCGACCAGCTCGCGAAGGGCGACACCTGGCTCGCGAAGGATTTTCCGGCGGAGAGCGAGCGCTTCGTCGTCGACGCGCGCGGCTATGTCGCCACGATCGTGAACGGCGAGGTCGTGCTCGAGCAGAACAAGCACACCGGCGCTCTCCCGGGGCACGTCCTGCAAGGAGGCTGATCCGTTGCCTCATCGGCCGCCTGCGGGCGCTCGGCGGATCGGGCGGGCGTAAGGCGCGCTCGGTCAGGGCTTCGATTCGCCGCGGCGGGCGCGGAGCCTTGCGGCGATGTTCAGGCGGACGGCGAGGGCTGCGTGGCGGAGGAAGCCGAGGGGGCTCTCCTTGAACTTCCGCTTGAGAAGTCGCTGGAGATGGGGCTGCGCGTCGAAGTTGCCCTCGCGCTGACCGTGCCCCGTGTGCATCGCGAGCTTCGGGATGTCGACGACGTCGAGGGGCACGTCGAAGCGGAAGGTCTCGGTCTTCGGGAGCAGGCAGGTCTCGTCGTCGCAGGCCTGGTAGCGAATGCTGACTTCGAGGGGGACCGAGTCCCGGTCGAGGGGACGGCACTCGCTGGCCAGCTCGCCGACCGCGTGGAACGGGACCTCGATGTCGAAGGAGCCGCTCCAGACCTGCAGCTCCACGCCCATCGACGCGAGGCGCAGGGGCTCCGTCGGCGGCAGGACCGGATCGTGGACGACCAGGCCGGGCGGACCCGAGACCTCGACGCGGGTCGCGATCATGCCCTCCGGAACCGGATCGCCGTAGAGGTGGAATCCGTCCGTGAGCTCGAAACGGGCGATCGCGTGGCGGACGATGCCCTGGCGCAGGGTGCCCCTGCCGCCGCGCAGGGCGACCTGGACCCGGACCGCTTCGTCGCCCTGGGCCGGGGCGGCGTCGACGTGATCGAGCTGGGCCCGCCCGAGGGCGGCGTCGAGGAGTGCCTCGGGGCTGTCGCGGATCTTGTAGGAGCCGTGGAAGGACTTGGACACGACGACTCCGTCGCCGTCCGTGATGAAGGTGCCCGGGTAGGGGATTCCGTAGAGGATCAGATCCCCCGGCTTCACCTGGTCGTTCAGGATCCCGTAGGCGCGGATGACTTCGGAGTCGACGTCCGAAAGGAGCGGATAGGGAATCGACTGCTTCTCGCTGAACTCCCGGAGGACCTCCTGGTCGTCGTAGGAGATCGCATAGAGCGCCACGCCGGCGTCTTCGAAGCGGGCCCAGGCATCTCGCAGCTCACCGAGCTGCGTCCAGCAGGGCGGTCACCAGACCGCCGAGCGGTAGAAGACGACGACCGCCGGACGTCCGGCGCGATCCTCGTGCAGGTTCACCGGCCTGCCGAAGGCGTCGGGCAGCGTGAACCCGGGCAGCTTCTCGCCGACTTCGGGACCCGTCGGATGGCCTTCCGGGAGCCCCGCTCGACCCGGATGGCCGAGGGGCGCGGGGGCGTCGAAGCCCAGCTCGTCTCGTTCGATCGTCATGGCCGGTCCTCTCTTCGCGCGGGGGACCCGAGGGTGGCCCAGATCGGGAACCGGGGCCGCCTCCGCCCCGGCGCGCCCGCCCGGAACGGGACCGGCGGCTCGAAATCGAAACGGCCGCTCCCCGGGACGGAGAGCGGCCGTTCAGATCGACTTCGCGTGGCGGGCCGAGGCCGCGCCGATGGGTCGGATTATCGCCGGCGAGCGCCTGCGAGACCCGCGAGACCGAGGCCCATGAGGAGCGCGGTACCGGGCTCCGGGACGATCGTGACGGTGTAGGCCGCGTTGGTCCACTGGCCCGCGAGCGAGCCCGAGGTGCCCTGGACGTCGAAGCCCTGCTGGCCGATGCCGAAGACCAGGTCGACGGTGGCCGGAGCGCCGGGGGTGGCGCCGAGCGACTGCGCGGAGAACGTCACCTGGAGGTGGACGTCGCCGTTCTCGGTCAGGAGGCCGTCGATGCCCGTGTCGAACTGACCGTCACCGTTCGTCGGCGTCGTCGAGATCCCGCCGAAGAGGCGGACGTAGCGCTCCTGGAAGAGGAGCGCGCTGCCGAACTCCGCCTGCGGCACGTCGGCGGACAGCTCCGTCAGGACGGTTCCGTTGATCGCGCGGAAGGCGCTCGTGCCCGTTCGCGCGCTGTCGTACTGGAGGTGGTTGTCGAACGGGCTGCCGACCGCACCTTCGTCGTAGCCGAAGGCGCCGACGTCGAGACCGATGATGTCCAGGTTGTCGTTGTTCTCGAGCAACAGGTCGAACGTGATGGTGTCTCCGTTCTCGAGGGATCCGTCCGCGTTCGGGCTGGACGTCGACACGTTCACGATGGAAATGCCGAGTGCGCTCGCGGACATCGGCGCGATGAGCGCCGCCGCGAATGCCAACAGGCTCCACTTCTTCAAAGTCATCTGCTTCTACCTCTACATCAGCCATCGGAGCAAGCGGGGCCAACCGTGTGCTGCGACGCCGATCTGCACGTCCAACTCGCGTGCACACGAGATCGGACGGGTGCACGTCCCGCGATGCCACGCACCTTGCGCGCGTCGAGAGCGTGCTCTTCTGAGCAGACCTGGTAGAGGGAAACGTTGTCCACGAGACGCAAGCCGAGCGACGGAGCCCGTCTTCTCGAAAGTCACGACCACCGGGGCTTCCCAACCCCTCGCGGTTCGAGCTTCATGCTGTCGTCTGGTGGGTGGCTGCCATCGCAGGACGCGAAGGCGGGCCGTACGCACCGATATCCTCAAAAAGAGAGAGGCCGTTTCCACCCGAGATGCCCCATAGGGCCATTCACGGCTGGGGGTGGGTCTCTCTCCCTACCTTCCCAGGTCACGGTCATCATATATCCAGGGTCCGGAAAAGTGGGGGGAAATATGCTGACCCCCGATCTATTTTGTGCCCCGAAGGGCACAGATTCCCAAGGGGAACATCATGGGGGGCCCCTCTCGGGCGAGAACGCCGTAGAGTAGACGCCGCATGCCCGCCCCGAACGCCGATCGACTCGAAGCCGAGATCCTCCGACACGCGCTCCGCATCGCCGCGGAAGAAGCCAGCATCGTCGTGGTCCATTCCGCGCATTCCGCGATGATCGCCGAGGGCGCCGATGCCTGCGCCGGCATTCTCGATCGGGACGGGCGCCTGGTGACCCTCTCGACCGCGACGAACCTCATGCACGCGGCGAGTCTGCGTTGCTCGCTGCCCGCGGTGCTCGAAGATCACGACATCGACGCGATGCGACACGGCGACGTCTTCGTGATGAACGACTGCTTCCGCGGCGGCATCCACGCGAACGATCTGCTCGTGTTCCGCCCGGTCTTCCGCGAGGGGCGCGTCGAGTGGTTCACCGGCACCCTGATCCATGTCTCCGATCTCGGCGGAAGCTCCTCGGGCGGCATCGTCCCGACTGCGACCGACGTCTTCGCGGAGGGCCTCCAGCTTCCGCCCGTCCGTCTCTACGCCGCGGGCGATCCGGTGGAAGACCTCCATCGCCTCCTCGCGCTCAACAGCCGGACCCCGGATCGCGTGATGGGGGACGTGGGCGCCCTCGTCGCCGGCGTGAACGTCGCCGCCGAGCGGATGGAAGGCCTCGCCGAGCGCTACGGAACCGACGAGCTCAAGGCCGGGATCGACGACTACATTGCCGGGACCGAGTCGCGCATGCGGGGCGAGCTCGCTCGGCTCGCCCCGGGCACGTACGAGGGTGAGTACCAGACGGACGGAGACGGAATCGAGGCCGGTCGTCAGCCCGTCGTGCGTGTCTCCGTCCACGTGGAGGGCGGTCGAGACGGGATCCGACTCGACTTCTCGGCGACCGACGACCAGGCGCTCGGGGCGATCAACGCCGGATTCTCCCAGGCCCTGACCGGTGCGCTCTACGCGGTGCGCTGCTTCGTCGATCCCTCGATCCCCATGAACGAGGGCTGTTTCACGCCGGTGGACGTCGTCTTCCGCAAGGGCTCGCTCCTCGATCCGCACGCGCCGGCGGCCTGCGGCGGGCGGGTCGTCGCGGTCACCGCGGTCTGCGAGGCCGTCGTCCACGCGTTGAGCCGCGCCCGTCCCGAGCTCGCCACCGCCGCCAGCTCGGTCATCCATCCCTACACCCTCGCGGCGCCGAGCCGTCTCGAGCCCTGGCTCCTGCTCTCCTACGAGTACGGAGGCCTCGGGGCGCGTCGTGGGTCCGACGGACCGAGTGCGACGGGCTCCTTCTTCCTGGGCGGCCGCAACACGGTTCCCCAGGTCGAGCCCCTGGAGGCGACGCTGCCGATCGTCTTCGAGTGCCAGCGACTCCTGCCGGACTCCGGCGGCGCCGGTCAGTGGCGTGGGGGACTCGGGGTCGAGACCCGGATCCACGTCCTCCAGGACACCGAGTTCGCGCTTCGGAGCGACCGCGTCGTCCTTCCGCCGAAGGGGCGCGAGGGCGGAGAAGACGGGGTGCCCGGGACGCAATACGTCCGCGAGGAAGGCGGGGGCCAGCGGCCGCTTCCGCCGAAGGGGGCCAACCTCCGTCTGGCCGCGAACGAGACCCTCGTGCTCACGACGTCGGGCGGGGGCGGCCTCGGGTCGCCGGCGGATCGCGCGCCGGAAGCGGTCGCCGAAGATTTCGCCGAGGGATTCGTCTCCGAGGCCGGGGCGGGCGTGCGGTACGGCGCGGGTGCGGAGGCGTCCTCGTGAGCGAAGCCTGCGTTCTCGGCGCCGACATCGGCGGGACCTTCACCGACGTCGTCCTCACGCGCGGGGACGGACGTCTCCACGTCGCGAAACAGCTGACGTCGCCCGAGGCGCCCGAGCGCAGCGTCCTCGAAGCGGTCGAACGCGTGCTCGCCGACTCCGGCGTCGCACCTTCCTCGATCACGCGCGTCGTCCACGGGACGACCCTCGCCACGAATGCAGTGATCGAGCGCAAGGGCGCCCGGGTCGCCTTCGTCACGACCGAGGGCTTCGGCGACCTTCTGAGGATCGGCCGCGAGGCGCGGGTCGAGGACGATCGCTACGACCTCCACTTCGAGCCCACGCCCTCGCCCCTCTCCCGAGCGGCGATCTTCGAGCTGACCGAACGCGTGGCGGCGAACGGCGAGGTCCGGACGCCGATCGATCCGGCGAGCCTGGCGGCCGTCGTCGAAGGCATCCGCGCCTACGCCCCGGAAGCGGTCGCGATCTGCCTGCTCCACGCCTATGCCCACCCGGACCACGAGCGCAGGCTCGAGGCGGCGCTCCTCGAGGCGATGCCGGAGCTCGTCGTGGTCCCCTCGTCTCGGGTGCATCCCGAGATGCGCGAGTTCGATCGCGCGAGTACGACCCTCTTCACGGCCGAGGTCGCCCCCTTGATGGCGAGCTATCTCGCCCGACTCGAATCCGGGCTCGAGGGACTCGGCATCCACGCTCCCCTCCAGATCATGGAGTCCTCCGGCGGCGTGATGGCGGCGAGCGTCGCTGCCGAACGCGCCGTCGCGACCCTCGAATCGGGCGGTGCGGCCGGTGTCATGGCGGCGGCTCGGTTCGCCGGCTTCTACGACAAGGCCCAGGTGATCTCCTTCGACATGGGCGGGACGACCGCGAAGGCCGGCGTCGTCCACGACGGCCGGCCCGCGGTCGTGCGCGAGCTCCACGTCGGTGGACGCGGAAGCTTCGGCGGCCGTCGCGCCGGGACGGGCATGCCGATCAAGACGCCGACCATCGACCTCGCCGAGGTCGGTGCCGGGGGCGGGTCGATCGCCTGGCTCGACCCCGAAGGCGTCCTCCGGGTCGGGCCGCGCTCAGCGGGTGCATCGCCCGGACCCGCCTGTTATGCGCAGGGAGGGGTCGAGCCGACGGTGACCGACGCGAATCTGGCGCTCGGTTATCTCTCGCCCGCGAACTTCGCAGGGGGCCGCTTCGACCTCGATCCGGAGGCAGCTCGTCGCGCGATCGCGGAGCGGATCTCCGAGCCCCTGGGTGTCTCCGTCGAACGGGCCGCCTGGGCGATCCACGAGGCGGCGAACGCGAACATGGCCTCGGCGATCCACGTCGTCACGGTCCAGCGCGGGCTCGATCCCCGGGACCACACCCTCGTCGCGTTCGGCGGCGCGGGGCCGATGCACGTCGTCGGCATCGCGCGCGAGTTCGGCATCACGCAGGTGATCGCGCCGCCGGAGGCGGGGGTCGCTTCGGCGATCGGCATGCAGTCGACGGACCTCACGGCCGAGCACGGCGTCACGCATCTCGTCGCGAGCGATGCGCTGTCAGTGGCGGAGGCGGCGTCCCGATTCGCGGAGGTGGAAGCCTCGGCGCGGCGGAAGATGGGCGTGGAAGAGGGCGCGGCGGGTCTTCGGGTCGACCGCTTCCTCGATACGCGCTTCGTCGGGCAGGCCCACGAAGTGTCGATTCCGCTCGAGTCGTTCGATGCGATCTCGGACGTGCCCCAGCGCTTCCGTGCCCGTTATGCGGAGCTCTACGGTGTCGCGCCAACGGGGCGGGTCGAGTTCGCCGCGCTGCGCGTGCGCTTGAAGCTACCGGTGGATCGACCACCGCTGGTGGACGATGCGGGCGCCGAAGCTGCGCCGCCGCCGGTCGTGCGGCGCGAGGCCTGGTTCGGGCCCGAGGGCGCGATCCCCGTCGACGTGGTCGAGCGCGCGGTCTTCCGGCCGGGGATCACGCTCGAAGGGCCGGTGATCGTGTCGGGCACGGTCGAGACGACGGTGGTGCCGCCGGGGTGGACGGTCCGCGTCGATCCGGTCGGGAGTCTCTTGATCGAGCAGGAAGGGTAGGGCGGTCGGTGGATTCCGGCGTCTTCCGTTCGGCGATCATCCGCTGCGGGGTCCTGCCCGTTTCCGGCTAGTCGGCCCCGCTCGCTCGCCGCGCATCGAGCTTCGCGCGGATCTCCGCGTGCATCGCCTCGTCGAGCGTGAACCGGGTCAGGATGATCGCTCCGACCAGCATCGTGCCGGCGGGCACGAGGCCGTGGAGCGAGCGGATCAGGAGCTGCACCGACTCGGGCTGGTCGGCGCCGGGAGCGAACCCGACGTAGCCGAGGGCCAGGCCCGTGATGCCGGCCATGATTCCGCTCGAGGTCTTGTACAGGAACGTGTAGGCGGAGTAGTAGGCGCCTTCTTTGCGCTCACCCGTCTCGAGCTCGTCCGCGTCGATCACGTCGGCCAGGATGGACGAACCGAGGACCGTCGCGTTCGCGCTGCAGGCCCCGGTCAGCACGACCGCCGCCTTCATGTACGTGATCGCGCCGGCACTCAGGTCGAAGATCATCAGATAGCCCGTCATGCCCGCCGCGAGCCCGATCAACCAGGTCGTCTTCTTGCCGATCCGGCGCGAGAGCGGAACCCAGACGACGAGGGAGACCAGCGAAGACCCGACGTAGAACATGAAGATCTCGCCGATCGCGTGGGGCGCCTGGAGTACGTACTTGTAGGTGAAGGGCGAGAGAACCATCGAGGCGCCGGAGCCGGTGTGCTCGATGAAGATCATGACGAGCAGCAGGCGTGCGTGGTGGTTGCGCCAGACGTCCGACGCGACGCTCGTGATCGGCTTCGTCTCCCGCCGGCGGTTGCCCGCCGGCTCGCGCAGCAGGAACGTGGAGGCCCCGACCAGGACGACGATTGCGGCGCCCGCCCAGAGCGCGAGCTCCGACGCGTCCGCCCTCGGCTCCGGGGAGGTCATCAGGTACTCGATCGCGTAGACGAGGCAGCCGATCATCCCGACGTAGCCGGCCGCCTGCCGGAACGCGAAGATCTGCGAGACCTGGTGATGGTCGAGGGTGAGCTCCGCGCCGAGCGCCTGGTGGGGCGTGAGAAAGAAGGTCATCGCGGCGTTGAACCCGAAGACCGCGACGATCATCCAGACGATCAACGCCGTCTGCGAGAGCTCGGCGGGCGCGGACCAGGACATCCATCCGAAGACCGCGATCGGGAGCGCCGACGCGAGGATCCACGGTCGTCTTCGTCCCAACCGGTGCCGTGTGCGGTCGCTCCAGATGCCCGCGACGGGGTCGGTCACCCCGTCCCAGAGGCGCCCGGCCATGAAGATCATGCCCATCGCGGCGGGGGGAACCAGCAATACGTCGATCGCGTAGTTGCTGATGTACGACATGAAGAGCACGAGGGCGAAGTTGATCGGGATCATCGGTGCGGCGTAGGCCAGCAGGAGGGCGATCGGGACGCGCGCGTGGTTCGTCGGGGCGTGCTCGCTCATGGGGTGCAGCATAGGCGAGCCGTCGCGCCTCGCCGCCCGCGTGTTCCGCGCGTCGCCGCCGTTGTGTTCCGCGCGCCCGGCCGGTCCCGCTATCGTATTCGCGCGCACCCGGCGCCAACCAAGACGGAGAGTCCATGGCCCGAACCCGATCCTTTCTCGCGCTGGCCGCCGTCGCGTTCCTCGCGAGCGCCTGCAGCGGCCCCTTCTTCCTGTTCTCGGGTGGCGAACTCGAGGGCGAGGTCGCCCCGGTTCCGGCGGACTGGTCCTTCACGGACGAAATTTCGACGATCCAGATCGAGACGAACCCGTCGGATCCCTACTCGGTCAACATCTGGGTGCTCGCGCTGGACGACGCGCTCTATCTGCACGCGGGTGCGAATCGCGCGACCTGGGTCGAGCATCTCGAGGCGGATCCCCGCCTCCGGATCAGGGTCGAAGATTCGCTCTACGAGCTGACATCGGCGCGGGTGACCGACGAGGGGGAGTTCATGCGTTTCGCGGAGAAGTACGAGACGAAGTACGGGAATCGTCCCCGGAACGAGAACATCGACGAAATCTACCTCCTCCGACTCGAGGCTCGATAGCCCGGATGGACCTCGCGGATCTGGAAGCCGAGGCGAAGGCGGCGATCGAGTCGACCTTCTACGACTACATCGCCGGCGGCGCCGAGGACGAGCTCACCCTCGACGACAACGAAGCGGCCTGGGCCCGGATCCGGCTGCGACCGAAGGTGCTGCGCGACGTCCGGACGATCGACACGTCGACGACGGTTCTCGGGGCGAAGGTCGCGAGTCCGGTCGGCGTCGCGCCGATGGCCATGCAGCACAAGGCGAACGAAGCCGGACCGGTCGCGACTGCGCGGGGTTGTGCGGCGACGGATACGCTCTTCTGCATGGGGCTCTTCGGGGCGGGCTCCGCGAAGGAGGTCGCGGCGGTTCCCGGCGACGCGCCGAAGTGGCTGCAAGTCTACGTGATGGCGGATCGGGAGCGGAGCGTCGACGCGATCGCCCGGAGCGCCGAGCAGGGCTACCAGGCGGTGGTGATCACCGTGGACGTGGCGCGCCAGGGCAACCGACGTCGCGACGCCCGAAACCGCTGGACCTTCCACCAGGCGGACGGGCAGGTCGAGGACCCGAACGAGCTCTTCGATCACGCGCTCACCTTCGACGACATCGCCTGGTTCGTCGAACGGTCGCCGATTCCGCTCGTCGTGAAGGGCGTGATGCGCGGGGACGATGCGCGGGCCTGCGTCGACGCGGGGGCGACGGGGATCGTCGTGTCGAATCACGGAGGTCGCCAGCTCGACGGCGCGCTCGCGACGGCGGACGCCTTGGCCGACGTCGTCGAAGGGGTCGACGGGCGTGGAGAGGTCTACGTCGACGGCGGGATCCGGCGCGGACAGCACGCGGTGAAGGCGCTCGCGCTCGGCGCCCGGGCGGTCTTCGTCGGGCGTCCGGTCATGTGGGGACTGATCGTCGCCGGACAGCCCGGCGTCGAAGGCGTGATGCGCGGCTTCCAGGACGAGGTCGAACGCGCGATGGCGCTCTGCGGCGTCCGGTCGGTGGACGAGATCGACGGGAGTCTCCTCGCGCGTCCAGGCGTCGGCGGCGCATGAGCGGAGACGCCCTCGTCGCCTGCATCCATCATCCGGTGGACCCGGATCTCGATCTCGTACGCGAGGTCGCCGGCGCGACGGCGCGCCCCCTCGACGTGCGCGCGCTGCCCCTTCGCGAGAGCGTGAAGCTTCGCATGGCGCGCTCCTCGCCGCCGGTCGCCGAGGCGCTCCTCGCGACGGCGCCAACGCCCTCGGCCGAGGTGCTCGAAGCGTGGTCCGAGGCGGAGGTGGTCTGCTCCCTCGACCTGCCTACGTCGTGGATCGAGGCGATGCCGAGGCTGCGACTCGTCCAGGCCTACAGTGCCGGTCTCGAGCAGTTCCCGCTCGCGGCCCTCGCGGCGCGCGGAATCCGACTCGCGAACGCCGCCGGCGCCGGCGCGCCGGCGATCGCCGAGTTCGTGTTCGGTCGCCTCGTCGAGGTCTTCCGGAACCTGCGGGAGATCGAGGCGATGCAGCGCGAGCGCGCGTTCCACCGCCCCGGCGGCCGTACCCTCGCCGGCAAGACGCTCGGGATCGTGGGCCTCGGCGCCATCGGCGCGGCGATCGCTACGCTCGCGCGGGCCTTCGACATGAAGACGATCGCGACGCGGCGGTCCGCCCGGCCGGGCGATACGTCGGACCTCGTCGATGCGCTCCACGGGCCCGACGGCCTCATGGATCTGCTCGCCGCCTCGGACGTGGTCGTGCTCTGCGCGCCGGCGACGGCGGAGACCACGGATCTCCTCGACGCGGCGGCCTTCGCCGCGATGAAGGAGGGCGCCGTCCTCTGCAACGTCGCGCGAGGAGCGCTCGTCGACGAAGGAGCCCTCGCCGCGGGTCTCGAATCCGGGCGACTCGGCGCGGCGATCCTCGACGTCACGCGCACGGAGCCGCTCCCGAAGGACGACCCGCTCTGGGACGCGCCGAACCTCTACCTCTCCCCCCACTCGTCGATCCCGCCCGACGCCTACGACCCGCGCCTGCTCGCGCTCTTCGCCCGGAATCTGCGCGCGTACGCGGCCGGGGAAGCGCTCGAGAACGAGGTCGACCTCGGATCATCCGCTTCGTGACGACGCGTGCCGCGCGCCTCGTGACGATGCGTGCCGCGCTCGTCGTCTTCGGGTGCATGCTCTGTCAGATGGGGGCGGGGTTCTTCTACGCGAGCCGCGCGTTGTCGGGCGACGTGGTGGAGGATCTCGGCTGGACGCGGACGATGTGGGCGAGCGGGATGTCGCCGATGCTGGTCGTATCGTCGGTCAGCCAGGCATTCGTCGGCGCCGCCTGCGCGCGCTTCGGGGTCCGCCCGGTCGTCGTCGCCTCGCTCCTCTGCCTCGCGGTGAGCGTCGTGACCTTCTCGACGATGCAGAACCTGATCCAGTTCTACGCGGCCATGATGATCCTGGCGCTCGCGAACGCCGGGATCGGCGACGTCTCGATCGGCAGCGTCATCACGAAGTGGTTCTCGAAGCGGCGGAGCCTCGCGTTGGGCTTCGCGATGGCCGGATCCAACGTCGGCTCGATCGTCTTCCTCGGCGCTCTCGGGCTCACCATCGACGATGCGGGTTGGCGCGAGACCGCGCTCACGGTCGGACTCGGAGGCGTGGCCGTGATCCTGCCGGCCGCCGTCGCCTTCGTGCGGGATCCGCGTCCCGGAGAAGGAGAGGCGCCCCAGGACGAAGCGACCTCCGAATCCGGGCAGGCCCTCCCGAGCCTCGGCTACGGCGAGATCCTCCGACGGCCCGCCTTCTGGATCCTCTTCTATTCGCTCTTCTGCTACTCGCTGGTCCAGCTCGGGCTCTACGACCAGTTCGTCCTCTATCTGACCGATCTCGGCTACGAGAAGCAGGAGGCGTATGGCGCCCTCGGTCTCGCCGTCGGAGCGGGGATCGCCGCGAAGCTCGGCGCCGGCGCGGTCGGTCAGCTCGTCCCGGCTCGCGTCGCCTTCCTCGTGAATACCGGGCTGCTCGCGATGAGTCTGATCCTCGTTCCCTTCGCGGTCAGCCCGCTCGTCCTCACGGCCTTCAGCATCTGCTTCGGCCTCTCGACCTCATCGCGGGACGTGTTCCTGCCGCTGGCGGTCGCGGACGCCTTCGGCACCCGGAGCTTCGCCCGGGTCTACGGGCTGATGATGCTCGCGTTCGTGCCGGGCGGCGCCCTCGGTCCCGTCGTCCTCGCGGAGGCGCACCGTCTCTTCGGGGACTATCGACCGGGCTTCGCGGGCTGCATCGCGCTCGTCGTCCTCGCCTCACTCGCGCTCGGCTGGCTCGCGCGCCACGCGCCGCGGCGAGGCTAGCCGCCCGGTCGAAGAACCGTCGGTAGCCGGGAGAAGCCGCGGTTGGTGTCCGAAGGCAGGCGGTCCAGACCTGCGAGGTCGAGGCGGTAGTCCGGAGCCCGCTCGAGCAGGGTCTCGATCCCGATCCGGAGCTCGAGTCGCGCGAGGCTCGCGCCCAGGCAGAAATGGATGCCGAATCCGAAGGCGAGGTGGTTGTTCGGGGTTCGCGTGATGTCGAAGCGATCCGGGTCCGCGAAGACGCGAGGATCACGGTTCGCCGACGCATAGAGAAGGTGGACGCGCGCACCCTTCGGAATGACCCGGTCCCGGATCTCGACGTCCCGGGTCGTGACCCGCGAGAGGCCCTGGACCGGCGAGTCGTAGCGAAGGACCTCTTCCACGGCGGCGGGGATGAGCGAGGGATCTTCGACCAGGCGTTTCCGCGCGTCGCGGTGGCGCTCGAAGAGGAGCATCGCGTTGCCGAGCGCGGAGGTCGTCGTCTCGGTGCCCGCGACGAGCAGGAGGAAGCAGAGGCCGAGGAGCTCGTCGTCGGCGAGCGCTCGACCCTCCTCGGAAGCGGTCAGGAGGAGGCTGATCAGGTCGTCCCGGGGCTCGCGCTTGCGGTCCTCGAAGACGGTCCGGAGGTAGTCGGTCAGCTCCCGCTGCGCCGCGAAGAGCGTTTCGGGATCGGCGCCGCTCGAGTACACGATCGCGTCGCCACACCGCTTGAACATCGGCCGCTCCGTCGCGTCCACGCCGAGGAGCTCCGCCATCACGTAGATCGGCAGCGGGTCCGTGTACCCGTCGAAGGCGTCGACCGCGCCACCCGGCGCCGCCTCTGCCTCGAGGCGATCGAAGAGTTCCGTCGCGAATCCGCGCACGCGGTCGGCCATCGCGTCCATGCGCCGCGGCGTGAACGCGCGCATCACGGCCTTGCGCATGTTCGTATGCTCCGGCGGGTCGAGGGCGATCAGCGTCGGTTGCTCGGGCTTGAATCCCGACGGGACGACGCCTGCACCGGACGAGAAGGCCTCCGGCGCCTTGATCGCGCCGAGGATGTCTTCGTGACGGGAGAGGATCCAGAGGTCCCGGTCCTGCACGTGGTGCACCGGATGCTCCTCGCGCAGCAGGCGGTAGACCGGATGCGGATCGTCGCTCACGGCGTGCGGAATCGGGTCGAGCTCCATCATCCCTCCTTCCCGTCGCGGCCTCGGGGCATCTCCAATCTACCTGCCGGGCCGGCGCGAAGCTACGCGCCGTCCCGAGGCGCGTGCCGGGGACGTGATAGGATCGCCCGCCGACGAGGAGAACCCCGGAATGGCAGGAATGGACGCCTTCGAAGGCAGGAACGTGCTGATCACGGGCGCGGCGGACGGGATCGGTGCGGCGCTGGCGGCGGCGCTCGAGGCCGCCGGCGCGAGCGTCTTCCTCGCGGACATCAACGCGGAGAAGCTCGCCGCGACGGCAGAGCGCCTCGGTTGTCCGAGCGCGGTCTGCGACGTGACCGACGAGGCGGCGGTCGAAGCCGTCGTCGAGCAGGCGTGGGAGGCGCTGGGCTCCGTCGATCTGCTCTGCGCGAACGCCGGGGTGATCGTGCCGGGATCGATTCTCGACCTACCGCGGAGCGAGTTCGACTTCTGCTTCGGCGTGAACGTCCACGGCGTGCTCAACGCCGTTCGCCCGCAGGTGCGCAAGCTTCGCGAGAGCGGGCGAACCGGGACGTTCCTGCTGACCGGTTCGGAGCACAGCCTCTCGATGCCGTCGTACCTGCGCCCGGTCCCGATGCACGTCTACACGATGACGAAGCACTCGGTTCTCGCGATCGGGGAAGCGCTTCGCGCGGAGCTCGGTCCGGAAGGGCACGGCGTTTCCGTGCTGTGCCCGGGGCCGGTGCAGAGCGGTCTGGCGGAGAACTCGACCGCCGCGCGGCCGGAGTCGCTCGGCGATCCTGCGGCGATCGACTTCTCGAAGGTGGATCCGGACGCGGTCCAGGAGCTGATGGCGGCCTACATCTCGTCGGACGCAGCCGCCGCGACGGCGCTCCGCGGTCTGCGTGCCGGAGCCTTCGTGATCCCGACCCACGCCTTCCAGAAGGACGACGTCGAGGCCCGCTATCGGGAAACGATCGCCGGATTCGATCTGGTCGAGTAGAGGCACGACGGCGGAGATCGTCGTGTTAGAGTCCGACGCGCGAGAGAGCGGGTGATCGCGCCCGCCTCCAGGCTCCGGAGGACTTCCCCATGGCCATGAAGATCGGCCTCTGCTTCCCCTACACACAGGAATCGCTCGATCGCGAGACGACGCTCGCGTGGTTCAAGCGCGTCGACGAGGGCCCGTTCTCCACGCTCTCCTGCGGCGAACGGATGATCGGGACGAGCGTCGACATGATGGCGCTGATGGGCGCCGCCGCGGCGATGACCTCTCGCGTGCGGATCGTGCCGACGCTCTACGTCCTCCCCATGCACCCGGCGGTGAAGGTCGCGAAGCATGCGGCGACCCTGGACATGATCGCGGGTGGACGCGTGTCGATCACCGTCGGCGTGGGCGGTCGCGTCTGGGACTATCAGTGCATGGAGAAGGAGCCGGTCGGCCGATACGCCCGGATGGACGAGCAGGTCGAGCAGATCCGTCGCGTCTGGGCCGGGGAGATTCCGGTCGAAGGCGGCGAGCCGATCGGCCCGGCCCTGGTGAAGCCCGGGGGTCCGCCGATCCTCGCCGGCGTGATGGGGCCGAAGTCGACCGCGCGCGCCGCGAAGTGGGCCGACGGCGTCTACTCATGGTCCGGGAACGGCGTCCCCGAAGAGATGAAGACCCAGCAGGAGCGCGTCCTCGAGGAGTGGGAGAAGGCCGGTCGCGAAGAGGCGCCGGAGCGCGTGGCCGGGTTCTGGTGTTCGAGCGCCCCGAATGCCGACGAGAAGCTCAAGAACTACGTCTTCAAGTATCTCAAGGTCCTGGGCGAGCAGCCGGCAAAGACCCTCGCAGGCATGTGCGATCGGTCGACCCCCGACGCGATCATGGCCAGCCTCGACGCCTACGAAGCGCTGGGCATCGAAGAGTGCTGGCTCAATACGGCGACCGCGGAGATGTCCGAGATCGACGGGATCGAGGAGATCATCGCGAAGCGCGGCTAGTCCGCGCTCAGTCCGGCGCCGTGACCCTGTCGGCGGGCTCGCCGGCGCCGCGCGCGTCGAGCCGCGCCTGCGCCTGGTAGGCGTAGGGCGTGTCGGAATGCTGTTCCGCGATGTACCGCATCAGACCGTAGCCTTCGGTCTCGCGATTCATCCGAATCAGGCAGTCCGCCTTGAGATAGGAGGCCTCGGCGAGGAGCGCCGGGCGGTCCTCGAAGAAGGGCTGGTACTCGTCGGTCTCGCGGATGACCCGTGCGCAGTCGCCGGCGTCGTAGGCTTCGGCGATCCCGGTCACCGCGCCCATCGCGGCCAGGCCGATGCACGAGACCAGACTCGGCAGCAGCAAGAGCAGAAAGAGACCGTACACCCTCATCTCAGGCGTCGCTCCGCTTTCCGGGTGTGAACTTCACCGGGAACTCTTCGATCCCGGTGATGAAGTTGTTCGGTCGACGCTTGAGCGGCTCTTCGCTCGCAAAGTGGATGTCGGGCATCCGGGTGAGCACTTCCTCGAAGAGGATCTTCAGCTCGAGACGCGCGAGGCTCGCACCCAGGCAGTGGTGGACGCCGTAGCCCCCGAACGCGACGTGGCGGTTCGGCCATCGCTCGACGTCGAAGGTGTCCGGGTTCTCGAACGCCCGATCGTCGCGGTTGCCCGACGGATAGAGGAGGAGCACCCGGTCGCCTTCCGAGAGCTTCTCGCCGTGGAGCTCGGTGTCCCGGGTGAGGGTCCGGTTCATGTTCGCGATTGGTGAGACCCAGCGGAGCATCTCTTCGACGCCCACCTCGATCTTCGAGGGGTCGTCCATGAGCTTCTGCTTCTGGTCGGGGTTTCGCATCAGCTGCTCGAGGCCGCCGGTCATGACGTGCCTCGTCGTCTCGTCGCCGCCGATCAGGATCAGCAGGCTCTCCTGCAGGATCTCCTCGTCGTTGAGCCCTTCGCCGTCGACCCTCCCCGAGACGAGGAGGCTGACGAGGTCGTCGCGCGGGTTGACCTTGCGGTCGGCGATCACCTTCGCCTGGTACTCGAAGTAGCCCTGCGTGTAGCTCCGCTGCTTCTCCCGTCGCTCCTCGTCGTCCATCACGTCGGCGATCTCGCCGCCGCCGAGCATCCAGTCGCTCCACTCGAGGAGCTGCTCGCGGTCCTCGGGCTCGACGCCGAGCATGTCTCCGATCGCGACCATCGGGATCCAGCGCGCGATGTCCCGGACGAAGTCGCACTCGCCCTGCTCGATCACGTCGTCGATCAGCGAGATCGTCAGCGCGCGGAGCTTCGCCTCCTGGTCCTGCACCCGGCGCGGCGTGAAGCCGCGGTTCACGATCGAGCGGCGGCGCTTGTGGAGCGGCTCGTCGAGATTGATCATCGACGGGATCCAGCTGTCGCGTTCCGGCCGCGAGCTCTTGCCCGAACAGAAGGTGTCGGGGTCCTTCGCGATCGCCATGATGTCTTCGTAGCGACTGATGCCCCAGAGTCCGCCGTCCGCCGTCGGGTCCCAGTAGACCGGCGCGTTGTCCCGCATCCACTCGAAGCCGTTCCAGGGGTCGAGATAGAAGAAGCGGTCGAGCAGACCGATGTCGTCGCGGTTTTCGTGATTCGGCATGAGGTTCCTCTTGGCGCTTTCGGGACCGTTCGATCATATCCGAACGACGGCGGACGGGAATGGCCCTTTCGGAGCGGTGCGAGGGCGCTTGACCCGGCCTTCGAAGATTCCGAAGCTCGGGGGATCGACCCGCATGGGAGGAGAAGGCATGGGCTCCGAACCGGCGACGATTCCCATCGACGATCCGGCGTACTGGCAGGACGGCCACCGCTTCCTGCGCGAAGCGCGCGAGCGGCATCCGGTGGCGATCGCCTCGACCGGAGAGCCCATCGTGCTTCGCTACGCGGACGTGGAGCGCCACGCCAGCGATCACCGCAACCTGAGCAACGCCCTCGCGTTCGTCGAGTCCCAGGTCGAGGACGGCCCGCTCGTCGAGTGGTGGCGGCGGATGCTCACGAACCTGAACGGGCCGCCCCATCGTCGTCTGCGCAGCCTCGTGAATCGGGCCTTCACGCCGCGATCCGCCGACGCGAAGCGTGCACGGATCCGCAGGTTGACCGACGAGCTGCTCGCGCCGCACCGGGAATCCGGGCGCCTCGACGTGATCGGCGACTTCTCCCACGATCTGCCGATCCGGCTGATCTGCGAGACCCTCGGCGTCCCCGACGAACACCAGGCCGCGTTCTCGGTCTGGTCGACGGACCTGGGCAGCGCGCTCTCGAGCGTGCTCACCCCCGATCTCCGCGCGCGGGGAGAGGCTGCGGCGACGGAGCTGTCCCAGGCGGTGCTCGACCTGATTCGTCTGCGGCGGCGAAGGCCGACCGACGACCTGCTCTCGGACCTGATTCGTGCCGCGGGCGAGCTGGACGAAGGATTCGGGGACGACGACCTCGTGGTGCTCGTGATCAACCTGATCTTCGGAGGCCACGACAGCTCGCGGAGCATGCTCGCGGTCGCGGTCGCGCTCCTCGTCCGCCACGACGCCGAGCTCGCCCGGCTTCGCGCGGACCCCAGGCTCGCCGCTTCGGCGGGGGACGAGCTCCTTCGCTTCGAGCCGATCGTCCCGGTGCTCGCGCGGGAGGCGACGGAACCCTTCTCGATCGAGGGCGTCGAGATCGAGGCGGAGCAGCCCTTCCTCCTCTCGATCCTCTCCGCGAACCGGGATCCGGCCGTCTTCTCCGAGCCGGACCGCCTCGACGTCGGTCGACGGGGCGCCCACTCCTTCAGCTTCGGCTGGGGGGCGCATCGCTGTCTGGGCGCCGCCTTCGCGCTGGCCGAAATCCAGGAGGTCCTGCCGGTGTTCTTCGAGCGCCTCCAGGAGATCGAGCTCGTGGAGACGCCGCCGCGCTGGGTGCCCTTCTCGAACCTTCGTCGTCTCGAGTCGCTCGAGATCCGCTTCGCCCCGCATTAGTCGGGCGCGCCGCCGTCCCCGGGGCGTCCGACCCGCGTCGATGCGCTCGAGTGGGTGACCTCGCGTTTCGGGCTATGCGGGGCGCTGCCCGGCGTTCGTGCCCGTCCTATCGTGTCGATCGCGCGCCGAGCCGGCGCGCGATCCGCGAAAGGGTCGACCCGTGCAAACCACCCCGTGTCTTCGAACCCGACCGGCCGCCACGCTGAGGACGGGCCTCCTGAGTCTCCTCCTCCCTCTTGCCTTCGGGTGTTCGGAAGGCGGGGAGATGTGGGCCGAGGATTCCGACAATCCCGACGCACAGGCGCTCCGCTTCGACGTCCAGAACGTATTCGAGCCGGACTACACGACCCTCGAGCGCGGGGTGGCGCCGCCCGACCCGAACCGGAACGTCTACTTCGGCGATCTGCACGTCCACACCACCTATTCCTTCGACGCGTTCGCCTTCGGCACGGTCGCGACGCCCGCGGATGCCTACCGCTATGCGAGGGGGGAGCGGATTCGACACCCCGGCGGCTTCGACGTCCAGCTCCGTCAGCCCCTCGACTTCTACGCGGTGACGGACCACGCGATGTTCATGGGGGCCGCCCGGGCGGGAGCGGATACGTCGACGGCGCTCTCGAAGTACGACTTCGCGGAGGTGCTCCACGACCTGAACGCACCGGACAACGTCGACCTCCCGAGCATTCCCCAGCGGATCCGCGCCTTTTCGGGCCTCCTTCCGAAGATGGCGGCCGCCGTCGCGGATGGGAGCCTCGATCGCGAGCTCGTCCTGGAGATCACCCGCTCGGCCTGGGCGGATACGATCGAGGCCGCCGACCGGTTCTACTCGCCGGGCCGATTCACGACCTTCGCCGCGTACGAGTACACCTCGTCGACGGACGACCGCGGCAACCTCCACCGCAACGTCATCTTTCGCGATACGGACACGCTCCCGGCCGTGCCCTTCTCGCGGTTCCATTCCCAGAATCCGGAAGGGCTCTGGGACTGGATGGACGGACTTCGCGATCGCGGAATCGAGAGCCTGGCGATTCCACACAACTCGAACGGCTCGAACGGGCAGATGTTCAAGCTCGTCGACTGGGCGGGGAATCCGATGGACGAGGCCTACGGAGAGCAGCGCCTGCGCAACGAGCCCCTGGTCGAGATCACCCAGGTGAAGGGGACGTCCGAGACCCACCCGACCCTCTCCGATACGGACGAGTGGGCCGGCTTCGAGATCACGCCCTATCGAGTAGCGACGATGCTTCCCTCGGCGCCTCCCGGGAGCTACGTACGCGACGCGCTTCGACGAGGTCTCCAGCTCGAAGCGGGCGGTGCGGTCAATCCCTACGAGTTCGGGATCGTCGGGGCGAGCGATACGCACACGGCCGCGATCTCCGACGACGAGTCCGACTATTTCGCGAAGATCGGGCTGCTCGATTCGAACGCGCAGCTGCGGGGATCGGTCCCGCTCTCGTTCTTCGAGGCGACGGTCGCGAAGATGGTCGCGAGTGATCTCGTGACCGGGGTCGAGGGGCGCTCGTATCAGCACAGCGCTTCCATCACGTACGGCGCGTCCGGCCTGGCCGCCGTGTGGGCCGAGGAGAACACCCGCGAATCGATCTACGACGCCTTCCGGCGCAAGGAGACCTTCGCGACGTCGGGACCGCGGATCCCGGTCCGCTTCTTCGCAGGCGACGGGATCGAGCCGGCGATGGCCGGTGCGAAGGACCTGGCGGCGCGCGGCTACGCCGGCGGCGTGCCGATGGGGGCGGATCTGGAAGTCGGGCCGACGAGCGCCCCGCGCTTTCTGTTCTGGGCGGCGCGCGACCCGCTCTCTGCCCCGCTCCAGCGGCTCCAGATCATCAAGGGGTGGGAGCAGGACGGCGAGACCTTCGAGGTCGTGAACGACGTCGCCTGCTCGGACGGCCTCGAGCCGGACCCGGCGACCCGGCGTTGTCCGGACAACGGCGCGAAGGTCGATCTCTCGGACTGCTCGATCACGACGGACGTGGGCGACGGCGAGCTTTCCGCGGTCTGGACCGACCCGGACTTCGATCCGAGCCAGCGTGCCTTCTACTATGTCCGCGTGCTCGAGAACCCGACCTGTCGCTGGTCGACCTGGGACGCGGTCCGCGCCGGGGTGGAGCCGCGCCCCGACTACCCGAAGACGATTCAAGAACGGGCCTGGTCGTCGCCGATCCAGGTGAAGCCCGCGACCTGACACGCGGGAGCGAGGACTCTCCATTGAAGATCGTCGTCACCGGCGACCGCGCCGAGATCCTGCGCGCGGGCGTGGCCCGGACCCTCGAAGGGACCGGGGTCGCGCCCGACGTCGTGGTCCTGCATGAAGACGGTCGCTTCGAGGGCGATCCCGCGGGCTGCGAGGTCGTGCTCTTCTGCGTGAGCGCGGCGCGTCACAAGGGAGCCATGCGCTCGCTGATGCCGCTCTTCGGCGAGCCGGCGCTCCGTTGGATGCAGGGACCGGGGGCCGGGATCGACAATCCGATCTGGGAGACGCTGCTCGCGCGCGGCGTGCGTCTCACGAACGCGTCGGGCATCCACGGCGACCCGATCGCCCAGTACATCTTCGCCTACGTGCTTCACTGGGAGCGCAACGTCGCCCAGCACCAGAGACAGCAGGCGGAGCGTCGCTGGGAGACGATCTACAGCGGGGATCTCTCCGCGAAGACGATCGGGATCGTCGGTTACGGCGGAATCGGTCGCTCGACGGCCCGGATCGCCAAGGCCTTCGGCATGCGCACGATCGGCTGCCGTCGCTCGCCCTGCGAGGACGAGCACCTCGATCGCTTCGTGAACCTGGACGGACTCCCGGACCTGCTGGCCGAGAGCGACTACGTCGTGCTCTGCATGCCCTACAACGACGAGACGCGCGGGATGATCGGGGCGGCGGAGCTCGCCGCGATGCGTCCGGAGGCGGTCCTGATCAACGTCGCGCGCGGCGGCGTCGTCGACGAGCCCGCATTGATCGACGTGCTGCGCGCCGGATCGATCCGGGGCGCGACCCTCGACGTCGTGTCCGAGGAGCCGCTGCCGGAGGATTCGCCGCTCTGGAGCCTCGAGAACTGCGTCCTCACTCCGCACGATGCGGGCTACTCGCCCCTCGGCTCGGAGCGGCTCGGAGAGCTCTTTCTCGAGAACCTCGGGCGTTTCGCGCGGGGCGAGGCGCTGCGCAACGAGATCCTCTCGACCGGGATCGAACGGACGCCGGAGCGGTCGTAGCCGCTTCGAGCGCGAGGCCCCGCCGTCGGCGCCGTGCTTCAGGCGCTCGGCTGCCAGGTGCCGGCGGTCTGGACCCGATGCATGATCCGGCGCTCGTGATAGTCGGCGACCGCGAAATGCTGGGTGGCGAGGTTGTCCCAGAGGACGACGGAGCCGGGGCGCCACGTGAAGCGGACGTGGAACTCCGGCGAGCGCACCCATTCGAAGAGGAAGCGGAGGAGCATCTCGCTCTCGCGTTCGCTCACGCCTTCGATTCGCGTCGTGAAGTTCGAGTTCACGAAGAGGAGCTTGCGGCCCGTGCGCGGATGCCGGCAGACCACCGGATGCGAGCAGGGCGGCCAGGCGGCCTGGATTTCGTCGAGGCCGCCCACGCTGTGACCGGTCTCGATCGCGCGGACGAGGGGGCCGGTCACGTCGTGGATCGCGGTCATCTCCTCGAGTGCGCGCTGGATCGGTCCGGAGAGCGCCTCGTACGCCGCGGCCATCGAGGCCCAGGTGGTGTCGCCGCCGAGGCTCGGGAGCTTCACGGCGCGGAGCGCCAGCAGGGCGGGCGGCTTCGGCATGAACGTCGAATCCATGTGCCACCGGTTCGCGCCGTCGCGCCTGGGCTCGGTCTGGTCGAGCAGACCCACGTCCGCGGGATCGTCGAGATGCCGACCGAAGGGGTGACGTTCGATCGGGCCGAAGCGTTCGGTGAAGGCGAGCTGCTCGGCGGGGGTGACGTCCTGCTCCCCGAGAAAGAGCACCATGTGGTCGTCGAGGGCCGTCTGGATCGTGGCGAGCGTCTCGTCGTCGACCGGCTTGCCGAGGTCGAGCCCAGCGACGTCTGCGCCGATGGCGCTGGTTCTGGGCGTGACCTCGATCTCCATGACGTCTCTCCCTCGCAGGCCGAAGCGGTCCCCCTCGATGGTGCCGACCGTCGGCTGGACGCGCTACCCGTGTCGGCCGCAGGGCGTTCGGGCGAGGGGCCCGTCCCGCGTGGGCCGATTCATCGGCCGTCGAGGTGTCGTGATGCTCTCCGCCGGTGCGAACGCGTTCTCCGTCGAGCCTCTACCCGACCAGGAGGTCTCGCGGATCGCGGCCGAGATCGACGAGCGGGGCTTCGCCGTTCGCGAGGGGCTGATCCCGGATTCGCTCCGCGAGGCGTTGATCGAGCGCATCGACGCGCTGATGGACGAACTCGCCATCCCGTTCGGAGGGAATCGATTCCTCGGGACCCACACGCGCCGGATCTTCAATCTGCTCGCCCGGGACCCGCTCTTCGCAGGCACGCCGATCTGTCCAGCGACGCTCCCGGTGGTGGACGCGCTGCTGGACGACGAGTGCCTTCTGTCGTCGCTCACGGCGATCGAGATGAACCCCGGCCAGGCGAGCCAGCCGCTCCACAGCGACGACGGCTCCTACGGCTTCCCGCGTCCCGCGCCGACGAGCATCGTGGTCGCGATGTGGGCGCTCACCGATTTCTCCCGGGAGAATGGCGGGACGCACGTCGTTCCGGGCTCGCATCGTGCCGACCACACGCCGCGCCGGGGGGAGCACCCCGAGACCGAGCAGGTCGAGATGTCCGCCGGAAGCGTCCTCTTCTACGACGGCAGCCTGTGGCACGGTGGCGGCGAGAACCGATCCGACGAACGACGAATGGGGATCGTCAACAACTACTGCGCCGGCTATCTCCGCCAGGAAGAGAGTCAGCTCCTCGCCCTGCCGCGTGATCGCGTCGCGGCCTTCCCGCCGCGGCTGCGCAAGCTGGTCGGCTACGGCACGTATCGTGGTCTGATCGGCCACGTGGATCAGAGGAGCCCCGAGACCCTGGTCGACCCCGACGCCCAGAGCGACATGGTCTGGGGGAAGATCGGCCGCTAGCGATTCCCGATCGCGTGCGCCCTAGAGATCGGGACCGCGGGTCGCGAACGAGCGAGCGCTAGAGGCCGAGGTCGCGGATCGGGGCGTCGATCGGACCGGACACGCCCTGGATGGCCGGCAGCAGGTCCTCGTGGTCGCGCCGGGCGAGGAAGCCGTCGAGGGCCTGATGGAAGTTCGCGATCGTCCCCTCGACGTCCCGCGCGAGACGCATCGCCTCGAAGCCCGGGCTGCGGACGCCCGCCTGGAGCCGCGGCAGGTTGTCGAAGTCCTGGCGCAGGACTTCGCCCCAGCCGGGATCATCGAGAGCGCGCGAGGTCGGCTCGCGCGGAATCGCGCCCGCGTCCTCGATCGGCCAGAGCGTCGTCGTCCAGACCTCGAAGCGGGTCTCCTGCGGCGAGATCGGGCGGATCCGGTAGGACGCGGCGTTGCCGTAGACCGGCAGATACCAGAAATGCGGGAAGCAGAAGTTCACGCTGTGGACGTGCCCCGAGGCGAGGAGCGCGTTCAGGTCCGGCATGTCGCCGCCGGCGGCCTTCGCGCGCGCGCGGATCTCGTCGTTCAGTCGCGTCGTCCAGGCCGTGAGTGCCTCGAGCGGATCGTCGGGCAGCTCCATCCCGAGGAGGGTCTCGGCGACCTCGATGTCGCGGGCGTGAATCATGCCCCCGCCCATGCCTTCCGACAGGCTACGCATGAAGTAGAGCGAGCTGCCGACGATGTCGTCGGGATCGACGAAGCCGAGAGGGTCGGTCCCGGCCGAGTAGCCCTGCTTCGCCGAGCGGGCGAGGAGCTGCGGGTGGGTCTGATCGGCGTGGTAGCCCTCCATGAAGGCCTCGGCGACGAGCTTCCAGTTCGCCGGCACGATCGTCTCGAACCAGCTCTCCGCGTGCATGCGCTCGACGCCGAGCGCGTCGTGGTAGGTGGCGAAGGGTTCGAGGCTGGCGCGAAGGGGAGGGGCTTCGTCGTCGAAGTTGATCCAGACGCAGCCGCCCCAGGTGTCGGCCCGCGCCTCGGCCAGGCGGAGCGCCTCCGGTTCGAGGAGCGCCGGGTCGAAGACGTCGGCGGCGAAGACCGCGCGATTGCTCCCGTCGAGGTTCCAGCACCAGCCGTGGAAGGGACAGGTGAAGCCGTTCGGCGAGTGCCCGCGACCGGCGGCGAGCTGGGTCCCGCGGTGGCGACACGCGTTGTGGTAGGCGCGGATCTCGTCCGATTGGACCCGCGTGACGATCACCGATCGACCGAGACACTCGTACTCGACCCAGTCCCCGACCCGCGGAATCTCGTCGAGCCGACAGGCCATCTGCCACGTGCGCGTCCAGAACCGGTCGCGCTCGAGCGCGAAGAAGTCCGGGTCGTAGTAGCGGGCGGCGGGGACGAGATCGGCGCGTTCGAGCGCCGACGGGAAGTCGGCGCCGGCGACGAGCGGGGTGGCGTCCTTCATGCGGTCTGCTCCTGGCCGATCGCGTCGATCCGTGCGGCGGCCCCGGCCGCGTGGTGGGCCGCCACGAAGCCGTGGACGAGGCTCGCGGAGATGCTCGAGCCGGCGCCGGGATAGGTCTTCACGAAGAGGGAGGCGGTGGTGTTGCCCGCCGCGTAGAGACCCTCGATCGCGCTTCCGTCCGTTCGGAGTACCCGCGCGTAGGGATCGGTCACGAGCCCCCCCGCGCAGCCGACGTCGCTCGGGAACATCGGTACGGCATGGAAGGGCGGCTTCGCGATCGTGCCCATGCCGGGGTTCGGCCGGACCGTGGGGTCGCCGTGGATGCGATCGAAGACGCGCTCGCCGCGGTGATGGTCCGGGTCGACGCCCTCGGCGCAGGCGGCGTTCCAGCGTTCGACCGTCGCGACGAGACCCGCTGCGTCGATCCCGCAGTCCTTGGCGAGATCTTCGAGGGAGTCGGCGCGCTTCATGTAGCCACTCTCGAGCCAGGCCTCGGGCGTGGTGCCCGGCAGCGCGGTGCCCCACGGATACCGGGACCGGTGGACGGCGTCCATGATCGTCCAGGCCGGGATTGCGCTGCCCGTCTCCGCGTGGCGCGTGAACATCGCTTCGCCCAGCTCCATGTACGAGGCGCTCTCGTTGCAGAAGCGTTCACCCCGCCCGTCGACGAGGATCGAATGAGGGAGCGACAGATCGAGGTGGTGCATCCAGGGGGCGACCGACCCGTCGGGCATCGTCGTCCCTTCGGGCCAGCTCCCGTCCAGGTTCTTCGAAGTCAGGACCCACCAGAAGGCATCGAGATTGTCCGTCGCGGCGCCGAGCGCGCGGGCCTGCTCGAGGATCTCGCCGGTGTCGCCCGGGTTGGTCGCCGTCCACTCACTCGTCGCCGGGGCGCGACCCGCTTCGCGACGGAGCCGATCGTTTCGCGAGAAGCCGCCCGCGTTGAGCAGCACGCCGTCGCGCCCGCGAATGATCCCCGGCCGGTCGCCCCCGACCTCGACGCCGACGACTCGGCCGTCTTCCTCGACGAGTGCCTCGACCGGACTCGCGAGTCGGATCGGAATCTCGTGCGCGAGCAGGATCTCGAGCAGGCGGCCCTGGAGCGCGGCGCCGTTGGTGACGAAGTCGGCGCCACGAAGCCAGGCCGAGACCTTCCGGCGGACCATCTCGAGGGCCATCCGCTTGCCGCGCCAGGTTCGCCAGACGAGGAAGAGATCCGTGAGCTCGTGGCTGTGGACCGGGAGGCCCCCGCCGACGGGCGAGCGCGCGAGGCGCGGGCCCCACTCGCCGAGTCGCCGGGCATCGTAGAGCGGCGCCATCAGGCAGCGACTCCGCGGCTCGCCGCCGGGCAGCTCGTCGTAGTAGTCGGACCACCCGTCGGGCCGGAAGAACCTCATGCCCCGCTCGCGAAGGAAGGTCACGAGAGCGGGCCCGACACGGAGGAAGGTGTCCCGATGGGCGGATGACGAGAAGGGCGTGTCCGTCGCCACGGCGGCGTCGAGATAGGTCCGGGCGCGCTCGCGCGAGTCGGGGATCCCTTCCTCCGCCATCAGCGGATTGTCCGGGACCCAGAGCACGCCCCCCGAGATCGCCGTCGAGCCGCCGAAGCGCGCCTGCTTCTCGAGCACGACGACGCGCTTGCCGAGGGACTGCGCGGCGAGGGCGGCGGCGGCGGCGGCGGCCCCGCTGCCCACGATCACGAGATCGAACGTTTCGTCGGTCGCGTTCGTCATGCCACTCCCTCGGAACGTCACGCCCGCGACGCCCGCGACCAGTCTCGCGCATCGCACGGCGCCCGCAACGAGGTCGGAGAGACATCGGTTTTCGAACCCGGTCGCGCTCGTCGCGCCGATGGTCAGACCGCGGGCCGCGTGCCAAGCTCGGGCGTGGGGCGGGAAGTCCCAGGAGGAAGACCGTGAAGCACTGGCAGGCCCTCGGCTACGCGAAGCCGGAAGAGATGCTCGAGATCGCCCCCGTCGCCGAAGAGGTCGGCTTCGAAGGGCTGCTCCTCTCCGACCACGTGTTCGTGCCGGAGGAGCGGAAGTCGAAGTACCCCTACAGCGCCGATGGCGAGCCGGACTTCCCGGTCGCCGCGCCCTTTCCCGAGTCCTTCGTCCTGATGGCCGTCCTGGCCCAACGTACGTCCCGGCTGCGCTTCGCGACGAACGTCTACATCCTGCCGTTGCGTCATCCCGTCGAAGTCGCGAAGGCGCTCGGGACCGCGGCGGTGTTCTCGAACGACCGCGCCGTGCTCGGCGTCGGTGCCGGCTGGATGAAGGACGAGTTCGACGTCCTGGGTCGGACCTTCGAGAAGCGGGGGGCGAGGATCGACGAGCAGGTCGAGGTGATCCGCAAGCTGCTGACCGGCGAGATCGTCGAGCACGAAGGCGAGCACTACTCGTTCCCGGCCATGCAGATGCGGCCCGCGCCTTCGAAGCCCGTGCCCATCTGGATGGGGGGCGTGAATGCGGCCGCGCTCCGCCGGGCCGGTCGCTACGGCGACGGTTGGTCGGGCAGGGGAGAGACCTACGCCGAAGCGGTGGAGATCCTCGAGACGATCGCGGCGCATCGAAAGGAAGCCGGCCGCGAAGCCGAGCCCTTCGAGGCGATCGTGCCGTTCGTGGAGGACGTGAGTGCGGACCAACGCGCGCATCTCGTCGAGCTCGGCATGACGGGGACGGTCTCCTACCCCTTCCCCTATACCGTCGGCCCGGAGGCGACCCTTAAGGAGAAGCTCGACTATCTGCGCCGCTACGGCGACGAGGTCATCGCGAAGGACGGCGCCCGCGCGGGCTCGCGCTAGTGCGACTCACGTCTGCGTGCGCAGCTTCGGGTCTCGCATGAAGCGCGACACCACGAGTGCGAGCGCCATGACGACGAGCATCACGGAGAAGGTGTCGGAGAAGGCCGCGCGGTAGGCCTCGACGACCGCTTCGAGGAGCGGGCCCTCGAGATCGCGGACCGCGTCCGGGCTGTCCACGAAGTAGTCGAGATCGGTCCCGGCCGGGGCGACGCCCGCCACGTCCGCCTGGAGACGTCGCGTGATGCGGATCGCGAGGAACGACCCGAGCACCGAGGTCCCGATCGTCTGCGCGACCGCGCGCGAGAAACCGGGAAGCGAACTCGCCACCCCGAGATAGCGCTCTTCGACGGCGTTCTGGATCGCGGAGACGACGACCGGGCTGAGGGAGCCGCTGCCGAGGCCGAGCAGGAGGCTCCATCCGAGGAAGACGACCAGCGGCGTCGTCGCATCCGAGGTGATGAGGCCGGCGAGGCCCGCGATGTAGATCGCGAGTCCGATGGACGCATAGCGTCGATAGCGCTGGGTGGTCGCCGCGCGGCGGCCGGTCACGATCCCGGCGGCGAGCAGTCCGAGGGTGAGGGGCGCGAGGGTGAAGCCGGCCTGGACGGTGTTCGCGCCGCGAACCACGATCCCGAAGAGAGGGAGGAAGAAGGCGATCGCGAAGTTGGCGAAACCGAAGATGCAGGTGGCGAGGAGCGGCGGCCAGATCGTTCGACGTCGCAGGAGCGAGAGCTCGAGGATCGGCTCGGCGGCACGGCGCTCCTGGAACGCGAAGGCCACGCCGAGGAGCGCGCTCGCTCCCAGGAACGCGAGCGCGCCGGGAGAGAACCAGCCCAGGGCCTCGCCGGCCCAGGACGTGTAGAGGATCAGCGTTCCGACGGAGCCGAAGAGGAGCAGCGCGCCCTCGAAGTCGACGCGGTGCTCGATCCGTTGGACGGGGATCCGGTAGCAGGTCTGGAGCGCGATCAACGCGAAGAGCGCGGCGGGCACGTTCATCGTGAACATCCACCGCCAGCCCGGTCCGTCGACGAAGAAGCCGCCGAGCGGCGGCCCGACGAAGCCGGCCGCCGTCCAGACGACGGAGATGAAGCCCACGTACGCGGCTCGATCCCGGGGCGGGACGATGTCGCCGAGGATCGCGTAGGGCATCGTGAGGAGCGCTCCGCCCCCGAGCCCCTGGAGCGCGCGACAGACGATCAGCTGGAGCATCGAGTCCGAGGTCGCCGCGACCAGCGAGGCGACGATGAAGAGCGAGATGGCGATCTGGAACACGCGCCGGCGACCGTAGAGGTCGCCGAGCTTGCCCCAGATGGGCATGCTCGACGCGCTCGTCAGGAGGTTCGCGCTGAAGATCCAGGGCGCCTGGCCGATGTCGCCGAGCTCGCCGGCGATCGCGGCGACGGCGGTCGACAGCACCATCTGGTCGATCGCGGCGAGAGAGACGCCGCCCATCATGCCCGCGATCACGACGCGTCGCTGCGTGGCGGTCAGCAGCTCGCTGGCATGCGGTTCGGGGGAGGCGGCGGCGGACATGGGCGACGCACCATAGCGCGCGACGTCGTTCCGGAAGCGGGTGGGCGGAGTGCTAAACACTCGCCCATGTCACTGCTCCCCGAAGAACCCGACCTCGAACAGATCCACACCCGCGACTACGAGACGAAGGTCTATCGCGTGTCCCAGAACGAGCTCCTGGTTCGCGGTGCGGTCTCCGATCGCAAGCCGCCGGGGCTCTATGTCGCCGACGACCCCGACGAGCTCGAGGTGCATCAGATGGTGGTCGAGCTTCGCGTCGCGTATCCGTCCCTCGAGATCACGGACGCGAGCGTCGTCTTCGAATCCCATCCCCACGCGAACTGCCCGATGATCGCGGCTTCCTACCGGAAGCTCGTCGGTCTCTCGGTCGCCCGTGGCTTCCTGCGCAAGACGAAGGATCTCTTCGGCGGACCGAATGGCTGCACGCACACGAATGCGCTGATCCAGGCGATGGCGCCGGCGATCGTGCAGTCGACCTGGTCGATCCGGATCGAGGACCAGATGAAGGCGGGCGTCCGACGCTCGGAGCTCTCGCGCGAGGAGCGCGAGTCCCGCGCCCAGGCCAACCGGAACACCTGCCACCTCTGGGCCGAGGACGGCGAGCGCTACGAGCGGTACATCGAGGGAAGCCTCGACGGCGAGATCCTGATCCCGGTCATCGAGCGCTTGAAGGAGCTGGGTCGCGAGGACGACCCGCACTGGAGCTAGGACCGCGGGTCCTTCCCGGAGGCGCGCGCGATCAGGGCGCCGGGGCGGCCGGGACCGGCTGACTCGTCGGGCTGACCGGCGGGCGGTTCTCCATGCGCGCGAGCAGGCCTTCGATGTAGTCCGGCGGGACGTGGATCACGACGCTGTCGCGACGCCCCCAGAATTTCGCATGGAAGCCCGTGTTCTTCTTCGACTTCAGGAAGTCGCGGGAGAGCTTGATCGTCACGTACTCGTAGACGTCGCAGAGCGACCGGTCCGTGGTTCCACAGTCGACGGGCTCGCGCTTCACGACCTGAATCGGGAAAGCGCGCTGGCTCGACGTCGAGAAGGAGACGCGATCGAGGAAGGAGTAGTCGTCGAGCTGGGCGCGGACGGCCAGCTCGATGTCGGCGCCGACGCGGCGGCCGCGGGCCCGGGCCGTGGCGCGGAGCGTCGCGCGGTGGGGCTTCGCCGTGTCGAAGGGCGGCGTCTCGAGGACCGAGGTTCCGGCGTGGAAGTTCTCGGTGTGCTCGAGGTTCTCGTGGACCCAGGCGGCGTTCTTGGTCGCGCAGCCCGTCAGGGCGGCGACGAGGCCCAGGGCGAGGGCGAAGACGGTCAGGCTTCGGTCGGGACGAGTGTGCTGCATGCCCCGGAAATCGGCCGGACGGCGGGGCGGCTTGACGTCCGGGCGGCCGGATTGCGGCGATCCGGGCCTCCACCGACCCGCGGGCGATTCGGTTAGGCTCGGGAGACCCGTCCAGGCGGGTTTCGGCTCAGCGAAGTGGGACCTTTTCGAACGAGGAACGAGATGACGGGTGGATCCGAGGCGTGGCGGGTGGGGATTCGGCGAGGCGGGCTGGGCCTGTCGGGCGCCATTCTGGTCGGGCTCCTGGGTTGTGGGAGCGACGACCCGATCGACTACGCGGGACCCGTCGATGGCTGGCCGCACGTCGGCGGGCCGCTCGGCGGAGCGCGCTTCTCGGGGAACGCGCAGATCGATCGGGGCAACGTCGGTCGTCTCGAGGAGGCCTGGCGATTCGAGAGCGGGGACGTCACGCCGACGACCTCGCTCCAGGTGACGCCGATCCTGGTCGACGATGCGCTCGTGTTCTGCACGCCGCGGAACCAGGTGATCTCGATCGATGCCGAGCAGGGGGCCGAGCGCTGGCGTTTCGATGCGGAGCCTGCGCTCGACGGGATCTACAACCCGCTCTGTCGCGGCGTGGCTCACGGTCGCGTCGAGGTCGCCGCGGGCGAGGCGTGCGCGTCGCGGATCTATCTCGGGACCCTCGATGCGCGCCTGATCGCGCTCGATGCGGAGACCGGCGAGACGTGTGGCGACTTCGGGGAGGCGGGCGTCGTCGATCTTCTGCACGGCATCGGCGAGACGCGCGCCGCCGAGTACTACATGACTTCGCCGCCGACGGTCGTCGCGGGTCGGGTCGTGACCGGTGCCTGGGTCACCGATGGCCAGCGCGTCGATGCGCCCGGCGGCGTGATCCGCGGCTGGGATGCGAAGACCGGAGAGCTGGTCTGGGCCTGGGATCCCGTTCCGGAAGGGATGGAACCGGTCACTGCGGAGGACGTCGCGGCGGGGGCGACCTATACGCGCGGGACCGCGAACGCCTGGTCGATGATGTCGGGGGACGAAGCGCTCGGACGGGTCTACGTGCCGATGGGCAACGCCGCGCCGGATCACTACGGCGGCGAGCGACACGGTCTCGGACGCTATGCGAGCGCCGTGGTCGCCCTCGACGCACGGACCGGCCGACTCGAGTGGGACTTCAAGACCGTCTACCACGACGTCTGGGACTACGACGTGGCCTCCCAGCCCGTCCTCTATACCCATCCGGGCGGGCCGGACGGCGAGGGCTTCCCGGCCCTCGCCCAGGCGACCAAGATGGGCCACGTCTTCCTGCTGGATCGCCGGACGGGCGAGCCGATCTTTCCGATCGAGAGGGTCGCGGCGCCGCAGGGGGGCGTGACCGGCGAGGTGATCGCGGAGCGACAGCCCGTGCCGACGAAGCCTGCGCCGCTCCACCCGCACTCGCTTCCGGACGAGGACGTCTGGGGGCTCACGCCGATCGATCGCGCCCAGTGTCGCGAGCTGGTCGGCTCGCTTCGCAACGATGGGATCTTCACGCCGCCGAGCGCCGAGGGTTCGGTCGTCTTCCCGGGGCTCGGGGGTGGGGTGAACTGGGGCTCGCTCTCCGTCGACGAGGCGCGCGGGCGGCTCGTCGTGAACTCGATGCACAACCCCTTCATCGTCCAGGTGGTCCCGCGCGAAGAGGCGACGAGTCTGGAGGGCACGGACCTCGTCGGCGCGCAGCCCCAGGAAGGTACGCCCTACGTGACCCTTCGCGCGCCGCTCCTGTCGGACTGGGGCATGCCGTGCACGCCGCCGCCGTGGGGACTCCTCACGAGCATCGATCTGGCGACGGGTGAGGTCGAGTGGCAGCGCCCGCTGGGCAACCTCCGCGAGCTCGCGCCGGCCTTCGGGCGCTTCTTCGAGTGGGGCACGCCCAACCAGGGTGGCCCGATCCAGACCGCCGGCGGCCTCGTCTTCATCGGCGCGACCCTCGACCGGACCTTCCGCGCCTTCGACGTGGAGACCGGGGAGATGCTCTGGGACGCGCTGCTCCCGACTTCGGCGAACGCGACGCCGATGACCTACCGGGTCGGACCCGAAGGTCGGCAGTACGTGGTCATCGCCGCGGGCGGCCACTTCCCGCTCGGCTCGCCCTCGGACGACGCGATCATCGCCTTCGCCCTTCCGGAGGCCCTTCCGGAGCCCCTCCCGGCCGACTAGGAGAGCCTCAACGGAGACCCGCCAGCGTGTCGAGGAAGGGCAGCACGACGTCCGCGCCGGCGGGCGGCGCGCCGTAGACCACGCGCGAGACCCCCGCGTCCTCACATCGCTTCACGAAGTCGCCGTCCGGCGGCACCGCGAAGATCGAGATCTCCAGCTCGTCGGGGTCGCGACCGGCCTCCTCGGCCATCGCACGGAAGTCCCGGACCATCTCGGGGAAGTCCATGTCCTCGCGTCCGCCGATCGGGATCCAGCCGTCGGCGTAGCGGACGGCGCGGCGGGACCCGCCCGGGAAGGCCCCGCCGACGTGGATCGGCGGGTGCGGCTTCTGGACCGGCTTCGGGTTCGCGATGATGCGATCGAAGGAGACGTGCTCGCCGGCGTAGGACGCCTCGTCCTTCGTCCAGATCTCCTTCATCGCCTCGATCCGCTCGCGCATGAGCTTGAAGCGGCCTTCTCCGTTGGTTCCGTGGTTGTTCATCTCCTCGATGTTCCAACCCGCGCCGATCCCGAAGAGGAAGCGTCCGCCCGAGATCTGGTCGAGGGAGGCGACCTGCTTGGCGGTCTGGATCGGGTCGCGCTGGACGACGAGACAGATGCCGGTGGCGACCTTGAGCGTGGTCGTGACCGCTGCCGCCGCCGACAGCCAGCCGAAGGGGTCCATCGCGTCGTAGTAGAACTGCGGGAGCTCGGCGCCGCCGGGCCAGGGCGAGAGCCGGCTCGCGGGGATGTGCGAGTGCTCGGCGACCCAGAGCGACTCGAAGCCGCGCTCCTCGACCGCCGGCCCGAGCAGGATCGGCGACATGCAGTATTCGGTTCCGAAGAAGGTGACGGCGTGGTGCATCGGGGCTCTCCTCGTGTCTGCGGGCCAGACGAGGGGACGATCGCATAGATCCGACCGGCCGGTCCGCGAACGCCCTCGACGCACGGTTCTCTCGGCTAGGGTCTCGGGTCGACGCACGACGCGAGGAGGGCGACATGGCTGAGGAGAGTTCGGGGTGGGGACGGCCCGTCCTGGCGGGACTGGGCGCGGTGGTGCTCGTGGTCGGCCTCGGCCTGTTCCTGATCGGACGCGCCGATGGCCCCTTCTTCATCTTCCAGGGGGGCCCCTTCCGCTCCGGCGAGCTCGTCGCCTACGACGCGGTCGACTGGACGGCGCTCGACACGAAGACGGAGCTCGAGATGGAGCTCGTCGGGGCCGAGACCTCGCTCACGCTCTGGTTCAGCGTGACCGACGGCGTCGCCTACGTCGCCTGCGATCTCGACTGCGAGGACGGTCGGTTGACGCGCTGGCCCTCGGAGGTCCGCGAGGACGATCGCGTCGTGATGCGGATCGACGATCGGCGGATCGAGGGGCGACTCGGCTACGTGCCCCACGAGACGGCGGAGTACGAAGCCGTCAAGGCGGACCGCGATCGGAAGTATTCCGGCGAAGGAGGCGCCCGTGCCGCCGCCGAGACCGCGGCCCACGCGACGGTCGTCGACGTCGGCGAGACGCTGACCGGTCGCGCGGGACGCGCCGAGCCCGGCGATCGGGTCTTCCGATTCGATCCGCGCTAGCGAATCCACCCGCGATCCGGACCGGGGAGTCCGATCACGGCATCCGCGCTCGTGCCGTCATGAGTCGTCGTTCGGCGGGTCCGCAGGCGTTCGCAGGTCGCGCAGCGCTTCGCGGATCGAATCCAGGTTCCACTCGGAATTCGTGAGGAGCGATTCGCGCGGAAGGTCCTCGAAGTCGGACTCCCAGAAGGAGTCGACGACGCGCGCGAGCAACTCGATTCCTCCGGTTCCGAAGTAGACCCGCTCCCATTCACGATCCCAGATCGAGACGTGCAGACTGAGGGCACCGGTCGAGCCGAATGCGCCGGCCCCTCCGGTTCCGAATCGTTCGGTGATTCCGTCCCACCTGGCGATCCCGTTCCTCCAGGAGGTGCTGACCGTGACGATGCTCGGGATCAGCAGGAACCCGCAGCCGTGTTCCTCGTCGAGCGCGATCATGGCCGCGCGCCTCGCGCGGTCGTGTGCCTCCAGGTCCGGTTGGCCGGTGATCGGATCGTAGAGCGTGCCCGAGGCAGCCATGACACGGTCCCAGGTGTCGTTCGTCTCCGTCGGAGAGACGGTTCCGAATCCCATTGCGCGCAACTCTTCCTCGAGGAGGGTGGCGAAATCGGAGATGCGGGGATCGTCGTCTTCGATGGGAGACCCATTCGACAGGTCGTCGAGACAGAACGAGGCGTCCGCCCGCGCATCGGCGTCGTCGGTCGTGGGGGCTTCGGCGAGGGCGGCGTCGGTGTCGGCGATCCCGACGATGAAGGGATTGGGCGATACGCGTAGAGCCGACTCGTCTTCGAGGGTCGGAGTGAGCACGCAGCCCGACTGCCAGGCGACCGCCAGCATCGCGCAGGCGACCCGAACGGCGCTCGGTGCGCCGTGACGCACGCTCGAGGGGCGCCGCGTGGGCGGCAGCGGCGGAGGCGTCTCCCTGGGCTCGATGTCTTGGATCATGTTCGGGTATCGTGTCGTCGAATCTCGCGGGAGGCAAGTTTGCGCTCGATCGCCTGGCCATCCTTTCTACGTTCGCTCGCAATTCTCGCGGGCGTCGTGGGCGTGCTAGGCGCGTGCCAGGCAACGCGCCCCGACATGGGGCGCATCCCCGCCGAGGACTTCGCCGACATCGAGGAGGAGCTCGTCGCGAACGCGGACGAGTACTGCGAGGCGGTCGAGGAAGCCGGCCTGCTCTTCGAAGATCCGGAGTTTCGCACCTATCTGCAGGACCTGGTCGACGAGATGCTGGTCCAGGAGCGGCGCTCCGCGGGCGAGGTGCGCGTGGTGCTCCTCGACAATCCGTTCGGAAACGCCTCGATCTTCCCAAACGGGACACTCCATTTTCACATCGGCATGGCCAGCCAGATCGAGAACGAGGCGCAACTGGTGGCTCTCCTCGGCCACGAGCTGACCCATTTCCTGAACCGGCACGCGGTCGCCGATCGCATCTACCGTGAACGCGCCGAGACGCAGCTGAAGTCGACGCGGTTGATGGCCTCTCTCGTCCTCCTCCCCCTCGGCCTGTCGCCTCTGGCGTTCAACGACATCTCGGTGAAGGGAATAGACGGCATCCTGGCGCCCCAGCTCGCCGGATTCTCCCAGGACCAGGAGCGCGAATCCGATCGCGGCGGGCTGCTGCGGATGGCCGCGCTCGGGTACGACCCGTCCCATGCGGCGGGATTCTTCGAGATGTTGATGGCGGACGTGGCGCTGACGTCGAGCGAGCTGAACCGCACGGAAGTCGAGGATCCGTATTACTACGCCAGCCATCCGGCGCTGGAGGAGCGCCGGGACAGCATGCGGGCGATCGCCGCGGAGCGGGATCGAACGTGCCTCGAGCCTGCGCCCGACCCGCGTTGGGCGTGCGGTGTCGCGGCCGAGCGCGTGGGGGTCGAAGCGTATCGTGCGAGAATCGCGCGGGTCGGTACCCGGAACGCGGAGCTCGACCGGAAGCTCGGTCGCCGGGACCGGGCCATTCGCACGCTCGAGCGTCTCCTCGAATACAACGAAGACGATGCCGAGGCCTGGGCGCTGCTGGGCGAGATTCGAGGTGGCCGCGGCGGCCGTGGGGCGAGTCTGGGGAAGGCGATCGAGGCCCTCGAACGGGCGGTCGCGATCGACGACGAACGCGCCTCGGCCTTCCGCGAGCTGGGATTCCTCTACTCGAGTGACGGACGCTCTGCGGAGTCTGATTCTGCTTTCCGTCGGTTTCTCGAGCTCTCACCCGACGCGCCGGATCGGGCGTTGATCGAGAAGCGACTGCACGGGGAGCGATGATCATGCGTCGTAGGTGGTGGATCGGGCGACGCGTCGTCGTGCTCCTGGTCGTTTCGTGCTGGATCGTTGCGCCGGCGGGCGCCGAATACGATCCCTTCAAGGTCTCGAAGGAGCGATTTCGCCAGGACGTCAAAAGGATCGTCGTCAGACCGATTCGTGTGCCGGCCGACCTGGACGGCGGAGAGCGGATCGTGAAACGGGTCATGCACGCGGTGGGAAGTCGACTGGAGCAGATGGGCTACGAGGTCGTGGAAGACGCCTCGTTCGACGCGCTCTGGCGTCGATTCGCGGAAGAGGTGGGCGGCGTGTACGACACGACGACAGGGGTCGCGGACGAGAAGAAGTTCGAGCTCGTACGGGAGTACACGTTGCGGGAGCTCGCGTCCGAGCACGACGTCGACGCGTACGTCCATCTGAACTTCTTCTCGAGGGTCGCGCAGCCCCGATACCGCAGAGTCCTGAATTCGTCGCTCACCGCCCTCGGCGACGACCTGACCTGGAAGGATCAGGGGATGCCCTTCGCCGAGGGTCTGCCCGTGTGGCCGCAGCTCGTCGTGGGCCAATGGCTCGGAATGAGCATCTACGACGTGCGAGGTGTCGTGCTCTATGGAGTCAGCTATCCGATTGCCTGGTCCCGCATCTACGCGGCGCGGTCCTTCGAAGATCGCCCCTCCGCGGAGGTCTACACCGGTGACGACCTCGACGAGGCGACGCGCATGATCGTCCGTCACCTGGACTTCGAGCGGACCACCGATCCGGAGGAGTGAGGCTTCGCTCGAAGGGGTCGGCCTTCACGCGACCGGCGGGCCCGCCTCGATCGGATCCGGGTCGATCAGGAGGCATCGCGTGCCCGAGTAGATCGACGGCATGCACCGGTTGCAGTGGATGCAGACGCCTTCGTTCTGCTCCCCGCTCTGCATCTTGAGGAGCAGGTCGGGCTCGCGGAGCAGGGCACGGCCCATCTGCACGAAGGCGAAGCCGTCGGCGAGGGCCTTCTCGATCGTCTCGCGCTTGTTGATGCCGCCCAGGAGGATCACCGGAAGATCGAGGGCGTCCTTGAAGCGGCGGGCGTGCGCCTCGAAGTAGGCCTCCTCGAAGGGCGTGTCCGGCATGAACTTCCGGCCGACCAGCTTGAAGCCGACGCGCAGGAGCGGCGAGAGCGCCGCGCCGAACTCCTTGCGCGGGGCGTCCCCGCGAAAGAGGAACATCGGATTGCCGAAGGAGCTGCCGCCGGTCAGCACGAGGCCGTCGAGGGTCCCGTCCGCCTCGATCATCTTCGCGACCTCGAGACTCTCCTCGATCCCCAGTCCATTCGGGACCGCGTCGATCATGTTGAGCTTCGCGACGATCGCGAGCCGCCCTCCGACGGCCTCGCGGACCGCCTTCAGGACTTCCCGGGAGAGGCGCGCCCGGTTCTCGAGGGCGCCGCCCCAGCGATCGGTCCCATCGTTGAGCCCGGGGGAGAGGAACGCGCTCAGCAGGTAGTTGTGTCCGAGATGGACCTCGAGGGCATCGAAGCCCGCGGCCTCGCAGCCGAGGGCCGTGCGCCGGAAGTCGTCGATCACCCGCTCGAGGTCTTCCTCGGTTGCCGCCGGGGTGAAGCGCATCGACAGGGGGTTGAAGCGGCGGGAGGCGGAGAAGCCGACCACGCCGTTCGACTTCGAGTCGGCGACGGGTCCAGCGTGTCCGATCTGCGCGGAGGCCTTCGCGCCTTCGGCGTGGATCGTGTCGGTCAGCTTGCGCAGCCCGGGGATCGCCTCGTCGCGCATGTAGAGGCAGGCGCGGTTCGTGCGCCCGTCCGGCGAGACCGCGACGTAGGCGACGGTGTTCATGCCGGCGCCGCCGGCGGCGACGCGGCGGTGGTACTCGATCAGCTCCGGGGTCACGAGCGCGTCGGGCATGACGCCCTCGAAGGTCGCGCTCTTGATGATCCGGTTGCGGAGGGTGATCGGCCCGAGCGGAGCGGGCGCGAAGGGGTCGATCGGTTCGCCCGCCGTCGCGCTCACGCCAGCTGCCCTCCGTCGATCGTGATCGCCGAGCCGGTCATGTAGCGGGCCTCGTCCGACGCCAGGTAGGCGACCAGCGCCGCGATGTCCTCGGGTTGGCCGACCATCGGCATCTGCGGCGCGACCCGCGCGAAGAGCGCCGGGTCGATCCCGTCGACCGGGAAGCCGGCGGCGGTCATCGGCGTGCTGATCCCGCCCGGGCAGATCGCATTCACGCGCACCTTGCGTCGCGCATACTCGGAAGCGAGGGATCGCGTCAGCCCGACGACCCCGGCCTTCGAGGCACAGTAGGCGGCGTTGTAGGGGACGCCCTGGAGCGCGGCGGCCGAGGCGATGTTCACGATCGCGCAGCCGCCCTCCGGACCGTCCTCGCGATCGACGAGGTGGGCGAGGGCCGCGCGACACATCTGGAAGGTCCCGGTCAGGTTGACGCCGATCGTGGCGTGCCACACCGCCGGATCCTGCTCGAGGGTGTGGCCGGGGCGGAGGATGCCCGCGACGTTGGCAAGGGTGTCGAGTCCGCCGAGCGCTTCGACGGCGGCCGCGACCCCCGCCTCGCAGGAAGCGGCGTCGGCGACGTCGACGGCGCCCGCCGCCGCGGTGCCGCCGGCGGTCGTGATCTGCTTCGCCGTCTCCTGGGCGCCTTCCGCCGCGATGTCCGCGCAGAAGACTGCGGCGCCTTCCTCGGCGAGGCGGAGGGCGGTCCCCCGGCCGATTCCACTCGCGGCGCCGGTCACGAGCGCACGTCGTCCCTCTAGTCGGTTCATTCTCGGATTCTCCTCGGATTCGGGGCCATCGGGACGTCCGAGCATACCCCGTCGCGGCCCGCCGAAGGCGAGATAGAATCGAAGGCTCGGGGCGCCGTCGCGCCACCGACCCCATCGGGAGGTTCCGTCATGCACGAGTTCGATCGCGGCGTCACCAAGTACGACATCATGCCGATCCCGCCCGTCGAGGCGCACAGCGAGAAGTTCGAGGCCGGACCGGTCACGATCTGGGTCGAGTACCGGCTGCTCGACGACGCGATCGCCGCGGCGCACCAGGCAGACGAGGGGTTCGACGGCAAGATCGACCAGATCAGCGACTGCGGCGTCTCCCTTCACGTCTTCGGCGAGCCGCAGCCAGGAGCCGAACGGATCGAGTATCTCCGCTTCGACTGCTTCGACGAGGACCCCCACTACCACTACGTGTCCTACGCGAAGAGCACGAACGAGATGGTGCACATCGAGCCGGCCGCGATGGGGGATCCGCTCGAGTGGGCGATGGACAAGATCCGGACGCGGCTGCCGCAGATGTTGGCGCGGGCCGGTGCCGGCGAGCTGACTTCGCGCCTGGATCCCGCAGCGGTCGAGCGCGTCCTCCCCAAGGTCGCCGAGGCCGCCTACCGGGCGCGCTTCAGCCACGACGATGCGGCGATCCACGCCGGCGCGATGTCGGGGGCGGAGCCGGTCGCCAAGGCGGCGAGCGCCGCGTCATGATCGACGTGCCGGCGAGCGGGGCGAGGTCGGTTTCGTGAGTGGTCCTGTCGCGGTGGACCGGGCCCTCGACGGCCGGGTCGCGATCGTCACCGGGGCGAGCCGGGGAATCGGCCGGGGCTGCGCCGTCGGCCTGGGGGCGCGCGGCGCGACGGTCTACGTCACGGCACGCCGCACGTCCGCGTCCGACCCGCCGGAAGACGGGACGGTCGAAGCCGTCGCGGCCGAGATCGACGCGGTCGGAGGCGAGGGCATCGCCCTGGCCTGCGACCACCGCGACGACGCGGCGGTCGAGGCCGTCTTCGACCGGGTGCGAGCGGAGCAGGGCCGACTCGACGTCCTGGTCAACAACGCCTTCATCATTCCGAACGAGCTCACGAGCGGGAAGCCCTTCTGGGAGGTCCCGATCTCCAACTGGGACGACATGATCGACGTCGGCACCCGCTCGGCCTACGTCGCGAGTCGCTTCGCCGCCCCCCTCATGATCGAAGCCGGCCACGGGCTGATCGCGAACATCTCGTCGAGTGGCGCGGCGGAGTACGCCTGGCACGTGGCCTACGGCGTCGGCAAGGCCGCCCTCGATCGACTGACCGCGGACACCGCCCACGAGCTGAAGCGATTCGGTGTCGCCGTCGTCTCGCTCTGGCCCGGCCTCGTCCTGACTGAGCGCAACGAGGCGAACGCGAAGAACGTGAAGGGGCTCGACTTCAGCAAGGCGGAGTCGCTCTTCTTCACGGGCCGCGCGGTCGCCGCCCTCGCCGCGGACGAAAAAGTGATCGAGCGGACGGGTCGTGCCCTCGTGTCGCGCGAGCTCGCGGACGAGTTCGGGTTCGTCGACGTCGACGGGCGTCTGCCCGACGGTCCGATGCACAAGCGGCCGAAGGGAGTCGGGGACGCGTGAGGTCGCCGGGACTCCGCTGTAGCTGGATCGGACTGCTGACGGCCACCCTGGTCGCCTGCCAATCGTCGCCGGCGCGGGACCCGGCGGATCCCTTCGACTCGCTCCAGCGGCTCGCTGCACAGATCGCGGAGAGCGCCGAGATCGCGCGGGTCGACGAGGCTTCCTCGGTCCCGAACGGGGGCGCGGAAGGCGCGCTCCACGTCCTTCGTCTCCTGCGACGGGCGATCGACGAGGAGATCGCCTGGGCGGATACGGCGCATCCCTTCTTCCAGGCGCAGGACGAACGCTTCGCGAAGCTCGCCCTCGGCAATCCCGACAACCTCTACCTCGTCACCCGGATCGACGATGACGCCGAATACGTGATCCGGGGCCGCCGGGGTACGACCGCCGACTTCAACGTCCAGGTGTACCAGGGCTATCCCGGGATCCACCGGCCGATGCGCGCGTTCGGGTCGACCGGGCTCGATTCGCTCGTGACCGACGCGGAAGGTCGCTTCGAGATCCACGTGGGGGGCGCGCCCAGGGACGAGAACTGGATCGAGCTGCTGCCCGGGTCGCGTCGGATCCTGGTCCGCTTCACCTACGGCGACTGGGCCGCGGAGGAGGCGGGCGAGCTCACGATCGAGCGGGTCGGCGAGCGCGGCACGCGGAGCGGGACGGTCACCGACGCCGAGGCCGCAAGGCGGATCGCGGCGGCCGCCGACTATCTCGAGGATGCGCTCCGGGGCTACGCGGCGCTCGTGGACCAGGTCTACACGGGGATCGAGCCGAACACGCTCCGGCCGATGCGGCGCTTGACGGGCGAGACGGGCGGGCTCTCGAACCAGTACAACGGGACCGGTCGCTACGCGGTCGACGACGAGTCCGCGCTCCTCGTCACCACGCGCCCCTCGCGCTCGCGCTACCAGGGCTTCCAGATCGGGACCGAGTGGTTCGAGGCGCTCGATTTCGTGAACCAGACGACGAGCCTGAACACGGCGCAGGCACGGCTCTCGTCCGACGGTCGCTATCGCTTCGTGATCGCGACGCGGGATCCGGGGGTGGCGAACTGGCTCGATGCCTCGTCCGCGCCGCAGGGGCAGATCCTGCTGCGGTGGCAGGGCGTCGTCGGCGAGCTCGGGCCGGAGCACGAGCCCACGGTCGAGCTCGTCCGGCTCGACGCGCTGGCGGATCACTTCCCGGACGACGAGCCGGCGTTCTCTCCGGCGATGCGCCGCGCGCAGATCGCCGAGCGACAGGACGCGGTCGCACGTCGCTACGGGCTCTCTCGGCGGTAGGCACGGGGCCGAGCGGATCCGGCCCTTCCGGCCCATGTTCCCGGCCGAGCGGATTCGGTGGCGGGGTCGCTGTGCGATGATGCGCGCCGTGTCCGATTCCAGCGATCGCCTGCCGCTCTCGCGCATCTTCTTCTACTCGCTGCCCTTCGTGGGCTACCTCGCGATGTCGATGCCGATGAGCATGTGGTATCCGAAGTTCGCGACCGACGAGCTCCTGATCGCCCCGGCCACGATCGGCGTGATCCTCTTCGCGGCCCGCTTCTGGGACGCGGTCTCCGACCCCCTGGCGGGCTATCTCTCCGACCGGACCCGCTCCCGATTCGGGCGACGGCGGGTCTGGCTCGTGGGGGCCGCGGTTCCGGTCGCCGTCACCTACGTGATGCTCTGGAGTCCGCCGACGAGCCTCGATCCCATCTGGGTGATCGCCTGGATCGCCTTTGCGATGATCCTCTGGGAGACCGCTTCGACGGCCTTCTACGTGCCCTACATCGCGTTCGGCCTCGAGCTCACGACCGACTACCACGAACGGACCCGACTCTTCGGCTGGCGGCAGGCCCTCGTGGTGATTGGCTTCGCCGCGGCCCTGCTGTCGATCTACGTGATGCAGAACGACGCGGACTACCCGGACGCCGAGGTCCCGGTCGCGATCCTGACGGGGGCGATCTTGGCCGTGATGCTCTGCATCACGGCGTGGCGCGTCCCGGAGCCCGCCGGCCACCAGGGGCGCGGCAGCATCCAGCTCGGGTCGGCGTTTCGCGACGTGGTCCGCAATCCCCACGCGCGTCTCCTGCTCTTCGTCCTCGGGATCGATTCCTTCGGCATGGGGATGGTGGCTTCCCTCGGTGCCTACATGGCCGACGACGTCGTGCGTGCCCCGGAGCTGCTCGTGCAGATGATGGCCTACTGGATGGTGCCGCAATTCCTCTGCGTGCCGGGATGGGTCTGGCTCTCGCGGCGGGTCGGCAAGAAGCCGATCTGGCTCGCCGGCATGGCCGTCAGCATCGCCGGCTTCCTCGGGCTGCTCTTCGTGGGCGAGGGCGACATCATGATCGTCCGACTCCAGGTCCTGGCGATCGGGGTCGGGACGAGCATCTCCCTCGTGATCGGTCCGTCGGTGCAGGCCGACGTCGTCGACTACGACGAGCTCATGACCGGGGATCGGAAGGAAGGCGCGTACGTCGCGGTCTGGAACTTCCTGCGAAAGCTCGGGAACGCGGTCGCGATGAGCCTGGGGCTCCTCGTGCTCCAGGTCGCCGGCTACGACGCGCAGGCCGAGGACCAGAGCGAGAGCGTCCAGCAGGCGATCCGCGTCGTGATGGGCGCCGTCCCCGCGGTCGCGTTCGCGATCGGCGCGCTCGCCTTCGCCCGCTTCACGCTCAACGAGGCGGAGCACCAGCGGGTGAAGGCCCGTCTCGCGGAGCGCGAGGCGGAGGACTCCCGCTAGGGGCAGGGGCGATCGACGGATCTATCTTCTCGAACCCGGACGCCGCCGCGTCCCGTCAGGAGTGCTCGCATGCCGACCCCCTTCGATGGCCTTCGCGTTCTCGACCTCTCCACGGAGATCGCCGGTCCCTTCGCAACCCGCCTGCTCGCGGACATGGGCGCGGAGATCGTCAAGGTCGAGCCGCCCTCCGGCGATCCGCTCCGCCGGATGAAGACGTCGGCGGTGCTCGGGCGTTCGGCCCCCCTGGCGGAGGGCGAAGACGGTGCGCTCTTCCAGTGGCTGAACGCGACGAAGAAGAGCATCGTGCTCGACCTGGCCGAAGACGAAGCGGACCGCGCGACCTTCCTCCGGCTGGTTGCGGACGTCGACGTCGTGGTCGAGAGCTTCGAGCCGGGATGGCTCGACGCGCGTGGGATCGGCTTCGAGGCGATCCGGGCGGCGAACCCCGCGGCGAGCCTCGTCTCGATCACGCCCTTCGGGCAGGACGGACCCTGGGCGAACCGCGCGGCGACGGAGTTCACGCTCCAGGCGGAGACCGGCTCCTTCTCCGGGCGCGGCTACGAGGATCTTGGTCCCGTCGTGGCCGGCGGACGTCTCGGTGAGTACTGCGCCGGGAACTTCGCCTCGGTCGCGGCGGCGATCGCCTGGCGCGTGGCGCGCCAGACCGGCCGCGGTCGACACGCGGACGTGTCGATGCTCGAGACGATGATCCTCTGTTTCCAGCCCTACCAGTTCATCCAGGGGCAGATGCGACCGGGGGAGCCCTTCCCGGTCATGGTGGAGATCCCTTCCATCGAGCCGACCCGCGACGGCATGATCGGCTTCTCGACGCAGACCTCGCAGCAGTGGCACGACCTCTGCGTGATGGTCGAGCAGCCCGAGTGGGTGACGGACGATTCGCTCTGTCTGGGACAGGTCCGGTACGAACGCCGCGAAGAGCTCCTCGCGAAGATCCAGGCATGGACGCGCGCGCACTCGATCGACGAGATCGTCGAGCTCTGCATCCAGCTACGGATCCCCGTCGCGCCGATCGGAAACGGGAAGACGGTGCTCGAGACGGATCACATGCGCGCGCGTGGCTTCTACCGCGAGCATCCGGGGGGCTTCCGGGTGCCCGGCGTGCCCTTCCGCTTCGAGGACGGCGACGCCGCGCCGCTCACGAAGGCGCCGGGGCTCGGCGAGCACGACGCCGAGATCCTGGGCGGGCTGGGTCCGCGACCCGCGGCGCGGCCTCCGGTGGGTGCGGGCGACGCGCCGCTGGCGGGGCTCAAGGTCGTCGACTTCACGGCCTTCTGGGCCGGTCCCTTCGCGGCGTCCACCCTCGCCGAGCTCGGCGCCGAGGTCATCAAGGTCGAGTCGATCCAACGCCCCGATGGCATGCGCTTCGCCTCGGGCTTCATTCCGGAGGACGGCATCGTCTGGGAGTGGGCACCGGTCTTCCACGGCGCGAATTCGGGCAAGAAGGCGCTCACCCTGAATCTGGACGACGCGGAGGGGCTCGCCCTCGCACGCGATCTCGTGCGGCAGGCGGACGTGGTGATCGAGAACTTCTCGCCGCGGGTGATGGAGCGCTTCGGGTTCGACGGGCCGGGGGTGAAGGCGCTCAATCCGGACGCGATCCTGATCCGGATGCCGGCCTTCGGGCTCGACGGACCCTGGCGGGATCGTGTGGGCTTCGCGATGACGATCGAGCAGGCCTCGGGGCTCGCCTGGGTCACGGGCTTTCCCGATCGCGAGCCGACGGTGCCGCGGGGGATCTGCGATCCGGTGGGGGGCATGACCGCGGTGCTCGCGCTCCTCGGTGCCCTCGAGCGGAAGGCGCAGGGCGCCGGCGGTCAGATGATCGAGGTCTCGCTTCTCGAGGTCGGCCTGCTGCTGGCCGGCGAGCAGGCCGTCGAACAGTCCGCCTACGGCGTGCTCCTCGAACGCGAAGGCAACGTCGGGCCCGTCTCTTCGCCGCAGGGCGTCTACGTCTGTCGCGACGAACGGAACCCGGACGAGGTCGGCTGGGTGGCGATCGCGTGCGCGAGCGACGCGCAGTGGGCCGCCCTCGTCGGGGCGCTCGGCGATCCGGCGTGGGCGGGGGAGCCCGCCTTCGCGACCGAGGCCGGTCGACGCGCCGGGGCCGACGTGATCGATCGGGGGATCGCCGAGTGGTGTCGCGGGCGACATGCGAGCGAGATCAGTGACATCCTTTCGGCGGCGGGCGTCCCGGTCGGCTGGCTCCTCAACCAGCGCGAGAACGTTCCGGGACACGCCCACCTCGATGCCCGCGGCTTCCTCGAGTTCCTCGACCATCCCTTCGCGGGTCGCATCGGCTACCCGCGCTCTTCCGTGCGTTTCGACGGCGTGCCGGCGATCCGCACCCTCCCGCCGCTCCTCGGGGAGCACAACGCGGAGATCCTCCGGGAGCGCCTCGGCCAGTCGGAGGAAGAGATCCGCGCCCTCGAGGAGAAGCAGGTGATCGGGACCCGTCCGAGCTTCCTCTGAGGCCTCCGCTCGGCGGAAATCGGGGGGCAGCGGCGAACGGCCCAGTGTGTAACGTAGGAGGGACACCACCGACGGAGGACACCCCATGGGCCGTAAGTACCAGATCATCTCGGGAGACGGACACGTCGAGACGCCGCCGGAATCCTGGGTCAAGTACATGCCGGAGATCCATCAGGACCGGGCGCCGCGACTGGTCAAGCTGGCCACCGGCGGTGAGGCCTGGCTGATCGAGGGGCAACCGCTGATCCCGAACGGTCAGAACATCACCGGGCGCGGACCGGTCGTGACCGAGGGCGGCAGCTATTTCAACGAGGACGGCTCCGCGGCGGAAGGGGCGGGCTCCGCCGAGCAGCGTCTCCGCGAGCAGGACATCGACGGGATCGACGCCGAGGTGCTCTTTCCGCCGATCTTCGCGTCGAGAGCGATCGAGAACATCGGGGACAAGGACGTGTACCGCGCGCTGATCCGCGCGTACAACACCTTCCTCGCCAAGGACTACTGCGCGGTCGCTCCGGATCGGCTGATCGGCAACGGCGTCGTCCCGACGACCGGCGTCGACGACGCGATCGCGGAGATCGAGTTCCTGAAGGACAACGGGATCAGCTCCGTCTCGCTCCACATGTTCCCGAACGGCTCCGGCTTCTCGAAGCCCGAGGACGACGCCTTCTGGAAGCGCAGTCTCGAGATCGGCATGAGGCTTTCGCCGCATTTCGGCTTCGGTCAGATGTCCCCCGACATGAGCAGCGTCGGCGTCGGCGTCGGTCCGGATCCCTTCGCAGGAACCATCGTCCAACGCGTGAGCGGCCAGCCGCCCATGTACAACATGAGCCAGCTGATCTGCTCCGGGGCGCTCGACCGCTTCCCGGATCTGCAGTTCTACTTCGCCGAGGTCAACGCGAGCTGGCTGCCCTGGGGCATGTTCGTGATCGACGACAACTACGAGATCTTCCGGGGCTCCTTCGACCGGAAGCTCGAGCGGAAGCCTTCGGAGTACATCCTCGATCACTTCTGGTTCGGCATCATCCGCGACCCGAAGTGCGTGGCGATGCGCGATCACCTGCCCTTCGATCGGCTGATGTTCGGCTCCGACTTCCCGCACTCGGTCGGGTCCTACCCGAACTCGCGGAAGTTCCTCGACGACGCCTTCGACGGCGTCGACGAGTCCTTCCGCAACCAGATGCTCCTCGAGAACCCGGCGAAGTACTTCGACCTCGATCTCGAAGCGGACATCACGCCGACGCCCGAGGCCTGACCGCGGTCCATTCGGCTCCTTCCGAGACCGGCCCGTGGTGATGACCACGGGCCGGTCTCGTCAGCACCACCCCATTCCAGAGGCAAGATGAGCGAATCCGTTTCCGATGCCGAGCTGGTCGAGCGCTTCCCGTGGGTCCAGATCTCCCACGATTCGAAGCACCACTTCCGTGGCTGGCTCGACGAGAAGCTCCTGATCAACCGCTGCGCGGACTGCAGCCGATTCCATCACCCGCCGAAGCCGGTGTGTCCCGGTTGCTGGTCGGAGAACCTCGTCCCGACGGAGGTCGCGGGGACGGGAACGGTCCATCTCGCGATGCATCTCCGCCAGGGCGCGCCCGCGCCGGGCGTCGACTACGCGAAGGGGCCCCATCCCGTCGTCGCGGTCGACCTCGACGGCACGGACGGCGTGCGCTTCAGCAGCACGGTCATCGATCTGCCGGTCGAGGAAGTCGCGATCGGTCTCCCCGTCGAGCTCGCCTGGACCGAACGCTACGGCCATCCCTTCCCCGTGTTCAAGAAGCGGGAGGGCTGATCGATGGCGCGACGAAATCCGATGCGGGACGAGATCGCGATCGTCGGCGTGGGCTCGACCGAGTTCAGTCGAGACGCGGGCGGCGTTTCTCCGGCGAAGCTGGGGGCCGAGGCGTGTATCGCGGCGATCCGTGATGCGGGGATCGACAAGAGCGAGATCGACGGTGTGGTCGGGGCCCTCGAGCCGGGCGCGCCCCGGGCGAACCAGATGTCGTCGATCCTGGGGCTGAGCGACATCACGCACCACTCGAGCCCGATGCCGGTCGCGGTCTTCGCCCTCGTCGACGCGATGACGGCGATCTTTTCGGGCCAGTGCGACACGGTTCTCCTCTACTACGCCTTCACGCGCGCGCCGTGGAACTCGCGCTCGGCAGCGAAGGATCCCTTCCGGAGCTACCTGGGCGGGATGATGGGCGGAGGACTCAAGGCGCCGCCGATGCCCGAGTCGATCGACCCGTCGGCGGCGTACACCGCCTGGGCCGCGCGGTACGTCCACGACTACGACGTGCCGCGAGAGACCTTCGGCCGGGTGGCGCTCAACATGCGCGCGAACGCGGCGAGGAACCCGAAGGCGGCGATGAAGACGCCGCTCACGATGGAAGCGTACCTCGAGGCGCGCATGATCCGGGATCCGCTCTGCATGCTCGACATGGACATCCCGGTCGACGGCGCCGACGCGTTCATCCTGACGACGACGGAGAAGGCGAAGAAGCTCACGAAGAACCCCGTCGTCGTGCATGCGGCGACGGCGGGCATGGTCGGCGAGAACGACGAGGACCAGCTGCCGTCCCTCGCGCGACACGGTCAGCACGTCGTCGTCGAGGCGCTCAAGGAGCGGAGCGACGTCTGGATCGACGACGTCGACGTGTTCTTCCCCTACGACGGCTTCAGCATCATCACCCTCGGCTGGATCGAGAACATGGGCTTCGCGAAGCCCGGGCAGGCGGGGCAGTGGATGCAGGACAACTGGGACGATGAGCTCGGTTGCGTGATGATCGACGGCCGCGTGCCGATGAATCCCCACGGCGGCTCCCTGTCCGAGGGGGCGTCCCGGGGAACGGGGCATCTGCGGGAAGCGGTGACGCAGCTGCGGGGCGACGCCGGCGAGCGGCAGGTCCACGACGCGAAGACGGCGCTGATCGGGTGCGGTGGATTCTTCTTCAACTCGCAGGGAGCGATCCTGAAGCGCCTCTAGTGCGGCGCGGGAGCGATTGGAATGGCCGATATCGTCATCAAGGGCGCCACGATTCTCGACGGGACCGGAGCGCCGGGGTTCGTCGGCGACGTGGGTGTGCGCGGAGGAACGATCTCGTTCGTCGGTTCCGGTGACGAAGCCGGTCTCGAGACGATCGACGGGAGCGGGCTCATGCTCACACCCGGCTTCGTCGATCCGCACACCCACTACGATGCCCAGCTCGCCTGGGATCCGAGCGCCTCGCCTTCGAATCTCCACGGGGTCACCACGATCATCGGAGGCAACTGCGGCTTCTCGATCGCGCCGCTCGGGCCCGACGACGCGGACTACATCCGGCGCATGATGTCGGTCGTGGAAGGGATGCCCCTCGAGGCCCTCGAACAGGGGATCGAGTGGGACTGGCGGAGCTTCGGGGAATGGCTCGCGCGGCTCGACGGGAAGACGGCGGTCAATGCGGGCTTCCTGGTCGGACACTGCGCCCTCCGGCGGACGGTGATGGGCGACCGCGCGGTCGGCAACGAGGCGACCGACGACGAGGTCGAAGCGATGTCCGCCCTGCTACGGGATTCGATCGGGAGCGGCGCCCTCGGTCTCTCGTCCTCGCGATCGTTCACCCACAGCGATGGCGACGGCGCGCCCGTTCCTTCCCGGGCCGCGAGCGAGGAGGAGCTGCTCACCCTCTGCGACGTGACCGGGGAGCACGAGGGCACGACCCTCGAGTTCATCACCGACGGCTGTCTCCACGGCTTCGCCGACGCCGAGGTCGACCTGATGACGCGGATGTCCCTGCGCGCGGGACGGCCGCTCAACTGGAACGTGTTCACGATCGACTCGAAGGAGCCGGATCGTTTCGCGAATCAGCTCGGCGCCCAGGAGAGGGCGGCGGAGCAGGGCGCCGAGGTCGTCGCGCTCACGATGCCGACGCTCGTCGGCTTGACGATGAGCTTCCTGACCTATTCACCGATCCACCAGCTGCCGGGCTGGCGGTCGATCCTCTCGCTTCCGCTCGAGGAGCGGATGGCGGAGCTCCGCAAGCCCGACGTCCGCGCGAGCCTCCTCGAAGGCTCGCGTTCGCCGGAGGCCGGCGTCTTCGCCCGCGTCGCGGACTTCCCGAACTTCCGGATCGGCGAGACGTTTGCTTCCGCGAACGAAGGGCTCACCGGGCGGCTGGTCAAGGAGATCGCGGCGGAGCGCGGCGCCGACGACTTCGACACGCTGATCGACATCGTCCTCGAAGACGACCTGCGGACGGTTCTCTGGCCCGATCCCCCGGACGACGACGCCGAGAGCTGGGCGCTCCGACGCCAGGCCTGGGAGAACGGGCACACGCTCCTCGGTGGTTCGGACGCGGGGGCCCACCTCGATCGCATGTGCGGCGCACCGTATACGACGGATTTCCTGGCGGACTGTCTCCGAGGGCGGAAGCTCTGGCCGATCGAGAAGGCGGTCCAGGCCCTCACGGATCGGCCCGCCCGGCTCTTCGGCCTGCGGGGCCGCGGTCGGATCGTGGAGGGCTATCACGCGGATCTCGTGCTCTTCGATCCCGAGGAGATCGGGAGCGGCATGATTCACGAGCGCAACGACCTCCCAGGCGACTCCGCACGCCTCTTCGCCGAGTCGACGGGGATTCGCCGTGTCTTCGTGAACGGCGAAGCGATCGTCGTCGATGGTCGCGCGACCGAGGCGCTTCCGGGTCGGATCCTGCGATCGGGCGCGGACACGGACACGGTCTCGATTTCAGGGGCGCGATAGCTCGATCCAGCTCGGCAGCTCGAAGGGTCGGTCGCGTTCGTTCGTACAGGAGCGAGTTCGCCTCCGGTTCCGGCAAGGAGAAGCGATGGTTGCCGCCTCAGACGGGTTCGAAGTCCTCGACGTGCACCACCACGTCGGCAACGCCTTTCGCGCCCTGGGCGGAGACCTCTCGTCGGCCCCCGATGCCGAGACCGAGGTCTATCGCGTGCGCGAGCTCGAGGACCGGCTGCGCATCATGGACGCGGCGGACGTCGAACGAGCGATCGTGATTCCGGGCCACGGCTACGAACGAGCGAACGGGATCGCCGATACCCGCGCGGAGAACGATGCGATCGCGCGCTACCGCGATGCTCGTCCCGACCGCTTTCCCGCCGCGATCGGGATCGTCGAACCGAGAGACGGGGAAGCGAGTCTGGCGGAGCTCGAACGCGCGCGGAACGAGCTGGGCCTGGCGGGCATCAGCTTCCATACGCGTTTCCAGGGCGTCTCCCTCGATAGCCGTTGGATCCTCGCCTACGTCGAGCGGATGGCCGAGCTGGGTCTCGTTCCCGTCGTCCACGCGATGAACGAGACGCCGGAGGAAGCGCTCTGGAAGCTCGCGGTCCTCGCGCGCTCGATCCCGGACACGCCGGTGCTCGCCCTCGATCCGTTCTCTTCGTATGAAGCGACGCGCGAGTGCTTCTTCATCGCGGAGGTCGCGCCCAACATCCTCTTCGACACGAGCCTCAGCTACAACTTCGACTTCATCGAAGACTTCGCCCGCGCGTTCGGCGCGGACCGAGTGGTCTTCGGGACCGACCTCTATTCCACGCCCGTCGGACGCCGGATCAGCCATCTCCTGCCGCAGATCCTGGACAGCGCGCTCCCGGACGAGGACAAACGGAAGATCCTCGCGGGCAACGCACGCCGGCTCTTCGGCCTGACCTAGCGCGAGAACCGCGTCCCCGCCCCGCGCAGAAGCTAGAGTCTGCGCATGCCGGGTCGACCCCTTGCGCACCGCAGAGCCTCGCGCCGTCGCGATCTGGTGAGCCGCCTCGCCCTGCGTGGATGGGCGCTCCTGATGTCGGCACTCGGGCTCGTGAGCTGTGGGGAACCCTCGACGGCGGTTCGACTCCGCTACGTCCGCGCCGGCGTCGAGGATCTGCTCAACCGGGAGGCTTCGCCGGTCGAGACGCGCGTCGTCGCGCTCCCGCCTCGCCGCGAACGGATCATGGCCGTCGACGATCACACGATCGGCCCCTTCGATTTCCTGGCCACGATCGGTTGCCGACTCTCCGAAGTGGTCGCAAGCCGAAACGCGGCACTCGGTCGCGTGCTCCAGCCGACGCGCCGACTCGCGCACGAGCTGGACGTGATCGGAGCGGTCGAGGCCTGCCTTCCCACGCTCGGCGAGGAACGCGCCGATCGCCTGGCCGGGATCCTGGTGGCCAAGCAGGGAGCGCTCTCGCGTCACGCATGGAACGCGATCTGGCTCGACGAGGACCTCGAGCGGTTTCTTTCGTCGGGACCCGCGGCGTTGATCGGCGGGCGCGATCCGAAGGACGGGGCGCGCCAGCTCCTGGCCGCCGCCTCGGCGATGCGCATCCGAGACGTCGACGCGCTCCAGGATGCGTTCGAACAGCTCCGGGACGATCCCGCCGCGGGGCCGCGGTTGCGCGACGCAGCGGCGGCGACGAGCGAGCTCGAACGGATCGCGGCACTGGTCGCGACGGTGCCGGCCGACCGTTGCTCGGCCGCGGCGCGGCAGCTCGTGCGGATCTTCTCGGAGCGTTTCGTACCGGTGCGGGGGCCGCTCGCCGACCTCGATCGGGACGCCCAGGGACTGGCCGAAGGCGTACGGGCGGCCTTCGAAGCGCTGGATCCGATCGAGGCGAGTGCCTCGATGCAGGCGTATCGCGTTGCGGTCGCCGGGTCGGAGAGCGATCCAGGCGTCGCGGGCTCGCTTCGCGCGGCGATCGTCGGGCACGCTCGTGCCTGGAGCGGCGTCCTCGCGGCGTGCGAGGCGCTTCCGGGCGCGAGCTGAATCCACGGTCGGATCGCGACGGGAACGAGGGGAGACGAGGGTGCCGGAGGGACCGGAGATCGCACGGGAAGCGGATCGGATCCGCGAGGCAGTGTTGGACAAGCGCGTCGAGCGCGTCCACTTCGGCCTGCCGCACCTTTTCCGTCGAGGGGCCGCCTTCGAGGACGCCCGTGTGGTGTCGGTCCGACCGCGCGGCAAGGCGATGTTGATCGGCTTCGACAATGGCCTGACGCTCTACAGCCACAACCAGCTCTACGGTCGCTGGTACGTTCGGCCGGCGGGTTCGCTTCCCGCGACGCGTCGGCAGCTGCGCCTGGCGATCGAGACGCACGACCGCTGGGCCCTGCTCTACAGCGCCTCCGAGATCGACGTTCTCGACGAGGTCGGACTCTCGATGCATCCCTACCTGGCGAAGCTCGGGCCGGATGCCCTTGACCCCGAGCTCGACGCGGCCACCGTCGCCCAACGCCTGGAAGATCCGCGCTTCCGGCGGCGGGGCCTCGGCGGGCTGCTCCTCGACCAGTCGTTCGTCGCGGGCCTCGGGAACTATCTCCGCTCGGAGATCGCCTTCGATGCGCGCATCCATCCGGACCAGCGTCCGGTGGACCTGACGCCCGCGGATCGGAAGCGACTCGGTCGCGCCACGATCAAGATGGCGCGGCGGGCGTACGAGACGGGCGGCGTGACGCTCCCGGCCTCGCGCGCGGCAGCGCTCCGTCGCGCGGGACAGTCGTGGGCGCGCTCTCGACACTGGGTATTCGCTCGTGCGAAAAAGGCGTGTCGACGGTGTGACGACACGATCGTCCGCTTCGACCTCGCGGGTCGTCGGATCTATGTCTGCCCCACGTGTCAGCGACCGAGGTAGGCGGCGTCCGGCTCCGCCTCCGGCGGCCCCTCGCTCGCGACCGATTCCGCGGCGCGCTCCTCCTCCGCCGGGACGAGGCGGGGGCCGGATGGCTCGGTCTCCTGCGTCCGAGGCAGGGTGTTCAGCGCGCGGCGCAGGCCGTCCGCGGAGCGTTGGCCCGAGAACTGGAAGCCCACGTGGACGAGCGGGTCGAGCAGGAAGGCCACCCCCTCCAGTCGCAGGTCGGCGTCGTAGCGGATCTCGGTCCCGCCGGGCCGAGCTGCGAGCTCGATCGTGTCGAGGGAGCGGAACCAGGGCTCGTCGGCGCGGAACACGAGGAGGCGATCCGCCTCGCAACGTTCCAGCGTGTAGAGGATCGGCACGATTCGTCGGTCGAGCGCCAGCTCGACGCGGAATCGCGCGCCCTCGCCGATCGGACCCTCGTCGAGCCGTAGCGCGCGGGGGACGCTCGGGTCCCACTCGGCCGCGTTCGAGAAGTCGGCGAGGTATCGGAAGGCGGTGTGCGGGTCGGCACTCGTCGCGATCGTCGTGTGGAAATAGGCCATGGGTCCCTCCCGCTCTCCCCCGTGAGGCGAGTGCGCGGTTTCGCCGGACCCTACGCTCGGGTTCGCCGGCTGTCTCGTCCAGCGCGACCCTTCTCGCCGGGCAGTCAGGAGTTAGGGTCCAGCGAACGCTTCCCGGAGGCTAGACCGCCGTGCCCCAGTTCCTCCTGCTCGTCCATCTCGCAGCCACCTGGCACCGGGTGGGGCTCTGCTGGCGGGTTCAGGGCGTGCAATATCCGCTGATGGAGGAGGTCGGACGGGAAGGGTTCACGGCCCACGAGGTGGCCCACGTCGCCGGGATCGGCCCGACCGTGGCGTGGGCGCGCGGGTCGCGCTCCACGGCCGCTTCGACATGAGCGCCTTTCTCGAGCGCCTTCGTGCCGCCAACGTGGCCGACCCGTCGCGGGTCCGTCGCTGGATCTTCGTTCCCTACGACCAGCTCACCGATCGCGTGGGTCCCCTGGCCATCGAGCCGGCATCCGAGATCGGCATCGTCCTGGTCGAGACCACGTGGAAGCCACGCCAGCGTCCCTATCACAAGCAGAAGCTCGCGATGGTCCTCGCGAGCCAGCGCCATTTCGCCCTCGAGCAGGCGGAGCGCGGCGTCGCCGTCCGGTACGTCTTCGGGGAGGCCCCCTACGACGAGCTGCTGGCGCCGGTGATCCTCGAGCTCGGCCCGCTGCGGATGATGGAGGCGGCAGAGTACGAGCTCCGGTCGCGACTCGCGGGGCTCGTCGAGGCGGGCCGGATCGACGTCGTCCCGAACGAGACCTGGCTCACGACGCGCGATCAGTTCGGCGCGGCGTTCGCGGGCGGCAAGCAATGGCGCATGGACCGCTTCTATCGCCGCGTCCGCCAGGACTCGGGCATCCTGATGGAGGCCAAGAAGCCCGTCGGCGGGAAATACAGCTTCGATGCCGACAATCGGAAGGCCTGGAAGGGCGAGCCGCCGGCGCCGGATCCGCCGGTCTTCGAAGTCGACGAGGTCAAGCAGGAAGTCGTCGCGCTCGTCGCCGATCGGTTCGCGGACCATCCGGGCGAGCTGGACGTCGAGGCGCTTCCGGCGAGTCGCGCGGATGCGGACCGGGCATGGGCCTGGGCGAAGGCGTCCTGTCTCCGATCTTTCGGACCCTACGAAGACGCGATGTCGACGAAGTCGGCGGGCCTCTTCCACACCCGGATCTCGGCGCTGATGAACAACGGCCGCCTGCTGCCTCGAGACGTCGTGGACGATGCGCTCGCGCTCGATCTCCCGCTCGCCAGTCAGGAGGGCTTCGTTCGGCAGATTCTCGGCTGGCGCGAGTTCATGCGGCACGTCCATTTCGAGACGGACGGCTTCCGGAAGCTGGATGCCTCCGCCACGACGAACGCCCTCGATGCGAGCGAGCCGCTGCCGGACGCCTGGTGGGGCACGCCGTCTGGACTCGCTTGTCTCGACCACGTCGTCGAGGAGGTCTGGCAGACCGGCTACGGCCACCACATCACCCGCCTGATGGTGCTCTCGAACATCGCGACGCTCCTCGGCCTCGATCCGCGCGCGCTGAGCGACTGGTTCTGGGTCGCCTACGTCGATGCCTACGACTGGGTGGTGGAGCCGAACGTGATCGGCATGGGGACCTACGGCCTGGGCGATCTCTTCGTGACGAAGCCCTACGTGTCCGGCGCCGCCTACATCGACCGCATGTCCGACTACTGCAAGACGTGCGCTTTCTCGCCCAAGAAGGATTGTCCGCTCACGCCGCTCTACTGGTCCTTCCTGGAGCGAAACGAGGGGACGCTCGAAGGGAACGTGCGGATGGCGATGCCGCTCCGAAGTCTCGCGAAGCGCGGTGACGATCGACGCGCTGCGGATCGGCGTGTGCGCGAGCACGCCCTCGCGACGCTCCGCGCGGGAGGGCGGCTCGAACCGGAGACGTTCGCATGAACGACGACTACTACTCGCCGCACCCGAGAATCGTGCTCTCCCGTCCGATCCTGATCGGTGGTCAGCTGGGATCCGGTGCGCGGATGGTGGGCCGGATGCTCGCCGCGCGCACGGGCCTGCCCTTCGTGGAGGTGGACCGGCGAATCGAACACGAGGTGGGTACGAGCATCGCCGACCTCGTGGCGAGGACGAGCGTCGACGCGGTGTCGAGGCGTGCGCGCAATGTGCTCGAGGCGTGTGCGCTCCAGCGTCCGTCGTCCGTCGTCGTCCTCGATGCGGCCTGGCCGAGTCGGGACGCGCGCTCGCTCTTTGGTCGACGCATGGAGTTCGTCTACGTCGAACGTCCAGCGACGTATCTACTGGATCGGATCGAGAAGGAGATCCACCGGGGCGGCCGCTGGCTGCTCGGCAACCAGCCCTTCGCCTTCCGCAACCCCGACGATCTCGCGCCGCTCCACGGCGTCCGGTCCGAGATCCTCTCGGCGGCGACGGTTCGCTACGACGCGGGCGACCGGCATCCACACGAGCTCGTAGACGGGCTGCTCGAGTCGATCGAAGCCGTGTTCGGCGCACAGGCATTGTGATCGATGGCGACGGTCCAGGAAGATCGCTTCTGCCGTCGTTGCGGCCGGCGGATCGAGTGGCGCCGGAAGTGGGCCTCGGAGTGGGATCAGATCGCCTACTGCGGCGAGAAGTGCCGACGGAACAAGCTCGGGCGACGTGATCGGGAGATCGAGCGCGCACTCACGACGCGCGCCGCTCGGGCGGCCGCCGGCGCGACGTTCTGTCCGTCCGAGGTCGCACGCGCGGTGGGCGGCGAGGACTGGCGCGACTGGATGGAGCCCGTCCGCGAAGCTGCGCGCCGGCTGATCGTCCGCGGGGAGCTCGAGATGCTCCAGCGAGGATCCGTCGTCGACGCGTCGACCGCGCGGGGCCCGATCCGGCTCCGTCGCGTCGACCCTCCGCTGCGACCCGCCCGCTAGAACCGACCTCGCTCGTCGCCGCCGTCGTCCTATGCTGTTCCTCTCGCGCGAAGCGGGTAGGAGGGTGGCATGCGGGTTTTCGGGGTGGCGCTGGGAGTCGCGGTTCTCGGCTTGACGAGCTGTGTGCGCGGGGAGCCGACGGAGGCGCCGGCGCCCGTGACCGACTGGGAGTGGCGCGTCTATCTCGGCGACGAACGTCGATCCCACTACGCGCCCCTCGACCAGATCTCCCTCGACACCGTCCATCTCCTCGAGCGGGTCTGGACCTACGACACGGGGCCCATCGAAGGCAGCCTCAGCCAGATCCAGTGCAACCCGATCGTGGTCGACGGCGTCCTCTACGGAACCACACCACGTTCCCATCCCTTCGCCCTCGATGCCGCGACCGGAGAGGAGCTCTGGCGCTTCGATCCGACGGCCCACGGCAGCGCGGCGCAGGGACACAATCGCGGCGTCGTCTATTGGGCCGGGCCCGAGGGCGGGCGGATCCTGGCCGCGTCGGGGCAGGACCTGTGGATGCTCGACGCCGGCACGGGGCAGCCCACTCCGGGGTTCGGGGACGGCGGACGCGTCGATCTGCGAACGGGCCTGTCCCACGGTCTCGAAGCCTCGGACGTCGGATCGCCTACGCCGGGCGTCGTGTTCGAAGACCTGCTCATCCTCGGAACGAAGGTCGGCGAGGTCGACGGGGCCGCGCCCGGAGACGTGCGCGCCTTCGATCTCCATACGGGTGCGCTGCGCTGGAGCTTCCATACGATTCCGCACGACGGAGAGTTCGGAGCGGACAGCTGGCCCGAAGGCGCCTGGCGCGAGCGCGGCGGGGCCAACTCCTGGTCCGGCGTGACCCTCGATCGGGAGCGCGGGATCGTCTACCTGCCGACGGGATCGGCCACGCCGGATTTCTGGGGCGGAGATCGACCGGGCGACAACCTCTACGCGAACTCCCTGCTCGCCCTCGACGCCCGGACCGGCGAGCGTCGCTGGCATTTCCAGATCGTGCATCACGACCTCTGGGATCGCGATCTGCCGGCGCCTCCGAATCTCGTCACGATCGAGCGGGACGGAGAGCGGATCGACGCGATCACCCAGACGACCAAGAGCGGACATCTCTTCGTCTTCGACCGCGTGACCGGAGAGCCGGTCTTCCCGATCGAAGAGCGTCCCGTCCACGCCCCGATCCTCCCGGACGAGTGGGTCGCGAAGACCCAGCCCTTCCCGACCGCGCCGCCGCCCTTCACGCGGCAGGCCATGGATCTGGAGCGGATCGACGACGATCGCCGGGCCGAGGGGTTCCGGGCCGGCCAGATCGCGCGCCTCGCCGGCATGCGAATGGGCGAGAACTACATCCCGCCGAGCCTCGAGGGATCGGTCATGTACCCGGGCTTCGATGGCGGCGCAGAGTGGGGCGGGGCGGCGTGGGACGCCGAGACGGGGCTCCTCTACGTGAACGCGAACGAGGTCGGCGGCGTGATGACGATGATGGAGGCGCCGAAGGACGTGAATCCCCGGAGCGTCTATCTCGAGAACTGCGCCGTCTGCCACGGGGCGGATCTCGAGGGAACCGGCGTCGGCCCGGCGATCCGGGACGTCGGCGAGCAGCGGACGAACCTCGAGATCCTGACGCGACTGGCGCTGGGGGGCGGACGCATGCCCGGTTTCGTGCACATTCCTCTGCCGATCCTCGAGCGTCTTACCGCCTACGTCTCCGATCCCGACGACGAGAAGAAAGCGCTGGCGACCCTCGACGCCCGCCCGGGGAGCAGCGCGCCGTACGTGGCACGAGGCTACACCTATCTGCGCGACGAAGAAGGCGTCCCGATCAACTCGCCTCCCTTCGGCACGCTGACCGCCATCGACGTGGCGGCCGGGGAGATCCGCTGGCAGGTGCCGCTGGGCGACTATCCGCATCTCGCCGAGCGCGGGATCACCGGCGCCGGGACCGAGAACTACGGCGGCCCGGTCGTGACCGCCGGCGGCCTCCTCTTCATCGCCGCGAGTGCAGACGAGACCCTTCGCGCCTTCGACAAGGCGACGGGAGAGGTCGTCTGGGAGACGCCGCTGCCCGCTTCGGGATTCGCGACGCCGGCGACCTACTCGGTGGGCGGTCGGCAGTTCCTGGTGGTCGCGGCGGGTGGCGGAAAGCTCGGCCGGCCCTCGGGCTCGACGTACGTGGCCTATTCGCTGCCGGAGAGCCGTCCGTAGGCGGATTCGCACGAAAAAAGTGGCCTTGCGTGAACGCGTTCACGCTTGGATTCCGCTCTCTGTCCGATCCTCTTCGTGAGAGGGGAGACGGAGCCATGGAGACGAAGCGCGTTTCGCAGGAGGTTCGGGGGCGGGTGCTCGACCGCATCCGCGCCGCACTCGAAGACGGGGACGAGGCGAAGGCGCTGCGCGTCGCGCGGGAGCTGCAGGCCCGCTGGAAGAAGGCCGACGATCACGCGGAAGTCCAGGCGATGCTCTACGGCTGAGGGGCGGGCGGTCGTGAAGGATCCGGGACGGCGGGCGTGTCGGCCCCCTGCTCAGGGGAAGACACGTGGACTGAGGACTGCGCCTTTATCGGATTCGATCCTCCGTACGACAGCGTTTGCCAGCCGATTTCGCTAGATCGCGAACCTCGCCCGATGCTCTCGGCAGTGCTCGATCGCCCGCGTCCGGATCCGACCGAAGTAGCATTCCGCCAGCCAGCCCCGGATCGAAGGGATCCGCCCCGCGAATAGCCGCTCACTCAGGACGTCCTTCACCTCCAGCGCCCGCCTCGTGATCCCCAACGCCTGCGCCGGCGTCCCCTTCCGCCGGTTCTCCGACCGATCCTTCAGGTAGTTCCGCCACACCGCCCAGATCGCCATCCGGTAAAGCGCCGACTGCCGCCGCTTCGAGAACGCGATCGTCTCCCGCTTGTGGTTCGCACTGCAGTGACGGATCAAGAGGTCCGAGAGATTCACCGGGAAGAGCGGGTTCTCCGGTGTCCGTGCTTCTTTGGAACTCGTCTGCCCATGAACGAACGTCCGATCCGTGAGACGCGCCATCGCCCTCGGATAGGCTTGGTGCTCGTCTGAATGGAGCTCCACGACGCCCCTCGGCGGGACGACGCGGCGGAGCAGCTCCTCCACCCGCTTCCGCGTCGCCTGCGGGTCCGGACACCCATACTTCTTCTCCAGGATCTGCCGTTTCACGGCCTGAGACGGCCTCATCGTGCCGCTTCGCCTGAGCTCGGCATCGTTGAAGCCGTAGACGAACAGGCTCTTTCCAACGACCAGGTTCACGTCCATCGGCCAGTACTGGCTGTGCTCGAAGGTCCGGAAGCCGTCCAGAACGAGAGGCTCGTTCGGACACGTCTTCGGCCTCATGGACTCGTGGAACAGAAGGCAGTGTCGGCCGAGCCGATCGCTGAGCCGGCGAACGGTCGAGTGCGAGACGCGCTTGGCCCGGGCGATCTGGCGGAAGCCCGCACAGCTCACGAGGAGGTGGAACACGTCCTCGAGGAGATCGCCGCGCCTCAGCCAGTAGGACGGAGAGAAGGTCTGTGAACTGAAGTAGCGGCCGCAACGGGTACAGCGGTACCGCTGGATCCGGCGCGGCCGGGCCTCTC